>NZ_PTJD01000011.1 GCF_002934625.1 Kineococcus xinjiangensis | reverse complement strand
TGCCGGCGACACCCACCCATGTCGACCGCGACGACGCAGGTCAGGACGAGACACCCACCCGCGAGTCCGGAACGCTTGCGATGCTCAGCCTCCGGCCGTCGCTCAGGGCGCTACCGACAACGGCTCAACGTGAACCGCCTCCATGGCGCTGGCGGCTCTGCGGTGGCACATGGGTGATGCGACGGCGATGCAGAAGGGTTCAGGCAGACAACGGGCGTGAGGTATGCCGCGCCGATTCGCGGTTTCTCCAAGCTCTGGCCGGAGGTCTCGCAGGTGCAGGGCCGCAGCGCCGACATCGTCATGTCGACTTCGTCCTGAAAGCAGGCGAGTGGTTCGGCGTGGAAGTTCGTGATCACCGGATCTTCACGTGTCGCACCAAGGTTGTTGATCATGGGCGCGGCATCGCCGGTGGCCGCCGAGCACCGCATCAGCCGCGCCACGGTGGGAAAGTGGGTCACGTGTGTGGCCGAAGCGGGGACGGAGGGGCTGCTCGATGCGGCCCGCTCAGGCCGGCCGCGCCTCTACGACGACGACGACGCGGTGAGCGACCTGCTGGCTGGGATCACGCTGGAACCGCCACGCCCGCGTCCGCTGTGGACCCATGCCCTGCTGGCCGAGGCGATGGGGCGGCTGAACTGGGGTGTCACCGCCTCCTGGGTCACCCCCACCCTGGGCGCACTGGGCTCGAAGGTGCACCGCGTCGTGGGCTGGCTACACCGCCGCCACGACTCCGACTTCGACGTCCGCGTCGCTGCGGTGCAAAAGGCCATCTCTGCCGCCGCACAGGATCCACGCCCGGTGCTGAGTCTGGACGAGAAGACCGCCTACTCCGTGCGCACCCCCGCCGGGGCACGATCTCCTGGTACGGAGTCCAAGAAGCCGCCACCGGCAACGTCACCATGATCCCCACCGCTGGACGGATGGACTCTACCGCCTTCACCGATGTCCTTGCCCGCCTCATCGACACCTGCGGCGAGGCCTTCACGCTGATTGTGGACAACGGCCCGGCCCACACCAGCCGCCACACCCGCACCTGGTTGGACGAGCATCCCGGAATCACCGTCATGCACCCCCGGCTCACGCCTCCTGGGTCAACCCCATCGAGTCGGTCTTCGGGATCCTCACCCGCCAAGTCCTCAAGCACGGCTGGTTCGAGAACCCCGCCGACTGCGACGTCCACGTCCAGACCTGGGCCGAGCAACGCAACCGCGAACACCACCCCGTCCACTTCACGTGGCAGTCAGCCGCCTGATCACGAACTTTCGCACCGAACAACTAGCGCAGCACGAGGATCCTGCGGTGCGCGGCGAGCTCCTCGTCCGTGGGCTGGCTGCCTGAGGGGATGCGCAAGGCGATCTTCTCGGGAGTGATGCCGGTGTCGAAGGCGGCCCGGAAGACGGCGCCCACGTCGGCGGGGTCTTCGAGGAGCGTCACGTGCACCGGGGTGCTGCGCCCTTCGGCGAGCAGTTGCGCGTCCGCGCCGCCGCGGAAGTTCACCCGCCACGCTCCGGCCGCGAAGACGACCCGCTGGTCGTCGACCTGGTGCACGGCGACCGGTACGTCGAAGCGGCGTCCGCTGCGTCGGCCGGTGAACGTGAGCACCGCCACCGGCAGGCGCCGCCCGAGACGGCTGGGGGCCAGGCGCCGCACGACGGGGTTGGCCACGCGGTCGATGAACCACCGGGGAGGTCGCCGGTCCTGGATCGCCTCTGCCGGCCGTGCTCCCTCGGAGTGCTCCATGGCCTCTTCCTACCGCAGTCGACGAACGGCCGAGGGCACTTGCTCTCTGATGCGGGCTCGGGCGGTCGTGATCGCGCCTGCCCGGTGGCGATCGCGGACGTCCCCTCGGCTGCCGGCTCCGGTTCGAGGGCGTCGTGGCGTGCCGGGTCCGGTTGGGATCCTGTCGAGGTGATCTGGTCGATGGCAGGAGCGGTGTGAGCCGGCCGGACGCGCGCCCGCGGCGTGTGTGGTGGTCGGCACGTCGAGCCTGGGCCCGGGGCTCGCCATCCCGCTGGTCGCTGCACCGTTCCTGCTGGTGGCCGCATGGCCGCTGCCGACCAGCGACCCCCTCGGCGTCGTCGGCGTCTTGACCCTCGCTGCCGTGGTGCTGGTCGGCACGGCCGTCCTGAGCGCGGCGACCGCTGCCGTGCACCAGGCGCTGCGCGGGCGAGGAAGTCCGCCGTCGCCCCGGTCCTCCTGACGCCATCGACGTGCTGGGACGTCGCCTCGCCCGGGACGCCGCAGGAGCCAGCGGTCAGCCCGGGCGGTTGAGTTCGACCCGTCAGTCGACGGGTCGCTGGTTGTGCCACTGCCAGTCCGTGCGTCGTGCCCGATCCGCGAGTTCAGCTCGTCCGGTGGCCCACAGCAGCGCTTCCCACGGCTCGTGGTCTTCGAGCACGTCGGTGACGTCGGGGAAGATCCGTCGGAGAGCCGCGGTGGGAGGGCCTGCGGGGCCGCGCCAGTCGACGCCGAGGCCGGAGCAGACGTCGTGGGTGTGGACCAGCAGTTCCACGACGCCCATGGCGGCTGTCGCTTCGGCGTCGGCCATCCCGCAGGGGTGCCAGCCGGCGGCTCCATCCGGGGCGGTGCGCACGGTCGCGGCCAGCAGCGCAGCGGCAGCCTGCAGGGCCCGCACTGCAGCGGCGTTGTCCGCCCCCTGGTCGATGCCGGCCGTCAGGGGCACGAAGTCGTTCTCAGCCCCGGTCGCCAGCTGCGCGGCGTAGGAGATGAGGCAGTCGGTGATGTGGACGACGACGTCGCGGCAGGACCAGGACACGTCACCGGCTCCACGGCTCCAGTCCGCCTCGCGCACGTCGTGGAGCACGGCCGCGACGGCCTCGGTCGCCTCCTGGAGGGCTTGGACATCGCACACCGGCACCTGCTCGCTCATCGGGGCATCGTGGCAGTCAGCAGCTGCCGGAGATCAGCGGGGCCGGTGCGAGACCTTCGCCGCTTCCGGCCGCTCGTCCGGAGCGACGCGCACGTCGACGTGCCGCTGGCACGGGGGGAGAGCCGGCCCCTCCGCGGTCGGCAGGAGCAGCCGGTCGAGCAGGAGGCTGACGAGCCACGCCGTGATCAGAGCGGCGTGGAGCAGGGGGAGCGCCACCCCGGTGATCATGTTCGGTGGCCGGGTGGGGTCGACCAAGCCGGTCACCCCCTTGGCCACCATCAGCACGCTGACCACCACGAGAGGGATCATCAGGAGGCGTGTACGCCTGCTGAGGTGCCGCCACGTCATCCGGGGAACCTAGCGGCTACCGCCGATAGGTCTTCGTCGCTGAGCGAGAAGGCGCAGCCGGCGTCGAGGGTGGCGCACCGGCTCGGGCAGCGACCACCGGCCGACTTCTGCGCCGGTGCGCACCTGAAGCAGCATCGGGTGGTATCCACGCCAGCCCTCCAGCACCGCGACATCCCCGCAGACGCTCACGTGCCGGCGCAGTTCCAGGCCCTGCGTGCTCCACACCTCCTGCCCGGTACCCGTGTCGCGGCTGACCAGGCGCGTGTGCCGTTCGGCCACGGTCACCGCCCCGGGTGCCACCGCGAGTGCCATCGGATCGGACGTCAGATGCAGCCATCGCGTCCAGGCCACCTCCGCGCACCCGCTCATCGCCCCACGATCCCGCACGACCACGAGGAGCGGTACGGACGGCCCGCACCGGCCCTGATCGCGTCAGCAGCGCGGCGCGTCAGTGCGTTGCGCTCGAAGGGGCTGGGCTCGCCGCGTCCGGAGGATGCAGACTGCAGTTATGGATCATGAGGTCGTCGACATCGCCGGCAAGCTGTCGCTCTTCTCGGAGCATTGGTCGCCGAAGGTGGTGGCTCGCCTCAACGACTACGAGATCAAAGTCGTGAAGGTCCAGGGCGAGTTCGTCTGGCACGCGCACGAGGAGACCGATGAGCTGTTCCTCGTGGTGCACGGCACCTTGACGATCCAGCTGAGGGACGGGGACGTGGTCCTCCGTCCCGGCCAGATGTTCGTCGTCCCCCGCGGGGTGGAGCACTGCCCGATCGCGGAGGGCGAGGTCCATGCGGTGCTCATCGAGCCGACGGGGGTCGTCAACACCGGCAACGCCGGCGGCCCCCTGACGGCCGCCTACGACGCGCTGCTCTGACCGACACCGTGGAAGCCCTTCGGTAGACCCGGGCCCCCGCCGGCGGCCCGCTCGCCGAGGTGAAGTGGAACGTGCCGCCAGCAGCCGGACAGGCGGTGCCCTTGGACTCGGCGAGCTCGCCGACGGTGGCGCCCCCTTCGCCCAGGCGCACCAGCACCCCTCGCCGGACGGGATCCGCCAGGCATGAGAACACCCGATCGAGCACCTCCTGCTGAACCTTCCGGTTCAGGACAGAACGCTGAACCGGAAGGTTCAATGGTCTGACCGCGTCATGGTCGGATGTCGGTGGCTGCCATCCAGTCCGGGGTGCCGGCGGTGAAGGGCACGGTTGCCCAGAACTCCCGCTCCGAGGTCGTCAGGCCGGTCTCGTCGGGCTTGCCCGGTGGGCTGACGAGGACGTGGAAGGAGCGGGAGTCGACTTCGCCGCTGCGGACGACCGGCCAGTCGGTGAAGCCCTGCTGGCAGGTGGCGAGGTCCGCGACGCAGATGAAGACGCCGGGACCATCGGTGTCGACACCGATGAGGGGCTGCTCGCCGTGGACGGCGACGTGCATCTCGAAGATGTCCGAGGGCAGCCGCTCGGGCACGACGAAGGCATCGGGGTAGCGCCGCATCGACTCGCGGATCTGCCCGCGCCAGTCCTTGAGCCCGTCCGGTAGGTGCGTCTCGCGCGGCAGCGTCCACCCCCCGGCGGTGAAGTCGTCCGGGGACGTGGCCGTGGTGGAGGGGCCGGCGGGTTCCAGCGAGCGGGTGTCGTCCGAGCCGGGCAGCGCCAGAGCCACCAGCACCACAGCCGCAGTGGCCCCCACACCTACTGCGCTCCGGACTAGGCGGCGACGGCGGCGCCGGATGCGCCCGCGGTGGTGGACGCGACCGATGAGCGCCGCGACGGTGGCCGTGTCCCCGGGCGCACTCGCCCCGGCGCGCAGCAGCAGCTGCTGAGCTCCGCCTTCGAGGTCCTCGGGGGTGAGCGGGCTCATCGGGCACCGTCCTTCCAGGGCAGCGGGGTGCTGTGGGTGGAGCTGGTGGACCGGCTCGCGCGCAGAGCGGTCAGGGCGCGGGCGCTGTGGCTCTTCACCGTGCTCAGGCCGATCCCGAGCAGGTCGGCGACCTCCTGCTCGGGGAGGTCCTCCAGGTAGCGCAGGACGAGGACGGCGCGCTGGCGTGCGGGCAGCCGGCGCAGGATGGCCAGTGCCTCGTCGCGGTCGTCGACCGTACTGGTGGAGCCGCTGGAGCCGGGGGCCGCCGGTTCCCCGACGGCGTCCCAGGTGACCTCCCGGCGCCGCGACCTGGACCGCCAGCGCGAGGTCGCGGCGTGGACCAGGGCGCGGTGGGCGTACCCGGAAGGGTCGTCGATGCGCGCCCACTTCACGAAGACGCGTTCCATGACGTCCTGGAGGAGGTCCTCCCCGGCATGGGTGTCGGCGGCCAGCAGCCTGGCTGTGCGCAGCAGCCGTGGCGTCGCGGTGACCGCCCAGGCATCGAAGTCTGCGTCCCCGCTCACCGGGCTCCTCGTCTCACATCCACACGACGCCGCACGGGGTGGCTGAAGACGTCACCCTCCCCGAACAATGGTGTGAGCTGTGCCACATCTCCCGCCACGACCCGCAGGCAGGCCCCGGGCGCTGGCCCGCGGGGAGCAGAAGCGCGCCATTCCCTTGAGACCCGCCCCGCCCGTGCCGATGCACGGAGGGTGCAGACCCCGCCGCGACCCGCGTCCCGGTGGGCTGCCCTGCTGCACTCCCTCGGCCCCCGCCACCCGCGCTCCGCCCGGGTCTGGGCCGCCGTCGTCCTCGTGGCGACCACCGTCATCTCCGTGGCCACCGCCGTGCTCGCACGCGGCGGGCTGCACACCGCCGACGTCGTGGCCGCCGTCGTGCTCACCGCGTTCTCCGTGGCGCTCGTCGTGCTGCCCCCCGCCCGGACCGTCGCGCTGACCGTGCTGGCCCCCGTCCTCGGCGTCGTGGCGACCGTCCTGCTGGACCTCGCCACCTCCGACGCGACGATCACCGGGCAGGTCTTCTTCTGCCTGCCAGTCCTCTGGGCCGCCACCCAGCTCCGCGTCGGCGGGGCCGCGCTCGTCACCGCCGCCGCGGTCGTCGGGGAGGCCGTCGTGGTGCTGTCCCTGCTGCCCCAGCAGCAGGCGCTCAACGAGCTCGCGTACATGTCGACCGTGCTGCTGCTCACCGGCGGGCTGCTCGCCAGGGGCAGCATGCTGCAGGACCGGCTCGTCGCCCGGCTGCGGCAGCAGGCGTCGGTCGACCCGCTCACCGGTCTCGTCACCCGGCGGGTGCTGGACGACGCGACCCGCTGCGCCCTCACCGGGGCCGGTGCCCGCACCGGCACGGCGCTCGTCATCATCGACCTCGACCGGTTCAAGAGCATCAACGACACCCACGGCCACCTCGCGGGCGACGCCGCCCTGGCGCACGTCGCCGGGATCCTCGGCGCCCGCTGCCGCGAGCAGGACGTCGTGGCCCGGATGGGCGGGGACGAGCTCGCGGTCCTGATGCCCGGCTGCGACCCCGACGTCGCCGCCCGGCGCGCCGAGCAGATCGTCACCGCCGTGCGCGAGACGCCCCTGCTCCTGCCGGGCGGTGTCGCGGTGCGGCTCTCCATCAGCGCGGGCGTCGCCCACGTCCCCCACGACGCCACCGGCGCCCAGGAGCTGTACGCCAGCGCCGACGCGGCTCTCTACGTCGCCAAGCGCGGCGGCCGGGACCAGGTCGGCCGGCCCCCCGCCCCCGCGGCCTGACCGGCAGGTCCCCACACCCGCACCGCCGCGGGCGCCCCGGCCGTCAGCGCGCCGGCCGCACCCGCACCGCCGCCGCGTCCACCGCGAAGCCGACCCTCGTCCCCGGCACGAGGTCGAGGTCGGCGGCGTCGGCGGTGGGGACGTCGGCGGCCACCTCCACCGCCCCCCGCCCGCGCACCCGGACCACCTCGCCGCGCGGCTCCAGCTCCACCACCTCCGCCACCACGACGGTGCCGCCGGGGAGGGCGCAGCCGCCGGGGCGCACCGCCACGGCGCCCGGGCCGAACACCGCGACGGCCTCCTCCCCGGGACGGCAACCCGGCTCCAGCACCCCGCCCAGCACCGTCCCGTCCGGCAGCTCCAGGCCCCCCGCCACCGCCCGGCCGCGCACCAGGCACAGCCCCGCCAGCCGCGCCGCGAACTCCGTGCGCGGGCTGGTCAGCACCTCGCGCGCCGGCCCGTCCTCCACGACGCGGCCCGCCTCCAGCACCAGCGCCCGGTCCGCCAGCGCCAGCGCGTCCAGCGGGTCGTGGGTCACCAGCAGCGCCGGGCGGCCCTCCCGCAGCACCCGCCGCAGCAACCCGCGCAGCGCCGCCGCGGCGCCCACGTCCAGCGCGGCCAGCGGCTCGTCCAGCAGCAGCAGCTGAGGCCGTGCGGCCAGCGCCCGGGCCAGCGCCACCCGCTGCGCCTGCCCTCCCGACAGCTCCCCGGGCCGGCGCGCGGCGAGGTCGACCGCACCCACGGCGGCCAGCCACCGCTGCGCCTCCACCCGGGCCGCCCGCCGCCCGGCACCGCGCGCCCGCGGCCCGAACGCCACGTTGCCCGCGGCGCTGAGGTGGGGGAAGAGCAGCGGCTCCTGCGCCAGCAGCGCCGCCCCCCGCCGGTGCGCGGGCACCCACACCCCCGCAGCGGTGTCCACCAGCACCGTCCCGTCCAGCACGACGCGGCCGCGTGCCGGGCGCAGCAGCCCCGCCACCAGCGCCAACAGCGTGGACTTGCCCGCCCCGTTCGGCCCGAGCACCGCCACCACCTCGCCGGGGGCCACCGACAGGTCCAGCTCGACACCGCGCGCGGGCACCTCGGCGCGCACCTGCAGGCCGCTCACGGGCCCACCCGCCCCCGCCCGGCGGTGCCGGTGCTGCCGCCGCTGCGTCCCGGAACCCGGCCGTGCACGCCCGCCACCACGGCCAGCGCCACCAGCACCAGCAGGAACGACAGCGCCACCGCCGCCCCCGGGTCCGTCTCCCGCACCAGGTAGATCTCCGACGGCAGCGTGCGGGTGACGCCCTCGCGGCTGCCCGCGAACGTCAGCGTCGCCCCGAACTCCCCGAGCGCCCGCGCGAACGAGAGCACCGCACCCGCCGCCAGGCCCGGGGCGACGCCCGGCAGCGTCACCCGCCGCAGCACCGTCGACGGCCCCGCGCCCAGCGTCGCCGCGACGTCGGCGTAGCGGCGGCCCGCGGTGCGCAGCGCCCCCTCCACGCTCACCACGAGGAACGGCAGCGCCACGAACGTCTGGGCCAGCACGACGGCCGCGGTGGAGAACGCGATCCGCACCCCCAGCAGCTCCAGGTGCTGCCCGAGCAGCCCCTGGCGCCCGAACGCGGCGAGCAGGGCGATGCCCCCCACCACCGGTGGCAGCACCAGCGGCAGCAGCACCAGCGCCCGCACCAGCCGCAGCGCCCGCCCCCGGACCCGCGCCAGCACCAGCGCCATCGGAACCCCGAGGAGCGCGCAGGCGACGGTGCTGGCGGCGGCGGTGCGCAGGCTCAGCAGCAGCGCGGCGGTGGCGGACGGCGACGTCACCAGCTCCGGGAAGCGGGCCCACTCCACCTCCAGCGCGAGCGCCAGCAGCGGCAGCAGCACCAGCAGCGCTCCCGCCGCGGCGGGCAGGAGGATCCAGCGGGGCAGCCCGTTCCCCTCCGCCGGGCCGCCCCGCTCCCGCGCGCGCCGCGACGCGCCGGCCCCGCCGGTCAGGGCGCCCCGAACCCCGCGCCGGCCAGCACCCGCCCGGCCTCCGCGCCGCGCAGGAACTCCGCGAACCCGGCCGCCTCCACCGGGTGCTCGGAACCCGCGGTGACGGCGACGGGGTAGGTGCTGACGATGCCGGCGGCCTCCGGGAACGGCACGGTGCGCACCGCGCCGCCCGCCGCGCGGGCGTCGGTGACGTAGACGATGCCCGCGTCGGCCTCGCCGGCGGTCACCTTGCCCAGCACGCCGGTCACCGACGTCTCCTCGCTGACGGGGGAGACGTCCACCCCGGCGGTGAGTTCCGCCCGTGCGGTGGCGCGGCCGCACGGCACCTGCGGTGCGCAGACCACCACGGCGACCCCGGGGCGGGCGAGGTCGGCGAACGACGACACCCGCGCAGGGTTCTCCGGCGGCGTCACGATCTGCAGGGTGTTCGTCGCGAACGGCGCGGGCGCATCCGCCAGGAGCCCCTCCTGCGCGGCGGCGTCCATGGCGGTGGTGTCGGCGGTGGCGAGGACGTCGGCCGGTGCGCCCTCGCGCAACTGCCCCACCAGGTCGGTGGAGCCGGCGAAGGTGAACTCGACGGCCGTGCCGGGGTGGGTGGCCTCGAAACGCCGTCCCAGCTCCTCGAAGACCGGCCGCAGGGAGGCTGCGGCCAGCACCGTGAGCTCCGCGGTCGTCGGTGCGGAGGGGGAGCCGCCGGGGCCCGGATCGCCGCCGCACCCCGGCAGCGCCGCGGCGACGACGGCGGCGACGGCCAGCGCGGGCGCACGCCTCACGACGCCCCCGCCGGCGTCTCCACGATGACCGTGGTGGCCTTCACGACCGCCACCCCCAGCGTCCCGGGTTCCAGGCCCAGTTCCCGCACCGCCTCGCTGCTCATGAGGGAGACCACGGTGTGCGGGCCGCACTGCAGCTCCACCTGCGCCATCACCCCGTCGGCCACGACGCGCGTCACCAGACCCACGAACCGGTTGCGCGCCGAGCGCTGGACCCCCGAGGGGTCGGGCACGGGCGGTGCGGCTGCGGCACGGGCGAACTCCGCGAGCGCGGCGCCGTCGAGGCTCATCCGCCCGGCGCCGTCGCGCACGGCCGGCAGGGCGCCGGTGTCGACCCAGCGGCGCACCGTGTCGTCGCTGACGCCGAGCAGGGCGGCGGCCTCGCGGATCCGGTACTGCGGCACGAGAGCCAGCATAGGACCGCGGATGCGGCGGTGAGGGCCTGCCGGCGCCGCAGCCTCGGCCGCCGCGGACCCCCGGGGCGGCAGGTCGTAGGTTGGGACGCGGTGGAGGCGGGCCCGGCCGGGCCCCCTCGGGGACGCGGGAGGCGATGGGTGTGACTGCCGAGGACGCTCCGGGCAGGGTGCGGCGCAGCGCCCTGTTCGTGGACTTCGACAACATCTACTCCGGGCTGGCCGACACCGACCGCCGCGCCGCCGAGGCCTTCGCGACCGACCCCGACCGGTGGGTGCGGTGGCTGTCCTCGGGAGCCGACACCTCCGGCCCGTTCGAGCGCCGCTTCCTCGTCCGGATCTGCTACCTCAACCCGGTCGCGTTCGGCAGGTTCCGGCCCTTCTTCACCCGCAACGGGTTCAAGGTGGTCGACTGCCCCCCGCTGACGCAGCGGCAGAAGAACAGCGCCGACATCCACATGGTCCTCGACATCCTCGACGCGCTGGAGCACCGCAGCGCCTACGACGAGTTCGTCGTCGCCTCCGCCGACGCCGACTTCACGCCCGTGATGATGCGGCTGCGCGCGCACGACCGGCTCACCGCCATCGTGACCGCGGGTCCGGCGGCGGCGGCCTAC
The DNA here is from genome assembly GCF_002934625.1 of Kineococcus xinjiangensis. Classification (GTDB taxonomy): domain Bacteria; phylum Actinomycetota; class Actinomycetes; order Actinomycetales; family Kineococcaceae; genus Kineococcus_A; species Kineococcus_A xinjiangensis. Next base: position 143,340 of record NZ_PTJD01000011.1, on the reverse strand, counting down.
CGGTCGGTGTGCGACAGCGTGATCTCCCCCGACGAGCTGGCGGCCGTCGTGCTGACCACCCGCTCGGACGGCGACCGGCCGCCGGCGAGGGCCGGGGCGGCCGAACCCGCGGGGGCGCGGCGGGAGGCCGCCGGTCCGGTGGCCGAGCCGACCGCGGTGCGCCGGCCCGCAACCCCCGACGAGCGGCTGCTGGAGGCCGTCCGCGCCGCGGTGCGCGCGGCGCCGCGGCCCCTGGTGACCGCGGCGGCCGCGCAGGCCGCGCTGTCGGTGGACCCCACCCTGTCGGAGCGGGGCTGGGCGGGGGCGGGCAAGTTCGCGGTGTTCCTCTCCACGTACCTGCCCGAGCTGCGCTACGTGCCGCAGCCGCAGCCCGGGTACGTGTTCGACCCGACCCGCCACACCGAGGCCGACGTCCCGGCGGGTGCGGCGGAACTGGCGCGCGGCGACCTCGCGCCCCTGCCGGCGCAGGTGTGCCTGGTCACGAACGCCCCCGCCCTCTCCAGCGCGCAGTACGCCGTCCTGTTCGAGGAGCTCGCCGCGGACGTGGCGGAGAACGGGTTCGACGCGGGGACGTTCAAGCGGGTCCGGGACCGGGCGCACCTGCGGGAGCAGCCGATCCGGCGTGCGGTGGTGTCCTCGGTGGTGCAGGGCATGGTCTACGCGGGGACCCGCCCGCGGCCGGGGATGTCCGCGTCCGACCTCGCCGCGACGTGGCTGGAGAACCTCAAGGAGCTGTGCGCGAACGCGCAGATGCAGCTCGAACCGCACGAGGTGCAGCAGTTGGAGGAGTGGATCCTCGGCGGGGTGCGGTGACGGTCCCGCCACCCCCGTTGCGGTGACGCTGCGCAGCTGAACGCCAACTCTGCGCTGAACAGGTGACCACCATTCCGGCGTTGGAGTGGCCGGGGAGCGCCGCGGAGGGCCGTTCGGAGGAGGAGGCGTTCGGGGCGGGCGGGAGCCGTTGAACTCTGGAGGAGACGGGGATCCCCGCCGCACCCACCTCTCCTCCGGAGTCCTGCATGCGCATCGCTGCCCGTTCCACCTCCGCCCGCCGCCTCGTCGGGGTCCTCGTGGTCCCCGTCGCCTTCGCGGGCGTGCTGGTCGCCGGCAGCAGCAGCGCCTCCGCTGCCACCACCTCCACCACCGCCGGCATCTGCAAGGGCGTCGCCAACCAGATGGCCCACCGCGGCACCGTGCAGGAGGGCCTCCTGAAGGCCGCCGCCAAGCGCAACGCCGCCGCCATCGCCACGCTGCAGGCCGAGCGCGCCGCCCTGCAGGCCACCGCCACGGACCTCACCGGCCAGATCGCGGGCGCCGAGGAGGTCCTCGCCTCCCTCGAGGCCGAGGCCGTCCAGATCGACGCCGACATCGTCACCGCGGACTCCGAGCTGGCCCGCCTCCTCGCCCTGGAGGCCACCACCACCCAGGCCGTCGTGGACGCGGAGAGCGCCCTCGCCGACCTCGCCACCCGCAAGCAGGCGACCGACGCCGAGCTCGCCTCGCTGACCGCGGAGCGCGACGCCCTCCAGGCCGACGCCGACGCCCTGCGCGCCGACGCCGCCCTGGCCGCCGGGCAGCTCGCCGCCGTGCGGGAGCAGCTCGCCGCCGCCGACGCCGAGCTGACCCGCCTGCAGGGGCTCGCCACCGCCGCCGCCGACGCCCTCGCCGTCCAGGTCGCCGCCCTCGCCTCCGCCCAGGCCGACCTGCCGGCCCTCCAGGCCGTCGCCGACGAGGCCGCCGCCGCGCTGGCCGCCGCCGTCCAGGCCGTCGCCGACGCCGAGGCCCACCTCCAGGTCCTGACCGCGGCAGGCGACACCGCCCAGGCCGAGCTCGACGCCCAGCTCGCCGAGATCGACGGCGCCCGCACCGAGCTGGCCACCCTGCAGGCCGCCGCCGACGAGGCCACCGCCGCCGTCGCCGCGCAGAAGTCGGCGATCGCCGCCGCGGAGCGCGAGCGGTTCACCCTGAACCACGCCGCCTACCGGGCCGACGCCGCCGTCACCGCGCACGAGAAGGCGCTCGCCACCGCGCAGACCGAGCTCGCCACGCTGGTCACCGCCGCCGACGAGGCCGCCGCCGCCGTCGCCGCGAACGAGCGGGCCGTCGCCGACGCGGCCGCCGTCGTCGCCGGCCTGGAGGAGCAGCTCGCCGACGCCACGGCCGCGCTCGCCGCCAAGCAGGTCGAGCTGGCGACGGCCCAGGACGAACTCGCCGCCCTCCGCGGACGCAAGACGTTCCTGGAGAGCGAGATCGCCCGTCTCGAGAAGGAGAAGGGCGGCACCAAGGAGGAGAAGAAGGCCCGCGAGGCGCTGCTCACCGCGTACAAGGCCGAGTTCGCCGGGATCGACGCCAGGATCGCCGACAAGAGCAGCCAGATCTCCGGCCTCCAGGGCGACCTGACGACCCTGCAGGCGCAGATCGACAGCCTCAACGCCCAGCTCACGACCGCCAATGCCACCAGCGCGGACCTGCAGGCGCAGGCCGGGGCGCTGCAGACCACCCTCAGCGCCACCGTCGCCGCCGTCGAGGCCAAGCAGGTCGAGATCCGGACCCTGGAGGCCGCGCTCCCCGCCCTCCGCGCCACCGCCACCGACGCCCGCGCCGCCCTCACCGCCAAGCAGGCCGAGCTCGCCGACCTGCAGGCCGCCCTCCCGGCGCTGCAGACGGCCGCCGCCGACGCGCAGGAGCTCGTCGCCGCCCAGGTCACCGCCCTCCGGGCCCTGGAGGCCGAACTGCCGATGCTCACATCGAACGTCGACGACGCCCAGCAGGCCATCGCCGACCGTGCGGCCACCCTCCCCGGCCTGCGCCAGGTGGCGGCCGACGCCACCGCCGCGCTCGCCGACGCGACCGCCGACGTCGAGGCTCAGCAGGCGGAGATCCGGACCCTGGAGACCGCGCTGCCCGGCCTGGCGGGCGCCGTGACGGACGCCGAGAGCGCCGTCGCCACCCAGCAGCGCCAGGTCACCGCCCTCACCGCCGACGTCGACGGGCTGGTCGCCCAGCTCGGCGACCTCAACGGCCGGATCGCCACCACGGAGAACCAGGTCCTCGCGCTGCAGGACCGGGTCGCGCCCCTGCTGGTGCAGCTCGACGGCATCAACGCCGAGATCAGTGCCACCGAGGCCCGGCTGACCGCTCTCCAGGGCGAGCTGACCGCGCTGGACAAGCAGGTCACCGACGCCAAGCTCGTCCTCGCCACCCTGCAGGCGCAGAAGAAGGCCAGCAGGACCGCGGTCGAGGCGCAGCGCGCGACCGTGAAGGCGCTGCAGGACAAGCTCACCGCCGTGCAGGGCCAGATCCAGGCCATCGACCCCAGCATCGCCGTCGCGGTCACCTGCGGCGTCTGACCCGGCGCCACGGGAACACCACCCGGGCACCACGTCGCGGACCCCAGGGGGGCAGGACCGGAACCGGTCCTGCCCCCCTGGGTGTGCTGCGGCCTCCGCGCCGCTGCCCGCCGCTGCAGGAGCACCCGGACGGCGGTGCACCGGCGGCGGCGCTCACCGACCGTGCCGCCGCACGCCCTGGAACTCCCCGTCGGCAGCGCTGCGTGCCGCCCGGAGCACCCGGGATGCGCCGTCCGGGTGACGTCTCACCCACCTGTCGCACGCAGAGTGCGCAGAGGGTTCTCCACTACTGACTCTGCGTGCACGCTGGAGACATGACGACGGCCCACACCCTCGCGCGCCACCCCCTGCTGGCGGTGACCGCCGACCCGCGCAGCAACCACGGCACCGTCCGGCCCGCACGGCAGCCCGCGCAGCGGCCCGCCCGCAGCAGCGGCATCCGCCAGGCCGTCGAGCTGAGCAGCCTCTCCGTCGTCGGCGCCGTGCCCGGGCTCGCCCTCGTCGCGCTGCTCGTCCTGGAGTGGGCCGGCGCGGCCTGACGCCCACCGGGGGTTCCGCCGCCGGGCGGTCACGCGCCAGGATCGTCCCGTGGTCACCGGGGACGAACTGAGGAACACCGCGCTCGCGCTGCCGGAGGCGGAGGAGCGCGAGACGTGGGGGCAGGCGACGTTCCGCGTGCGGGGGAAGATCTACGTCATCCTCGCCGACGACGGGACGCAGGCCAGCATCAAGGCGTCCCGGGAGGAGCAGGCTGCGCTCCTCGCCTCCGAGCCGGAGGTGTTCTCCCCGGCCTCCCACGTCGGCAGGTTCGGCTGGGTGTCCGCGCGACTGGACGCCGCCGACCCGGAGGCGCTGCGGGAACTGGTCGTCGACGCCTGGCGCAGCACCGCACCCCGGCGGCTCGTGGCCGAGTTCGACGCCGCCACGCCCGGCTGACCCTGCGGTGCCGGCCGGGCCTCAGCCGCCCGCGAAGGGGGGCAGGACGTCGACCGTCGCGTCCGCGCCCACCGGGGCCTCGCGGCCGGCGGAGGTGGCGTCCAGCAGGAACGAGCACGCCGGCAGCACGGTCCCCAGGCGCTGCCCGTGCCGCTGAGTCAGCAGGTCCAGCAGCTCCGCGAGCGGCCGCCCCGATCCCAGCTCGACCCGTTCCTCGTCCACGCCGGCGGCCTCGGCCGCACCCGCGTAGTAGCGCACCAGGACGCTCACTCAGCCTCCGATCGCGGACATCGGCCTGTCGGGGTGCAGGAACGACGGGTCGTCGATGTCGTGCCCCGCCTTCTTCTGCCACATCGCCGCACGCCACGCCCCCGCCAGCTCCGCGTCGGAGGCGCCCGCACGCAGCAGTCCGCGCAGGTCCGTCTCCGACGTCGAGAACAGGCAGGTCCGCACCTGCCCGTCGGCGGTCAGGCGGGTCCGGTCGCAGTCGCCGCAGAACGGGCGCGTCACCGAGGCGATCACCCCGACCGTCCCGCTGAGCCCGGCGCCGTCGTCCACCAGCCACGTCTCCGCCGGGGCCGAACCCCGCACCGACGCCGGCACCGGCTGCAGCGCGAAGTGCGCCCCCAGCCGCTCCACGATCTCCGCGGCCGTGACCATCTCGTCGCGGTCCCAGGCGCCCTGCGGGTCCAGCGGCATCTGCTCGATGAAGCGCAGGGAGTAGCCCTCGCGCAGGGCCCAGCGCAGCAGCGCGGGCGCCTCGTCGTCGTTCACCCCCCGCAGCAGCACCGAGTTCACCTTCACCGGCGCCAGGCCGGCCTCCTGCGCGGCGCGCAGCCCCGCCAGCACGTCGGCCAGCCGGTCCCGGTGGGTGATGGCGGTGAACCTGTCGCGGTCGAGGGTGTCCAGGGAGACGTTGACCCGGTCCAGGCCCACCTGCGCGAACCCCGCGGCCAGGCGCGCCAGGCCGATGCCGTTCGTGGTCAGCGACGTGCGCACCGGAACGCCGCCCGGGGTGCGCAGCCCGGACGTCGCGGCCACGATCGCGGCCAGCCCCCGCCGCAGCAGCGGCTCGCCCCCGGTGAAGCGCACCTCCTCCACCCCGAGGTCGCGCACCGCCACGGTGACCAGCCGCACGACCTCCTCGTCGGCGAGGAGCTCCTCCCGCGCCATCCAGTCCAGGCCCTCGGGCGGCATGCAGTAGCCGCAGCGCAGGTTGCAGCGGTCCGTCAGCGAGACCCGAAGGTCCACGGCGGTCCGCCCGAAGCGGTCCCGCAGCCGCCCGTCGCCCGGCGGCGGCGCCGGGGCAGCGGTCGGGGCGCGCCCGCGAACACGGGGAAGGCCCAGGGAGACCGCTGCCATGCGGCCATCGTAGGTCGGTCAGCGCCCGGGGCGAGTGCAGTCGCCGGCCGGGGCCACGTCCGCGGGCGCGGATCCACCGGCCGGAGGTGCGGCGTCCACCCGTCCGGCCGGCTGCGGCACGAGGGCGCCCGCGGCCGGGCGCCCGGCAGCACCCGGCGGCGGCGGGAGGTGGCGCTCGGGGCGGCCCGTGAAGACCCCCGCCCGCCAGGCGAGGACCAGGAAGACCAGCGCCGCCACCTGGAGGGACCAGAACAGCACCGGCACCGGCAGCCCCGTCAGGTGGTCGACGTCCCGGGTGACGTTCCACAGCGCGTGCGACACCACCACCCCGAGGATGCGGCCGGTGCGGGCGTAGACCACCACCATCCCCGCCGCCCAGATCACCAGCGCCGCCGTGCCCACCCCGTAGTAGAGGTGGAAGGACAGGCGCAGGGCCACCGCGAACAGCACCACGGCGCACCAGGAGAACCCCGCCCGTCGCAGCACCGACACCGTCACGGCGAGCAGGACCACCTCCTCCGTGGGCCCCGCCAGCGCCGAGGCGACCAGGCCGTCGGCGATCTCGGGGGCGACGGGCTCGTACCCGTCGGAGCCGTAGGGCGGCACGCCCAGCAGCCCGTCCACGAGATCCATCACCCGGAAGGCCGCGACGCTCACGAGGACGTCCGCGCCGAAGACCCCCGCCTCCGCCCGCCAGTTCTCGCGCGTGCGGGGCAGCGACAGCCCGAGCTGCCTGCGCCCGACCCCGTGCGTGCCGGCGAACATCACCGCCGCCCACACCAGCAGGGCCGCCGCGGTCACCTGCCAGGTGATGGACTCCAGCGCCCAGAGCCAGTCGCCGGCCTCGACCCAGCCGCCGGAGCCCTCGATCTCGTCGCCGGACTCCTCGACCTCGTCGCCGGAGTCCTCGACCCAGTCGCCGGAGTCCTCGACCGGGCTCGCGAGCCCCAGCACCGCGTCGATCGTGCCGACGCCCCACCCCGCCGCGAACAGCACCAGCAGGCCCGCCACTGCGGGGCCGCGGCGGTTCGCCGCCACCGGGCCCTGCGGGAACCAGGGCAGGAGCGTGCGCCGACGACTGCGCGGACGCGGCGGAGGCAGGAGCGGAGGTGGGGGTGGCCCGGGGAGCTGCACCCCTCCCATGCTCGGCCACCGGCGTCCCGTGCCCGCCGTCGTGTGAGCACGCTCCCCTGGACGGCGCAGCGCCCGCACCCCTGGACGGCGCAGCGCCTGCACCCCCGACGGTGGCAGGAGGGCAGGTGGTCCGATCGTCGGATGGGCGTCCCGATCCCCGTCGCTAGCCTCGATCGCATGGAAGCGCACGTGGCCGGTGACGCCCCCGGCGGGCCCGGCGAGGGTCCGGCACTCTCCCTGCGGGGGCTCGCGAAGCGGTTCGGGGCCAAGGTCGCCGTCGACGCCCTCGACCTCGACGTCCCCCGCGGCTCCTTCTACGGCATCGTCGGCCCGAACGGCGCCGGCAAGACCACCACCCTCTCGATGGCCACCGGCCTGCTGCGCCCCGACGCCGGGCGCGCCCTCGTCCTCGGCCACGACCTGTGGGCCGACCCCGTCGAGGGCAAGCGCCGCCTCGGCGTCCTCCCCGACGGCGTCCGCCTCTTCGACCGCCTCACCGGCGCCGAGCTCGTCCGCTACGCCGGGCTGCTGCGCGGCATGGACCGCGCCGTCGCGGAGGAGCGCAGCGCCGAACTGCTCGACGCCCTCGGCCTCGCCGACGCCGCGCGCACCCTCGTCGTCGACTACTCCGCCGGCATGACGAAGAAGGTGGCGCTGGCCTGCGCCCTCGTCCACGCCCCCAGGCTCCTGGTGCTCGACGAGCCCTTCGAGGCCGTCGACCCCATCAGCGGCACGACGATCCGCGAGATCCTCACCGGCTTCGTCGCCGGCGGCGGCACCGTCGTGCTCTCCAGCCACGTCATGGAGCTCGTCGAGCGGCTCTGCGACCACGTCGCCGTGGTCAGCGCCGGCCGAGTCCTCGCCGCCGGCACCCTGGACGAGGTCCGCACCGGCAGCACGCTGGAGCAGCGCTTCGTCGACCTCGTCGGGGGCCGGTCCGTCGTCCCAGGGAGCCTCGAGTGGTTGCACACCTCCTCCGCCTCAAGCTGACCCTGCTGCGCAACGGCCTGCGCCGCAGCCCCTGGGAGATCGTCGCGCTCGTCCTCGCCGGGCTGTGGGGGCTGTGGGTCGTCGGCCTCGCCGGCGCCGGCCTCGTGGCCCTGCGCTGGGCGCCGCACGACGTCGCCGCGCCCACCGTCACCGGCCTCGGCAGCCTCCTCGTCCTCGGCTGGGCCGTCGTCCCCCTCGTCGCCTTCGGGGTGGACGAGACCCTCGACCCCGCCCGCTTCGCCACCTTCAGCATCCGCCGCCGCCCCCTCATGACGGGCCTCCTCCTCGCCGGGGTCGTCGGGGTGCCGGGGGTCGTCACCCTCGTCCTCGCCCTCCTCACCGTCGTGACGTGGTCGCACTCGCTGCCCGCGGCCCTGCTCGCCGTGCCGTGCGCGCTGCTCGCCACCCTCACGGCGGTCGCCGCCTCCCGTGCCACCACGACGGCGGCCGCCGCGCTGCTGCGCACCCGACGCGCCCGCGACGTCGCCGTCCTCGTCGTCGGCGTCGCCCTGATCGGCCTCGGGCCCGCCCTCAACGTCGCCGGCATGCGCTGGGAGGAGATCGTCGCCGCCCTGCGCGCCGCCGCGGAGGTCGTGGGCTGGACCCCGCTCGGCTTCGCGTGGGCGGCACCGGCGGACGCCGCCGCCGGGGCGTGGGGCAGCGCCCTGCTGCGCACCGCCCTGGCCGCGCTCACCCTGGGCCTGGTGCTCGCCGGCTGGGCGGCGGCGCTGACCCGCTCCGAGGCTCGCCCGGCCGTCAGCGCCCAGCGCAGCGGCACCCACGACACCTCCGGGCTGGGCCGGGTGCTGGAGCGCCTCCCCGCCACGCCCGCCACCGCCGTCGCCGGCCGCTGCCTCGCCTACTGGCGCCGCGACCCCCGCTACGCCATGGCGGGGCTCTCCGTCCTCGTCGCGCCCGCCGTGCTCGTGGCCCTCGCGGTCGGCAACGGCGGCGCCGCGGGGCCCTTCCTGCTGTGGGCGGGGCCCTCGGTGGCGTTCCTGCTGGGCTGGAGCCTGCACAACGACCTCGCCTTCGACCACTCCGCGTTCTGGACCCACCTCGCCGCCGGGGTGCGCGGGCGCGACGACCGGCTGGGGCGCGTCCTCGCCGCCGCGCCGTGGCAGACGGCGTTCGTCCTCCTCATGACCGTCGGCGGGGTCGCCGTCTCCGGGCGCTGGGACCTGCTGCCCGCCGTGCTGGGGATCAGCGCGGCGGTGTACTGCGCCGGCCTCGGCGTCTCCAGCCTCGCCAGCGCCCTCGTGCCCTACCCGGTGCCGCCGCCCGGCGGGAACCCGTTCAGCACCCCCCGCGGTGCGGGCACGGCGACCGTCCTGGCGCAGCTCGCCACGAGCACCGCCGTCGGCCTGCTGGCGCTGCCCTCCCTCGTGCCGGGCGTCCTCGCGGTGACGGGCGCGCCCTGGCTGGGGTGGATCGCCCTCGCCGCGGCGCTGGTGCTGGGCCCCGTGTGGATCGTCCTCGGCGTCCGCTTCGGCGGGCGGCTCGTCGACCGGCGCGGGCCGGAGCTGCTCGCGACGGCCAGCCGCTCCTGACGGTGCCGCGGGCGTGAGCGGTGGGCAGGTCGCCTCCTTGGCGCTCGCCCTCGTCCTGCTGGGCGCCCTCGCGGTCGGCGTCGGGCGCGCGGGCCGGCTGGGGCAGGAGCGGGCGGTCGTCGTGGCGGTCGCCCGGGCCGTCGTGCAGGTCCTCGCGGTCGGGGTGGTGCTCGGCGTGGTGCTGGCGACGCCGGTGCTCGCGCCGGTGTACCTGCTGGTGGGGCTGGGCGTGGCCGCCGCGACCTCAGCCCGCCGGCTGGCCGGGGCGGGCCGCACCTGGCCGGCCACGGCCGCCGCGATCGGCGCCGGCGCCGGTTCCGCCGCGGCGGTGGTCCTGGCGTGCCGGGCGCTGGAGTGGGAGGCCCGGCAGGTCGTGCCGTTCACCGCGCAGCTCGTCGGGGGTGCCATGACGGCCACGACGCTGGCGGGGCGGCGGCTGCTCGACGATGCCCGTCAGCAGTGGGACGTCGTGGAGGGCTGGTACGCCCTCGGTGCGGGGCCTCGGCAGGCCACGGCGGAGCTCGCCCGCACGGCCGCCGCGCGCTCGGTCGTGCCGGCGCTGGACCAGACCCGCAACGTGGGCCTCGTCGTCCTGCCGGGGGCGTTCGTGGGCCTCCTGCTGGCCGGGGCGAGCCCCCTGGAGGCGGCGCGGGTGCAGCTGCTCGTCCTCGTCGGGCTGCTGGCGGCGGAGACCGTCGCGGCGGTGGTGGTGACCCGGCTGCTGGCGCGGCGGCTCGTGGTGCGCCCCGACCCCGCCGGCTGAGCGCCCCGCGACCTCCTCCCCGGAAAGGACCCTTTCCGGGGTGCGGCCTGCCGGTTCGACCCCGGAAAGGGTCCTTTCCGGGGAGGGGTCCGGGGGAGGGGGCCGGGAATGACAGAGGGCCCCGTCCTGGTGGACGGGGCCCTCTGCGTGGAAGCGGATCGTCAGATCGCGCGCACCTGGTCGGCCTGCGGGCCCTTCTGACCCTGCGTCACCTCGAACTCGACGCGCTGGTTCTCCTCGAGGGAGCGGTAGCCGTTGCCGGTGATGGCGGAGTAGTGGACGAAGACGTCGGGGCCTCCGCCGTCCTGCTCGATGAAGCCGAAGCCCTTTTCGGCGTTGAACCACTTGACGGTGCCCTGAGCCATGCGTTTCTCCATGTCTTGCCGGTCGGTATTCAGAGCCGCGCCTTCTGCGGCTCCGGGCTGAGTGGGTTCGCCACTCTGCTCCCGGCCGTATACCGAGTGCAGATGACGCCCGCAACACACTCCGCGGGCGTACGAAACGATCGAGGAGCTGCGCTAGCTGCAGCCAACTGGACGCTAGCACAGCGCTACCCCGTGCGCGAGGTGCTGGAGCGGACGCTCTTCGTGACCTCCTCACTCGTTCGGCTCAGAGGTCCACGAGCACGACGAAGAGCGAGCGGGGATCCTGCAGGGCGGCCGGCGGGACGACGTCGGAGCGCTCCGCCCGGCCCAGCCAGCGCACCGCCCGCCGGTGCGGCGGGGGTCCCGTGCGGGGGTCGGCGAAGCGGTAGGCGCCGACGACCTCGCCGAGGAGCAGGGCGCGCTCGCCCTCGATCGGGACGGCCACCTCGTCGCCGGGCGTGAGCTCCCGCACGAAGCCGGCGAGCTGGCGCAGCTCCTTGCCCGGCCGCCGCCCCGGGGCGCGCTCCCGCAGCAGTGCCCGCAGCCCGTCGTCGTCGAGGCCGGAGGCGTCGCAGTCGATGCCGGAGCCGGCCCCCAACCCCACCACGCCCTCGGTGAGGAACGCCGCGAGGTCCGCGGGCCCGTCCGGCCGGACCACCCACACCGGCCGCCCGCCGCGCTCGCCGACCCGGGGCGGCGGCCCCGGCTCGGGCCAGAAGTAGTCCAGGTCGTCGGGCTCGTCCTGCCCGAACAGCGGCCGGTAGAGCTCCGGGGCCTTCTGCAGCAGCTTCGAGCGGTGGCTGGCGTGGACCCGCTCGTCGCCCAGCCACACCGGCATCAGCCCCTCGTCGGCCAGCTCCCGCTGCTCCCGGCCCACCACCTCGGGGGCGAACTCCGCGATCAGCCGCCGGGTGGAGTCGGCGTGCCCGGCGCGCGACCACGCCTCCACGCACGCCAGGCCGTAGCTCACCAGCGCCGGCGTGCAGCCCCGCCACATGCGCACCGCCGGGTGGTTGGCCCAGCCGTAGTCGGGCAGCTCCAGGGCCCGCAGCACCTGCAGCGTCTCCACCCGCTGCTTGCCCAGCCGCGGCGCATCCAGCACGGCGGCGCTGCGGGCGAAGTCCGGGTAGGGGAGGAACGTCTGCACCCCGCCACCCTGCCCGGGGCCGGGCCCGCCCGCCCCCGGACCAGCCCGGACCAGCCCGAGACCAACCCCGGACCAGCCCGGACCAGCCCGGACCACGGAAAGGGTCCTTTCCGCGACGAGCGGGGGCGGCGCCCGTCAGGCGGGCTGGAGGGCGGGAGTGCGGCGCGCCCTGCGCAGGCGCCGGGCACCCACCAGCCGGCACACCAGGTAGATGAGGAAGGACACCGTCGTCACGTACGGGCTGATCGGCACCCGCGACCCCAGGGCGAGCAGGATGCCGCCCAGCATCGCCGTCAGCGCGAACGCCACGCTCAGCACGGGCACCAGCACGGGGGAGGCGCTCACCCGCACCGCCGCCGCCGCCGGGGTCACCAGCAGCGCCAGCACCAGCAGCGCGCCGACCACCTGCACCGACATCGCCACGGCCAGGCCCAGCACCACCATGAACGCCGGGGCCAGGGCCCGCACCGGCACCCCGCGCGCCGCCGCCACCTCCGGGTCGAGGCTGGCGAACAGCAGCGGCCGCCAGGCCACCGCCAGGGCCAGCACCACCACCACGGAGATGCCCGCCAGCCAGTGCAGCTGCGGGTCGTCCACCGCCACCACCTGCCCCGTGAGCAGGCCGAACTTGTTCGCCGAGCGCCCCGGGTAGAGGGCGAGGAACAGCACGCCGAGGCCGAGGCCGAACGGCATGAGGACGCCGATGGCCGAGTTGCGGTCCCGGGCGCGCACGCCCATCACCCCCAGCAGCACCGCGGCGACGATCGAGCCGACCACCGAGCCGAGCACCACGTCGGCGCCCAGCAGCAGCGCCGCCGCCGCACCCGCGAACGACAGCTCGCTGATGCCGTGCACCGCGAAGGGCAGGTCCCGCGCCAGGACGATCACGCCGACGAGCCCGCCGACCAGGCCGAGCAGCGCCCCCGCGAGCAGGGAGTTCTGCACCAGCGGCAGCAGCTCGCCGTAGTCGGAGAAGTCCACGATCGAGCGGAGGATCCCGCCGGGGGAGTCCACGGCCAGCCGGATCACGCGACCCGTCCCTCGTCGTGGGCGCCGCAGTGCGGGTGCTCCGAGGGGGCGGCGCCGCCCACGACGATGAGCCGGCCGCCGGAGTGCACGACCTCCACGGGGGAGCCGTACAGCTCCGACAGCACCGCGCTGGTCATGACCTCCTCGGGCGGGCCGACGCGGAAGCGGCCGGCGGCGAGGTAGAGCACCCGGTCCACGTAGGGGAGGACGGGGTTGATGTCGTGGGTGACGAACAGCACCGCCGCCCCGCTCTCCCGGCGCCGGCGGTCGATGAGGGCGCTGACGGACTGCTGGTGGTGCAGGTCCAGCGACAGCAGCGGCTCGTCGCACAGCAGGACGGCGGGGTCGGTGATGAGCGCCTGGGCGATGCGCAGGCGCTGCTGCTCCCCGCCGGAGAGCGTGCCGACGGGGGTGCGGGCGTAGCCGGTGGCGCCGACGGCGGCGAGGGCGGCGTCGACGCGCAGGGTGGCGGAGCGGCTGGGCAGCCAGGGACCCCACCGGTGGCCGTCGATGCCGAGGCGGACGAAGTCGCGGGCCCGCAGGGGGGTGGTGGGGTCGAGCCCCTTCTGCTGCGGGACGTAGCCGATCCCCCGGCCACCGCGGCGCACGGGGCGTCCGGCGATGGTGGCGCTGCCGGTGGCGAGGGCCTGCTGGCCGAGGAGGACGCGCAGGAGGCTGGTCTTGCCGGAGCCGTTGGCGCCGAGGACGGCGAGGAACTCCCCCGGTGCCACGTCCAGGTCCAGGTCGCTCCACACGGCGCGGGAGCCGTAGCGCAGGGTGGCGCCGCGCAGGCTGAGGGCGCTGGGGCCGGGTGGGCCCGGCGCGGGCGCGGGCGCGGCGGTGGTGGCGCCCGCGGGAGCGGCGCTCAGCGGGTCCGCCCTCACGGCGTCAGCGCCTCCTCGAGGGCGGTCAGGGTGTCGCTCATCCACGTCGCGTAGTCCTTGCCGTCGGGGAGCGTCTCGGTGACCGGGACGACGGGCACGCCGGCTTCGCGGGCCGCCTCCTCCACCTGCTCGGTCTGCGCGCCGGACGTCTGCTCGTTGTACACGAGGACGGCCACCTGTCCGGACCCGAGCACGGTCAGGGTCTCCTGGAGGACGGCGGGGGAGACGTCGCTGCCCTCCTCCATGGACTCGCTGAACTCCGCGGGGGTGCGGTCGACCATGTCGAGGGCCGCGAGCATGTGGACGGGCAGGGGCTCGGTCACGGCGACGCCCTTGCCCTGCGTGGTGGCGCGCAGCTCCTCCTGGCGGGCCAGCAGCCCGGCGATGCGCTCGGCGAAGGCCTCGCCGTTGGCCTCGAAGGTCGCGGCGTCCTCGGGGGAGGCTGCGGAGAGGGCCCCGACGAGCTCCTCGGCGACGTGCTGGGCGGTGTCGAGGTCGTACCAGACGTGCTCGTTGACGCCGCCGTGTCCGTGGCCGTGCTCGTCCTCCGCCGCGGCGTCGGCGGTCTCCTCGGCGTGCTCGTCCCCGGCGTGCTCGCCCCCGGCGTGGCCCTCGGCGGCGTGCTCGCCCCCGGCGTGCTCGCCGCCGTCGAAGAGGTCGACGGCCGTGATGACCGTCCTGCCGTCGCGCCCGACGGCGTCGAGCATGGCGTCCATGTAGGGGTCGTAGCCGCCGCCGTTGGCGATGACGACGTCGGCGCGCTTGACCGCGAGCTGGTCGCGGGTGCTCGCCTCGTAGGAGTGCGGGTCCTGGGCCGGGTCGTCGATGATCGAGACGACCTCGGCGCGCTCGCCCGCGATGGCCCTCGCGATGTCGCCGTAGACGTCGGTGGAGGCCACCACCGACAGCGTCGAGTCCTCCGCGGGACCCTCGCCGGCTGCGGTGGCGGGGTCGCTCCCCGCGCCGCCGCACGCGCTCGCACCGAGCACCAGGGCGGTGGTGAGCGCCGTCGCCGCGGCGGCGCGGCGACGACGGGGGGCGGGGGAGGTCATCGGCGCATCCTCACTACAGGGAACGATTACCAACAGCATAGGGCGTGGCCGGTCATCCGAGATGCCCCGCCCCGGCGTCCTGCCGGGATCGGCGACCCGCGAGCCGCCCGTCACTTAGAGTCCAGATCACGGAACGGAGGGTCCGGACCGAGGTGCCCTCCCCGCCTCGCCGACGGAAGTGCGCCATGACCACGCCAGGACGACCCGGCCGGAGGCGCGCACGCGCGTCCCGTCGCCCGGGCACCGGCAGCGGCGGCTCCCTCTGGCCCCTGCTCGGGGCCTCCGTCGTCGCGCTGCTCGCGGTGGTGGACGTCGTGGCCGTGTCCGTGGTCGACGACGAGCCCCCCTCCGCCACGAACATCGCCGGCACCCTCGCGCTCGCCCCGGCACTGACCGGGGCGGGAGGCACCCGCCGGCAGACCCTCGGCGTCGGCGTCCTCGCGGTGGCGGTGGCGTGGCTGCTCGTCGC
This sequence comes from Kineococcus xinjiangensis, assembly GCF_002934625.1. Taxonomy (GTDB): domain Bacteria; phylum Actinomycetota; class Actinomycetes; order Actinomycetales; family Kineococcaceae; genus Kineococcus_A; species Kineococcus_A xinjiangensis. The sequence continues at coordinate 128,309 of NZ_PTJD01000011.1, read as the reverse complement.
CGTCGACGACGTCCACACCCTGCCCGCCGCCACCCGCGTCTCCGTCGTCGCCCTCGGCGCGGTGCTCGCCGTCTGGGTGGCGCACGTGCGCATCCGCCACGCAGCGCAGCTGCAGGACCGCCGCGAGGCCGCGCGCACCCTGCAGGCGGCGATGCTCACCGAGCTGCCCCAGCCGGACCACCTGGAGCTGGCCTGCCGCTACCTGCCCGCCAGCTCCGGCGACCAGGTGGGCGGCGACTGGTACGACGCCGTCGTCGCCGACAGCGGCACCACGCTCGTCATCGGCGACGTCATGGGCCACGACGTGGGCGCCGCGGCCGACATGGGGCAGGTGCGGGCCATGCTGCGCGCCTACGCCGTCGACCGCCCCGAACCCCCCTCGGCGCTCCTGTGCCGCCTCGAGCGCTCCGTCCAGGTCCTCGGCCTCGACGTGCTGGCCACGGCCGTCGTCGCCCGCGTCGAGCAGACCGCCGAGGACCGCGCGCGGGGGCTGCGGCGCCTGCGCTGGTCCAACGCCGGGCACCCGCCCCCGCTGCTGCTGCACGCCGACGGGCGCGTGGAGGTCCTCGACGGCGAGCCCGACCTGATGCTGGGGGTGGACCCGGACGCCGTGCGGGAGGACGGCACGTGCGAGCTGCCACCCGGATCGACGCTGCTGCTCTACACCGACGGCCTCGTGGAGCGCCGTGACGCGACCCTGGAGGCGGGTGTCGCGCTCCTCGCCCGCGAGCTCGCGGCCCGGGCCGGGCAGCCCCTGGCGCAGCTCCTCGACGGGGTCCTCGGCGCCGTGCTGGGTGAGGATCCCGAGGACGACGTCGCCGTCCTCGCCGTGCGCGCCCACCCGGAGGACAGGCCCCGCCCGCAGGAGGCCGGCCCCACCCGACTCACACCCGGACCCCCGCCGCGGAGGTGAGTTCCGGGGTCACCCCCGGGGCTGCTCCGCGGGAGCTTTCGCCCCCAGCCGTGCGGCCACCGACACCACGATCCGGCGCAGCGCGGTGGCGGACAGGCGCGAACCACCCTGCTCCGGCGCGCGCAGCCGCCCCGCCGCGGTCAGCGCGGGGAACAGGGGACCCAGCCCGGAGCCGGCCGCCGCCCGCCGCTCCCACCACGCCTCCACGGCATCCACCGCCGCATCGCCGCCGGGCTCGGTGCGCAGCACGCGGACCTCCACGGGGCTGCCGGGACGCCGCACCAGCACGAGCAGCCCGGTGTCGTCGCAGTGCACGTCCGACACGTCCAGCGCCGCCAGCTCCGAGCGGGGGAGGGCGGTCGCGCGCGCCAGCTCGAAGGCCGCCCGGTCCCGCAGCGCGACGGCGCCCGCCACCTGCGCACCCGCGGCCACCGCCCCGACCGGCTGCTCCGGGGCGTCGACCTCGCCGTCCGCCGGGTGCTCGGTCCGCGGCGCCTCCGTGCCGGCCTCCGCACCGGCCGCCGCCCGCTCGAGGACCACGGCCAGCGTGGCGACGTCGGTGACGGCCGGGTCGTAGTGGACGACGACACCGCCGGTCAGCGGGTGCGCCCGGGCGGTGCGGACCCCCGCCACCGCGCCGAGGGCCTCCTCGGTGGCGGCGGCGCGCACGGCCGAACGCCGCATCCAGGGCACCTCGAACCGCGCCCGCCCGCCGGCGTCTGCGACGGTGCGGACCCCCGTGGGGCGCGGGGGTGCGGGGGTCTCGGTCACGACGGGCCTCCGGGACGGGACGGAACGGGCGGTGCGGAACAGGGGCGGAACGGTCAGCGCTGCTGGTCCGCCGCGTCGCCGTCGGTGTCGCGCACCGGGACCTGCTCACCCATCTCGCCGTAGGCCTGGGCCACCACGTCGCCGGCGACGAGACGGGTGCGCTCCACACCCGACTCGGCGGCCCGGGCGGCCCGGATGCCCGCCTTCGTCGCGCTGACCGCGACCCGGCGCAGGGCGGCGGGGCCCCGGCCGTCGTCCATCGCCTTCACCAGCCCGGCGGAGACGGCGGCGGAGGCCAGGACGTGGCCGAGCGGAGCGATGACGAAGGGGATCACGGAGTCTCCTGGGGTGGTTCGGACGGGCTGCCGTGGCGAGGGTCGCACTGCGTGCACCACCCGAGCTGGCGTTGGGCGGCGCTGTGCCCCGTTCGGCGCACGGCGCGTCCCTCCGTAGCGCCCCGCGTCAGCCCCGGGCCCCCGCCGCGGGGGTGGGCCCCGGGGTCGAGGCCGCCGCCGGCTCCTCCAGCTCCAGGGTCCGCACGCCGACGGCGATGAGCAGCGGCAGCGCCAGCATCGCCCCCACCGCGGGCACGGTGGTGCCGGAGTCGTTGACGGCGAAGCCGATCGCGAACAGCACGAGCAGCGCCACGCACCCCGGCCGCAGCGCGGGGTGCCGGTCGTAGGCGGACTGCAGCGCCCGCACCCCCAGCGCCGAGGGCCGCATCAGCACGAACGCCACGAACGCCGCCGCGAACGGCAGCAGCAGCGTCAGCTCGGAGCCGACGAGGATGTTGAGGTTCTGCAGGGCCTTGCGCTCCACGACCTGCCAGGCGCCCCCGTCGAGGACCGTCTGCACGAACCGGCCCAGGTGGGTGCGCTCCTCGGTGGGGCGCAGCCAGTCCCCGACCGACAGGGCGGCCAGGACGCCGACCGTGGCGACGCCGATGGCCAGCACCCGCAGCACCGACAGCCGGACGCCGGCGATGAGCAGCGCCAGCAGCGTGAACGCGGGCACGATCGCCGGCGGCCCGCCGAAGTCGCTGCCCACGACGCCGTCGACGAAGGTGGTGACCACCCCCATCACGGCGACGGTCGCGACGGCAGCCCGGCGGCGCCCCGAGCGCAGCAGCCGGTCGGCCAGCGCCGTCGTCAGCAGCAGCGAGCCGGTGGCGAAGAGGGCGAACTGGGTGTTGCCCAGGCCGTAGAAGCGCCCGGCCACCACCGGCTGCAGGCCGATGAGGCTGGAGGTGGTCAGGCGGGTGCCCGTCGCCACGTCCACCGCCAGCACGAGCGCCGTGGCGGCGCCCACCGCCGCCAGCGGGCCGAGCGGGCTGCGCCGCCACGGGCCCAGCAGCGCCAGGGCTGCCAGGGCGGCGACGAACAGCGCCACCGCCGCCGAGACCGCGAGCAGGTGCGAGGCGGTGTCGTCCCCGGCCCGCCACCAGGGCACGAGGTTGGCCAGGAACGTCGCCGCGGGGACGCACCCGCAGACGACGGCCGTGCGCCGCATCCACGCCAGCACCCGGCTGCGGCCCACGCGCCCGCCCCAGCGCCGCCGCACGGCGAGGGTCGCCGCGACGTAGAGCACGATCTGGGCGGTGACCAGCCCGGTGAAGAAGCGCGGCACCAGCGGCTGCACCGCCTGCGCGGCCTGGTCCAGGTCCAGGACCTTGCGCAGCCGGGCGGCGGCGGTCTCCGGGGAGCCCGGCTGGGGGTTCACGGGCGCCCCGACGAGGGCCCCCGTCAGCTCCGGCGCCACCTGCGGGTAGCGCGGGCCGAGGGTCAGGGCGAGCAGCGTGGGCGCGAGGTCGGTGGTCTGCACGATGCCGTCCTGCCGCGTGGAGCGGCTGCCGAGGAGGGCCTCGGCGTACTCCCCGCGCGGGGCGGGGCCGGTGGCGGCGGCGAACTGCAGGTGCGGCGTGCGGCCGGCGTCGGCGAGGGAGGCGAGGACCACGCTCGCCTCCGGTGCCTCCTCGCCGACCGCGGCGAGGACCGCGGCCACCCGGGCGTCGACGGCGGCCACCTGCTCCGCCAGGGTGGCGGCCGGTGCGGGTTCGTCCCAGGGCAGGTCGCCGGGGTCGCGCACCACCCCGGCGTCGACCACCACCAGTTCCGCGCCCTGGGCCAGCGCTGCGCGGGTGGCCTCGGCGAGCGCCTCCGGGGTGGAGGCGTCCGCGGGTCCGGCGACGGGGGAGCGGCCGGAGGTGTCGGCGAGGGCCAGCGCCGCCCCCGGGCCGACGGCGGCCGCGCGCACCCCCGCCGTCCGCAGCACCTCGCCCAGCAGGCCCGGCTGCGCGCTGAAGGTGCCCGCCGCGGCGATCTCCCGGTAGCGCTGCAGGTCCGGTTGTCGCCCGTCCACCGCCGGGGCCACCTGCGCGCAGGGGGCGCGCACGTGCTCGGCGGAGGTGCCGGCGAAGTCGGTGGCGCGCCGGCCCGCGGACAGGCCGAGCCAGCCGTCGGCGGGGCAGGCGGCGGTGAAGACGCTGCGGACGGCGACCGTGCCGATGGCGCCGTCGGGGACGGGGCCGTGCAGGGCGGGGGTGCGCTCGGCGTCCACGTCGGCCCAGCGCACGCCCGCGAAGCCGACGAGGACGACGGGCCGCCCGCCGGGGCCGGCCGGAGCGGCGCCCGCGGCCGGGGCGGCGCCGGCGAGGAGGGCGAGCGCGGCGGCGAGCAGGGTCGCGAGCAGCGCGAGCGGTCGCTGGAGCACCCGGCAAGGCTAGGCGGCGCCGCGGGGAGGACCTGCGCGGCGCGGGGACGCGGTGGGGAGGGCGCGTCGGGGTCTCGGGGAGAATCCCCCGGTGATCGGTGCGGACGACTCCAGCAGCCAGGTGCGGGCCCCGGCGGCGCGGGTGCCCGGGACCGGGGGGACGGGGGACGGGGTGCGGGGGCGCTGGTTCTGGGCCGGGCTGCTGCTGTTCCTGCTCGCGGCCGCGCCGGTGGTGCACCGCTACCTCGTCGACCACCCGCAGGACCAGTGGCAGGTGGACCTGCAGGTGTACCGGGAGGCGGGGCGCAGCCTGCTCGTCGGCCGTCCCGTCTACTCCTACGAGACGGAGGTGCCGCAGCTCCTGCCGTTCACGTACCCGACGTTCTCGGCGGTGCTGGCGATCCCGCTGGCCCTGGTGCCGTTCGGGGTCCTGGGCTGGGTGTGGACCGCCTTCCAGCTCGCCCTGCTGTGGATCACCGTGGGGATCGCGTTCCGGCCGCTGCTGGCGCGCGCGGGGGAGCGCGCGGCGCTGGCGCAGGGCGCGGTGTGCGCGGTCGCGGTGTGGTTCTCGCCCGTCGGGGAGGGGATCCGCTTCGGGCAGGTGAACGCCGTCCTCATCGCGCTGTGCCTGCTGGACCTGGCGCGCGGGCACGTCGGCCGCTTCCGCTGGCCGCGCGGCGTCCTCGTCGGCCTCGCAGTGGCGATCAAGCTGACGCCGGGGGTGTTCCTGATCCACTTCGCGGTGACGAGGCAGTGGCGGGAGCTGCGCAACGCGGTGGTGGCGGCGGCCGGGGTCACCGCGGCCACGTTCCTGCTGGCGCCGGAGGCGTCGCTGGCGTTCTGGACGGACGCGCTGCTGTCGTCGGACCGCCTCGGGCCCAACGCCGGGTCCTCCAACCAGTCGCTGCGCGGCATGGTGCTGCGGCTGTACCTGTCGCCGGTGGCGACGCAGGTGCTGTGGCTGGCGCTGGTGGCCGTGGCGGCGGTGCTGGGGTTCGGGGTGGCCCGGCGGATGCACCGGGAGGGCAGCCGGGTCGGTGAGGTCGCGGCGTGCGGGCTGGTGGCGGTGCTGCTGTCGCCGGTGTCGTGGCTGCACCACGTGCACTGGGGCGTGGTGGCGCTGGGGGCGCTGGCGGGTGCGGGGTGGTCGCGGCGGCGCCTGGTCGTGGCGGGGGTGGGCGCGGTGCTGCTGTGGTGCCCCTGGCCGTGGTGGGGGGCCAACCTCGTGGCGCAGCCGGAGGTGCCGCGGGTGCTGGCGCGGCTGGTGCAGAACGGGGACCTGCTGTGGACGGTGGCGGCGCTGTGGGCGCTGCACCGGCTGGTGCGGCGCGAGCACACGGCGATCCAGGGGTCAACCAAATCGTCACTGATTGCGCCTAGCTAGTGACTTTGCGTTTAACTTACGGGAGGGTGGGGGAGTAAGAGGCCTGACGCCGACCTCAAGGGGGGATAACCCGTGCCTGATCTGTCCCGACAGCTCCGTCCCACCAGCGACCAGTGGGAGTGGCAACTCCGCGGAGCCTGCCGTGCCGCTGACCCCGAGGTCTTCTTCCACCCGGAGCTGGAGCGCGGAGCAGCCCGCCAGCGGCGCGACGCCGAAGCCGTCGCCGTGTGCAACCGCTGCCCCGTGCTCGACGCCTGCCGCGAGCACGTCATGAAGTACCGCGAGCCCTACGGGGTGTGGGGCGGACTGACGGAGGAGGACCGCGAGCGCATGTGGTCGCAGCGCCGCCGCGAGGAGCGTCTGACCCGCCGCGCCGGCTGAGCCCGCGCTCCCCGGACACCGCACACCGCGCGGAAAGGACCCTTTCCGTTGTCGAGACGTCATCTCGACAACGGAAAGGGTCCTTTCCGTTGGAGGGTCTGCACGAAGGTCTGCACGGGCAGCCCGCGCGGGGCGGTGCCGGGGGCCGGCGCTGAGCCGATGCGGTGGTCCTGCGCCCCCCGGCTGTGCGCACGGGCGGGCCTGCGGCGAGGATCGGGGGTGCGACGCCCGGCACGACCCCGCAGCCACCCCCGGTGGGCGCGGGAGCGGGGCCGTCGACCGACCGGGCGGGGCAGCCCGGTCCAGGGACGAGAGGACGGCAGCGGACGGAGAGCGTGGACGTGGCGGACGACTGGGTGCTCACCCTGCTCCTGCCCGGCGTGCTCCTGACGATCGACATCGTCATCCGGTGCATCGCCGTGGCCGTGGTGCCCGTCAACCGGCGCCCCTCCTCCGCCATGGCGTGGCTGCTCGCGGTCTTCTTCATCCCCTACCTGGGGGCCCTGCTCTTCCTGTTCATCGGCGACCCCAAGCTGCCCAGCGGCCGGCGCACCAAGCAGCGCGAGATCAACCGGCTCATCCTCGACGCCACCCGCGGCATGGACCTCGTCGCCGAGGACCACCCGTGGCCCCCGTGGCTGCCCGGCGTCGTGCAGCTCAACCGCAACCTCGGCGCCATGCCGCTCGTCGGCGGCAACCGGGCGGAGGTCGTCGACGACTACGAGACCGCGATCCGCGCGATGGCCGACGAGGTCCGCCGGGCCCGGCACTACGTCCACGCCGAGTTCTACATCCTCGCCCGCGACGCCACCACGGAGCCGTTCTTCGAGGCCCTCGCCGACGCCGTGCGCCGCGGCGTGGTGGTGCGGGTCCTGTTCGACCACATCGGGTCCCTGCGCATGCCCGGCTACCGCCGCACCATCCGCCACCTCACCGAGATCGGCGTGATCTGGCACCCCATGCTGCCGGTGCAGCTGCACCGGGGCCGCTACCAGCGCCCCGACCTGCGCAACCACCGCAAGCTCCTCGTCGTCGACGCGGAGGTGGCGTGGGTGGGCTCGCAGAACATGGTGGACCGCAGCTACAACCACCGCGGCAACCGCCGTCGCGGCCTGCAGTGGCAGGACCTCATGGTGCGGATGGAGGGGCCCGTCGTCTCCGGCGTCGACGCCCTCTTCCTCACCGACTGGTACAGCGAGACCGACGAGCTGCTGGAGCAGGAGATCGAGCCGGTCACCCTGCCCGCGGGCGTGGCCACCCTGGAGTGCCAGGTCGTGCCCAGTGGGCCGGGCTTCGAGGGGGAGAACAACCTCCGCCTCTTCAACACCCTCCTGTACAGCGCGCAGGAGCGGATCTCCATCGTCAGCCCGTACTTCGTGCCCGACGAGTCGATGCTGTTCGCCATCACCACCGCCGCCCAGCGGGGGCTGTCCGTGGAGCTCTTCGTCTCCGAGATCGGCGACCAGCTCCTCGTGCACTACGCCCAGCGCTCCTACTACGAGACGCTGCTGCGCGCCGGGGTGCGCATCTTCCGCTACCCCGCGCCCTACGTCCTCCACGACAAGCACATGATCATCGACGACGTCGTGTCGGTCGTGGGCTCCAGCAACATGGACATCCGCTCGTTCATCCTCGACCTGGAGGTCTCGGTGATGGTCTGCGGCAAGGACTTCGCCGCGGACCTGCGCCGCATCAGCGGCGGCTACCGCGAGCGCAGCACGGAGCTGTTCCTCAAGGAGTGGATGCAGCGCTCCCACCGGCACCGGCTGCTGGAGAACCTGGCACGGCTGACGTCCGCCCTGCAGTGAGGCCCTGCAGTGAGGCCCTGCGGGTGGGAGGGGCTCAGAACTCCGTCTCCACCACCTCGACCACCCGGCCCTGACGCACCACCGGCAGCCGCCGCCACCGGTCGAACGTCGTGCACGGGTGGTCGACCCCCACCCGCAGCAGGTCCCCCACCGCCAGGGGGTCCTCCGGCGCGACCCGCAGCACCGCGTGCTGGTCGTGGACCGCGGTGACGGTGACGGCACCCTCCACGTCCCGCGCCGCGCCGGTGGCGTCGAGCACCAGCTGCGCAACCGGCAGCCCCCGGTCGGTGCCCGTGTGCCGCTTGCCGAAGCCCGCCACTGCCAGGCCCGGCTCCGGGCGCGACAGCACGTGCGCCCACACGTGCAGGGCCTGCCGCAGCGCGTCGTCGCCGGTCCCGCGCCCGTCGAGGGGGGAGCTCCGCCGGTACGTGCCGGCGTCGTGGGTGAGGGAGCAGCCGCTGCGCAGCACCGTGCGGGCGCCGGGGACGGGCTCGGCGCCGAGGACGTCCACCACGAGGTCGAACCACGAGCTGCCACCCGCGCTGACGAGGACGCCGTCCGGTCCGGCCGCCTCGAACAGCCCCGCGGCGTGCAGGGCCCGCGCCGCCTGCCGCACCGTGCCGAGGAACTCCCGCACCGCAACCTCCTCCGCGGCCGGGTCGGGGCGGGCGATGAGCCCCTCGTAGCCGCTGACGCCCGCGAGCCGCAGCAGGGGGCTGTCCCGCACCAGCCGCGCCACCGCCACGGCGGACGCCACGTCGCGGCACCCGGTGCGGCCCCCGGTGTAGCCGACCTCCACCAGCACCGGCAGCGGGCGCTGCTGCCCGCGGGCCCGCAGCACCTCCTCCAGCCGCCGCACCGCCGCTGTGCTGTCCGCGTACACGAGCACCACGACCTCTGGGTCGGCGTCGACCTGCGCGCCCGCCCAGGCGATGTCGCCGGGGTCGACGACGAGGTTGGCCACCAGCACCCTCCGGGCCCCGGCCGCCCGGGCCGTCCGCGCCTGCGCCACGCTCGCCGTGGTGAGCCCCCAGGCCCCCGCCGCGAGCTGGCGGCGGAACAGCGCCGGGGCCATCGTCGTCTTCCCGTGCGGGGCCAGGAGGACGCCGTGGTCGCGGCACCAGCGCGCCATCCGCTCGACGTTGTGCTCCAGGGCGTCGGCGTCCAGCACCGCGACCGGCAGCGGCCAGCCGGGTGGTGGGGCGGCTGTCACGGGTGGGCACCTGCGCCGGTCATGCGGGCGACCCTAGGACAGGCCCTCGGCGCCGGGGGCCTCGCCGGGGCCCGCCGCGGCCCCGTCCACCCGCGTGCCCTCCACCCGCGTGCCCTCCACACGCGTCCCGGCCCCGATCGCGGCCGCGGCCAGCGCCGTCGTGAACGGCACCGCCAGGGCCAGGGCGGCGCCCGCCACGACGGTGCGCACCACCTCCTCCGCGACCGCGCCCGAGGTGAGGACCTGTCCCAGGGGGCGCTCGTAGAGCTCGATGAGCAGCAGGGTGGGCAGCGCCGCGCCCGCGTAGGCGAACGCGACGGTGTAGACGGTGGACGCCAGGTGGTCGCGGCCGACCCGCATCCCGCTGCGCAGCAGCGTGGCGAAGCGGGCGGCGGGGTCGTGGGCGCGGACCTCCCACACCGCCGACGCCTGGGTGATGGTGACGTCGTTGAGGCTGCCGAGCGCCGCGATGACCACCCCGGCCAGGACGAAGCCCCGCAGGTCCACGCCGCCGGCGAGGAGGGAGACGGTGTAGGAGTCCTCGTCGTCCAGCCCGCGCAGCTGCGTCGCGTCGACGGCGGCGTGCGCCAGCAGGGCGGTGGCGCCCAGCCCCGCGACGGTGCCGAGGTAGGCGGCCGTCGTGCGGGTGGAGACGCCGTGGGTGGTGTAGAGGACGACGCCCATGACCGCGACGGAGGCGCTGAGGGCCACCACGACGGGGGAGTTCCCCTCCAGCAGCGACGGCACGACGTAGCCGAGGACGGCGGCGCCCCCGACACCGAGGCCGACGAGGGCGGCGACCCCCCGGCGGCCCGCGACGGCGACCGTGAGCACGGCGAACAGGCCCACGGCCAGGGCCAGGGGGAAGCGGCGGTCGAAGTCGTTCCAGGCGTAGACGGCCGGTTGCCCGGCGGTGGCGGGGAACAGGCTCAGCGTCACGGCGTCGCCCCGCTCGAGGCCGCCCCGGGCGATCAGGGCCGGCACGGGCACCTCCACCGTCGAGCCGGCCCCGGGGCCGTCGTTCAGGCGCACCGCGGCATGGGGGCAGTCGACGACGGCGGGGATCTCACCGTCGGGCAGCCGGTCCTCCGACGTGCCGGGGCAGCGGTCCTGCCGGACCCCCTCGACACGGCCGTGGACGACCTCCTCGCCCACGAAGGTGGTGGCGGTGGGGGCGGCGCCGGGGCGGGCGCCGGTGGGCCACGTCGACGCCACCCCCGCCAGGGCCGCCGCGAGGAGCAGCACGACCAGCACCCCGAGGAGCCACCGCACGCCCCGGGGGGCGCGGACGGACCGCAGCGCGGCCGGGTCGTGGGTGTGGCCGTGGGGGTGCGCTGCCATGGCTCCATGATCCCCGCTCCGTCGCCGGGGCCGGGACCGGTGCGGCGCGAACCTGCGGGCACCGCCGGGAGGTCCGGCTAGCCTCGTCCCCCGTGCCGACCGACGCGTCCCCGCCCGCCTCCCCGGACCAGCCGCCCCGCTACGCGTTCTTCGGCCCCACCGGCACGTTCACCGAGGCCGCGCTGCGCACCGTCGCCCCCGCCGGAGCGCCCGCCGACCCCTACCCGAGCGTGGACGCCACCATCGCGGCCGTCCGCTCGGGGCTGGCCGACATCGGGGTCGTCCCCATCGAGAACTCCGTGGAGGGCGGGGTCTCCGCCACCCTGGACGGCCTGGCCGCGGGCGATCCCCTGCTGGTCGTCGGGGAGGTCGTCATCCCCGTCACCTTCGTCCTGGCGGCCCGCCCCGGCACCGCGCTGGCGGACGTGCGGACCGTCAGCACCCACTCCCACGCCCACGCCCAGGTGCGCCGCTGGCTGGACCGCAACCTGCAGGGGGCGCGCTACCTGCCGTCGCTGTCCACGGCCGCCGCCGCCGCGGGCCTCGCGGAGCCGGTGGACGCCGAGGCCGCCGGCTACGACGCGGCCGTCTGCGCCCCCCTCGCGGCGGCGCGGTTCGGCCTGGAGGTCCTCGCCGAGGACATCGGCGACACCCGCGGCGCCGAGACCCGCTTCGTGCTCCTGGCCCGCCCCGCCGCGCCGGGGGAGCGCCCGGTCATCCCTGCGCCGACGGGCGCCGACAAGACGTCGCTCGTGGCGTTCCTGCGCGCCGACCACCCCGGTGCCCTCATCGAGGTGCTGGAGCAGTTCGTCACCCGCGGCATCAACCTCTCCCGCATCGAGTCCCGCCCCACCGGCGACGCCCTCGGCCGCTACAGCTTCTCCATCGACTGCGAGGGGCACGTCGCCGAGTCCCGCGTGGGTGAGGCGCTCATGGGCCTGCACCGCATCTGCGAGCGGGTGCGCTTCCTCGGCAGCTACCCGCAGGCCGGCAGCCCGGCCGTGACGGGCAGCGGACCGGGGGAGGAGGCGTTCGCCGCGGCCGAGTCGTGGCTGCAGCGGGTGCGCGCCGGCCGGTCGGTCTAGCCGGCGGGTCAGGGCCGGACGCCGGTGGGCGCCGCGGGGACCCGCACCAGCAGGGCGCCCGGATCGACCTCCACCACGAGCCTCCGCGCACCGCCGAGGGGGTCGCCGTCCAGCTGCACCTCCGTCGGGGAGGCGCTCACCACCTGCAGGCGCCGGCAGCGCAGGTGCTCGACCCGCGGGTGGCCGCGGCGGGCGGCTGTCACCACCTGCCACGTCACCGCCGCCCAGGACACGATCCCTCGCGGGGACAGCACGACCGCGTCGAGCCAGCCGTCGTCCACCCGCGCCGCCGGCATGAGCGCGACCCCACCCACCAGCCGTCCGCAGTTGCCGACGATCACGGCCCGCATGCGCCGGGTCATCGGCTTCCGGTCGTCCACCTGGATGCGGACCTTCGTCTGCGGGCCCCGCAGCGCCTGGAGGCCGGACAGCACGTAGGCAGCCGGGCCGATGCGGGCCTTGAGCACCTCCTCCACCCCGATCATCACCGCCGCGTCGAAGCCCATGCCGGCCATCACCAGGAAGGCGTGCTCCTCGGGCGCGCGGTCGCGGCCGGAGCGGTCGATGAGCATGCGCCCGACGTCGATCGCGTGGTCGGAGCCGGTGAAGGTGACGTCCAGCGCCCTGCCGAGGTCGGCGACGGGCACGTCGAGGTTGCGGGCGAGGAGGTTGCCGGTCCCGGCGGGCAGCAGGCCCAGCGGCACCCCCGTCCCGGCCAGGGCCCCACCCACCGCGCGGACGGTGCCGTCGCCGCCGCAGGCCAGCACGACGTCCACCCCCGCGTCCAGGGCGGTGCGCGTCTGGCCCCGGCCGGTGTCCTCGGCGGTGGTCTCCATCCACAGCGGCGGGGACCAGCCGCGGGACAGGAACGTGGCCTCCACCTCGGCGTGCAGGGTGTCGAGGCCGCCCGGGAACTTCGTGGGGTTGACGACCACGGCGGCCTGCGGGCGCCTGCCCGTGGACGGCAGCGGCGAGATCGGCTCGGGCCGGGGCGGGGTCCGGGGCGTGCGGGGGCGCATGTCCGCGACCGCCACCACGACGATCACCACGAGCAGGACGAGGAACCCGAGCAGCAGAAGGGTCCCCGGGTCTCCGCTCACGACGACGACGGTACCGGCGGCGGGGGGTCCCGCCCGACCGGCGGTCACCGCCGGTGGCCCGCCCGCGCTGCGCCGATGCGGTGGTGTCCGCCCCCGCACCGCGCCCCGCGCTCAACCAGGCTGACGCGGCGGTCGATGCGACGGCATGGTCGATGAGGGCACCACGCCTGGGCGGCGCCGCGGCCCCGCCCTGCCGTGGCTCGCCGCGGCGCTCTGCCTGCTGCCCGTCCCGCTCTACGCGGTGGTGCGCGGGTTCGGGGGAGTGGCGCCGGCCGTCCTCCTCTACCTGGCCGTGGCGACGCTCATGGCCGTCGTCGCCGTCGTGGGGGTGCGCCGGCTGCCGAGGGACCGGCGCCGCCCGTGGGCGCTGCTCGCCGCGTCGCAGGGGCTGTTCCTCACCGCGGAGGTCGCGTTCATCGTGGCGTTCACGGGCGTCGACGTCGGGCACCGGCTGGTCCCGGAGATCCTCTTCCTCAGCGGCTACGCCGTCCTCCTGGCCGGGGTGCTGGCACTGGTGCGCCAGCCCACGGGGCGCAGTGGTCGCGCGGCGCTCCTCGACGCGGCCATCGTCACGCTCAGCTGCGCCGCGGTGCTCGGGACCTTCTTCGTCGCCCCCCTCCTCGCGGACAGCGACATGCCGCTGCAGGACCGCATCGTCGCCGGGCTCTACCCCCTCGCCGACATCGGGATCGTGTACGTGCTGGCGCGCACGGTGCTCCTGCCCGGGCACCGGGCCCCGGCCGCGCACCTGCTGCTGGCGGGCCTCGGCGTGCTCGTCGTCGCCGACGTCGCCTCCTACCTCGAGCGCCTCGCCGGCAGCGGGGGGCCCTCGACGTGGGCCGCCACCGGCTGGCTGCTCTCCCGGGGCCTCATCAGCGTCGCGATCTGCTGCTCCTCGGCCGTGCGGCTGCCCGCCCCGCCGACGGCGGAGCGGCCGACGGGCCTGACGACGCGGCGACTGCTCGTGCTGGCGCTGGCCGCCGCCCTGCCCTCCGGGCTCAGCGCCGCGCTGGGCCTGCTCGGCCACCGGGCCCACCCGGTCCTCCTCGGCTGCGCGGCGCTCGTCCTCGTGCTGCTCGTGTCGCTGCGGACGAACGACCTGCTGGGCCAGCTGCGGCAGCAGGCGGCGCAGCTGGCGGTGCAGGCCCGCACGGACGCCCTCACCGGGCTGGCGAACCGCCGCACCTGGGACTTCCACGTGGCCCGGGCGAGCGCCGCCGCGCGGGTGGACGGCACCCCGCTGGCGGTGGCGCTGCTGGACCTGGACCACTTCAAGCGGTTCAACGACAGCTTCGGCCACGACGCGGGCGACGACCTGCTGCGCGAGGCCGCCGTCGCGTGGACGGCGGCGCTGGGACGGGGTGTGACCCTGGCGCGCTGGGGCGGGGAGGAGTTCGCGGTGCTGCTGCCCGGACTCGACGCCGAGCGGGCCGCGGTGCACCTGTCCGCGGTGCACGAGGCGGTTCCGCGGGGGCAGACCTGCTCCATCGGCGTCACGGTCCTGGCGGACGGTGAGGAGCCGGCGGACGCGATGCGGCGCGCCGACGAGGCCCTGTACGCCGCCAAGCACGCCGGGCGGGCGTGCACCGTCGTCGCCGCGGTGCCCTCCTCGAGCCCCGACCGCGAGGCGGTGACTCGGTAGGGTCGTCGGGTGATCGACCTGCGCCTGCTGAGGGACAACCCGGACGCGGTCCGCGCCAGCCAGCGCGCCCGCGGTGAGGACGAGGGAGTCGTCGACGCGGTGCTCGCCGCCGACGTGCGCCGTCGCGAGACCATCGCCGAGTTCGAGCGGCTGCGTGCCGAGCAGAAGAGCCGCGGCAAGGACGTCGCGAAGGCGAAGGGGGACGAGAAGCAGGCCCTGCTGGCCGCGGTCAAGGAGCTCGCCGAGCGCGTCAAGGCCGCGCAGGCCGCCTCCGACGCGGCGGCGGTGGAGTTCGAGGAGCTGCTGCGCCGCATCCCCAACGTCGTCGAGGAGGGCGTCCCCGCCGGCGGGGAGGACGACTACGTGGTGCTGCGCCACGTCGGGCGGGTGCCCGAGCTGCCCGAGGGGCTCGAGCGCTGGCGCGACCACCTGGAGCTCGGCGAGGCGCTCGCGGCGATCGACACCGCCCGCGGCGCGAAGGTCTCCGGCTCCCGCTTCTACTTCCTCACCGGCGTCGGCGCCCGCCTGGAGCTGGCGATGCTGAACCTGGCCGTCTCCAAGGCCGTCGCAGCCGGCTTCACCCCCATGATCACGCCGACGCTCGTGAAGCCGGAGGTCATGGCCGGCACCGGCTTCCTCGGCGCCCACGCCAGCGAGATCTACCGGCTGGAGGCCGACGACCTCTACCTGACCGGCACCTCGGAGGTCGCGCTCGCCGGCTACCACGCCGACGAGATCGTCGACCTGTCCGCCGGTCCGCGCCGCTACGCCGGCTGGTCGGCCTGCTACCGGCGCGAGGCCGGCTCCCACGGCAAGGACACCCGCGGCATCATCCGCGTCCACCAGTTCCACAAGGTGGAGATGTTCTCCTTCTGCCGCGTCGAGGACGCCGCCGAGGAGCACGCGCGGCTGCTGGCGTGGGAGGAGGAGATGCTCGCGGCGGTGGAGGTGCCCTACCGGGTCATCGACACCGCGGCGGGCGACCTGGGGTCCTCGGCCGCCCGCAAGTACGACTGCGAGGCGTGGATCCCGTCGCAGGGGGCGTACCGGGAGCTGTCGTCGACGTCGAACTGCACGACGTTCCAGGCGCGGCGGCTGAACGTGCGGGAGCGGGTCCCCGGCGAGGACGCCGCCGGGACGCGGCCGGTCGCCACCCTGAACGGCACGCTCGCGACGACGCGCTGGCTGGTGGCGATCCTGGAGAACCACCAGCTCCCCGACGGTTCCGTCCGGGTTCCGGAGGCGCTGCGCCCGTTCCTGGGGCTGGACGTCCTGACTCCGGTGTCCTGACGCTGGTGTCCTGACGCCGGTGTCCTGACGCCGGACGCGACGGGGGCCGTGCCGCGCGATCGCGGCACGGCCCCCGTGCTGTGCGGGCGGGGTCAGCCCAGGGCGGCGCGCAGCCGCTCGAGCTCGGCCTTCGTCACGGGCACGACGGTGCCGTGGCGGGGCCTGCTGGGGAGCTGGTAGTCGCTCGCGAGCGTCCACGTCCCGGAGTCGAGGTCGGTCGTCTCGAAGGGCACGTAGCCCCGGCCGCCGAACTCGTCGATGAACAGGTACCACTTGTCCTCGGTGTTCGACTTGAACACCGTCGGGCCCTCACCCTGACGGACGCCCGGGTTGCCCGGCACGGACTTGCCGATGCACTCCGAGACGAAGTCCCACGACGTGTCGAGCAGGTCGGTCGACTTCTCCTGCACCAGGAACTTGCCGCACGGGGCGTCCGGTGCGGCGCTGCGCTCGTCCTTGGTGATGCGGTGGTAGGTGTCGCCGTGCTTGATGACGGTGGAGTCGATGACCGAGTACCCGGGGTCGATCCAGACCTTCGGCTCGGAGAACGTCCGGAAGTCCCGGGTCGTCACGTACACCATGCGGTTGTGGGTGTTGCCGGTGTGGTTCGGGTCGTCCGCGGCGTACAGCTTCGACGCCCAGAACACCACGTACGCGCCGATCCGGTCGTCGTAGTACGCCTCCGGTGCCCACGTGTTGCCCGCCGTGTCCGGCGCCACCCGCACGTGGCGCTGCTCGGACCAGTTCACGAGGTCGGTCGACTCCCAGACCTCGATGTGCTTGGAGCCGGTGCGCTGGGCGGCGTCCCAGTTGCCGTTGCCGTGGATCTTCAGGTCGGTGGCGATGAGGTAGAACTTGTCGCCCTCGGGGGAGCGGATGATGAACGGGTCGCGCACCCCCTGGTCGCCGAACGTCGACCGCAGGACCGGCTCGCCGCCGTTGAGCTCGTCCCAGTGCAGCGCGTCGTTGCCGCGGCTGGCGGCGAAGTACACCTGCTCCCCGTCGGCGTAGCCCTCACCCGCGAAGTAGGCGAACGCGTAGCCCTCCATCGGCTCCTGCTTCGGCAGGGGCAGGACCGTGACGCGGAACGTGCGCTTCACCTTCGTCTTGCCGAGGCTGACGAAGGCGTGCAGGTTCAGCCGCACCCGCTCCCGGCCGGCGGCGGGGCGCCGCACCTCGCCGGTGGTGGTGACGACGCCGGGGTCGCCGGACTCCCACCGGATGCTCGTGCCGTGCAGGCCCGTCGTGGGCAGGGTGAGGTTCCCGCGCACCGCCGCGGCGTCCCACACCACGAGGTCGGCCGCGGCCTCGCGGACCTTCTGCTCGTCGCTGATGTTCTGCAGGACCCGCACGGTGAAGCTCCTGCTCGAGGAGGTCGTGCCGATGGTGGAGGTGACGGTGAGGGTGACGGTGGCGTCGCCGGCGCCGTGGCGCGGGCGGGTCACCGCCCCGGTGGTGGAGACCACCGCCGGGTCGCTGGACGCCCACGTCAGCCGGGTGCCGTTCGCGCCCGTCGCGGGCAGGCCGAGGTTCCCGGTGACGGCGGAGGTGTTCCCCAGGTCGAGTGCCGCGAGGTCGCCCGCGACGCGCTCCTCGTCGCTGAGCGGCCCGAGGCGGCGCACCTCGTCCGAGGACAGCGCCCGGTCGTAGATGCGGAAGTCGCGGACCTGGCCCTTGAGGTGCTTGTCCGGGGTGTAGTTCGACCGCCCGAGGTAGTTCGCCGTGGTGCGCCCGCCGCCGATCATGCCGGGGGTGATGGTGATGCCGCTCTGCCGCCCGACCTCCACGCCGTCCTCGTAGAGCACGGCCGTGCCGTCGCTGAGGGTGTAGGTCAGCGTCTTCCAGGTCTCGCGCGCCAGGTCCCGCCCGGCGCTGACGGTCTGCTCCGTGGACCAGTTCCCCGTGGCGATGGACGTGCGGTACGAGTTCCCGGTCGTGAACAGGTAGCCGTCGCCGTACCAGTCGGTCGTGTTGCCCAGGCCCCAGATGAAGTACGGGCCCGGCTGGTCGCGGTCGATCCGCACCTCGGTGGAGACGGTGATGTCGCTCAGCCCGCGCAGGACGTCGTTCGGCAGCCGGACGTGGCCGTTGACGCCGCCGAGGGCCAGCCCGTCCCCGCCCAGCCAGGTGGCGTCGCCGCTGACGGTGCCGTGGCGGCCGTTGCCGGAGGTGTCGGCGACGGTGGTGCCCCCGGTCTCGTCGAGCTCGTACTCCACGACGAGGCCGTCGTCGGGCGCCTCCGGTGCGGCGGCTGCGGGGCCGGGCGCTGCGAGCAGCGTCAGTGCGAGCGCCGCGAGGGTGGCTCCGCAGGTGCCCCTGCGGAGCAGGGCCGGCGCCCGGCGCGCGGGTGCGGCGGGGCTGGGGTGGGAGGGCATGGGCGACTCTCCAGGGGTGAGGTCACGACGGTGGGACCTCCCGGCTCGCGCGGCCGTGTCGAGGGCGCGCACCAGTGCCCGCCGGGGCCACCGCGACCCGGGATGTTAACGCAAACATGACCAGAGCGGCGCACCCGCTGTCAACCCTGCGCGCCCCGCCCCCGCCCTTCCCCGCCCGCCCCCGCCCTTCCCCCGGAAAGGACCCTTTCCGGGGTCGCGGAGGTGCTCCCGACCCCGGAAAGGGTCCTTTCCGGGGGAGGTGGGCTCAGCGCCGCACCTGCCGGGCGATGGCCGCGTGGACGGCGGCGACGAGGGTGTCGGGCTCGCGCCGCAGCGCCACCGTGACGTGGACGACCTCCCACCCGGCCTCGCGCAGCTCCCGCAACTGCCGGCGGTCCGCCTCGAGCTGCTCGCGCAACGCGTGCCACTGCCCGTCGTACTGCACGGCCACCTGCGTGCCGTCGACCGCCAGGTCCACCCGCGCCACGAAGCACCCGCGGTCGCGGACCACGACCTGCGGCGTCACGGCCAGCCCCGCCTCGACGCAGTGCACGCGCACCGCCGACTCGGGCGGCGACTCCGCCCGCGGGTCGCAGAGCTGCGCCGCGTGCCGGGCGGCGCGCACCCCCGGGCCACGGGCCCCCACCAGCCAGGCGTGCAGGGCGTCGAGGTCCACCAGCCCGGCGCGCACCACCGCGTCCAGGTGCCCCACCGCCGCCGGCAGCGGGTGCCGCGCCGTCAGGTCGAAGGCCATCCGCAGCGGGGGTGCCAGGGCGGTGCTCCCCCACGGCTCGCCCGCGGGCAGCGAGCGGCAGCGGCGGACCAGCACCCCGGAGGGCAGGCGCCGCAGGGGCTGCTCCGGGACGAGGACCTCGACCGGGTCCTGCCGGCGGGCCAGTGGCACTCCCCGCACGGTGGCCGCGGACCGGCCGGTGACGAGGGCGCCGGGAGGCAGCAGCAGCCCGGTCGCCTCGCACCGCACGTCGTGGGTGAGGGCGGTGCCGGAGCGGGCGTACACGCCGCGGAGGACGCGCTGGACCGCGGGCCCGCGCAGCTGCTCCTCGGTGAGGGCACCGTGGGCGACGGCGTCGGCTCCGCGGAACACGCGGGGGAGGTCTGCGGGGAGCGGGGTGCGCACGCCCGCACGCTGCCCGCTGCAGGGCCCCGCGGTGGGCCGCGTGCGGGGCGCTGTGCACTGCGCAGCTCCCGGCCGGGCTGTGGACGGCGTCCCGGCCCGCCCGTTCCCGCTCCGGCCCTTCCCGCGGAAAGGACCCTTTCCGGGGCCGGAACGAGGCCCCTGACCCCGGAAAGGGTCCTTTCCGGGGGAGGAGGTGGGGGAGGAGGTCGGAGAGGAGGGCGGAGAGGCGTCGGCGAGAAGGTCGACGAGCACCTCGTTAGGGTCGGACGGTGACCCTCCCGCGCCTCGTCGCCCTCGACATCGACGGCACCATCCTCGACCACGACGAGCGCCTCTCCGACCGGGTGCGGGACGCCGTGCAGGCGCTGGCCAGGACCGGGACGCACGTCGTCATCGCCACGGGCCGCTCCCTGCACGGGGCCCTGCCGGTGCTGGACCGCCTCGGCCTCGCCCGCGGCTACGCCGTGTGCAGCAACGGGTCCGTGACCGTCCGCCTCGACCCCGGTCAGGAGAAGGGCTACGAGGTGGTGTCGCTGCGCACGTTCGACCCCACCCCGGCGGTGGAGCTGCTGCACGAGCACCTGCCGAACGCCCTCTACGCCGTGGAGGTCCTCGGCCGCGGCTACAAGCTCACCGCGCCCTTCCCGGACGGCGAGCTGACCGGCGACATCCAGATCGTGCCGTTCGACGAGCTGTTCGCCGAGCCCGCCATGCGCGTCGTCGTGCGCAGCCCGGAGCACACCCCCCAGGAGTTCGTCGAGCTGGTGCAGCGCGTCGGCCTGCACGGCGCCGCCTACTCGGTCGGCTGGACGGCCTGGCTCGACCTGGCTCCCGAGGGGGTCACCAAGGCCAGTGCCCTGGACGCGGTGCGCTCCTGGCTGCACGTGGACCCTGCGGAGACGCTGGCGGCGGGCGACGGCCGCAACGACATCGAGATGCTGCAGTGGGCTGCGCGCAGCGTCGCGATGGGCAACGGCCCCGCGGAGGTGCACGCCGCGGCGGACGAGGTGTGCGGCGACGTCGTCGACGACGGCCTGGCCGACGTGCTGGAACGGCTGCTCGCCGCGGCGGGGACGCCGTCGTGACCCTGCCCGCCGCCGGGCCTGCCGGGTCGCTGCCCGCCGCCGAGGCCGAGCGGCTGCTGGCCGGGGCGCTGCGGATGGTCGCCACCGACATCGACGGCACGATCGTCCCCCACCACACCGGGGTCTCCGCGCGCACCCTGCGGGCGTTCCGCGCGTGCCGGCAGGCAGGGATCCGTGTCGTCTTCGTCACCGGCCGGCCCCCGCGCTGGGTGCTGCCCGTGGCCGAGGAGGCCGGCCTGACCGGGCAGGCGGTGTGCGCGAACGGGGCCGTGGTCTACGACCTCGACGCCCGGGCGGTGCTGCGGACCCACGCGCTGGCCCCGGAGGCGGTGCTGGAGCTGGCGGAGCGGCTGCGCCCGGCGCTGCCGGGGGTCACCCTGGCGCTGGAGACCCTGCGCGGCTTCCGCCGGGAGCCCGGGTACCGGACGACCTTCGACACCGGCGCGGAGACGCAGGTGGCGCAGCTTCCGGAGCTGCTGGCGGACTGCCCGCCGGTGGTCAAGGTCCTCGCCAAGTGCCCCGGCACCAGCAGCGACGAGATGCTGCGGCGGGCGCGGGCGGTGCTGGGGGAGGTGGCCGACGCGACGCACTCCAACGCCGCGGCCTCCCTCGTGGAGATCATGGCCTCGGGGGTGAGCAAGGCGTCGACGCTGGCGCAGGTGGCGCGGGAGCTGGGGGTGGAGCCCGCGGGGGTGGTCGCGTTCGGGGACATGCCCAACGACCTGGAGATGCTGAGCTGGGCAGGGCGGGGCTATGCGATGGCGGACGGCCATCCCGATGCGCTCGCCGCTGCCGACGACGTGGCGCCCGACTGCGCCGAGGACGGCGTGGCGCAGGTGGTGGAGCGGCTGCTCAGCTTGCGCGGGCGCTGATGTGCCCCACCACCGCGACCTTCACGGGCACCCCGTCGACGACGTCGGGCACCTCCGGCAGGTCGTGCGATGACACCACGTTCACCTTGACCGCGTAGCTGTCCTCGGCGCGGGTGATGCCGATGCCGTTGACGCGGTCGTCACCGGCGAGCATCTGGCGGACGTGAGCTTTCGCGGCCCGGGCTGCGGACATGCCGAAGCGGTCGTCTGGGGAAGGACTCACATCACCAGTGTGGCACCCAGGGACTCCAGCACAAGGCCGATCGGGTTGCAGAAGGTCAGGCCCTCCCCGTTCTCCCCGCCCGTCTCGCTGCCCGCGAAGAGCAGCCCGACGGCTTGGCGGGTGTCCGGGCGGTAGACCAGCGAGCCGGAGTCGCCGCCTGCGGAGAACGCGCCGCTGGACCCGGTGACCTCGATCTGGCCGTCGAAGCTGACCAGCCCGACGGGGTACTCCACGGCGATGTCGTCGAGCTCGATGGCGGTGATGCGCCCCTGGGTGCGACCCGTGGTGCGGCCGACCTTCTCCACCTCGACCTCGTCGACGGGGTCGCACCAGCCGCTGAGGCGGCCCACCGGGTAGGTCGGGTCGATCGCGTCGTCGTCCGCCCCGTCGACGCCCTCCAGCAGGGCGACGGCCGCGTCGACCCCTCCGCCGTTGATCAGCGGCACCGCCCGGGCGAGCACCCCGATCCGGTCGACCTCACCGCCGGCGTCCGCGGGGCCCGGCTGGAACACCGCGTCGCGCAGCGCGGCCCGGTCGGAGTCGGCGATCACGTGGTTGTTCGAGAGGGCGAACACCCCGTCGGAGCCGGCGACGGTGACGAACGCCCCGAGGGTGCCGGCCGTCACGTCGCGGTGGGCGATGGACAGACCGGGGTGCAGCGGCCGCACCCGCCGCCGCATGGCCGCGGCGGTCCACGTCCACCCCTCGGCGGGCGCGGTGAGGGCCCGCACCGCGCCGACGTGGCGCACGTCCACCTCCGGGCCGGCGGTGGTGCCGGCGAGCTCGCGGGCGCGGTGCAGCAGCGCCTCCCCGCGCGGGCCGGCGTAGCGGACGGCCACCCCGTAGCGGAGCTCGCCGTCGGGCCGGTGGCCCAGGACGCTGATGCCCACCGCTGCGGTCCCGGCCCGCGGTGCGGTCTGCGCGACGGCCTCACCGGGCAGGTCCTCCCGCAGCCGCTGCTTCAGCTCGCGGGCCGAGTCGATGTGCATGCGGTCCCCCCGTGGTCGTCCTCGCGCCGCGCCGCACCCGTCGTGCCGGCGTCGCCGATGGACACACCCTGGCACCCCGCACTGACACACGTCACGTGACACACGCCACACGGTGCGTCACCCTCTCGTCACCCGTTCGGCTCAGCCGGGCCGGGCGGGCACCGGTGCGGCGGGGACGTTGCGCGGGCGACGCGCCGGTGTCGCGCAGCCGAACGTCCCCGCCACAGCGCGAGCCAGCCGTGGCGGGGACGTTGCGCGGGCGACGCGCCGGTGTCGCGCAGCCGAACGTCCCCGACGACCGCGCTCCGCCCGCTCAGTCCCCGACGAGCTGCTCCGCCCGCTCCACGGCCCGGCCCACCGCCGCCACCCGCTCCTCGACGGCCGCGGTCCCGTCGTCCGCCCCCACCCGCGCCATCGCCGCGGCCTCCGCGGCCTGCGCACACGCCGTCGCGGTCCGTGTCAGCCGGCGGTGCAGCTCCCCGTGCGCGCCGCCCGGCACGGTGAGCTGCGTCGAGGGGGCCTGCGCCTGTGCCCGCACGCACACCGCGTGCGCGCGCCGCGCCACCGCGTCCATGCGCGGCAGGAACACCTCCAGCTCCGCGCGCACCGGCCCGGCCGGGCACCCGTCCACCATCTGCTCGTAGCGGCGCACCGCCCGGTCCACCGTGTGCGCGGCGCGGGCCCACACGCCCTCCCCGAGCGGGTCGGGCGGCCTGCGCCAGAACGCCCAGCGCAGCGGCGTCACGCCGGCCGCCCCGGCTGCCCGGTCACAGGTACTGGCCGGTGCCGCCCTGCTGCTTGCGCGGCATCGCCTCGAGCGGGACCCCCGGCTGCTGGGGCCCGCCCTGCGCGCCCGGCAGCATCCGCCGCATCTCCGCCAGCTGGGCCTGCGCGGCCATCTGCTGCGCGAACACCGCGGTCTGGATGCCGTGGAACAGCCCCTCCAGCCAGCCGACGAGCTGGGCCTGCGCCACGCGCAGCTCGCTCTCCGTCGGGGTGTCCTCCCCGAAGGGCAGGGCGATGCGCTGCAGCTCCTCCACGAGGTCGGGGGCCAGCCCCTCCTCCAGCTCCCGCAGCGACTGCTCGTGGATCTGCGCGAGGCGGGCGCGGCCGGCCTCGTCCAGGGGCGCCGCCCGCACCTCCTCCAGCAACTGCTTGACCATGCTGCCGATCCGCATGACCTTCGTGGGGGAGGGCACCATCTCCGCCGGCCCGGCCCCGCCCTCGCCGGGGGCCTCGGAGATGCCGATGCCCTGCGGGGTGACGACCACGACGCGCTGGTCGTCGTCGCCGGCCCCGGGGCGCGGCTCGACAGCGGCGGGCTGGACGGCGTCGGGGGTCTGCTGCGCTTCGTCGGACACGCCGGTCATCCTGCCGCGCCCCGGGCCGCACCGCTGCCGGGGGCGTCGCCGTCCCGCAGTGCCGCGGCCGTCACCACGCTGACCAGGGCCGCCGCCGCGGGGGCCGCGATCGCCGCGGTGGCCGGCGACGCGACCGGCAGGGCGTACACGACGACCAGCGCCGCCGCGCACGCCAGCGACGGGACGGCGGCCACCGCCGCGACCGCACGCGCCTCCGGAGCCCGGGGCCACCGCTCCGCCCGGGCCAGCACGGCACCGCCGGCGCACCAGACGGCCGTCGCCAGCAGCACCGACGCCAGGACGTCGCTGACGCGGTGCCACCCCGCGTCGACGACGGCGCCCGCCACGGCCGCCGCCGCCGCACCGCCCACCACCCCGACGGGGAGGCGCCACCGGGCCGGGACCACGAGCAGCAGCGCCAGCACGAGCGCCACCGCCGCGCTGGCGTGCCCGCTGGGCAGGCTGTTGTGCAGGGCGGCACCCGTGCCCGGCGCCAGGCCGGGGCGGGGCAGCACCACGAGCTTCAGCAGCTCCGTGAGCGCGACGGCGACGAGCACGACCCCGGCGGCGACCCCCGCCCGCAGCGGGCGCCGCCGCAGCAGGGCGGGGACGGCGACGAGCGCGAGGCCGGCGAGCAGGTGGGCGGGGGAGAGCAGCCCGAGGAGGGTCAGCACCTCGCCGGTGGGCCAGGTGCCCTCCGCGCCCGCACCGGCGGCGCTGTGCACGGCGTCCTCGTGGCGCTGCCCCACCGGCGTGAGCACGCACACGGCGTACAGGACGGCCAGCGAGGCGAGGAGGGCGGTGGCGGCGGCGGCCAGTCCCGCGGCGGTGCGGGGGCCGGTGGGCGCTGCTGCGCGCATCGGGGTCTCGGCGAGCACCGCCCCATGCTCACCCGGAAGCGGCCCGCGGTCTCGTCGAGCGCGGTTCCGCCCGCAAGATCTGCGCAGGCGCTCCACGGTGGTGCCGAAGTCGCCCCCTCACCGGTCGCCCCCTCACCGGTCGCCCCCTCGCCGGTCGTCGCCTCCTGCGACGATCGGCGGGCGGGCGGACAGCCCGGCGCGGGCCACGGAGCACGGGACACGGAGCACGGGGAGCGGATCATGCGGAGGCGGCAGCGCAAGGCCGGGCAGCGGCAGCCGGTGGCGGCCGTGGAGGCCGGGTCCCTCCCCGGGGCCGCGGCGGACCCGGCCGTCGCAGAGCCGGGTGTCGCGGGTCCGGGTGTCGCGCCGGTGCCCGGACCCGCCGGCGCCTCCCCGGCGGCCGTCCCGGGGCGCGCCCCCCTGGCCGTGGTCGTGCCGGGCCTCTGGACGCCGGAGGGCCGGGGGCTGCTCGACCGGGCCGTGACGCGGCTGGCGACGTGGAGCCTGCGCCTGCTGGCGATCACCGCGGGGGTGGCGCTGCTGGCGTGGGTGGTCCTCCAGCTCTGGACGGTGGTCCTGCCCACGGTGCTTGCCGTCCTGCTGGCGACGATCCTGTGGCCGCCGGTGCGGCAGATGCGCACGGTGATGCCCGACGCCCTCGCGGCGGCGCTGGCGATGCTCGGGATGCTGGGCCTGCTGGGCGGGTTGGTCGCGATCATCGTGCCGCGCATCACGGGGCAGGTGCAGGAGCTGGCGGGCCAGGTCAGCGGCGGTCTGCGCACGATCCAGCAGTTCGTGAACCGCTCGCCGGAGGACTTCCTGGAGAGCCTGCCGTTCCGGGTGCCGTTCACGGTCGACACCGAGCAGTTCTCCCGGCAGGTGGACGTGCTGGTGGCGCGGATGCAGTCGGTGGTGCAGGACGTCGCCCTGGGCGTGCTGGGCGGGCTGTCCAGCGTCGGCAGCGGCATCGTCACGGCGGTCCTGGCGCTGGTGCTGTGCTTCCTGTTCCTCAAGGACGGGCCGAAGTTCGGGCCGTGGCTGTCGGATCAGGTGGGCACCCGGGCGGGCGCGCACCTGCCGGAGCTGCTGGGCCGGACGTGGGGCGTGCTGGGCGGCTACATCCGCTCCCAGGCGCTGGTGGCGTTCATCGACGCCGTCCTCATCGGGGTGGGGCTGGCGGTGCTGGACATCCCCTTCGCGCTGCCGCTGGCGGTCCTCGTCTTCTTCGGCGGGTTCCTGCCGTTCATCGGGGCGATCCTCACGGGCTCGCTGGCGGCGCTGGTGGCGCTCGTCTCCCACGGCTGGGTGCGGATGCTGGTGGTGATCGCGCTCGTGCTGATCGTGCAGCAGCTGGAGAGCAACGTCTTCCAGCCCTACCTCGTCGGCAAGATCGTCTCCCTGCACCCGGCGGTGGTGATCCTGGCGGTGACGGCGGGCGGCACGCTGCTGGGGATCGCCGGGGCGTTCCTGGCGGTGCCGGTGGCGGCCGTGGTGGCGACGGTCTACCGCTACATCAAAGAGACCAGCCACGCGCGGATGGCGTTGGCGCCGCCGGGGGAGCACCCGCCACCGCTGCCGGACGCGCGCTGACGGCGAGCCTGCGGGCTGCCGGCGACGCGCCGACGGGGCGCGCTCTCCGGGCCGCGTGCCGGGCGTTGCCCGCAGGCTCGCCGTCGGCCGGTCCCGGCCCCACCCGGCCCCACCCGGCGGAGCCGTCAGGCGCTCGGCGGGTGCGGCGCGGCGGGGACGGAGGTGGAGCGCTCCTCCGGCATCAGCAGCCACAGGACCGGGTAGGCGATGACCTGGCTGCCGGGGAGGACGGCGAGGCTGACGGCGAAGAGGGCGCGCACCGCCCACGGGTCCATCCCGAAGCGCTGCGCCACTCCCGCGCACACCCCGGCGAAGAGCCGCCCGTCGTGGGGCCGCACGAGTCCCTGGCGCTCGAAGTTCTGGTGGATGACGTTCACGGTGATCTCCTCCGGTGTGGCGGCGGTCGGGCTGACCGGCTGCCTCCACAGTGGCCGGGCGGCAGGGGGCGCGGCATCGGGGACGGACCCTGACCGGACCCCGAGCGGACCCGGAGGTGCCGTCCGGGTGGGGCCTCCCGTGGGCCCGCGCGACGCGGCCGGCTACGCCTCGGGGACGTCCGCCGGTGCCGTGTCGCGCTGGCGCCCGCGGTAGGAGCGCATGGCGCAGCGGGTCCGGCACGCGGTGCTGCAGTAGGCGCCGGAGGTGTTGCGGCTGCGGTCGTAGAAGGCGAAGTGGCACGGCTCGTTCCGGCACGCCTTGAGCCGGGGCCAGTCGCCGGCCAGCGCGAGTGCGGCGACCGCCGCGAGCACCTCGGCGAGGACGCCCGGGACGCCGTCGCCGGCGGGGGACAGACGCACGCCCGAGCGGTCGACCTCGGCGACGAGGGGGTGGCGGTGGGCGGTGCGCCGCAGGAACTGCTCCGCTCGCTGCAGCGCCTCCTCGGGCGTGCCGGGGTCCTGGGAGTGCCCGAGCAGGACGGTGACGAGGGCGTCGCGCAGTTCGCGCACCGCGGCGGCGTCGGCCGCCGTGACGTGTGCGGCCGCGTCGTCCCGGCCGTTCTGGGTGAGCCACCGGGCGACGCCGGCGGCGTCGGCGAAGCGCTCCTCGCGGCCCGCGCCGTCGGCGTGGGTGTTGGCGAAGCGCAGCACGACGTCCGCGGCGCTGGAGTCCGCGAGCAGGTCCGATCGGGGTTGCACCACGGCGCCGATCCTAGCGGTGGTGACGGTCTAACAGGGGTAGCCAATAACGACATCGGGCAAACCGCTGGACTTGTTATTGCCGTAACCCCTACGGTCATCACCATGACGACGAACCGCACCACCCTCCTGACCTGGCTGATCACCGGCGCCTCCTCCGGCATCGGGCGCGCGCTCGCCGCGGCCGCCGCCGAGCGGGGCGACCGCGTGGTGGCCCTGGCCCGCACCCTCGAACCGCTGCGCCGCCTCGCCGACGAGCACGACCCCCACGTCCTGCCCCTGGCCGTCGACGTGCGCCGCCCGGAGGAGGTCGACGCCGCGGTCCAGCGCGGGTTGCGGGAGTTCGGCCGCCTCGACGTGGTGGCCAACAACGCCGGGTACGGGCTGTTCGGCGCGGTCGAGGAGGCCAGCGACGAGCAGGCCCGCGCCGTCTTCGACACCAACCTCTTCGGCGCCCTCAACGTGCTGCGGGCGACCCTGCCGGTCCTGCGCGCCCAGCGCAGCGGGCACGTCCTGCAGGGGTCCTCCTGCTACGGCCAGAGCGCCCACCCCGGCGTCGGCCTGCTGGCGGCGACGAAGCACGCGCTGGAAGGGCTGAGCGACGCGCTCGCCGAGGAGGTCGCGCCGCTGGGGATCCGGGTCACGCTCGTCGAACCGGGGCTCACGGCCACCCCGTTCCTCTCCAACCTCGACGTCGCCGAGGCCATCGCCGACTACGACCCGACCGTGCGCCACGTGCAGCAGGAGATCGGCCGGCTCCCCGCGTCGGCGTTCGACTCCGCCGAGGACGTCGCCGCCGCCGTCCTCGAGGCGGTGGACGCCGACCGGCCCCCTCGGCGGCTGGCGACCGGCCGGGCGGGCGCATCCGCGATGCGCGCGGCGCTCACCGCCCGCCTCGACGAGCTGGACGCCTGGGCGCCGGTCGGCGAGGTCGTGGACGCCGCCTGACCCGGGCCGCTCGAACCGGCCACCAGGCTGCGCCGGTTCAGAACAGCATGTCCGGCTCGGCCTCGGGCAGTTCCCCGGTCAGGGCGGCGACCGCGGCGGCGCAGCGCCGGCAGCGGGGCCGGTTCCGCTCCTCCTCGGGCCGGTGGCGCAGGTCGACGGCGACGGGGGTTCCGCACAGGGCGGGCCCGGACGCGGGCGGTCCCGCGGCCACGGGGTGCGGCAGGGCGTGCAGGAGCCGGCCGCCGTGGCTGCGCTGCCAGACGACCTCGTCCGGGCCCCGGCCGGGCGGTGCGTCCAGCACCGTCACCGCCCGGGGCCGTGGTCGCGGTCCACAGCAGGCAGCGTCGCAGCCGGGGGCGCGGAGGGGAACCCGGAGCCGCACTCCGGATCGGCGCCGGGTCGCGGGTCGCGGGTTCGGGTTCCGGGTGTCAGGAGGGGAACCCGGAACCCGAACCCGAACCCGGGCCACTAGGTTCTCGATCGTCGTCCGGGGGCGTCCACCACGGTGGGCAGCGGACGGCACCAGGCTCTGCAGAGCCGGCCCCTCAGGGGGGATCTCACTTCACTGCCTTGGAGGCGAACATGACCGCAGCAACCTCCCGGTTGCGCCGACGTGGCATCGGGGCCGGCGTCGCGGCCCTCGTCGGCCTGACCTCTGCCGGTTTCGCCGGCACCGCCTCTGCGGCGGCAGGCTTCGACCTGCAGACCCGCATCGGTGGGGACGACCGCTTCGAGACGGCCGCCCTCGCCGCCGCCGCCTTCGAGGACACCACCTCCGTGGTCCTCGTCAACGGCTTCTCCAACGTGGACGCCCTCTCGGCGGCCTCGCTGGCCCAGCCCATCCTGCTCACCGAGCGGGACACCATCCCGGACTCCACCCTGGATGCGCTCAAGGAGCTGGGTGTCCGGAACATCACCATCGTCGGCGGCCCGGCAGTCGTGAGCCAGAAGGTCGAGGACGCCCTCAAGGAGCCCTACAACGTCGCCCGCATCAGTGGTGACGACCGCTTCGGCACCGCCGCGGCCGTCGCGCGCACGAGGAGCTCGACCGCTCCGTACGTGTTCGTCGCCAACGGGCTCACCGGCATCGCCGACGCGCTGACGGCCTCCACGGTCGCCGCCGCGACGGGCTCGCCGATCCTGCTGGTCCGCCCGGACTCGGCCCCGGCCGGGACGGCCGCACTCGCCGGGTACTTCGAGGCCGCCGAGGTCGTTGCGCTGGGTGGGCGGGGCGCCGTCTCCGCTGGGGTCGCCATGGAGCTGGGCGTGGAGGCCCGCGCCGAGGGCGAGGACCGCTTCGGCACCGCCGCCGCCTTCGCCGACTGGGCGATCGCCGAGGGCGTCTTCAAGGGCGATGCCATCGGCCTGGCCCGCGGCATCAGCACCGGCAACCTGGGTGCCAACGACCTCGCCGACGCGCTCATCGCCGGCCCCCTCCTCGGCGCCGCCGGTGCCCCGCTGCTGCTCTCGCGCCCCGGGACGGACCTCGGACCGGTCACCACCGGGTGGCTCAAGGCCAACGCCGGCACCCTCACCGCTCCGGGCTTCGTCTTCGGCGGCGTGGCCGTCGTCG
This sequence comes from Kineococcus xinjiangensis, assembly GCF_002934625.1. Classification (GTDB taxonomy): domain Bacteria; phylum Actinomycetota; class Actinomycetes; order Actinomycetales; family Kineococcaceae; genus Kineococcus_A; species Kineococcus_A xinjiangensis. Next base: position 98,522 of record NZ_PTJD01000011.1, on the reverse strand, counting down.
ACCCGACGGTCGTCAGCGCCGCGGTCGCGGCCGCCGAGGGCGACGGGGATCACTTCCAGCACGAGAGCTTCTACGTTGATCCGTACAGCACCGAGACGCTCGCCCGGGGTGGAACCCGCGTCTACACCGTCGCCGGCCTCGAGACGGGCGACGAGTACCGCATCACCCTGGTGAACGCGGAGAAGCTCGGCGGTGACGAGAACGGCTACTACACCTTCACCGAGCAGGGCACCAGCGGCCTGATCGACCCGGGCACGGTGGCCGGGGACATCACCGTCGTCAACGGTGTTCAGGTCGGTTCCCCCGGCTCGACCGTCGGTGGCATCGCACCCGCGACCGATGGCTCCCTGCGCTTCACCGTGACGGCCGACGCCACCGCGGTCGAGGCCTTCTACCCGGTCGTCTTCGTCGACGCCGGCAACGACACCAGCCTCGAGATCGACGAGAACAACCTGTCCACCGAGGCCTTCGGTGTCGGCGGCAAGGTGCAGACCCTCCCGGCCGAGGCCGGGCAGGGCAACCTGGGTGACGCCGAGGGCATCCTCGTCGTGGACGAGGAGAACGACACCATCGTCACCACGGATGCCCTCTACGACTACGACGCCAACGACCTCCTCTACATCGGCTCCGTCTCCGAAGCCACCCGCGTCACGGAGTCGGGCTTCGAGTCGATGCTGTCCGTCGGTGACGAGCTGACCGCCGACACCTCCTACCAGCCCGATCCCGAGATGCCGTCGACCTTCGTGCTGCGCGACACCACCCCGGCGGCGCCCGGCACCCTGCTCGAGATGTCCGCCACCGACCTCAGGGGTCAGTACAGCTAGTGGTCCGGCACGAAGGTTCGTGACCCGCCGTGGTGGAGGCCGGGCTGGATCCAGCTGAGGGGCCGGAGGCCGCGTCGACAGGTGGGGTCGATCGGCTCCCGGCCGCCGCCTTGCCGGGGCGGGTCACGAACTCCTGCACCAGACCACTGGGACCCGGACTCGGGTTTCAGCCGAACATGCCCGGCGGCGGGTCCTCGACGGGCAGTTCGACCAGCCGCTCGGCGTGGCCCTTGTCCGGTGAGCAGCCCCGGAAGGGCCCCTCGGGGTCCAGGAGCACGGCCATGTGCGGGTCGAGGTGGTCGCGCATCCACAGCGACATCCCCGTGTCCGGGTCCAGTCGCAGGAACTCCCAGCTGCGCCAGAGGGCGTCGAGGCGCAGGACGGCCTCGCCGTGCCTCCACCACTGGGGGCACCAGGTGCGGTTGCGGCCGTCGAGGTGGCGCCGGTACAGCACCGCGAGGTGGTCGCGCACGAACACGTCGACCGACGGGTGGACCGGATCCGGGATCCCCGCCGTCACCGCCGCACCCCGTCCGGCGCGCCGCCGGGGTGGCGGGCGGCGGGGTCGTGGGCGCTGATCGAGGCCGCCACCGCCGCCGCGTGCGGTCCCTCGCTCCACGGCAGGGTGCGCGCCAGCGTGGGGGGCGCGCCGGAGGCGATGACGACGGCCCGGCCACGGGGCAGCGAGCCCAGGTCGGCGACGTCGAGGATCCGCTCCCGCCGCGTCGAGCGGCTGACCGAGCGCCCGCCCTTGCCGCGGGAGACGGAGACGGCGCTCACCTCGGTGTCGCCGATGAGCTGGGACAGCTCGGAGAGGAACTCCACCTCGGCGACGCCGCCGCCGTAGACGCGCACGTTCGCCGCCGACCACAGCTTCCGCATGCCCTCGCGGCCCCACACCTCCACGCCCTGCGACCAGGACTGCAGGATCGTCATGATGCAGATGCCGCGGGAGCCGTAGTGGCTGTAGAGGTTCGGCAGGTCCCGCCAGCGGCAGACGTTCGCGGCCTCGTCGAGCACCGCCACCATCGGCACGGGCAGGCGCCCGCCGGGGGAGCGCTTCGCCAGGTCCTCGGCGGCCTCGGTGACGGCGACCGTCAGCGCGGTCACGAGCGGGCCGGCCGAGCCGCCGCCCTCGCGGGAGAGGCTGTAGAGCGTCGAGCGGGTGCGGACGAACGCGTGCGGGTCGAACTGCCGGCGCCCGTCGGCGGGGCCGTCGGGGACCACCCAGCGCAGCGCCTGCCGGTTGGTGAGGAACGCGACGGACTGCTTCGCGGTGCCGTAGACGCCGGCGCGCTGCTTCTCCGGGGAGTTCACGACCTCGGCCACGGCGGCGGCGCTCAGTGCGAAGTCGTGCCGGCGGAGGACGTCCGCGGGTTCGTCGTCGGTGGGATCGGTGAGCCACAGGTACACCTGGTCCAGGGGGCGCGCGTCCAGGGCGGCGGCGAGCAGGAGCCCCGCGAGCAGTTCCCGCCCCGCGGGGTCGAAGAACGCGTCGGTGCGCGCGCCCGGTTCGCGGGAGGCGGTGGCGAACAGTTCCGCGAGCACCGACGCCCTCACCTCGTCGGTGACGTAGCTGAGGGGGTTCCACCACCACCGCGGCGGTTCGTCGGCGATGCCCTGCGGGTCGAACACCCAGACCTCGCCACCGGCGGCGCGGGGATCGCGGGTCGCGTCGACGATGTCGCGCTTGTTGGAGGTGGCCAGCACGGCGCCGGGCGCGGCGAGGATCGCGGGGATCGCCCGGCAGGTGGTCTTGCCCGTGCGGGGGCCCCAGATGTCGACGGAGACGTCCTCCCAGGAGGAGTGCAGGACCTGCCCGCCGGGGATCGTGACGGCGACGGGGAGGCCGGGGGAGCCCTGCACGCCCAGGCGGGCGGCGGTGCCGGCGGCGCCGCGTGCGGTGAGGGACGCCAGGTCGCGGCCGCGCCCCATCCGCGGCGCCGCGCGGTCCACGCGGGTGCGCGAACCCCGCGCCCGGCGGGTGCCCGTCACCGCCGCGCCCGCGGTCAGCGCCAGCAGCACGGCGGAGGCAGCGAGCAGCCACGTCGCGGTGGCCGGCCAGGCGACGCGTCCGGTCAGCACGGCCAGCGTCAGCTCGAAGGGGTTCGCGGGCAGGTCGGCGGGTGCGCCGGCGAGGGCCGCGGCCAGCCGCAGCGGCACGTTGACCGCCGCGGTCACGGTGACGGCGGCGGCGAGGCCGACGGCGAGCAGCAGCGTCTGCGGTTCGAGGCCTGCGCGCTCCCCCCTGCCGGTGGCGCTCACGCGGCGCCCTCCCCGCCCGCCACCTCGGAACCGGAGGCGGTGTGCCACATCTTGTTCGTGTCGTTGATGCCGCGCTCGGCGGAGGTGAGCTGCACCTGCACGGGGATGCCCGGGCGACCGCCGACCTTGACGAGGAACTTCCCGCGGCCCGGGGGCTCGGCCTCCTTGCCGGCGACGGCGTCGAACGCCGGGGGGTCCTGCCAGCCGATGAGCAGGTCCTGCTCGGCGCGGGAGAAGGGGATGGCGGAGTTCAGCATGGGCATCTCCGCGGCGGGCAGCCCGCCGCAGACGACCATGCCGGAGCGCTCGACGAACCCCCGCGCCTTCATCCGGTCCTCCTCGCTCGGCAGGGAGAGCAGGTCGGACATGGTGTGGGTGATCATCGCCATGCCCACGCCGCGCTGGCGGTTGAGGCGGGTCAGGGCGTCGACGCGGTCGACGATCCCGCGCCCGGCGCGCAGTGCCCGCCACAGTTCGTCGAGGATGACGAAGTAGTGCCGCCGCGGTTCCAGCCCGGCGTCGGCCAGGGCGTGGGCGACGTTGACGGCTCCGAAGCCGTAGGACCAGCACGCCAGCAGGACGGCGGCCTGCAGGTCCATCTCGGAGTCGTCGATGCTGGAGACGTCGAAGACGACGGGGCGGTCCCGCCGCATCGGCACGGTGGTGGGTTTGGAGAAGATCTCCCCGAGGCGACCGCCGCCGGCCAGGCCGATGAGGGTGGCCTCGAGCCCCTCGGTGATGTCCTGGTAGCGGCGCATGTCCCCGCGGTCGAGGGCGACGTGGCGCAGGTCCTCCGGTGCCTCCTGGACGACGCGGAGCAGGTCCCCGAGCACCGGGACCCCGTCGTGACGGTCGTCGAGGACGCGCAGCGCCCGGTCGAGGATGGTCTCCTCCCGGTCGGTGGGCGGGGCGGAGCGCATGATGGTGATGAGGGAGGACACCATCGCGTGGCGGCGCCCATGGGCGTCGGCGAGCACACCCTGCCGCGCGCTCCCGGTGAGGCGCAGCGCGGCGGCGGCGGCCTCGCCGGGGTCGAGGATGTTCAGGTGGGAGCGCCCGCGGCCCAGGGTGATGACCTGCCCGCCGACGGCCTCGATGAGGTCGACGTAGTCCGGCTTCAGGTCCCCCAGCACCAGCGGCAGCACCCCGTAGCCGGTCAGGCCGAGTGCCATCCGGCGCACGATGGTGGACTTGCCGAGGCCGGGCTTGCCGAGGACGAACGCGGAGGGGTTGGAGATCAGCTTGGCCCGCTGGAACCAGGAGATCGGGTCGCAGCACAGCGTCGCGCCGGACAGCAGGTTCCGCCCGATCGGCACGCCGGTCATGGGGGAACCGGTCCCGGCGGCGAAGGGCCACAGGCCGCAGACCTGCACGGTGGTGCCGCGCCACTCGTCGGGCGCCTGGACGTAGGCGGAACTGCCGCGGCCACGTCCCGGCCAGCCCCGGGGGCCGGGACGTGGTGCGGCGGACGGGGCCTTCCCCCGGGGGGCCTTCGTGCGGGGCGTGGCCATCAGAGGGAGTCCCGGATCTCGGCGGGCACCTTCAGGTGCGTGGGCAGGACGAGGCCCAGCGGCAGCGCGGCGGCGAAGGCGCTGTCCTGCGAGCCGTAGACGGGGCGGACCATCAGCCGGGCCGTCGCGGAGAGGTTGTCCACCGCGGCGACGGCCTCGGGCAGCCGGTCGGGGCGGGTGACGGTGGCGGTGACGAGGAGGCCGAAGTTCACGAGGTTCGCCCCGCGCGCCTCCTCCTCCGCGGTCGCCGCGGCCGAGCGCGCCGCGGCGAGGGTGCGCGCGGACGGGCGCTGCGACGTCGTCGTCTTGAAGTCGGCGTTGCGCTTGTCCTGCTCGGCGATGCGCGCCGAGCGCGCCGGGTCGAACGGGCGGTAGAGCAGGGTCACGCGCTTGCGGTCGACGTCGGGGTGGGGCGCCAGGAGCTGGCTGAGGACCGAGGAGTACACGACGCCGCGGGGGGCGGAGGTCATGGACCAGGTCACGGACACGGCGTTCTCGTGGTGGTAGTGGCCGTGGTGGGCTTCGGCGAAGCCGGGTCCCACGTTCTGCCAGTCCAGCAGGGGTGGTTCCCCCGCGGCGTGCGCCGCGTCGATGAGCCTGGCCGCGTCCGGGTCGTAGGCGGTGCGCACGACCTCGCAGAGGTCGCGGGCGCCGACGGGGCGGGCGGCACCCGCTCCGGTGGCGTGGAGGCTGTGGGTGAGGGCGGGCAGCCGGGAGGCCAGTTCCCGGCCCATCTCGGGTGCGTCCTTGCGGCGGGCGCCGGACTTGCTGGTGCCGGTGAACGTGAGGCTCACCCAGGCGCGGACGGACGCGGAACCCTCGGGGTAGGCCGTCACGACCTCCTGCAGCATGGCCCGGGCCAGGGCGGGGGCGTCGGGGTGGAGGTTGCCGTCGACCTCCCGGCGCAGGCGGGCCCCGGAGTCCGGGGCGGTCTCCACGGTGACGGCCGCGGAGACGACACCGGGCTCGCTGCCGAGGGAGTTCAGCCACGCCCCCCAGTGCGCCACCCAGGAGTCGACCTGCTCCTCGTCGACGAGGGAGGCGCCGTCGGGTTCGGTGGCGAGCACGACGGTGTAGTGGTTCGTCGCGGGGACGTGCAGGAGGGCGAAGGGGCGACCGTAGGAGTCCTGCCACTCGGTCAGTTCCGAGGCCGCCGCGAGACCGGGCAGCTGGAACGTCCCCCACGGGGTGCGCCCGAGCGGGCCGGAGCGGTAGAGGCTCGTGCCGGTGGCGCGGGCGTGCCTGCTGCCGAGGGCGGTGCCCATGCGCTGAAGGCCGCTGCGGCCGTGGCGGTCGCGGACGACCAGGGTTCCGAGGAAGGCCGCGAAGAGGGCCGCGACGGCGAGGGCCGGCCCGATGCCGGCGGCCATGATCGTCATGATCATGGCGATGAACCCCACCAGCAGGATGGCCGTGCCGAGGGTGCCGAGCTGCCCCAGCCCGGCGGACTGCGGCTTGCGCCAGTTCCCGTAGGTGCGGGGTTGCCGCTCAGCGACTGCCACTGGGTCCCTCTCCCGTCGTCTCCTCCGCCGCCGCGCGCCCGATGGCGGCGGCCGTCTTCATGCCCTTGTCGACTGCCTTGACCGCCTCGGCGGCGACCAGCAGGCCGATGCCGACCGGGCCGGCCGCTCCTGCCGCGCCGCCTGCTGCTGCGCCGCCGCCGCCGCCTGCTGCGCCGCCGCCGCCGCCTGTTGCTGCGCCGCCGCCTGTTGCTGCGCCGCTGGTCGCCGCGCCGCCGCCTGCTGCCGCGCCGCCGCCGGCGGGTCCCGCCGGGGCCGGACGCGGTGCCGGTGGCTGAGCCCTGCCCGCCCCGCCCGCCGGCGACGGACCGCCCTGCGGCCGGCTCCCCTCGGGACCCGCGGAGCCCTGCGAGGACTGGCGCATCCCGGAGGCGTCCTTGAGCTCCAGCGCCTTGGCGCCCATCGGCAGCGGTGACGCCGCACCCCCCGCCGCGCTCGCGGTCGCCCCGCTCGCGGTGGCCGCGACGACGGGCGCCACGAACTTCATCAGCGCCGGCAGGGCGACGAGGGCGAGCAGCATGAGGACGAGGCCGGTGACGGGTTTGAGCAGTTCGCCGCCCTCGGCCGGAATCGGCCTGCTGCCGGCCAGCAGGAACGCCGTCGCGTACACGACGGCCGCCGCGGGCTTGTAGAGCAGGAAGGCGAGCAACCACCCCAGGCACTTGCGGAACCAGGCGCGGCCCATCTCGGTGTTCGTGAACGACGCCGCCAGCGGCAGGATGCCGGCCAGGATGACCAGGAGCCCGTCGCGCACCACCATGAGCATGACCTGGATCAGCGAGACCACCACGGCGACGACGACCAGCAGCAGCGCGACCAGGACCGCGCCCGCCGTGGTGGCGCCCGTTCCGATCGTCATCAGGTCGACCACCCGGCCCCCCAGCACCTGGCTGGTCGTGGGGGCCGTCGAGGCCGAGGCCGAGGACCCGGGCTGCGGTGCCTTGAGGGCGCTCTCGACGACGCCCGTCGCGAACTCGTCGCAGGCCATGACCGCGACCTGGATCACCCCGGCGCTCGCGCCCATCACCAGGGTCAGCGTCATGAGGGACCGGACCAGGTCGATGCCGGGATCGGCCCGCCGCTGCCAGGCCATCCTGGCGCCGCCGATGATGACCGCCAGCACGGCCGAAGCGGCCGTCACCGGCGTGAGGATGCCGCGCAGGGTCTGCACTTCGGCGGTGGCGTGGAACTGCCCGGTGCCCGTCTCCGCGACGGGGATGGCGGGCATGCGCAGCCAGTAGGTCCCCAGGGCGGCGACGACCTGCCCCAGGGACTCCAGCATCGCCCCGTAGAGGTCCTTCATGACGCTGCCGAACGACGGGATGCTCGGCATGCCGGCCAGCTCCAACGCCCAGTCGGTCAGTTCGGCCACGGGATCACTCTCCTGTCCACGGGATGAAGCCGGCCAGGTCGGGAAGGCGGCGGAGGGTGCCGGCGAGGTCGCCGTCCGGCGGCAGGAGCACCCGCCAGTCCTCGCGCTCCCGCGCGAGGGGGACGAGGGCGTGCACGGGTTGGCCGGCTGCGGTCTCGAACGCGACGTCGACCGTGCAGGCCCGCGCATCGCACTCCCCGAAGGTGAACCCGACGACCGTCAGGGGCGGGGGGCCGACGGGGGCGCTCCCCTCACCGAGCCGGCGCTGCAAGGCGTCGCGGCCGTGGCCCTCTGCTGCTCCAGCGGCGAGGTCCTGCAGCGCGGGCCCGGTGGTGGCGGCCCACGCCCCCACCGCCGCGTGCAGGGCGCCCGTGGGGGAGGCGGCGTAGCAGGAGCGGAACCCCGAGGGTGCCACCACGGCCGGGCCGTGGGTGCGCGGGGCCTCCGGAACGGTCATGCCCCCGGCCGGGACCCAGCGCGAACCCGCCGGAGCCGTGTGCGGCAGGACCGGGTCCCCCGCCGGCAGCGAGCAGCCGGGCGTGTTGCGGGCCGGCGAGGTCGCGGCGGTCTCCACGGCGACCGGGGCGGGAACCCCGGCGGCGTCCGCTGCGTCTGCGCGCCACGACCCCATCACCATGATCACCACGCCGGTGACGGCGAGGGCCGCGACCACCGCCGCGGCGAGGAGGAAGCCCGTCGACGTCCAGGGACTCTCCTCGTCCGGGGCTACCGCGTCCTGCCCGTCCACGCTGCCTGCGTCCCGTCCGTCAGACCAGGACGTTGACGAATCCGGAGGCGGACCCGATCACGACGCAGCCGACGAGGACCCAGAGCAGGCGGGCGCCGTGCTCGCCGCCGCGGCCGTCGCGAGAGGCGATCGCCATCATGGCGCCGGTCACCATGATTCCCAGGACGCAGACGGAGAGGGCGATCCACATCGCCCAGCTCAGGATGTTCTTGAAGCCGGCGATGCCCGGCGGCTCGGCGGTCTGCGGCTGCGCCATGGTGCCGAGGGCGACGGGGTCGATCATCGGCGTGATGGTCGCCTGCGCGTCCATCACGAGCTGGGCCAGCATCATGGTGTTCTCCTTCAGTAGGGGCCGCGGGCCGCGGCGGTCGGGGGGACGAGGGACCGCAGGTCCGCCGCGAGACGGCGGAACTCCCCGGGGGCTGCGGCCAGGACAGGCTGCTCACCGATGCGCCAGGCGTCGACCCACGGCAGGTGCCACAGGCGGGGAACGCCTCCGGCCACCAGCGCGGCGAACTGCCGCAGGGGGCGGGGCGGTTTCCCGGGAGCGTCGGCCACGACGGCGAGCCCCAGCAGTTCCACCCCGGCGACCACGCCCGCCGCCCACTCGGTGGCGGCGTGCTGGGCCGCGCGCAGCCCCCTCGCGTCGCTGCGTGCCACCAGGAGCACCGGGACGTCCGGACCACCGGGCGGCTGCGGCCAGGCGTGTCCCGCCGCGGCGGCGCCGGGCAGCAGACCCGCCAGCGTCGACTCCGCCGAACCACCGTGGGCCCCCACGACCCACAGCGCCGGCCCCCAGGCCACGGGCCGGCGCGGGAGCCGGTCCGGCCTGGGCGGTGCCACGATCCCCGGCTGGGGTGCGAGCAGGGCGGGCGGTGGGAGGTGCGGTTCCGGTGGCGACGCGGGCGGGTGCGCCCCGGTTCGCGCCACCAGGTCCGCCGGCTGCCGGGCAAGCCACGGGTTTGCGGCGTGCGGCACTGGACGCTCCTCGGAGGGGGTGACGGTGGGTGGGCCTCGTGTGCCGGTCGACGGCTCGGCTCCTCTTCGAAGCTACGGAGAATCCCGGGGTTGTCCAGCAGCCCTACCTCCGGATGGCGCAACGCACAGTCACCGGGGTGAATCCGATGTGCTGATCGGGCGACGGCCGGTCGGACGGCGGCGTCACCGACCGTCCACCACCGAGCATGGGGAGACCGCTCGTCGACGGTGGCCGGGCCCGGTCCGCGCCGCGGCGGCCGATCGTGACGCGGCGGCCGATCGTGACGCGCCGCCCACCGCACGGGCCCCGCCCTGCTGAGCATCCGGAGGTTCCGCCATGCCGCGCGCCGGTTTCCCCGTCCCCCTCGCGGCCTGCCTGCTCGCTGTCCTGCTGACCGGGTGCGGAGCCGGCACCGAGGGGCAGGTGGCCGCCCCGTCGGTGCCGGGCACCGGTGAGCCCGTCCCCGGTGGCGAGGGGGCAGCCGCACCGGGTCCCGCGGTCGACGGCCACGCAGCGGACGGGCAGGCGCACGGGCACACCGACGCGGACCACGTCCTCCCCGAACCGCTGCCCTCGCCCACCTGGGACGACGCGTCCCGCGCCGCTGCTCTCGAGCGGGCCGAGGCCGCGGTGCGGGCGTTCGCCCGCCCGGACCTCCCCGAGGAGCAGTGGATGGCGGGCCTCGCGCCCCTGCTGACACCGCAGGGCGCCTTCGCCCACCAGGGGACCGACCCCCGCAACATTCCCGCGACGCGCGTCCTCGGAGCGGGAACCCTGGTCGACGACCGTTCCGCCTACCTCGCCGTCGTGGTGGTTCCCACCGACGCCGGACCGCACGAGGTCCTCCTGTCCCGTGCCGGCGCGGACTCGCCCTGGCTGGCCGAGCTGGTCACGGCGCCGGAGGAAGGGCTGTGAAGCTCCTCGCAGCACTCCTGGTGGTGCTCCTGCTGCCCTTCGGGGCCGTCGTGGGTTTCACCGCCGTCCTCACCATGTCCGCAGCGCGGGGCGATGCCGGTGGCGCGCTCTGCGGCCCGACCGGTCCGGGGGTCGTGGTGGACCTGTCCACCCTGCCGCCCGGCAACGTCGGTGCGTACGACCGCAAGCAGCTCGAGAACGCCGCGCTCATCATGAACGCGGCGAAGCAGCTCGGGCTCGACCAGCGCGCTCAGACGATCGGCGTGATGACAGCCATCGGGGAGTCCACCCTCCGGGTCCTGGACCACGGGGACGAGGTGGGGCCCGATTCCCGGGGGCTGTTCCAGCAGCGCGACGACGGGGCGTGGGGTTCCTACTCCGACCGCATGAACCCCACGATCTCCGCCACGAACTTCTTCGAGGCACTCGTGCAGGTGCGGGGCTGGCAGACCCTCCCGCCGACCCTCGCGGCCCACCGCACCCAGCGGAACAAGGACCCCTTCCACTACGCGAAGCACTGGAACGATGCGGTGAGGATCGTGCAGGCGCTGTCCGGCACCGTGGTGGTGCCGGGGGAGGTGGCGGTCAACGGCAGCCCCGAGTGCACGACGAGCAGCGTCTCGTCGCCTTCCGAGCAGGGCTGGACCCGGCCGTCGTCGGGCCCCGTCACCAGCGACTACGGGCCACGGCCTCCCCCCGCGCCCGGTGCGAGCAGCTTCCACAAGGGAACGGACCTCGGCGGTGGCGGCTGCAACGGGCCCATCTACGCCGCCGCCGGTGGCGTGGTGGTCCGGTCCGGGCCCGCCAGCGGCTTCGGCAACGCCATCGTCATCGACCACGGCGGGGACGTCGTGACCTGGTACGGGCACATGTACACGAAGGACCTCCTCGTCCGGGTGGGCGAGCAGGTCTCCGCGGGGCAGCAGATCGCACGTGTCGGTGCGAACGGCGTGGGCAGCGGCTGCCACCTGCACTTCGAGGTGCACCTCCGCGACACGAAGGTCGACCCGGAACCCTTCATGGCCCAACGCGGCGCCCCTCTCGGCTGACGGCCCCCGACCCAACGCAGGAAGGAGACCCATGACGGTCGCCGAACCCCTCGACGCCCGCACCTGGCCGTGCATCACCGTGGTGGTGCGCGCGGACGCCAGCGCCGAGGTCTCCATCAACGGTGTGGTGCAGCCCGTCGCGGCCGCCGACGTCGCCTCCGCGCGCCGGGCCGTCCTGGAGTTCGTGACGCTGCACGCCGCGGACGCCCTGGGCAGGCCCGTGCACGTCGCCGCCGTCGACCCGGACGGGGAGTGGAACCTCCTCGTCCACCCCGACGGCCGGGTCGAGGAGGCGACGGATCCGGCGCCCGGCACGGGGCGCGCAGCACCCGGGGGTGTTCCGCAGCCCCACCAGGGGCCGGTCGTGGAACCGGTCGCGGACCGAGTGGCGCCCGTCGCCGCGGTCCCGGCCCCCCGGGACGGACGAGCCCCCGGACCCTCGTCGGCGCCGCCGGAGGAAGTCCGGGTGCCGGAGGAAGTCCGGGCCCCGGAGGACGCGGTGGCGCACGAGGCGCCCGCACCCGCGGAGGTCCCCGTTCCGCAGGTTCCGGTCGCGGAGTTCCCGGTCGCGGAGTTCCCGGTCGGCGCTCCCGCGTCTGCCACGCCGGCCGTGGCAGGAACCGGCGACGGTCCACCGCCGACCCTGGACGACCTCATCGCGGGCCGCCGGCCGGACGCGGTGGCCCCGGCCGGCTCCGGGTGGCGCTCGACGGTCCGCAAGCTCACCGGAGGGCTCGTCTCACCGGGACCGGGCGTCGCGGAGATGCGCCACCGGATGGCGGTGCAGGCCGTCCAGCGCAGCTTCGACGGCCCTCGCACGATCGTCGTGGTGAACCCCAAGGGGGGCGCCCACAAGACCACTGCCACCCTGCTGATGGCGGCGACGTTCGGCCTGCACCGCGGTGGTTCCACCCTGGCGTGGGACAACAACGAGACCCGCGGAACCCTCGGCTGGCGGGCGAACCCGGCACGGCACCACCGCACCGCGGTGGACCTGCTCCGCGACCTGGACTCCTACGGCGACGCCCGCACCTCGCGCATCGGCGACCTGGACCGCTACGTCCGCGCGCAGGGCGCCGCGCACTTCGACGTCCTGGCCTCCGACGAGGACGCCGCCTCGTCGGCCGGCATCGACGCCGCGGCCTTCGAGCGCCTGCACGCCAGCCTGTCGAGGTTCTACCGCGTCATGGTCGTCGACACGGGGAACAACATGCGGGCCAGCAACTGGCAGGCGGCGGTGCGCGCGGCCGACCAGCTCGTCATCGTCTCCACGGTGCGGGAGGACACCGCGCAGTCGGCGGCGTGGCTGGTCGACGCCCTGCGCGCCGCGGGCAGCGCGGACCTCATCACCCACGCCGTGACCGTGCTCAGTTCGCCCGCCCGCACGCCCGACCCGGCCCTGCGGGGCCGGCTGCACGAGCACTTCAACCGCCTCACCCGGGCGGTCGTGGACGTCCCGCACGACCCGTCGCTCGTCTCCGGCGGCCCCGTGGACTTCACCGCCCTGACGGCGCAGAGCCGCCACGCCTGGCTGAGGGTGTGTGCGACGGTCGCGAACGGGCTGTGACGGCGGCAGCCACGCGGGTCGTGAGGACGGGGAAGGGCGCGGGGACGAGCGGGCTCCGCGACGAGAGCAGGAGGAGAGACATGCCGGAACAGGCCACCGACCCGCTGAGGGCGATGCTGGTCAGGGCGGTCGCGCGTGAGGCCGCCGCGCACCGGGACGTGGTGCGGCTGGTGCGGGCGATGCTGACCGGTGGCACCCCGGAGCACGAGGTGCAGCACGTGGTGCGGCGCTGGCACGAGCGCTTCGCCGAACTGCGGGACGACCCCTCCGTCGGGCCGGTTCCGGGCGGTTTCAGCGACGACACGGCCTACCGGATCGCCCAGCGCTACGCCGCGGGCCTGATCCCGCGTGGGCAGATGCTGGAGGAGCTGGGCCGCTGGGAGTACGCGCCGCCCGGGGAGCTGCCCGAGCACGAGGGCGACGATCTGTACCTGGAGAACCCGGGTTCCTTCGACGACCAGGTGGGCCGGGCCCTCGACGCCGACCTCATCGACGACGCCGACTACGAGGCGGTGCTGGCCACCTACCGGGGACGGTTCCCGTCGTGAGTGGCCCGGACGCCGTGCACGAGCGCCTCGTCCGCGAGGTCCTCGCCGACGGCGGCGAGTCGCGCTGCCGGGCGTCGGCGTACGCGGTGGCCGAGGACGCCCCGGCGGTGCGCCGGGTGCGGCTGTTCCGCATCGAGCACGCCGCCGACGCCCCCACCCTCCGCTGCGGCGGGCGGGCCTCCGCCGGGGGCGCACCTGCCCCGCGCGCGCCCCGGCCTGCGGGCCCGGGAGGCGCCGGGGCGGGACTGACGCCCACGGGGGAGCAGCGGGACACGCCCGGGATGCACCCCGCCTCGCGATCGGGGAAGAGGGCGGGGCCCTGTCAACGTTGACAGGGGGACGCGCCGAGAACCGAGCGAGGAGCACTTCCGTGGACCTGCAGCAACTCCGCTACTTCACCGTCCTCGCGGAGGAGTTGCACTTCACCCGCGCAGCGGGCCGCCTCTACATCGACCAGAGCACCCTGTCCGCCGCGATCCGCCGCCTCGAGCGCGACCTCGGCGTGCGGCTCTTCGACCGCACCAGCCGCCGGGTGGACCTCACCGAGTCGGGGCGTGCGCTGGTTCCCGAGGCCCGGCGGCTCATCGCCGCGGGGGAGCGCTTCCGGGCGGCCGCGGACACCGCGCGCGACGAGCCGTCGCGCCACCGGCTCGTGCTGGGGCTGTACCTGGGCCCGCGGGCGGCCGCGGAGCTGACCGGGCCCATCGTCCACGCCTTCCGTGCCCGCCACCCCGACCTGCAGCTCGAGGTCCGCACCCTGGAGCTCGCGGACCCCTGGGGGGCGGAGCAGCCCGACCTCGACGTGATCCTCGGGCGGGGGCCGGGCCTGCCGGACGACGCCCGCACACCGCTGTACGCGGAACGTCGCGTGATCGTCCTCGGCGCCGACGACGACCTCGCGCAGGCATCGGAGCTGAGCGTGGCGGACGTCTGCGAGCGGACCTGGGTCGGGGCGGAGGAGTGGCCGGAGCACGCCCAGGCGCTCATGTCGATGGCCGACCTGCGCGCCGACGGCATCGACCTGGACCGGCGCGAGCTGCCCGTCATGTCCTTCGAGGAGGCGGTGCCCGCTGCGGTGCGCCAGGGGCTGCTGGCGTGCAGCGTCGGTTCCGGAACCCGTCTCACCCGGCTGCCCGGCGTCGCGGCCCGCCCGCTGATCGACGTCGACGCCGTGTCCACGGCCGTCTACGACCGGCGGGGCGACAGCCGCACCAAGGCGTTCGCCACCGTGGCGGCGGAGGTCAGCGACGCCCTGCTCGGCCTCGTGCCCGAGGCCGTACCGCTGGCGCCGGAGAGCTGAGGCGCGCCGACGGCCCGCTCCCCCTCCCGCCGGCGCCGGAGATCTCCTAGGCTCTGGCCGGGGGTGCCCGTGGACCTGCAGCAGTTGCGCTACTTCGCGGTGGTCGCGGAGGAACTGCACTTCACGCGTGCCGCGCGCCGCCTCTACGTGGACCAGAGCGCCCTGTCCGCGGCTGTCCGCAGGCTGGAGCGCGACCTCGGCACCTCCCTCTTCGTGCGGACCACCCGGCACGTGGAGCTGACGGAGGCGGGGCGGGTCCTGCTGCCGGAGGCCCGCTCCCTGCTCGCCGCCGCCGAGGAGTTCCAGCTCGCCGTCGAGCGCGCCCGGGGCGGACCGCAGCCGGAACGGCGGCACCGCGTCGTGGTGGGCCTGTACTGCGGCTCGATGGCCGCTGCGGAGCTGACCGGCCCGATCGTGCACGCCTTCCACACCCGCCACCCCGAGCTGGCGCTGGAGGTGCGCCCCCTCACGCTGTTCGACCCGTGGGGGGCCGCCGACCCCGACCTCGACGTCGTCGTCACCCGCGACGGGGGGCTGCCCGGGGACGAGGTCACCGTCCTCTTCCACACCCCCCGGCTGCTCGCGGTGCCCGCCCAGCTCGACCTCGCGGGAGTCGAGGAGGTGCACCTCGCAGACGTCGCAGACCTCACCTGGACCGGCACCGGCGGCTGGCCGCCGTCGGCGCAGGAGTTCATGGCCGGCTACGACCTGCGCGCCGAGGGGCTCGACGTGCGCCGCGCGCAGGCGCCCGCCCTCCCGATCGACGAGGCGTGGCGCTGGCACGCCGAGCACGAGGTGCTCGTCATGACGAACGACCTGACCGTGCGCCGCTCGCCGCCGGGCGTCGTGCTGCGCCCCCTGGCGGGACGGCCCACGGTGCCCGTCACCGTGCTGGACCGCCGCGGTGACAGCCGGACCCGTGCGTTCGTCGCCGTCGCGGCCGAGGTCAGCGCCGCCCTGCGCGACCTGGTGCCCGACGCCCTGCCCCCGCAGGCCCAGCCCGCCTGAGCCGCGGGTGGGCGTCACAGCGGGTGGGCGTCACAGCAGGCGGCGCGCCGCGGCCCAGCGGGTCAGCTCGTGGCGGCTGGACAGCTGCAGCTTGCGCAGCACCGCCGAGACGTGGGTCTCCACCGTCTTCACGGAGATGAACAGCTCCCGGGCGACCTCCTTGTACGCGTAGCCGCGCGCGATGAGGCGCATGACCTCCCGCTCCCGCGCCGACAGCCGGTCCAGCTCGTCGTCCACGGCGGCCACCTCGCCCGCGGCCGCGCCGAAGGCGTCGAGGACGAAACCCGCCAGCCGGGGGGAGAACACCGCGTCGCCCTCGGCCACCCGCCGCACCGCCGCGGCCAGCTCCGCGCCGCCGATGCTCTTGGTGACGTAGCCGCGCGCTCCACGGCGGATGACCGCGATGACGTCGTCGGCGGCGTCGGAGACGCTGAGGGCGAGGAAGCGCACCGGCGCCTCACCGGCGAGCAGGTCCGCGCACTCCTGCAGGACGGCGGCCCCGCCCGAGCCCGCGGAGGCGGCGGGCACCCCGCCCTCGGAGTCCGGCAGGTGCACGTCGAGCAGCACCACGTCCGGGTGCGCGGCCCGCACGGCCGCCACCGCTCCGGCCACGTCCGCGGCCTCGCCCACCACCTCGATGCCGGGGTCGACGGCGAGCTCGGCCCGCACCCCGCTGCGGACCATCCGGTGGTCGTCCACGATCACGACCCGCACGGTCGCACTCACCGTGCCACCTCCCCCTCCTGCTCGGCCGGCAGGGCCGGCAGCCGCAGCACGACCTCCGTGCCGCCCCCGGCGGCGGAGCGCACGTCCGCCCGGCCTCCCGCGCGCTGCATCCTGCCGAGGATGGACTCCCGCACGCCGAGACGGTCCCCCGGGACCGCCTCGAGGTCGAAACCCGGCCCGCGGTCGCGCACGAACACCTCCAGCCCCCCGGGGCCGTCCGCCTCCGCGTACACGCTCACCGCCCCGCCGCCGTGCCGGGCGGCGTTCAGCAGCGCCTCCCGGCACGCCTGCACCAGCGCCGAGGAGCGCCGGTCCAGGCGGCGCTCGTCCAGGTCACCGACCACCACGACGTCCACCGTCGCGCCGTGGCCGTCCTCCACCTCCGCCGCCACCGCCCGCAGCGCCGTCCCGACGGTGCCGTCGTCGGTGCCGCTGCTGCCGTACAGCCACGCCCGCAGGTCGCGCTCCTGGGACCTCGCCAGCCGCGCCACCTCACCCGCGTCGCCGCTGCGCCGCTGGATCAGCGCCAGCGTCTGCAGGACCGAGTCGTGGATGTGCGCGGCGAACTCCGCCCGCTGCTGCTCCCGCGCCAGCGCGGCCCGCTCCTCCCCGAGCTCCGACCACAGCCGCACCGCCCAGGGGGTGAGCACCAGCGCCGTGCCGGCGAGCACCGCGAGCGCCGCGAGCAGGGAGCTCCAGAGCAGGGTCACGTCGGCCCAGCCCACGAGCAGCACCACGCCGACCCCCACGAGCAGGATCCCCGCCGCCACCCGCGCCGCCGCCATCCGCCCCGAGACGCGACCCAGCCCCGAGCCGTGGACGAGGCGCGCCCGCCGCACGGCGTCGAGCTGGCTCCACGCGATGACCAGGCCGGCCAGCACCGTGAGGACGGGGATGACGGTGCCCGCGCTGAGGGTGGTGCCCGTCATCCGGATCGCGCTGGTGGCGGCCGTGGCGACCAGACCCGCGCCGAGGATCGCCTGGCGGTGCTCCCGGATCCACCGCCCGGTGTCGGGGCGTCCCCTCGGGCCGTCGGGGCGCGCGTCGCGGGCGTCCGGGGCGAGCAGCCAGCACGTCGCGTAGAGCGCCACGCCGAAACCGGCCACGAGGGCGAGCAGGACCAGCGCGGCGCGCACCCGGCCCACCGGCATCCCGAGGTGCTGGGCCAGACCCGCCGCGACCCCGGCGACGCGGCGGCCCGTGAGGGGGCGCACCAGCACGGGGGCCGCTGCGGCGTCGGCGGGAGGGGGCACGACGCGATCGTGGCACGCGAGCCGCCCCCGCGGACCCCCGTCCGGGGTGGCTTCAGGGTCGGTTCGGGGGTTTCCCCCATGGTGGGCGCCCCCGCCCGCGCAGCAGCATCGGAGCATGGACACGACCCCGCCGCGGCACGAGGCGCCACCGCAGGACCCTCCGCGGGACCCGGCCGCGGGGAAGCCGCCGCGCACCGCGGACGGGCAGGAGCGGTTCTTCGCAGCCGTGCGCCGTCTCGGCGTCCAGCGCGACGGGGACCGCTGGTTCACGGGCGTCTGCGCGGGTACCGCGCACCGCCTCGGCATCGACCCCGTCGTGGTGCGGGCGCTGCTGGTCGCCCTCACGCTCGCCGGCGGCATGGGCCTGGCCCTCTACGGCGCGGCGTGGGCGCTGCTGCCCGACGCCGACGGGCGGATCGAGGCGGAGCGCGCGCTGGCCGGGGACGTCTCGGGCGGCGCGGTCCTCGCCGGGGGGCTGGTCGCCCTCGACCTGTTCACCGGCCAGGGGATGTTCGCGTGGGAGCGCTGGGGCGCGTCGCCGGGCTGGAGCCTGCTCGTCACCGCGCTCGCCGCCGCCGGCGTGTGGTGGGTGGTACGGGACCGGCTGCCGACGTGCGCGAACCACCGCGCCGGCGGGCCCTCCGCGCAGGCGCCGCGGGTCTCGCTGCGCAAGGAGCCCCCCACCGCCGGGAACCGGCAGGCCGGGGGGCACGCGGCGCAGGCCGGGGACGGCGCGAGCGGGTCCGACCGCGGCCGGGTGGAGTTCGAGCACGCCCGCAAGGAGTTCCAGCGCGGACGGGAGCAGGCCGCCCGCGCCGCCGACCGGGCCGCGCGGGCGCGGCTGGAGACCGACCGTCGCCGCCGCGAGCGCGCCGCCCGGCGCAGGCCCGGCTCACCGCTGCTGACCGCCGCCTGCCTCGGGCTGGCGCTGCTGGCCTCCGGGGCGGTCGTGCTGGCCGACCGGTTCGGCGTCCTGCCGGGGCGCGTCCTGCCGCTCGCGCTCGCCGCCGCCGTGCTCGTCCTGGGCGCGGGGGCGTTCCTGGCCGGAGTGCGCGGGCGCCGGTCCGGCACGGTCGGCGTCGCGGTGCCGCTGGCCGTGGTGGCGGTGCTGGCGTCGTCGCCGGGCGGGTGGGGCCCGCAACCGATGAACGAGCAGCTCTGGTCACCCGTGACGGCACCGGACGAGGAGGATCCGCAGCGCTCGCGCGAGATGCTCGCCGGGCGGCTGGTCGTGGACACCTCCGGCGCGGGCCGGGCCCGCGACGGGGGTCCCGCCCACCTGGCCGCCACGGTGGGCGCGGGAACGCTCGACGTCGAGCCCGCCCTGGGCCAGACCGTCCTGGTGGTCACCGACACGCGCGGCGACGTCGAGGTGCCGGAGGGGGCCGACGTCGTGGAGCTCCGGGCCCCGCAGCTGACGGAGGTGCTCGACGCCGGGTACGTGGCCGGCGCGCAGGAGGTGCGGGCGTTCCTCGTGGGCGCCGAGGGCGCCGATGCGCCGGCCGGGGCGCGGACCGTGCCCGGCGTCGACCCGCGCGTGGACGTGGTGGTCGCCGCGGAGGTCGGCGCGGGCCGGGTGCGGATCGAGACCCCGCGCGCCGCGGAACAGGACGAGAGGAGTGGTTCCCGTGGCTGAGGAGCGGGCGGGGCGGGTGGCGGAGACGGTGCAGGAGCTGGTGGAGCTCTCCCCCGTGCACGTGCCCGGGGTGGTGGTGGGGCTCGCGCTGGTCGCCGTGGCGGTGACCGTGGGGGCGTGGGAGGCGCTGGCGGCGGTGCTCGACCTGCGGTGGGTCGTCGCAGCCGTCCTCCTCGCCTCGGGCGCGGCGGTGGTCCTCGGCGTGGCCGTCGCGGCGGTGCGCCGCGCGCTGCGTGACGTCGGCCCAGGGCCGGGTTACGCTCCGGCGCACCCAGTGGACCGGCAGCAAGGGATCCGATGAAGCACCTGCGCACCGCCCTCGGCACGGCGCTCGCCGCCCTCGTCGTGACGGCGACCCCCGCCCACGCCATCACCTTCGGGCAGCCCGACGGCGACCGGCACCCCTCCGTGGGCGCCCTGCTCCACGACTACGACCCGGCCAGCCCCGGCCCCGACGTCATGTGCACCGGCACCCTGATCGCGCCGAAGGTGTTCCTCACGGCCAGCCACTGCACCGAGGGCCTCGACAGGGTCGCGGTGAGCTTCGCCTCCCGCTACGACGAGGGGGCGGCGGACCCGGCGGGTGTCATCGGCGGCAGGGCGGTCACGCACCCGGAGTACGGCACGGGCGGCCAGGACGACGGGCACGACATCGCCGTCGTCCTGCTCGACTCCGCCCCGGCGGGCATCACCCCGGCGCAGCTGCCGGCGCGGCGGTCGCTGGACCGGCTGAAGGCCGCGCACGCCCTCGACGACCAGACGTTCACGGCCGTCGGCTACGGCCTGGTCCGGGACACCAAGGGCGGCGGCTCGAAGGAGCTGTACGACCCGATGGGCGAGCGGCGCTTCGCCCTGCAGACGTCGCTCTCGCTGCGGGAGAACTGGCTGCTGCTGTCCATGAACCCGGCCACGGGCGACGGCGGAACCTGCTACGGCGACTCCGGTGGCCCGCACTTCCTGGGCGGGGAGCGCAGCGACCGGATCGTCAGCATCACCGTCACGGGCGACGCCGTGTGCCGGGCGACCGACAAGACGTACCGCCTCGACAGCGACTCCGCGCGGGCGTTCCTCGACGACTACGTGACGCTGCCCTGACCCACCGCAGGCGCTGACACGCCTGCGGGCCGGGGGCGCGGCACGCGCCGCGCCCCCGGCCCGGCGGCGCGTCGCGCTCCCGGTGCAGCGGGGGTGCCGGCCGCCCTGGCCCGCTACTGTCGCCCGCATGGGCGCACGAGCTGGTTCCCCGCAGCACGAACCCGACTGGGGCCGCACGGCGGACGGTGCCCCCGTCGGCCGCTGGGTCCTGTCGGTGCCGGGGCCGCGCGGGGACGTGCGGGTGGCGCTCGCCGACCACGGGGCGCGGTTGCAGTCGGTGGTCCTGCCCGGCCGCGACGGCCGCGAGGCGGAGGTGCTGCTCGGGTTCGACGGGCTGGATCCCTACGCGGGCAAGGGCCGCTCCTTCGGGGCGACCATCGGCCGCTTCGCCAACCGCATCGCCGGTGGCCGCTTCGAACTGGACGGCGAGACCCACGAGATCCCCCCGACGGACCGCGGCAACGCCATCCACGGCGGGCCGCACCCGTTCAGCGAGAAGGTGTGGGCGGCGGAGGCGCTGGAGGGCGCCGGGGGCCCGGGCGTGCGGTTCGTGCTCGTCAGCCCCGACGGCGACAACGGTTTCCCCGGGACGCTGCGCGTGCAGGTGGACTACGTCCTGCTGCCCACCGACGACGGTGCCACGATCCGCATGACGTACGAGGCCGCCGCCGACGCCCCCACGGTCGTCAACCTCACGAACCACGCCTACTGGAACCTCGCGGGCGACGGCTCCGGAACCGTGGACGGCCACGTCGTGACGGTGGCGGCGGAGCGGTTCCTGCCGGTGGACGAGACCGGCCTGCCGACGGGGGAGCTGCGCGGGGTGGCGGGCACCCCGTTCGACTTCCGCACCCCCCGCGCGGTGGGGGAGCGGGTCGACGCCGCGAACGAGCAGCTGCTGCGGGGCAAGGGCTACGACCACTGCTTCGTGCTGTCGGAGCACCCCGGCGGGACGCGGCCGGTGGATCTCGCGGTGACCGTCGAGGACCCCGGCTCGGGGCGCGTCCTGCAGGTCGCCACGGACCAGCCGGGGGTGCAGGTGTTCAGCGGGGGATCCCTGTCCGGCACCCTCGTGGGCAGGGCGGGGACGGCGTACGGCCCCCGCGCGGGGCTGGCCGTGGAGACGCAGGCCTTCCCGGACAGCCCGAACCGGCCGGAGTTCCCCTCCACGGTGCTGCGGCCCGGTGAGGTCTTCCGCTCCACGACGGAGTTCCGCCTCTCCGCCCGCTGAGGCCGCCGGCCGAGGGCCGGGGTCTGCGGGTGGACGTCTGCCTAGACTTCCGGGGTGAGCGAGCAGACCCCCCACACGCAGGAACCGTCCGAGCCGGGAGCGGGCCGGCTGGCTCCCCACGAGCTCGGCGCGGAGGAGCTGCGCCTGTTGCAGGCGGCGTTCGACCTGGCGCGCAGCGGTGAGACCGCCCGCCTCGCGGAGCTGCTGGACGCCGGGCTGCCGGTCAACCTGACGAACTCCGGCGGCGACACGCTGCTGATCCTCGCGGCCTACCACGTGCACCCGGAGACCGTGCGGATGCTGCTGGAGCGCGGGGCCGACACCGCCCGCGTGAACGACAAGGGCCAGACGGCGCTGGCCGCGGCGACGTTCCGGCGTTCGCGGGAGGTGGTGGCCGACCTGCTGGCGGCGGGGGCCGACCCGGAGCTGGGCGGGCGTTCGGCCGTGGCGATCGCCACGTTCTTCGACCTGCCGGAGATGCTCGGGCAGCTCCGGGGCGACGGCGGGCCCGCGGGCGGCCCGTCCGCCTGAGCCGTCGCAGCCCACCGGCCCCGGTCCTCCCGGGGGAGAGGGGGCCGGCGTTCAGCCGCCCTGCGTGTTGCCCCCGGCGTCCGGCTCGGCTCCGGCCGGCCGGGTCCAGCTCGCGGCGCGGCGGTCGACGTCCGCGACGAGGGCGTTGAACGCCGCGTCCACCCGTGCGCGCTCGCCGGTGACGAGCAGGTCGAGGACGAGGCCGCGCATGGCGCTGAGGACGAGCGTTGCCAGGGGCAGCGCGTCCCGCTCGGGGCAGCCCGCCTGCTGCAGCCCCGCGGCGACGAGGCCGGTGCGTTCGCTCAGGGAGCGGTGGACGGCGTCGGCGAGCGCCGCCTCGCCGTGGAGGCTCTGGCCGGTGATGGCGAAGAAGAGCCGCAGCGAGCGCAGGCCGCGTTCTCCGGTGCCGTGCCGCCACAGCGCGCGCAGGGGGTGCTCGCCGGCCGGGGGGCGGATCACCTCGGGTGCCGTGAAGGACCGGGTGAGGACGGTGTCCACGATCTCGGCGACGAGCCGGTCCCGGGTGCCGAAGTGGTGCACGAGCGTGGCGTGGCTGACCCCGACGGACTCGGCGATCCGCCGCAGGGTGAGGTTGGTGAGGCCGTGTTCGAGGGCGTGCGCGGCGGCGGCCTGCAGCAGCTCGTCGCGGCGGTGCTCGTAGCGGCGACGGCGGCCGTCGATGCGGGTGCCGCGCTGCTGCACCGTCTCGGCGGGGTCCTCCACGGGTCGAGCGTAGCCGCCCGCCGACGTGTCGCGGTCCACTTGGTTGACCAAGTGGTAGAGCAACCTTGGGGTCCGTGCTGACCGGTTCCGCCGGCGTCCGTCAGGCGGGTCCCGCGGTGCGCGCCCGCCCCTCGTACGTGCAGCCCACGGCGCGAGGTGCACCCGGCAGGTAGTGGGTCCGCACCTCCACGACGGGGAAGCCCGCCGCCCGCACCAGTGCGGGGATGTCGCGGTCCAGGAGGCAGCCGCCGAGGTTGCGGTTGAACCGGTTGCCGCGCCGCTGCCAGCGGGCGACGGACTCCTCCGGCGCCAGACCGTGCTCGACGAAGTGCAGGGCCGCTCCCGGACGCAGCACGCGGGCGACCTCGCGCAGGGCCCTGACCGGGTCCGGGATGCCGCACAGGGTCCACGTCGACAGGGCGGCGTCGAAGCGGGCGTCGGGCAGGTCCAGGGACTGGGCGTCGTCGCCCGCGAGGATCACGGGGACGCCGGAACCCGCCGTGCGGCCGGCGGCGATGCGCAGCGCGGTCGAGGAGGGCTCCACGGCCCAGACGCCGCGCACGGCGGACGGCAGGTGGCCGTGGTTGAGGCCGGAGCCGTAGCCGATCTCCAGGACGTCGCCGCTGAGGCCGGAGCACGCGCGGGCGCGGGCGGCCAGCATGGCGGGAGTGCGCATCGTGGCGTCGAGGAGCCGGGGCCGGACCTGCTCGGCGAAGAACCCCATGCCGGCGACGATCCTCCCCGTCCTCCCGCCGGGCAAGGGCTGCCGCCGCCCGGGGCGCTGGCCGTGCCGGGCCGCAGGGGGGCGTGAGGGTGCTGCTCACCCGGCGCCGCGGCTGCCCTCGCGGTCGTGCTCTGGGCGCGATCCTCCCGCCCGCGGCCCGGTTCCCCGGCTGCGGGGGGCCGCTGACCTCACGGGGGAGGCGCCACCCGGACGTGCGGAGGGGCCGGTGCGCCAAGCGCACCGGCCCCTCCGGAGAAGGCACTCCTCAGCCGCGGCGCCACATCTGCGCCGCACCCGTGTTGCAGGTGTACAGCGAGATCCGGGCACCGTTGGCGGTGTTCCACTCGTAGTTGTCGAGGCAGGTGCGCCCGGCGACGTTGTAGAGCTGGAACCAGCCGTTGCCGCGGTCGCGGATCCCCCACTGCTGCGCGGTGGTGCCGTTGCACGGGTAGAGACCGACGTTCGCGTTCAGCGCCGTGCTGCCGTTGGCGTTGTCGAGGCAGGTCCCCGTGTTGCGGTTGCGGATCTCGTAGTACCGGTTGCCGAGGTAGTTGAACTCGAACTGCTGCGCCGTGTTGCCGTTGCAGTCGTAGAGCCGCACCAGGGCCCCGGGCGTCTTGTCGAAGGCCCAGTTGTCCACGCACTTGCCGCTGTGCGCGCCCTTGATGCCGAGCGGCGTCCGGCCGTTGGGCATCGGCTGCCCGAAGAACGGGTAGCCGTTGTCGCTCCAGAACAGCTGCTGCATGCGGGTGTGCCGGTTCGGGTCGCGCAGCGCGTCCGGGTACGGGTCGGCGTAGTCGCGGCCGTGGTAGACGAGGATGTCGGTCTTGCCGTCCTCCGCGACGGTGAAGCTGCCGTGGCCGGGGCCGTAGACGCCGTTGGCGGTGGAGAACACCGGCGTCGCCGACTTCGTCCACGAGGCCGGGTTGGTCAGGTCCGCCGAGGTCGACGCGCTGACCAGGCCCAGCTTGTAGCGGGAGTCCGTGGCCGCCACGGAGTAGGCGATGAACACCCGCCCGTTCCTGATGATGGTCTGCGGGCCCTCGGCGACGGGGTAGCCCTCGCGCTCCCAGGCGTAAGTGGGCCTGGCGATCGTGGCGACCGTGTTGCGGTCGATGGTCGTCGGGCTGGTCATCCTCGCGATGAACACGTGGCTGTTGTCGCCGCTGTTCGGGTCCTTCTGCGCCCAGGTGAAGTAGCGCCGCCCGCCCAGCTCGAACGTGGCGGGGTCGAGCTGGAAGCTCTCCACGTGGGTGTACATCCGCTGCGGCGCAGACCAGGTGCCCGTCATCGGGTTCGCCGAGGTGTTCTTCATGTAGTAGAGCCGCTGGTCGAACGTCGCGTTCGAGGGCGAGGCGGAGAAGTACAGGTACCAGGCGCCGTCGTGGAAGCGGACGTCCGGCGCCCAGATCCAGCCCGAGAGGGGGCCGGTGGAGGGGGCGGTGAACACCGTGCTCGTCGCCGCGGAGCCGAGCCCCTGCAGCGTGGTGGAGCGCCGCAGCTCGAGCCGCTTGTAGTCCGGCACGGAGGCGGTCATGTAGTAGTAGCCGTCGCTGTGCCGGATGACGGCCGGGTCGGCGCGCTGCTCCACCACGACGTTGTTGATCTCGACGTACTGCGCGGACGCCTGGGCCGCGGTGCCGGCGACCAGTGCGGCCACGGCGGCGACCGCCGCGCCCAGCTTGCGGAACCTGCCCGCGGGCCGGCGCTCGGTGCCGGACAGCGGGTCCTGGTGGGGGTGCACGCCCATGTGCGTCCTCTCGACCGCCGCGCCCCTCGCTGGACGCGGCTGCGGATGAAGGCGATGTGGGCCACGCGGGCGGTCGTCTGTCAACGGTGACGGACCGGCTTTGTTAACGCTCACATCGAGAAGACGGAAGCTACACGGGCGGTCGGGGGGGCTGCAAGATGGCCCGTGCGGGTCAACCCGAACGGGTGTCCCGTGCCTCGTTGGAACCACGCCCCGTCACCGGACGGGCCACACCCGTGACCGGCGGCCCCTCGCCGGGGCCGTGGTGCGGGCCGCCGGACGGTCCACGGATCCCGGGCTTGACGAACGCGCCCGGACGGGTGAGTGTTGCGTCCCTCCCGGGTTCACGGTGTCTCCTGCCCGGCCCTCCCCCCATCTCGCCCTGCGATCGCGTCGATGCCGACTCGAGAACGGACGTGCCATGCCCATGCCCAGGATGAGGGCGGCGCTGTCGGCCGCCCTGCTGTCCCTCGGAGTGCTCACCGCCCTGCCGGCCGTTTCGGCCACGGCGGCTCCCGGACAGACCTTCACCAACCCGATCAAGCCCCAGAAGGGCGCCGACCCGCACATCGTCCAAGACGGCGGCAACTACTACATGATCGCGACGAGCTGGAGCTCGACGCTGACCATGCGCACGTCGAAGACCCTCGCCGGTCTGGCCACCGCGCCCGACGTGGCCGTCTACCACGACACCAACACGTCCCGCGGCTGCAACATGTGGGCCCCGGAGCTGCACAAGCTCGCCGGCCCCAACGGCACCCGCTGGTACCTGTACTACACCGCCGGCCAGTGCGTGCAGGACTACAACATCACCCAGCGCATGCACGTGCTGGAGAGCGTCGGCACGAACCCGATGGGCCCGTACGTCTACAAGAACCGGCTGTTCGACCCCAACCGGGACGACTGGTTCATCGACGGCAGCGTCGCCAACCTCGGCGGGAAGCTCTACCTGTTCGGCAGCATCCAGGCCGGCGGCACCCAGAACCTCGCCGTGATGCCCCTGTCCAACCCGTGGACCCCCTCGGGACCGCGGACGCAGATCTCCACCCCCACCCTCGCGTGGGAGCGGCAGGGACACCCGGTGCAGGAGGGCCCCGCCATCCTCCAGCGCGGCGGGAAGACCTTCATGGCCTACTCCGCCAGCGGGTGCTGGACCCCCGACTACAAGCTGGGCCTGCTCACCTGGAACGGCGCCGACCCCACCAGGGCCACCTCCTGGGTGAAGTCCCCGAACCCCGTGTTCCAGCGCAACGACGCCAACAGCGTCTACGGCCCCGGGCACAACCAGTTCTTCACCTCGCCCGACGGCACCGAGACGTGGAACGTCTACCACGCCAACGACGCCGCCACCGACGGCTGCGACAACGGCCGATCCCTGCGGGCGCAGCGGGTGACCTGGAACTCCGACGGCACCCCGAACTTCGGGGTCCCCGTCCGTCTCGGCGCGTCGCTGGCCGGCCCCTCCGGCGAGACGACCACCGTCTCCGGCGTCTTCACCATCGTCAACCGCAACAGCGGCAAGTGCCTGGACGTCATCAACGCCTCCACCGCCGACGGCGCCAACGTCCGGCAGTGGACCTGCAACGGCAACAACGCCCAGAAGTGGCGCTTCGAGGACCGCTACAACGAGCACAGCCGCATCATCAACGTCGCCAGCGGCAAGGTCCTCGACATCGCCAACTGCCAGACCGGTGACGGCGCGAACGTCCAGCAGTGGACCGGCCTGGGCAACGCCTGCCAGGAGTTCCAGCCGGCCACGGCCGCCCTCGGCGGCTGGGTGCACATCACCAACCGCAACAGCGGCAAGGTGCTCGACGTGGAGAACTGCAGCACGGCCGACGGCGCGAACGTGCGCCAGTGGTCTCGGCTGGGCAACGCCTGCCAGCACTGGCAGCTGCGCCCGGCCTGACGCCGGAACGGAGCGGGGGGTCGCCACGGGCGGCCCCCCGCTTCTGCGTGCGCGCGGCGCGAGCCGGCCGCGTCACCCCGCAGCGGCGTCGCGCGACCCCGCACCGCCGGGTGGGGGATACCGTCGGGCCACGCCCCGGACCGGGCCCCGCGGGTCCGTCCGCCCGTCCCGACGAGGAGCGCGCCGTGACCCCGCAACCCCCCGCCGCCGTCGACCTCAACAGCGACCTCGGAGAGGGCTTCGGTGCCTGGCGGCTCGGTGACGACGAGGCCATGCTCGGCCTCGTCACCAGCGCCAACGTCGCGTGCGGCTTCCACGCCGGCGACCCCCGCACGCTCCTCGCCACCTGCGAGACCGCCGCCCGGCGCGGCGTCGCCGTCGGCGCACAGGTCTCCTACCGCGACCTCGCCGGCTTCGGTCGCAGGTTCATCGACTACGACCCCGACGACCTCGTCGCCGACCTGCTGTACCAGCTGGCCGCGCTCGACGGTCTCGCCCGCACCAGCGGCGGCCGCGTCCGCTACGTCAAACCCCACGGCGCCCTCTACAACGCGGTCGTCACCCACGAGGTGCAGGCACGTGCCGTGGTGGAGGCCGTGCGGCGCTACGACCCGGGCCTGCCCGTCCTCGGACTCGCCGGCTCCGCCCTCCTGCGGGTCGCGGGCGCCGCCGGGCTGCGGACCGTCGCGGAGGCCTTCGCCGACCGGGCCTACACCCCCGAGGGCGGGCTGGTGCCGCGCGGCCGCGAGGGCGCTGTCCTGCACGACCCCGCCGTCGTCGCGGAGCGCGTCGTGCGGATGGTGACCACCGGCGAGGTCGCGGCCGCCGACGGCACGCTGCTGCCCGTGCTGGTGGACTCCGTCTGCGTCCACGGCGACACCCCCGGAGCGGTCGACATGGCCCGTGCCGTCCGGGCGGCCCTGGAGCGGGCCGGCGTGCGGATCGCCGCCTTCGCCGGCGCCGAGTGAGCGGATCCCTGGATCCAGCCGCGGCCGTGCGGGCATCGAGTGAGCGGTTCCCTCGATCGGTCCTGCCCGGACCCTCTCCGTTCCCCCGGCCGGGTGAACCGCCGTCCCGGGGAAGCCGATCCGCCTGCAGCGGTGGCGAACCGGCGTCGATGCAGGGCCATGGCCGGGACCAGTGCCCCGACCCCGCGGGACGTCCGAGGCCCGTGGGGGGTTCGCGCGACCCTGCTCGCCGTGCTGAGCTGCCTGGCGCTCGCGTTCGGCGTGAACGTGCTCACCGCGAGCCCCGACGGGATCCCCCACGAGCTCGCCCCCTCCGCCCTGCTGCTCGCCGCGTTCGCCGCGGCCCTCACGGCGGCGGTGCGCCGCCGCCGCACGCTCGGGCCCGTCGGCTGGCTGCTCGCCGGGGCCATCGGGACGGGGATCCTCGGGGACTGGGCCTGGACGCTGAACTACGAGCTCCTGCACCGGGACCACCTCGCGGACTGGCCGGACCTCTTCTACTTCGCCACCTACGCCCAGCTCATCGCCGCGGGCGTGGTCGTCGTGCGCAGACGCACCGCCCGGCGGGACCCCAGCGCGTTCCTCGACGCCGCGACCATCACCGTGGGTCTCGGCGTCGTCGTCTACGTCTTCCTCGTGGCGAACCAGCTCACCGACTCCGACGTGCCCGTCCTCGCCCGGGTCGTCGGCGTGGCCTTCCCCGTCCTCGACGTGCTCGTCCTGGGGGTCCTGGCCCGCCTCCTCGTCGGCGCCGCCGGCCGCCGGGCGGCACTGCTGCTCATCAGCGCCGCACTGGCCAGCTACCTGGTCGGCGACCTCGTCTACGCGGCCGTGGTGGTCGAGCAGCTCCCGCTCACCGCCATGCCGTTCATCAACTCCTGCTACGCGATGTTCTCCCTGTTCCTGGTGCTGGCCCTCTGGCACCCGGAGGCGGGCAGGCTGCTCGAGCGCACCGAGACGGAGGTGGAGCGCCTGGGCCCGGGCCGGGCCGCGGCACTGGCCGTCGCCGGCCTGCTCGCGCCGGCGACCCTGCTCGTGCGGGACCTCACCGGCTCCGAGCCGCACGTCCGGGCGGTCGCCACCGCCGCGGTCGTCCTGTTCCTGCTCACCCTGACCCGCATGCTGCTGCTCGTGCGGGCCGTGGAGGCGCACCGGGCGCAGCTGGAGGTCCTGGCCCGCACCGACGCGCTCACCGGCCTCGCGAACCGGCGCACGTACGACCACGAGCTGGGGCGGGCGATGCGCTCGGCGGCCGGTTCCGGGGAGCCGCTCAGCGTCGGGCTCCTCGACCTCGACCGCTTCAAGTGCTTCAACGACACGCACGGGCACCCCGCGGGGGACGAGCTGCTGCGCGAGGCCGCGCGGACGTGGTCGGCGGAGCTGCGCTGGTGCCTGCCCGGCGGGACGATCGCCCGCTACGGCGGTGAGGAGTTCGCGCTCGTGCTGCCGGGACTCGAGGCCGCGGCCGGGGCGCAGGTCGTGGAGCGGCTGCTGGCGGTCACGCCGTTCGGGCAGACGTTCTCCGCGGGGGTGGCGGAGTGGGACGGCGCGCTGGCCCCGCACAAGCTGCTGGGCCTCGCCGACGGACGCCTCTACGCGGCCAAGGCAGCCGGCCGTGCCCGCGTCCTGGCCGTCGCCGTCGCCGTCCCCGCTCCGCCCCCCGCCCAGGCTCCGGCGGTCCCCGGACCCGCTGCAGCCGGGGAGGCCCCCGTCGGCGCCGAGGCACCGGGAACCGGGGGCGACGGCGTCTGAGGGCCCCTCCACCCCTGCATCCCGACACCCTCTCTCCTCCCGACACCCTCTCTCCTCCCGACACCCTCTCTCCTCCCGACACCCCTCCTGCCCGGAAAGGACCCTTTCCGGGGTCGGGGACAGGGTCTTGACCCCGGAAAGGGTCCTTTCCGGGCGGGGGGCGGGCAGGAGGGGTGGGGCGGGCAGGGGAGGGGGAGGAGAGAGGCGGGGGAGGGGAAGAGGGCCGGGCGGGTCAGGGGACCAGCAGGAGCTTGCCCGTGTGGGAGGACTCCTCCATCACGGCGTGCGCGCGGGCGGCCTCCGCCAGGGGGAGCACCTCGTGCACGACCGGCCGGACCCGTCCCGCCGCCACCAGCGGCCACACGTGCTCGGCGACGCTCGCCACGATCGCGGCCTTCTCCTCCGCCGGGCGCGCCCGCAGCGACGTCGCCAGCAGCGCCCCGCGCTTGGCCAGCAGGCGCCCCAGGTCGAGCTCGCCCCGCGTTCCGCCCTGCAGGCCGATGACCACGATCCGCCCGTTCGGGGCGAGCACCTCCACGTTGCGCTGCAGGTACTTCGCGCCCACCACGTCCAGCACCACGTCCGCGCCCCGTCCGCCGGTGGCCTCCCGGACCTCGGCCACGAAGTCCTGCTCGCGGTAGTTCACGAGGACCTCGGCGCCCAGTTCGGCGCAGCGCTGGAGCTTCGCCGCCGAACCGGCCGTGACGGCCACGCGGGCCCCGGCGCAGCGGGCGAGCTGGATCGCCGCGGTGCCGATGCCGCTGCCCCCGCCGTGCACGAGGAGGAGCTCCCCGGGGCGCAGCCCCGCGAGCATGAACACGTTGCTCCACACCGTGCAGGCGGTCTCGGGCAGCGCCGCGGCCTCCACCAGCCCCACCCCCGCGGGCACCGGCAGGACCTGCCCGGCGGGCACCGCCACGAACTCCGCGTAGCCCCCGCCGTCGAGCAGCGCGCAGACCTCCTGCCCGACCGCGATCCCGCCGACGCCCTCCCCGACCGCCTCCACGGTCCCGGAGACCTCCAGCCCGGGGTGCTCCGGAGCCCCCGGCGGCGGGGGGTAGTGGCCCTGCCGCTGCAGGACGTCGGCGCGGTTCACCCCCGCCGCGGCCACCCGCACCACCACCGTGCCGGGGGTGGCCACCGGGTCCGGCAGCTCTGCGAGGACGAGGGCGTCGGGGCCGCCGGGGGAGGGGACGGTGATGGCGCGCACGCACCGCAGGGTAGGAGCGGCGCCGGCACCGGGCACGCCGGGCGGCCCGCCCCTCTCACCCCGCCCCCGCTCCCGGCCCCTGCCGGCGTCCGTGCAGGCGCCGCGCCTCGTCGAGGTCCTCGGCGGTGTCCACGTCCAGGACCTCCTCCGCCGTGACGGGCACCGCCACCTCCGGCCCGGCCAGCACCTCCCGCAACCGCCGCCCCGCGGCCGGTGCGCCCGCCAGTCGCGCGCGCAGGGCCGGCAGCCGGTGCGCGCTCAGCAGCGGCTGCCGGCGGCCCTGCGGGTCGACCCCCGCGGCGCACGCGGCGGCGGGGGAGCCCGCCAGGGCGGCGAGGAGGCGCGGGACGGCCGCAGCGGCGAAGGGGTGGTCGCCCCCGAGGAGGACGACGGTGGCCGTGCCCGCGGGCAGGGCCGTCACCGCCGCCGCCAGCCCGGCGACCGGCCCGCCCCCGGGCGGATCCTCCCGGACGGTCGTGACCGGGCGGCAGGTGGCGCGGGCCGGGCCCACCACCACGACGGGGACCTCCGGCGGCAGGCCGTCGAGGAGGTGGTCCAGCAGGGGGCGCCCGGCGAGCAGTGCGCACACCTTGTCGTGGTCCGACTCCGGTCCGTCAGCGCGGGCGGTGAAGCGCCGGGCCGCGCCGCCGGCCAGGACCACGACGGCCGTCGAACCCGGGTCCACAGGGGTCTCCACGGTGCCTATGGTGACCCCGTCCGGCGGCAGGGCTTCAGCACCACGCCCGTTGCGCCGAACGGGTGATGCTGCTGGACGCTCCTCACCCCGCCGCTCCTGCGGACCGATGCACCTGTGGATCGGTGGAGTGCGCACACTCCGGCCGCGCCACTGTCCGTCCTCGTCTCGGAAGGTCGTCATGCTCCGGAACCTGAGCATCAGAGCCAAGCTGCTCGCTCTCCTCGCTGTGCCGCTGGCCCTCCTGCTCGGCACCGTGACCGCCCTCAACCTGCAGTTCGTCGAGCACTCCACGGAGAAGCGCGCTCTCGCCCAGTTCGCCAGCGGTGGGGCCGCCGCCAGCGCCAACTACCGCGCCTTCCAGCGCGAGCGCCTGCTGAGCATGCAGTACCTGCTGGACAAGCACCCCGCGACCCGCCTCCAGCTGATCACCGCCCGCCGGGACACCGACGCCACCTACGCCGCCGCCGCGGACAAGGTCAACTCCTCCGGCATCGACTGGTCGCAGGGCACCGCGGCCCCCATCTACCGCCAGATGGTCACCGGGACCCGGGACTCGCTGCCGAAGCTGCGCCAGGCCGTCGACGCCGGCGTCATCCCGCCGATCCAGGTCCTGAGCAGCTACACCGCGTTCATCCAGGGCTCCATCGGCCTCATCACCGCCGTCGCGAACGACTCCGACGAGCCGCACCTGGCCGCGCAGCTGCGCGCCTTCGCCACCGTGCAGTCCCTGTCCGACGCCGTGTCCCAGGAGCAGCTCGCGGGCGTCCTCCTGCTGCGCGGCCAGGACCCGCAGCAGGCCACCGCCGTGCGCCTCGCCGCCGTCGTCCAGCAGGAGATGTTCGGCAAGCAGCTGCCCGTCGTGCTGCCCGAGGACGAGCTGCAGGAGCTCGACGACGCCCTCGCCACCAACGCCGCCGCGCAGAGCGAGGTCTCCGAGGCCCGCAAGATCTTCAACGGCACCGCGACCACCGGCGCCGTCGACCTGAAGGCGTGGGTCAAGAACTCCGACGTCCTCGTGTCCGTCTACCAGGACTTCGGCACCCAGGTCGGTGAGGAGCTCGCGGAGTCCGCGCAGGAGGAGGCGGACGCCACCCAGACCCAGATCGTCCTCTTCACCGGCATCAGCGCGCTCGTCATCCTCTTCGCCCTCGCCGTCGCGATCGTCTTCGGTCGCAGCGTCGGCCGTCGCCTGGCCCGCCTGGCCGCCGCCGCCATCGAGGTGCGCGACGAGCTGCCCCGCATGGTCGAGCGCATGCAGACCCCCGGCGAGGGCCCCGGCGTCGAGATCGTCCCCCTGGACGACGACAGCAAGGACGAGGTCGGCCAGCTCAGCCGCGTCATCAACGACCTGAACACCACGACGATCCGCATCGCCGGCGAGCAGGCCGCCCTGCGCGCCTCCATCGCCGAGATGTTCGTCAACGTCGCCCGCCGCGACCAGGCGCTGCTGGCCCGCCAGCTCGCGTTCCTGGACCAGCTGGAGCGCACCGAGGAGAACCCCGACACCCTCGAGGACCTCTTCACCCTCGACCACCTCGCCACCCGGATGCGCCGCAACGCCGAGTCGCTGCTCGTCCTCGCGGGCATCAACACGGGCCGTCGCCTGCGCCGCCCGCTGCCGCTGTCGGACGTGATCCGCACCGCGGCCGGTGAGATCGAGCACTACGACCGCGTGGACCTGGCCCTCCAGGTCGACCCCCCGGTCGTCGGCCACCTCGCGCTGTCCCTCGCGCACATGATCGCGGAGCTGCTGGAGAACGCCACCAACTTCTCCGACCCCAGCTCCCGGGTCGTCGTCTCCACCACCGAGACCGGGACCGGCGTGCAGGTCCTCATCGTCGACAAGGGCCTCGGCATGCCCGAGGAAGAGGTCACCAACGCCCTGCAGCGCATCTCCGGCGCCAAGGCCAGCGAGGTCGTCGGTGCCCAGCGCCTCGGCTTCTTCGTGGTGGGCCGCCTCGCCGGCCGCCTCGAGGTCGAGGTCGGCATCGCCGCCGAGGAGGGCAAGGGGACCACGGTCACCCTCGACCTGAGCCCCTCGCTGTTCGTGCCCGGCTCGGTCTCCGCGGCCCCCGCGGTCACGGCGGCGCCGGCTCCGGCCGAGCTGCCCGCCGCTCCCGCGGCGAGCAGCGTCACCGCCCCGCTGGACGCGATGTCCGACGAGGCCGTCCGCTCGGTGCAGGAGATCACTCCGGAGCCGACTCCGCAGCCCACCCGCCCGACGGCGAGCTCCTCGCTGCCCACGCGTCGTCCGCTGCCCACCCGCGGTGGCGGCGCCCAGGCCCCCGAGGCTCCGAAGGCCCCCGCGGCCGCGAAGGCGCAGAGCCTGCCCGCCGTGCCCGTGATGCCCAAGGTGGACGTCCCCCTGTCGGTGGAGGCCGGCTGGACGCCGGAGAACCTGCCGGCGGTCAAGGAGGCCCCCAAGGTGATGCCGCGCCGCCGCAAGGCGGGGGAGGCCCCGGCACCCGCCGCGGCCTCGAGCGCGGCGGCACCCGCCGGTGCGGCGCAGGACATCCTGCCCAAGCGCGGTACCGGCAAGCCGCGGACCCGTCGGGAGTCCCCGGTTCCGCCGCGCACGGCCGCCGAGGCCCTGTGGACCTCGCGCAGCCGCGCGGAGGCCGCCGCCCCGCAGGCGCCGGCAGCCGCGCCGGCCCCCGTCGCCGAGGCCCCCGTCGCCGAGGCCCCGGCTCCGGTCCCGGTCAGCCCGGCGCTGCCGCAGCGCCGCCGCCCGGAGGTCCCGGCCGCCGAGGCAGCCGCTCCGGCCGTCGAGGCCGAGGCCCCCGTCGCCGAGGCAGCCGCCCCGGTCGTCGAGGCCCCCGCCCCGGCCCCGGCTCCCGCCGCCGAGCCTGCCCGTCCGCAGCGCTCGTCGGTGGCCGCCGACGCCCTCTCCGCCCTGGCGGAGGGCGCCACCTTCCGCCCGACGATGGGCGGCGGCTCCCAGCCGCTGGTCCGCCGTCAGGCGGGTGCGACTCCCGCGGCCGCCAAGCCGGTCGCGGCCCGTCCGGCAGCCGCCCGCCAGCGGCGCGCGCCGGCGGACGTCCGCTCGATGCTGAGCGGCTTCCAGGCCGGTGTCTCCCGCGGTCGTGCCACGACCGAGCCGGGCGACGCCCCGACCGCGGAGGGTGGTGCGGATGAGCGCACCCAGGACTGACCCGACCTGGATCGAGCCCACCTGGGTCGATCCCACCTCCGCCCCGGACGCGCCGGCGGCACCCGCCGCCGGCGCCCCCCGGGCCCGCACCACCCCACCGGGGCGCCCGCCCCAGCACCGCACCACCTGCTGCACCCACACCCGCCGCACCCACACCCGCTGCACCGACACTCGCTGCACCGAAACCGGAGGAAACCCACTGTGACCGCGATGAGCTCCGAGGCCGCCGACTTCAGCTGGCTCCTCGACAACTTCGTCCGCAGCACTCCCGGAGTCCGCCACACGGTGGTCGTCTCCGCGGACGGCCTGCTGATGGCCATGTCCGACCAGCTGCACCGCGAGGCCGGTGACCAGCTGTCGGCCATCGTCTCCGGCATGTCGAGCCTGTCCCGCGGGGCGGCACGCCAGCTCGACGCCGGCGAGGTCCGCCAGGCCATCATCGAGATGGACGAGATGTTCTTCTTCCTCGTCAACATCTCCGACGGCTCCGTCCTCGCCGTCGCCGCCGACGCCGGCTGCGACGTCGGCCTCATCGGCTACGAGATGGCGATGCTGGTCCAGCGGTGCGAGGCCACCCTCACCCCGCAGCTGGTGTCGGAGATGCGGGCCAACCTGCCCACGTCCTCGGCGCCTGCTGCCGCGGGGTGGTGAGTGGAATGACTCCCCCTCCTGGCAAGGCGGACCTCTGGTCCGACGACGCCGAGGAAGACGGTGGCGAGGAGTTCACCGTCCGTCCGTACACCGTGACGGGAGGCCGGACACGCACCTCCTCGACGGGCATCCCCGTCGAGGCGCTGGTGGAGGCCATCGCCCAGCCCGAGGTCGGGATGACGCCGGAACGCAAGCGCATCCTCGAGCTCACCGCGAGCCAGTACCTCTCGGTCGCGGAGCTGTCCGCGCACGTCCACATGCCTGTCGGAGTCATCCGGGTCGTCGTGAGCGACCTGGCCGCCGCCGGCAAGGTCCGCGTCCACGGCCTCCCGGCCACCACCACCACGGCGGAACCCGCCACCACCATCAGCGTCCTGGAGAGTGTTCTCAATGGCATTTCCTCGCTCTGACGTGAGCCAGCCCGCTGGGGCCGCAACGCCGGCGGGGAACGCCTCCGCTCCGGCAGCCGCCCCCACGGTCGTCAAGATCGTCGTCGCCGGCGGGTTCGCCGTCGGGAAGACGACCTTCATCGGCTCCATCTCGGACATCGAGCCCCTCCGCACCGAGGCGGCGATGACGGAGCACTCCGTCGGCGTCGACGACGCGGGCATCAACACGGGGCGCAAGACGTCCACCACGGTCGCCATGGACTTCGGCCGCATCGCGCTGCCGGGGAACCTGTGGCTGTACCTGTTCGGCACCCCGGGCCAGGACCGCTTCCTCTTCATGTGGGACGACCTGGTCAAGGGCGCCATCGGCGCGGTCGTCCTCGTGGACACCGACCGGCTCGACCAGTGCTTCCCGGCCGTGGACTACTTCGAGTCCCGCGGCATCCCGTTCGTCGTGGCGGTCAACTGCTTCGACGGCATGGCGCAGCACGACCTCGAGGACGTCCGGGAGGCGCTGGCCGTCGGCAAGCACATCCCCTTCGTCTACACCGACGCCCGCAGCAAGGCGGCGACGAAGCACAGCCTCGTCACGCTGGTGCAGCTGGCGCTCTCGCGCCTCAGCAACGCCTGAGCCGCCACCGCCCCCCCGGGGCACCCGCACCAGCGAGTCCCCAGCAGCACGGCCATGGCGCCCCGTCCTCCCCAGAGGACGGGGCGCCGTCCGTCGGGGACCGTGCTGCCCGGCGCCCGACCGGTTGCCCCGACCGGTTGCTCCGTCCGGCTGTCCCGGACCGGCTGTTCAGGTGAGGGCCCGGCGTGCCGATGCTCTGTGCAGGCACGCCGGAAGGCGCGATCAACGACAGCCGGGAGTGGACCACATGGACGACATGGACGAGATCGTCCAGGAATTCCTCGTCGAGAGCTACGAGAACCTGGACCAGCTCGACCGCGACCTCGTCGCCCTCGAGCAGCAGCCCGAGTCCCGCGAGCTGCTCGCCAGCGTCTTCCGCACCATCCACACCATCAAGGGCACCAGCGGCTTCCTCGCCTTCTCGCGCCTGGAGGCCGTCGCGCACGTCGGCGAGAACCTCCTCGCCCGCCTGCGCGACGGCCAGCTCGTCATGACCCCCCTGACCACCGACGTGCTGCTGCGCATGGTGGACACCATCCGCCTCCTGCTGAACTCCATCGAGGAGAAGGGCGTCGAGGGCAGCGTCGAGGTCGAGCAGGTCGTCACCGCGATCCGCGCCGTCCTCGACGGGGAGATCCCGGTCCTGCCGCCGGCCGCCGTCACCGGCGCCGAGACGCCCGCCGAGACGCCCGCGGAGACGCCTGCGGAGACGCCCGCGGAGACGCCCGCCGAGGCAGCTCCCAAGCACGCCGCCGCCGAGGCCGAGCCGGAGCCGGAGCCGGAGCCGGAGCCGGAGCCCGAGCCGCAGCCGGACCCCGTCGCCGAGGCGCCGGTCCAGGTCGCCCCCGCCGCCGCTGCCCCCGCCGCACCCGCCGAGCACGAGACCGCGCGCCAGGGCTCCGCCACGGAGTCCACCATCCGCGTGGACGTCGAGCTGCTGGAGACCCTCGTCCGCCTCGCCGGCGAGCTCGTGCTGGCCCGCAACCAGATCCTCCAGCGCGCCAGCTCCCTGCGCGACGAGGACCTCACCCGCGCCTGCCACCGCCTCAACCTCGTCGCCAGCGAGATGCAGGAGGGCGTCATGCGCACCCGCATGCAGCCCATCGAGCACCTCTGGTCCAAGCTCCCCCGCGTGGTCCGCGACCTCGGCAACATGCTGGGCCGCAAGATCAAGCTGGAGATGGAGGGCAAGGAGACCGAGCTCGACCGCACGCTCCTCGAGGCCGTCAAGGACCCGCTGACGCACATCGTCCGCAACGCCGTCGACCACGGCATCGAGCCGCCGGAGGTCCGCCGCGCCGCCGGCAAGGCCGAGACCGGCACGCTGAGGCTGCGCGCCGCCCACGAGGGCGGCCAGGTCCTCGTCGAGGTCCGCGACGACGGCAAGGGCATCGACCCCGCCGTCATCGGCGCCAAGGCCGTCGAGAAGGGCCTCGTCTCGCAGGCGAAGCTCGAGACGATGACCACCAACGACATCCTGCAGTTCCTGTTCATGGCCGGCTTCTCCACCGCCGCCAAGGTCACCAACGTCTCCGGCCGAGGCGTCGGCATGGACGTCGTCAAGACCAACATCGAGCGCATCGGCGGCTCCGTGGACGTCGAGTCCACCCCCGGGCAGGGCACCATCTGGCGCCTGCGCATCCCGCTGACGCTGGCCATCGTCCCCGCCCTGACCGTCGAGTGCGCCGGTGAGCGCTACGCGATGCCGCAGGTGAACCTGCTGGAACTCGTCAGCCTCGACGCCGACCGCATGTCCAACGCCATCGAGGACGTCGCCGGCGCGAAGGTTTACCGCCTGCGCGGTGCGCTGCTGCCACTGGTCCGCCTCGACGAGGCCCTCGGCCTGAAGCGCCCCGCCGGCGAGGAGGAGCCCACCCGCCTCGTCATCGCGGTGCTGGAGTCCGACGGCCGCCGCTTCGGCCTCGTCGTGGACCGCGTCCTCGACACCGAGGAGATCGTCGTCAAGCCGCTGTCCGGGGTCCTGAAGAGCATCGGCAGCTACGCCGGCGCCACCATCCTCGGCGACGGGCGGGTCAGCCTGATCCTCGACGTGCAGTCCCTGGCGCGCCGCACGATGCGCTCCGAGGGCCTTGAGCACGCCTCGGCCGCGGCGCAGGCGGCCAACGCCGCGACCGCCGGCGACGAGCAGCGCCTGCTGGTGGTCGGCCTCGGCGGCAACCGCCGCGTGGCCATCCCGCTGGAGGTCGTCACCCGCCTCGAGGAGTTCAAGGTCGCCAACATCGAGCGCGTCGGCCGTCGCGAGGTCGTCCGCTACCGCGGCGAGATCCTGCCGCTGGTCCGCCTCTCCGACCACCTGGCGGGCAGCTACCGCGGCTACGAGGAGGCCGAGCCGGAGTCGCTCCCGGGCGTCGTCTACTCCGCCCGCGGGCGCAGCGTGGCGATCGTCGTCGACGAGATCGTCGACATCGTGTCGCAGCAGTCCGCGCACAGCGACATCGACGACGCCGGCCTGGTCGGCTCCGCCGTGATCCGCGACCGCGTCACGGAGCTGCTCGACGTCCGGTCCGCGATCCTCGCGGCCGACCCGAACTTCTTCTCCGCGGAAGCTCGCGCCGAGCTCGCCGCCGCCGCCACCACCCTGGGGATCTGACGTGTCGACTCAGTACGCCACCTTCCACCTGGCCGGGCACCTGTTCGGCGTCGAGGTGAGGCGTGTGCAGGAGGTGCTCACCGAGCAGCCCCGCACCCCGGCCCCCCTCGCCCCGCCCGCCGTCGCGGGTCTGATCAACCTGCGCGGGCAGGTCGTCACCGCGCTGGACCTGCGCCGCCGCCTGCGGATGCCGGACCGCGCCGAGGGCCAGGTCGCGATGAACGTCGTGGTCCGCGCCGCCGAGGAGGTCTGGAGCCTCCTGGTGGACTCCATCGGCGGGGTCATCGAGGCCGCCGACGCCACCTTCGAGCCGCCGCCGGACACGCTGAACGGCCCCGTGCGCGAGCTCATCCGCGGCGCCTACAAGCTCGACGACGCGCTGCTGCTCGTCCTCGACGTCGACCGCGTCCTCGAGATCGAGGGCGTGCTCGCGGTCTGACCGAGCACCCTCCCTGCGACGCAGTCCGCCCGCTCCCCGCGCTCACCTGGATTCAGGTGAGCGCGGGCGAGCGGGCGGACTGCGTCCAGCGGTTCGGGTGACCAGCGGTTCGGGCCGACCGGTTCAGGCCGGGGCGAAGAGCTCCAGCGCGATGCCGTCCGGGTCGCGGAACTCCAGGATCAGGTTCCCACCGAGTTCCTTGACGCCGGCGTGCGCGACGCCGAGGGACTCCAGCGCGGCGACGGCGTCGTCGAGGACCTCCCGGGAGGCCACCGAGAACGAGAGGTGGTCGAGCCCGACGCGGTCCGGCGAGAAGGAGTCGCCGCCCTCCGCGACCGGGCGCAGGCCGAGCAGGCCGCCGGGGACGGCGTAGATGATGCCGCCGAAGAGGAAGGCGAGCGCCTCGCGGGTGCTCTCGTCGGCGCCGGGCGGCACCTCGAAGGCAACGTCCCAGCCGAACAGCGCGTCGTAGAACTCCCGGGAACGGCGCAGATCCGTGACGGTGAGGCGGACGTGGGCGAAACCGGTGACGGGGATGGCCATGCCACACCCTCGCACCCGGAGGGGCGCGCGGCACCCCGGTTCGCGCAGGTGCGGTGGCGGAACCGCGTCGTCGTGCGCGGGCGAACTCGGGCCCCGGCGCCTGCCCGGCGCGGACCCACCTGCCGCCCGCGCCGACGGCCCGTTTCCGGGTTAGCCTCGAAGTGTGCCGGGAGCCGGCGCGCCACGCTCGGCGCACAGGCGGCGGCACCCTCCCGGAGGGGGAGACATGGCTGACGACGTGCAGCACCCGGAAGACCGCGAGAT
Organism: Kineococcus xinjiangensis; assembly: GCF_002934625.1. Taxonomy (GTDB): domain Bacteria; phylum Actinomycetota; class Actinomycetes; order Actinomycetales; family Kineococcaceae; genus Kineococcus_A; species Kineococcus_A xinjiangensis. Next base: position 58,032 of record NZ_PTJD01000011.1, on the reverse strand, counting down.
CCCCTACCACTACCGCCCGGCGCGATCCCGGCACCGCTGGGTCGACGTCCTCCTGCAGGGTTCCTTCGCCCTCGGCGGCCCCGCCCAGGGGGTCAGCCCCCGCCTCCCCGAACGCGGCCCGCGCACACCGGAGGAAGCGGCTTCCGGCTTCGGGGAGTGGGACCGGGTCACCGCCGCGGACGGCGCCACCTTCCTCGTCCCCCACGAGACCGCCCCCGGGAAGGCCTGACGCCGCCGGGCACGCGCGGGCGTCGACGTCCCCCGTGCCCTCGCCCCCGAGGGCGGGCCACCCCGTTGCGGTGCGGGCCCGCCGCACCCCGCGCCGGCCAGGACCGGGCACAGCACCCCGCCGACCGGGCCGCCGCGGCGCACCGCACCACCGCTCATCCCCCCGCCGCGGCCCGGCGCCTCCGGTGCACGGTGAGGAAGAGCCGGTGGGCGGTGATGACGACGCTGAGCCAGCCCAGGCCCAGGGCCCACGCGACCAGCACGTCGGTGAGCCAGTGGTGGCCCAGGTAGACGCGGCTGAGCCCCATCGCGACGGCGAAGGCAGCCGCGAGGAGGACGACGAGGACCCGGCCCCACTCCCGGCGCGCCCTGCGCAGCACCAGGTAGGTGACGATGCCGGCGAAGGCGACGGCGTTCAGGGTGTGCCCGCTGGGGAAGGACGCGCTCTGCTCCAGCGGCGGCACGGCCAGGGACAGCGGTGGGCGGATCCGGCCGACCGCGGCCTTGCCGACGACCGTCAGCAGGAGGGAGCCGAGCATCGTGACGACCACCAGGACCAGCGGGCTCCAGCGCCGCCACAGCAGTGACAGGCCGACGGCAGCGGTGGCGGCCAGGATCGGCATGCCGACCGTGCCGCCCACGTCGGTGAACGCGGTGACGGCGGAGTTCAGCTCCGGGGAGCGCAGGGCGATCGCCAGGTTCAGCACCGGCCGGTCCAGCAGGGCGACGCCCTCGGCCTCCACCACGGCCTCGTAGACCTCGCTGGCCAGCGCCGTCAGGGCCGCGGTCAGCAGGAGGCCGAGGACCACCGTGATCGCCAGCACCTGGTGGGGCGCGAACCTGCGCCCGGCGCGGACCGCCAGGTCGGCGAGCCGGCGACCGGCGGCGGTCGGCCAGTGGGTCAGGTCCCACGGCCCGATGAAGTCGTGTCCGCGCCCGTCGTCCAGCGACTCGTCGAACGGGTGCCGCGACGGCCCGTCGGGCGTGGACGTCGGCCTTCCACGGGGAGAGTCCTCACGGCGCATCGCCCCATCGTGGGGGGTGTGCACCTCCGGGGCACGGGGAGGGCCACCCACCACCGCGGGCCCGCGGGGCCCGGCCGCCTACGCCGGCTCCAACCCCAGCACCACCTCCGCGCGCTGCGGGCGGCCGAGGTGGAAGCCCTGCACGAGGTCGACCTCGAAGCCGCGCACCTCCGCCAGCAGTTCCGCGTTCTCCACGTACTCCGCCACGGTCAGGTAGCCCATGTCCATCGCCACGGAGACCGCCGCCCGCACCACCGCCCGGTCGAGGCGGTCGGTGAGGATCCCCCGCACGAACTCCCCGTCGATCTTCACCAGCTGCACGGGCAGGTGCTTGAGGTAGGTGAAGGAGGCGTAGCCGGCGCCGAAGTCGTCCAGCGCCAGCCCGCAGCCCATCGCGGCCAGCCGGCGGGCGAAGCGGACCGCCGTGTCCAGCTGCGTCACCGCCGCCGTCTCCGTCACCTCGAAGACGAAGTGCGCTGCGTCCACGTTCCCGAGCTGCTCCTCGATGGTCTCCAGCACCCCGTCGTCGGACAGGGAGCGGCCGGAGAGGTTCACGTGCAGCAGGGGAGCGGCGACCCCCGCGGCGTCGGCGCGGCGCAGCAGGGCGGCCGCCGCGGTCACGACCTGCGCGTCGAGGCGCTGCACCAGGTCGAAGCGCTCCGCGGCGGGCAGGAAGGCGGCCGGCATCAGCACCCCGCCCCCGCCGTCGGCCAGGCGGGCCAGCAGCTCCACGCAGCGCACCGCCCCCGTGCGGGCCTCGACGATGGGCTGCGCCCACAGGACGAGGCCGTCGTCGGCCAGGACGTTGCGCAGCCGTTGCGCCTGCCCGGCGTGGGCGGAGGTGATCCGCGCGGCACCGGCCACGTCGCTGAAGACCGCCACCCGGTCCCGCCCCGCCTGCTTCGCCTGGTACATGGCGGCGTCGGCGCGGTGCAGGACCTCCTCGGGGGGCTCGCCGGGCGAGAGCGCCGCGATGCCGATGCTCGCCGAGACCCGCACCGGCCGGGAGCCGAGGACGAGGGGGCGCTCCCGCAGCAGCCTCAGCAGGTCCTGCCCGATCCTGCGGGCGGCCGCCGGGGGGATGGTGGGCAGCAGGACCGCGAACTCGTCGCCACCCACGCGCGCCACCAGGTCGCCCTGCCGGGTCCGCGACCGCAGCACGTCCGCGACGTGGTGCAGGCACTCGTCGCCGGCGCGGTGCCCGAGGGTGTCGTTGACGAGCTTGAAGGAGTCCAGGTCCAGCAGCATCACGCTGCCGCGCTCCTCCGCGGAGCAGGCCACGGCCAGCGCCCCGGTGAACGTCGCCCGGTTGGCCAGCCCGGTGAGCCCGTCCAGCTCCGCGAGCTCCCGCAGGCGCTGCTCCGCGCGGTGGCGCTCCGAGACGTCCCGCATGAAGATCACGAAGCGGCCGGGGTCCCGGCCCAGGTCGATCACCGACAGCTCCAGGGGGAACAGCTCCCCGCTGCGGCGCAGGCCCAGCACGTCGACGCGGTGGCCGACCAGCCCGCTGTCCTCGCCCGCGAGGTGGGCGCCGATGGCCCGCCGCTTGGCGTCGCGGTCGGCGGCGGGCATCAGCAGCTCGACCAGGTCGCGGCCGAGGGCCTCCTCCCGCCCCCAGCCGTACATGCTCTGCGCGACGGGGTTGAACTCCGTGATGCGCCCGTCGGCGCTGCACGCCGCGACGCCGTCGAGGGCACCCGTGAGGATCGCGTGCGTGGAGGCTGCGTCGCCGTCGTCCCTGCCGCAGTCCTCGTGCACCGACGCCCCCCCCAGCCCGAGTGGCGGTCCCCTGGACGGACGGACCGCTACGGGTGCGCGCTGCTGACACGGGGTCGCCGGGCTCCCGGGGGGAGACGGTGACCACACCCACGCCGTGTGCTCAGAGTGTGTCACTGCAGGTGAGGGCTGTCGCCCGCGCGATCCCCCGCCTCCCGGGAGGGCGGGCGGCAGGTCCGTCCGCCGGACGTCCTGCGCCCGTTCGCGTGACCGCGCGTAGGCATCACACTCACGCAGTGCCATCGTGGAGCCACGGCCGATCCTGGAGGCACTGTCATGCACTACTCGTTGGTGAGTTCCCCCGTCCTGGGCTTCGACCTGGTCCGGCTGCCCTGCGGGGACGCCGTGGCCGGGGTCCTGCTCCACGCGCTCGCCTGCTCCCCGCGGGACCTCGAGGTCCTCGCCGCCCGGCACGACGGGCCCGCCCGCGAGCGCGCCTGGGACCGGGTCCGGGAGATCACCGAGACGGTGCCGCGCATGGACGAGGTCCTCTCCCAGGTCGCCAACGGCCTCGTCGAGGGGGACTTCGACGACGCGGTGACGGGCCCGCGGGTGGAGTCCGGCGTCGTGCGGGTGCTGCAGGCGAGCACCGTCGCCGACGCCGACGCGCTGGTGCGCCTCGTCCACCACGACATCCTCGACTGGACCTGGACCCAGCACGACGGTGGCGTGGGGCTGCGCACCGAGGTGGCCTCCCACGCCGGCGAGGTGCTGGCCGACGCCGCGGTCTCGGCCTACCTCGGCCAGTGGCTGCCCGCGGACCTGCGGCGCACCCTCGTCGCGCCGTACCTCACCGCAGTCAAGGACCTCCCGCCCCTCTCGCGCCGGCCCTCCGCCCTCGGCCACGCCCAGGCGGGTGCCGTGGAGCTGCTGGAGCGCCTCGCGGCGATGGACGCGGAGGACCGCGCCTGCCTGCGGGCGGCCGCGCAGGCGGTGCGCGCCAGCGGTGGCGAGTGGGCCTCCGCGGTCCACGACGCCTCCTGGGCGGTGCACCTCTCGGACCGGGTCCGCACCGCCGCCGAGGCGCAGATGCTCGCCGTGCGGGCCTTCCGCGCCGGTGGGCTCGACGCCGGCGACGGGGCCAGCGGGGTCTGGAACGTCGTCAGCGGCGCCCTGCACGCGGAGGTGGTCGCGGACCTGCTCGGCGGGGAGTCGCGGGAGCGCCTCATGCGCCCCTGGGAGGCGGCCTTCCCGCCCGTGCCGCCCGCCCCGCCCCAGCTGGGCTGAGCCCGGCCCCTCCACGCCGAGGACCCCCTGCGCCGCCCCCGTCCCGGGGACGGCGCAGGGGGTCCTTCGCATTCGGGGGGCGCGATGGCAGGCTCGGCGGGTGACGTCCCCCCGGTGCCCTCCGGACGCGCCGCGGGTGCTGCCCTGCGGGGACGCCGCCCTGCTCGTGGAGCTCGGCTCCCTGCCCGCCGCCCTCGCCCTGCACGCCGACCTGGCCGCCGCGCCACCCCCGGGCGTCGTCGACGTCGTCCCCGCCGCCCGGACCGTGCTCGTGCGCACGGCACCCGGCGCCGACCTCGCCGCGCTCGCCGGCCTGCTGGCGGGGCGGGCCGCTCCCACCGGCGCCGCCGCCGCTCCCGCCCCCGCCCCGGCGGTGGAGCTGCGCGTGGTCTACGACGGCGAGGACCTCGCGGAGGTCGGGGAGCTGACCGGCCTCGGCGCCGCGGGGGTGGTGGCCGCCCACACCGCCTCCACCTGGACCACCGCCTTCACGGGCTTCGCGCCCGGCTTCGGCTACCTCACCGGGGGCGACCCCCGCCTCCACGTGCCCCGCCGGTCCTCCCCGCGCACCCGCGTCCCGGCGGGCTCCGTCGCGCTGGCCGGGGAGTTCAGCGGCGTCTACCCCCGGACCTCCCCCGGCGGCTGGCAGCTCATCGGCACCTGCGACGCCGTCCTCTTCGACCCCGACCGCGACCCGCCCGCCCTGCTGCGGCCGGGGACGCGGGTGCGCTTCACCGACGCCGGGACGGCGGCCCCGTGACGAGGGCGCTGGAGGTGCTGGCGGCCGGCCCGTTCACCAGCGTCCAGGACACCGGCCGGCCCGGGCTGGCCGACATGGGGGTGGGTCCCTCGGGCGCCGCCGACCGGGGTGCGCTGCTGCTGGTCAACCGGCTCCTCGGCAACGACCCGCGCGCCGCGGCGCTGGAGGCGACCCTCGGCGGGCTGCGCCTGCGGGCCCGGGGGGCGGTGGCCGTGGCCGTCACCGGCGCGGCGGGCCCGCTGCGCTGCGCCGGGCGCGACGCCTGGGCGGGGGAGGTGCTGCACCTGCGCGACGGCGAGGAGCTGGAGGTCGGCCTCCCCGAGGCCGGGCTGCGCAGCTACGTCGGCGTGCGCGGCGGCGTGGACGTGCGGCCCGTGCTCGGCAGCCGCTCCACCGACGTCCTCTCCGGGCTGGGGCCGCCCCCGATCGCCGCCGGGCAGGTGCTCCCGGTGGGCACGGCCCCCGCGCACTGGCCGCAGGTGGACGCGGTCGCCGTCGCCCCCGCCGCGGGCGAGGTGCGCCTGCGGGTGCTGCCCGGCCCCCGCGACGACTGGTTCGTCCCCGCGGCGCTGCGGGAGCTGCTGACCGCGGCGTGGACGGTGACCGCGCGCAGCGACCGCGTGGGGATGCGGCTGGCCGGTCCCGTCCTGCGCCGCAGCCGCACCGAGGAGCTGCCCAGCGAGGGCGTCGTGCGGGGAGCGCTGCAGGTGGCGGCCGACGGATCCCCGGCGCTGTTCCTCGCCGACCACCCGCTGACCGGCGGCTACCCCGTGATCGCGGTCGTGCTCGACGCCGACGTCGACCGCGCGGCGCAGGCCCGCCCCGGGCAGGTCCTGCGGTTCGCGCGGAAGCGCTGACCCCACCCGCTGCCGGGCGGGCCGCGGCCGTGGGAGGGTGCCTCGTGCAGCAGAGCGCCCGTCCGGTCCCGACGCTGCGGGTCGCCGCCGCGCAGGGCTGCTCGGTGCCCGGGGACCTCGCCGCCAACGCCGCCGCTGCGGCCCGGCTCGTGCGGGAGGCCGCCGCCGCAGGCGCGCGCCTGGTGGTCCTGCCCGAGCTGTTCCTGCCCGGGTACGAGCCCGCCCTCGTCGCCGCCGACCCGCAGCACCTCGCCCTGGACGCGGCCGCGCCGCTGGCCGACCCCCGGCTGGAACCGCTCGTGCGGGCCTGCGCCGCCACCGCCACCACCGCCGTCGTGGGCGCCGCCGTGCGGGAGGGGGCCACCGTGCTCCTGTCCGCGCTGGTCGTCTCGGCGGGCGGGGAGCTCCTCACCCGCTACGACAAGCAGCACCTGCACCCCGGCGAGGAGGCGGTGTTCACCCCCGGGACCGCCCCGGGGACCTTCGAGCTGGACGGCTGGCGCCTCGGCCTCGGCATCTGCGCCGACTCCGGCGTCGCCGCACACGCCCGCGCCGCCGCGGTGCGGGGTGCGCACGCCTACCTCGTCGGCGGGCTGTTCGGCGTCGGCGGCGGCGAGCGGGAGGTCCGCGACCGGTTCCCCGCCCGCGCCCGCGACAACGGCGTCTACGCGCTGCTGTCGAACCACGCCGGGCCGGCGGGGGAGTGGACGGGGTGCGGGGGCAGCGGTGTGTGGGACCCGCGGGGGCGCCCGGTGGTGCGGGCGGGCCGGGACGAGGGCGTGGTCGTGGCGGAGCTGCACCCGGCGGAGCTGCACCCGGGCGGTTGAGCCCCGTTGCGCCGTGCGGGTGGGTCGGGGTCCACCCGCACGCGCCGGCGGTCGAAGCCCCTCCCGTGGACAGCGCCGGGGCCGCGGAGCGCCCGTACGTCGAGCCGAGCCGGAGCCGGCACTACGTCAGCGACTCCGTGGAGTGGTCCGCCGTGCGCCGCACCAGCCGCACCCGGCCCACCGTCACGACGTTCGGCTGGCGCGGCAAGCTCGTCCTCAGCGTGCTGCCGCACGTGGTGTTCCTCGCGTGGGCCTCGGCCTGGTCCGGCCTCGGCGCGGCCCTGCTGCTGGGGATGCCGCTGTTCGCCCTCACGCCGTTCTGGCTGAAGCACGTGTGGGCGGCCGGACCTGTGGAGTGCACCCGGGAGGAGCTGCGCCGGGCGGTCGACACCACCTCGGCGCCGTACCTGCCGCCGCCGGACCGCGCCAGCGCCCACCCGAACCTGGCGTACCTGCACGAGGCGCCCGCCCCGGACGCCTGACGCCCGGCCCGGCCTGTCCCGTCTCCGGAAAGGACCCTTTCCGGGGTCGCCGGGGTGGGCTGGACCCCGGAAAGGGTCCTTTCCGGGGGAGTTCGGGCGGGGCGGGGTCAGGGGTGCCGGAGGACGACGTCGCCCGTGCTCGTCTCGGCCCGCAGCCGCCGGTCCGAGGTGGAGTCGACGGGCACCTGCACGGTGGAGTCCCCGGTGCTCGTCGTCGTGCTCGCGTCGTACCGCGCGCCGTCCCGGGGCACGACGACCGTCACGTCCCCGGTGCTCGACTCCACCGCCACCGAGCGCGGCGCCTCCGTCAGCTCCGCCCGCACGGCCCCCGTGGACGTCGCCAGCAGCACCTCACCCACCGCGCCGTGGACCTCCACGTCGCCCGTGGAGGTCCGGCCCTCCACGGACTCCCCGGCGGCGTCGCGCCACACCAGGTCCCCCGTCCTCAGGGCCGCCCGCACCTCGGGGAACGTCCCCGCCAGGTCCACGTCCCCGGTGTGCGACGCCACGTCCACGTCCGTCCCCGGCGGGACCTCCACGTCGAACGACACCGAGCACGGGAACGGCCACGCGGAGCCCTCGCAGCCCCCCGTCAGGGACAGCGTCCCCGACGTCAGCCCGGCGTCCGCCGACGGACCCGAGCGGTACCCGCTCAGCGTCGTCACGACCTGCGCCCCCGAGCGCCCGGGCACCTCGCGCACCCGCACCTCCCCCGTGTCCGTGACGACCACCAGGGACGTCACCGCGCCGGGGAACTCCCGCGTCGTCGTGCTGCTCGTGCTCGCCATGGTCCCGAAGGCGGACAGCGCCACCCCGCCCACCACCACCGCGCCGAGCACCGCCGCGACGGCCCGGCCGCCCCGTCGCGGCCGCGGCGGGGGCAGCTCCTCCACGGGCACGGCGAACGCGCCCTGCGTGCCGATCCGGCCGGTGTCCGTGCTCACGGGTTCCTCCAGGGGTTCGCCCCGCCGTGCGCGGCGGTGCCGAGGTAGCGCAGGACGGCGAGGACGCGGCGGTGGTCCTCGCCCGCGGGGGGCAGGTCGAGCTTCGCGAAGATGCTGGAGACGTGCTTCTCCACGGCCTTGTCCGTCACGAACAGGTGCGCCGCCACCGCGGAGTTCGAGCGACCCTCCGCCATGAGCTGCAGGACCTCCAGCTCCCGCGGGGTCAACCGGCCCAGGGGGTCGTCGCGGCGCACCCGCGACAGCAGCTGCGCCACGACCTCCGGGTCCACGGCCGTCCCGCCGGCCGCGACGTGGTGCAGGGTGCGGACGAACTGGTCGACGTCGGCGACGCGGTCCTTCAGCAGGTAGCCCACGCCCGTCGCGCGTCCCGCGACGAGGTCCGTGGCGTAGCGCTCCTCCACGTACTGCGAGAGCACGAGGACCGCCGTGCCCGGGTGCTGCTCCCGCACCACCAGGGCCGCGCGGATCCCCTCGTCGGTGAACGTCGGTGGCATCCGCACGTCCAGCACCGCCAGGTCGGGGGAGTGCTCCGCGACCGCGCGCAGCACGTCCTCCGCACGGTCCACGGCCGCCACGACCTCGACGCCCTCCGCGGTGAGCAGGCTCACCAGCCCCTCCCGCAGCAGGACGGAGTCCTCCGCCAGCACCACCCGCAGCGGCGCGGCACCCGCCGCGCTCCCGGAACCGCTCACCGCGCACCGCCCCTCGACCCGGATCCGTCCCGCCGGTCCCACGGCAGGCCCGCCGTGAGGACCGTCGGGCCGCCCACCGGGCTGTCCAGGTGGATCCAGCCGTCGACGGAGGCCACCCGGTCCGCCAGCCCCCGCAGGCCCGAGCCCGACACTCCGGCCGGCACGGGCACCTCCGACGGGCACGCCCCGCCCACGCCGTCGTCGCTGACCCGCAGCACCAGGAGGTCCCCGTCGCGGCGGACCTCCACGTGGGCGCGGGTCGCGCCGGCATGCTTGGCGACGTTCGTCAGCGCCTCGGAGACGCAGAAGTAGGCGATGGCCTCCGACGTCGCCGAGGGCCGCCCGTCGCGCGCCGGGTCCAGGTCGACGTCCACCCGCACCGGCACCGCCGAACTCGCCGCCAGTGCCGACAGCGCCGCGTCGAGGCCCCGGTCGGTGAGGACGGGCGGATGGATCCCGCGGGCCACGAACCGCATGTCCGAGATCGCCTCCTTGGCGGTGCCGTGGGCCTTGTCGAGCAGTCGCTGCGCGGCGGCCGGGTCGCGCTCCAGCGCCCGCTGCGCCATCCCCAGCTGCATCGCCAGCGCCACCAGCCGCTGCTGCGGGCCGTCGTGCAGGTCCCGCTCGATGCGGCGGCGCTCCGCCTCCACCGAGTCCACGGCCCGCTCCCGCGTCACCGTCAGCGACTCCACCCGCCGCTCCAGGACGGCCTCCCGCGCGCTGCGGGTCGGGCCCAGCAGCGCCCGCGCCGCGGCGGTCTCCGGCACGACGAGCGCGCGGGCCAGCAGCGGCACCAGGAGCAGCAGGAGCACCGCGGCCACCACGACGACCGGCACGGGCACGGGCATCGGCAGCGCCGGCTGCACGAACGGCCAGGCCAGGTCCCCGCCCGCCGCCAGCGGCGCGGCCAGGGCGCCCAGCGCGGCGCCGGTCAGGCCGACGACCACCCCCGCCGCCACCGCCCCGTACGTCGACACGAGCAGCAGGTGCAGCCCGGTGCGCCACGGCTGAGCGTCCAGCAGCCACCGCCGCCACCACGGCCTCGCATCCGGCGACACCCGCACCGGCTGGGCGGGCATCGCCTCGCCGAGCAGCGCCTCCTGCCGCCAGCGCTCCACCCACTGCGACGCCCGGATGCCCACCCGCGCCAGCAGCAGCAGCGGCACCCCCGTCAGGAACACCGGCGTCAGGGCGGTGCCCAGCACCAGCAGGACGAAGAGCGTCACGTACCAGCCCAGCAGCAGCACCGTCAGGGCCAGGTGGCAGACGGCCCACCAGCCGTCGAGCCACAGCCGGGCCGGCAGGGGCCGCCAGGGGCCGGGGAGGAGTGCGGGGGTGCTCACGCCACCGACAGTAGGTCCGCGGGAGCCGCCGGCGGAGCAGTGCGGGCACCCGTCCCCCGGGTGGGGTTGTCCCCACCCCCGCGCGGGCGCGGCCGGCGGTGCTGAACCGTTCGAGCAGACCGTTCAAGCCCGAAGCGGCGGCACCCGATGACCTGTGCATGAGACCGTCGCGCCGCAGCGGAGGTGCCGGGGCCCGCCTGTTCGCGATCTACGCAGCGGCGAGCCTGGTGCCGATCCTCGGCCTCGGTGCGGTCCAGGTGCACACGTACCAGCAGCAGGCCGTGCAGCAGGGCCTGCAGCTCGGGCGCGCCCAGGCGGCCGTCATCGAGGAGGTGGCGGTCGCGCCGGCCCTGCGGGGCGAGGGGGCCAGCATCGCCAGCGGCATCTCCCCGGCCGCCCAGCAGCGGCTGCGCGCCGCCACCGACCTCGCGGTCTTCCACGACTCCGTCCTGCACCTGCGGCTGCGCACCTTCGGCGGGCGGGTGGTCTTCGCCGACGACGGGATCAGCAACACGGACGGGAAGCTCGTCAATCGCGACGCCGACGTGGAGGCGGCGGCCGGCGGCACGGTCGGCGCCGCCATCGTGCCCGACCCCTACGCCCCCGAGGTGAACGTCATCCGGGTCCTGCAGCCCATCACCCCCGACGCCGACAACCAGGCCGTCGGGGTGCTGGAGGTCTTCCTGCCCTACGAGAGCATCGAGGCGCAGCTGCGCGAGGACACCCGGCGGCTGTACTGGGGCCTGGGTGCGGCGCTCGGCGTCCTCTACCTCGTGCTGGCGCTGATCTCCTGGTCCTCCACCCGGCAGCTGCGCCGCTTCGCCCGCCGGCAGGAGCACCAGGCCCTGCACGACAGCCTCACCGGCCTGCCCAACCGCGCCGCCTTCCGCGCCGCCGTGGAGCGCGACCTGCGCAAGGGCCAGCCCGGCCTCGTCACCCTGATCGACGTCGACCACTTCAAGTCCGTCAACGACACCCTCGGCCACCACGCCGGCGACGTGCTGCTGCAGGTCATCGCCCAGCGCCTGTCCGGCGCGGTGCGCACCGACGACACCGTCGCCCGTCTCGGCGGTGACGAGTTCGCCGTGCTGCTGCCCGGGGTCGCCACCATCGCCGAGGCGCACGAGCTGCTCACCTCCGTCCGGTGCGCGGTGAACGAGGACACCTCGATCGACGAGCACGTCCTGCCCGTGCAGACCACGTTCGGCGGCGCGCTGCACCCGGACCACGGCGACTCCATGGAGGAGCTGCTGCGCCACGCGGACGCCGCGATGTACAAGGGCAAGCACGGCGCCAACGGCGGTGTCGTGATCTACGGAGCCATCCCGGGCAACCCGCCCGAGGCGGGTGGCGCGCCCGGCGGCGGTCCCGTGCCCGCCCCGCGCCCGGCGAGGGTGTGAGGAAGGTGCGTGCGACACGGCGCGCCGGCGCGGCCCTGGCGCTCGCCGCGGCGCTGGCGGTGCTCGTGCCGGCGTGCGGGGCGGTGCAGAGTGCGCCCCCCGCGACCGCCGTGGACCCCGCCCTCCACGAGCGGCTGCCCCCGGACGTGCTGGAGCGCGGCGTCGTGCGCGTCGCCACGGACGCCTCGCACCGGCCCCTGAGCTCCTTCGACGCCGACGGGCGCCGGGTCGTCGGCTTCGCGCCCGACCTGCTCGCCGAGCTCGGGCGCCTGATGGGGGTGCGCTTCGAGCTCGTCGTGGTCCCGCCCCGGCAGGTCCTGGCCGGGCTGCCGGAGCGGATGGGGGAGGGGGACTCCGGGGGCACGGGGATCCCCCGCTTCGACGTCGCGCTCACCACCGCCGGCGCCCCGGCGGCGGCCGGCCTGCACGCCGACGTGGTCCCGTTCCTCGCCACGCCCACGTCGCTGCTGGTCCAGCGGCACACCATCGTGGGCGTCACCGACCTCGACGACCTGTGCGGCTTCGTCGTCGCCGTGGAGCGGGACACCGCGCAGGTGGACGTCCTGCGCGAGGCGGCGCTGGACTGCGGCGAGCAGGGGATCCGCGTCGAGGAGTTCCCCTCCAACGCCGACGCCCTGCTGCAGCTGCGCACCCGCCAGGCCGACGCGCTGGTCACCGACCACGCGCAGGCGGCGCACCTGATGACCAACCCCCGCACCCGCAGCCACTACCGCGTCATGGACACCGCACCGGAGCTGCCCGTCGTCTTCGGCGTCGCCGTGCCGCCCTCCGACTTCCGGTTCAGGGATCTGCTGACCGACGCGCTCGCCGAGCTCGACGAGCGGGGCACGTACGACCGGCTGCTGCGCCGCTGGCACCTGTCCGAGGCCGTGCTGGCCGACGAGGGGTAGCCCTCGACCCCGCCGGGAGGTCCCTTCCCGGGCGGGAGGGTGGGGCTGGCCCCACCCCGGGACGGGTGCGCGCACCAGCGACCCGGCACCACCACGGGCGGGAGGGTTCCAGGCGTCCCCGCGACGCCCGCCCAGCCGGAGGTTCCCGTGCCCTCGCAGTCCGCGCCCCAGCGCCCCGCCCCGACCGTTCCCCGCGCGCGCCCCGCCGCCGGCCCACCGCTGCCCCCGGTCCCGCCCCGGGGCGGTGGAGCGGCCCGGTTCAGCATCGAGCGCCGCTGGTGGGTGCTGCTCGGCTGGGTGCTGCTGGTCGCCGCCGCCGTGCTCCTCATCGGCCGGGGGACCACGACCACTGATCCCGTGGACGAGCTGGTCGGCGACTCCCGCGCGGCCGCCGCCGCCCTCGAGGGGGCCGACTTCGGCCGGCCGCAGCAGGAGACGCTGGTGCTGACCGCGCAGCACGCGATGGACCCCGCGACGCTGGAGCGGCTGCACGCGGAGGCCGTGGACGCCTACCGCGGCGCCCCGCACGTCACGGGCGTCGGGGAGGGGACGCTGTCCGCGGACGGGCGCACCTACGCCGTGCCGCTGCTGCTGGACACCCCCGTCGGGGAGTCCGCGCAGGAGGACGTGGCCGGCGCGCTGGAGCGGACCGCGGACCTCGCCGCGGCCCACCCCGAGCTGGAGGTCGGCCAGGTCGGCCCCGGCTCCATCGACCGCGAGGTGGGTGAGCAGGTCACCGCCGAGCTGCACCGCGCGGAGCTGCTGAGCATCCCGCTGACGCTGCTCGTGCTGCTGCTGGCGTTCCGATCGTTCGTCTCCGCACTGGTCCCCGTCGTCCTCGGCCTCGTCTCCGTCGTCGTCGCCCTCGGCCTGACCGCGCTGGTGTCGGGCGTGCGCCCCGTGGCGCCCGAGGCGGCGAGCCTGACGCTGCTCATCGGCCTCGCCGTCGGTGTCGACTACGCACTGTTCGTGCTGCGCCGGGCCCGCGCCGCGCGTGCCGAGGGCGCCTCCGTGCGCGACGGGATCCTGCTGGCCGCCCGCACGTCGGGCCGGGCGGTCGTCGTCTCCGGCGCCACCGTCGTCGTGTCCATGGCGGGGATGCTCGTCGCGGGCGGCCTCTACACGTCCCTGGCGCTCGGCGCGGTGCTCGTCGTGGCGGTCGCTGTGCTGGCCTCGGCGACGCTGTTGCCGGCGCTGATGGCGGTCCTCGGCGACCGGGTGGAGGCGCTGCGCCTGCCCCGCCTGCGCCGGGGTGCGCGCGGCGCGGACCCGGAGCGCTCGGCGTGGGGCCGCGTCGCCGGTGTCGCCGCCCGCCGCCCGGTCGTGGCGCTGCTCGGCGGCGGGGCGCTGGTCGTGGGCCTGGCGGTGCCGGCGTTCGGGATGCAGACGGCGCTGCCCGGGGCGGAGGCCCTGCCGGAGCACTTCGAGAGCGTGCAGGCGCTGGATCGGCTCACCGCGGCCTTCCCCGACTCCGGCGCCACCGTCGACGTCGTCGTGACGTCCACCGCCGCGGGGGCGGACCGGGCCGTGGCGGCCCTGGAGCGGGCCGACGCCGAGGCCCGCGCCGGCGCCGCCGGCCTCGGCCTGCGCTTCGCGGAGGGCACGCCGCCCAGCCTGCGCTCGGCCGTCGACGGGCGGGTCCACGTCCTGGCCCTGCCGCTGGCGGGGGCACCGGGCGGCGAGGAGGCGGCCGAGGCGGTCGCCGAGGTGCGCGAGCGGCTCGTCCCGCGGCTGCGCGGGGAGCTGCCCGCGGGGGCGACGGTGGCCGTCGGGGGCGTTGCGGAGGGCACCGACCTGTCCGCGTGGATGTCGGAGCGGCTGCCGTGGGTGGCGGCGTTCGTCCTGGTGCTGACGTTCGCGGTGGTGCTGCTGTCCTTCGGGTCCCCGGCGCTGGCGCTGGCGACGCTCGTCCTCAACGCGGGCAGCTGCCTGGCGGCGTTCGGCATCGTCACCGTCGTCTTCGGCGGGGAGTGGGCGGAGGGCCTGCTCGGGTTCACGTCGACGGGTGCGGTGGTGAGCTGGCTGCCGGTGCTGATGCTGGTGGTGCTGTTCGGGCTGTCGATGGACTACCACGTCCTCGTCGTCGCCCGGGTCCGCGAGGAGTTCGCCGCCGGGCGCACGGCCCGCGAGGCGGTGGCCGCGGGGGTGGCCCGCACCGCCGGGGTGGTCACGAGCGCCGCGGTCGTCATGGTGGCGGTGTTCGCGGTGTTCGGCACGATGTCGGACCTCGGCATGAAGCAGCTGGGGGTGGGGCTGGCGGCCGCGGTGCTGCTGGACGCGACGGTGGTGCGGGGGCTGCTGCTGCCGGCGGCGCTGGCGCTGCTGGGGCGCTCCGCGCACACCGGCCCGCGCTGGGTGCCCGCCCTGCACGGCTGAAGCCGCCCGGCTTTCCCCGCCTTTCCCCGCTTTCGCCCCCGGAAGAGGTCCTCTCCGGGGGCGAAGCCGGAGGAGGGGGCCCGTTGGCAGTGATCGATCGTGCACTTACGGTGGCTCCATGGACCGGGAGCGGGTGCTGCGCCGGAACAACGTCGCGCTGCGGGGGACCCCGGGGGCGCCGCCGATGGCGCTGCTCCACGGCTTCGGCTGCGACCAGGGGGTCTGGCGCCACGTCGCCCCCGCCTTCGAGAGCACCCACCGCGTCGTCCTGCTCGACCACGTCGGCTCCGGCGGCTCCGACCTCGCCGCCCACGACCCCGTCCGCCACAGCCGCGTCGAGGGCTACGCCGAGGACCTCGTCGAGGTGCTGGACGCCCTCGACCTCGGCGCCGCCGTGCTCGTCGGCCACTCCGTCAGCGCGATGATCGCCGTGCTCGTCGCCGCGCAGCGCCCCGACCTCGTGCAGCGCCTCGTCCTCGTCGGCCCCAGCCCCCGCTACGTCGACGAGCGCGGCTACACGGGCGGGTTCAGCCGGGAGGAGGTCGAGGAGCTGCTGGAGACCATGGACGGCAACTACCTCGGCTGGGCCCGCAGCACCGCGCCGTTCATCATGGGCACCCCCGACCGGCCCGAGCTGGGCGACGAGCTGACGGGCAGCTTCTGCCGCACCGACCCCGACGTGGCCCGCTGCTTCGCCCGGGCCACCTTCCTCGGGGACAACCGCGCGGACCTGCGGCGGGTGCGGACGCCCGCGCTGGTGGTGCAGAGCAGGGTCGACGCCGTCGCACCCCCGGCCGTGGGCCGCTATGTGCACGAGCACCTCCCCGGCAGTGAGCTGGTGGTGCTGGACGCCGTGGGCCACGTCCCCGTCCTGTCCGCCCCGGGAGAGCTGGTCGAGGTGATCCGCCGCTACCTCGCCTCCCCGGTGCTCGCGCTGCCCGCCGGCGATCCCGCCCGGACATGACCGCCGCGGCGCGGGGGAGCTGGGACGCGGCGCCCTGCGCGCTGCTGACGCTGAGCGCGGACGGGACCGTCGTCGCCGCCAACGCCACCGCCCTGCGCTGGCTGGGGCGGGCCCCGGCGGACCTGGTGGGCCGCGCCGCCCTCAGCGACCTGCTCACGGCGGGCGGGCGCATCTACTGGGAGACGCACCTGTCGCCCCTGCTGCACGTGGAGCGGCGGGTGGAGGAGGTGGCGCTGGAGCTGCGGGTCCCGGGCGGGCGGCTGCCGGTGCTGCTCACGGCCGTGGCCGCGCCCGCGCCGGGCGCGCCGCTGGAGGTCGTGCACGCCGCCCTCGTCAGCGCCCGCGAGCGGGTCCGCTACGAGCGGGAGCTGCTCGCCGCCCGGTCCGCGGCCGAGCGCTCCGCGGCGCGGGTGCGGGCCCTGCAGCGGGTGAGCGCGGCCCTGTCGGTCGCGGTGGGGGTGGACGGCGTCGCCGGGGCGCTGCTGGGCACCGCCGTGGCCGCTGCGGGAGCCGCCGCCGGCACGGTGTGGGTCGCGGACGGCCACGGCGGTCTGCGCGCCCGCGGCAGCACCGGGGAGGCGCCCGGCGACTGTCCGGAGCCGGCCGCGGAGCTGCTCGGCCGTGGACCGGGCGGGGAGCTGCTGCCCGGTGGCGGCGGGGCGGTCCGCTCGGGCGGGGGCCGGATCGTCGTGCCGCTGCGGGGGCACACCGCCCTGGAGGGGGTCCTCTCGCTGCTCCCGAGGTCCGGTCCGGCGGCGGAGCCCCTCGACGCGGAGGTCCTCGCGGCCGCCGGCGGGCAGGGGGGTCTCGCCCTGGAGCGGGCGCGCCTGCACGAGCACAGCGCCCTCGTCGCCCACGAGCTGCAGCGCTCCCTGCTGCGGGTCGACCCGCCCGACGACCCGCGCTACGCCGTCGCCACGGCGTACCGGCCGGGCGTGGAGGCGCTGGAGGTGGGGGGCGACTTCTACGACGTCTTCCTCCCCGGCGGCGAGCCGGGCGTGCTGGCGGTGGTCGTCGGGGACGTCGTGGGGCGCGGGCTGGGTGCGGCCGCGGCGATGGGGCAGCTGCGCAGCGCGGTGCGGGCGGTGGCGGGGGGCGGGACGGGACCGGGACGGCTGCTGGCGCGGCTGGACCGGTTCGTGGAGCAGGTGGAGGCGGCGGCGATGTCCACGGTCGCCTACGCCGAGCTGGACCTGGCGACGGGGCTGCTGCGCTACGCCTGCGCGGGCCACCTGCCCCCGCTGCTGCTGCCCGCGCGGGGGCCGGTGCGGCTGCTGTGGGAGGGGCGCTCCACGCCGCTGGGGGCGTTCGCCCGGCACGGGGAGCGGGTCGAGGCGCAGGTGCGGCTGGAGCCGGGCGACCGGGTGCTGCTGTGCACCGACGGGCTCGTGGAGCGGCGCGAGCGCGGCATCGACGTGGGTCTGGAGCTGCTCGAGGCGGCCGCCGCCCGGCTGGGGCGCGGCACGGAGGCCGCGTCGGTGCGCGCGCTGACGGACGAGCTGCTGCGCGACGAGCGCGGGCACGACGACGTGTGCGTGCTGCTGCTGACGTGGCGGGGGCCGGGCGTGGGCGCGCCGCACGCGCCCGCTGCCGGTGCGGCGCACGCTGGGGCATGATCCCTGGGGTGGGGACCACCGGGGGAGGTGCCGTGGGCGTGGAGGTGCTGCCGGGGCCGGACGGTCGGGCGGGTGGGGTGGAGGTCCTGCGTGCCCGCGGGGAGCTGGACGTGGGCGTCGTGCTGCCGGTGCTGGAGAGGCTGCCGGAGTGGGTGGCGGGGGCGTCGGGGGTGGTGCTGGACCTGACCGAGGTGACGTTCTGCGACAGCTCGGGGGTGCGGCTGGTGGACCGCCTGGCCCGCGAGTGCGCCCGCTGCGGGGCGGCCTTCCGGGTGGTGGCGCCGCCGGGGAGCGCGGCGCGGCTGATCCTGGACCTGGTGGGCATGTCCGACGGGCTGGCGCTGGACGACCTGCCGGCCGCGGTGGCGGCGGTGGGGCCGTGAGCGGCGTGGAGGTGCCGCCCGGGGGTGGGCGGTCCTGCCCGTGCGGGCTGGGGGATCCCTACGCCGTGTGCTGCGGTCGCCTGCACGCCGGGGAGGCGCAGGCGGCGACGGCGGAGCTGCTGATGCGTTCCCGCTTCAGCGCCTTCGCCGTGGGGGACGGGCCGTACCTGCTGCGGACGTGGCACCCGTCGACGCGCCCGGCGGAGCTGGATCCGGACCCGGACGTGTCGTGGGTGCGCCTCGACGTGCTGGGCGGCAGCGGCGGGGGTTTCCTCGACGCGGAGGGCGTGGTGGAGTTCCGGGCGTCGTACCGCTCCGCGGAGGGCCGGGGGGTGCTGCACGAGCGGAGCCGGTTCGTGAAGGAGGGCGGGCGCTGGCTGTACGTGGCGGCGCTGCCCCGGTGATCCCGCCCTCGTCCCGCCCCGCTCCACCCCCGTCCCGTCCACTTCCCCCCGACTCCCCTCCCCGACTCCCCGATCCCCCCCTACTCCCCGGAAAGGACCCTTTCCGGGGTCGAGATCCCCTCCCGGGCCACGGAAAGGGTCCTTTCCGGGCGGGGCGGGGTCCGTCCCGAGGAGGCACCGTGCCCGACGCGCCCCGCCTGCGCCTGACCGCGACCACGCTCGGCGCCCCCGACGCCCGGGAGCTGGCCGCCTTCTACCGGCGCCTGCTCGGCTGGGAGGTGAGCGAGGACTCCCCGGAGTGGGTGGTCCTGGCCGCACCCGGCGGCGGCGCCGGCCTGTCCTTCCAGACCGAGCCCGACCACGTGCCGCCGGTCTGGCCCGCCCGGGCGGGGGAGCAGCGGATGACGGCCCACCTGGACATCGCCGTCGACGACCTGGCCGCCGCGGTGGAGCACGCCCGCGCCGCCGGGGCGAGCGTCGCGGACTTCCAGCCGCAGGAGCACGTCCGCGTCTGCCTGGATCCGGCCGGGCACCCGTTCTGCCTGTACCTGCCGGACTGACCCGCCGGACCCCAGCCCGTTCGACCCCGGAAAGGGTCCTTTCCGTGCGCGCGGGGGCCTCGCGGGGGACCGGGCCGGACGCAGCCGTCCGCATCTGCGCTTCAGGGTTCGCCGCCCGCAGCCGATGGAGTGGGAGTCCGCTGCGATCGGCGGTTTTCGAGACTGCGGTGCGTGCACCGCTGAGGACGGGGTTCAGCGTGGGGGACCGCATCAGGGTGCTGGTGGTGGACGACTCGGTCGTCGTCCGTCGCCTGATCACCGACGTGCTCGCCACCGACCCCGCCATCGAGGTCGTCGCGACGGCGGCCAACGGCCAGATCGCCGTCGGCAAGGTCGAGCAACTGCGGCCGGACGCCATCACCCTCGACGTCGAGATGCCGGTGATGGACGGCCTGCAGGCGCTGGTGGAGATCCGCAAGATCGACCGCCGCGTGCCGATCGTCATGTTCAGCACCCTCACCGAGCGCGGCGCCGCCGCCGCGCTGGAGGCGCTGTCCAAGGGCGCCAGCGACTACGTCACGAAGCCGGCCAACGTCGGCAGCGTGTCGGAGTCCATGGAGAGCGTCCGCTCGCAGCTCATCCCCAAGATCAAGGCCCTCGTGCCCAGGTTCCGGGAGCGCGGCCCCTCCGGCCCCTCCGGCCCGCCGGCACCGGCGTTCGCGCCGCCGCCGCGGCCGCGTCCCGCCGCGCCCGGCGCGAAGGCGCGCGCCCTGGTCATCGGCTCCTCCACGGGCGGGCCCGAGGCCCTCACCGCGGTGATCTCCAAGCTCCCCCCGAACCTCGGGGTGCCCGTCCTCATCACCCAGCACATGCCCCCGGTCTTCACGCGCCTCTACGCGCAGCGCCTCGACAAGGCCAGCGCGCTGCGGGTCGTGGAGGCCGAGAACGGCCAGCCCGTCGTCCCCGGCACCGTCTACATCGCGCCCGGCGACTTCCACATGGAGGTCGTGCGGCAGGGCACGAACGTGGTGACGAAGCTGCACCAGGGACCGCCGGAGAACTTCTGCCGCCCCGCCGTGGACGTCATGTTCCGCTCGGCGCTCACCCTCTACGGCGGCGAGCTGCTGGCCGTGATCCTCACGGGGATGGGCTCCGACGGCCGCAACGGCTGCAAGGGCATCGCGAGCGCCGGCGGTCACGTCCTCGTGCAGGACGAGGCCACCTCGGTGGTCTGGGGCATGCCCGGCGCGGTCGCCCGCGAGGGCGTCGCCGACGAGATCCTCCCGCTGCACGGCATCGCCGACGCGATCGTGCGACGGCTCGGTGGTGCGGCCTCCATGGCACCCCCGGCCCCGCGCTCGGCGGCGGGCACATCGACCACCTCACCGGCGGGGGCCCCGCCGCCGCCGGTGACCCCCCGCACCACCCCGTCGTCCACCCCGTTCCCACCGGCCACCGCCCCGGGCCGGTTCTCCGCAGGAAGGAGGTGATCACGTGCCGCTGACGAACCAGGCCTTCGACTGGGTCTGCACCCTCGTCCGACGCGAGAGCGCGATCGTCCTCGAGAAGGGCAAGGAGTACCTCGTCGAGTCCAGGCTCGTCCCCCTCGCGAGGGCGGCCGGCGCACCCGACGTCTCGGCCTACATCGAGGGTGTGCGCGTCGGCCTCGACCGGCGGAAGCAGATGGACATCGTGGAGGCGCTGACCACGAACGAGACCTCGTGGTTCCGCGACGGTGCGCCGTTCACCGCGTTCTCGACCGCCGTGCTCCCCGACCTGAAGCAGACCCGCGGCGCCACCCGGCAGCTGCGGATCTGGTCGGCAGCCTGCTCCACGGGGCAGGAGGCGTACAGCCTCGCGATGCTGCTGAAGGACTCCGTCGTCGCCGAGGGCTGGCGCGCGGAGATCCTCGCCACCGACATCTCCAACGAGGTCCTGGAGAAGGGCCGCAGCGGCCGTTTCTCCCAGCTCGAGATGAACCGGGGCCTGCCCGCCAACCTGCTCGTGCGGCACTTCACCCGCGTGGGCACCCAGTGGCAGGTCAACGACGACCTCAAGCGGATGGTCACGTTCCAGCACATGAACCTCGCGCTGCCGTTCCGCGGTGTCGGGCAGTTCGACGTGGTGTTCCTGAGGAACGTGCTCATCTACTTCGATGTCTCCACCAAGCGGGACATCCTCCAGCGCGTGCGGGCGGTCCTCCGCCCGGGCGGGTACCTGTTCCTCGGCGGCGCGGAGACGACGCTGGGGGTCGACGACGGATGGGAGCGAACTCTCATCGGACGAGTTTCGGTCCACCGACCGAAGAACGGAGGCTGAGCATGAGGGCGCTTGTCGTCGACGACTCGCGGGCCATGCGGAAGATCATCGGCGGAGCCCTGCGCAAGCTGGGCTACGAGACGGTGGAAGCTGCTGACGGGGCCGAGGCCCTGGAGGTCCTCAAGAGCGGACCGCTGCCCGACCTGGCCACCATCGACTGGAACATGCCGGTCATGGACGGTCTCACCCTGGTCACGCAGATCCGCGCCAACCGCGCGTACCGGACCATGACCATGATGATGGTCACCACCGAGGCCGAGCACGGGCAGATCGTCCGCGCCCTGGCCGCCGGGGCCCACGAGTACCTCATCAAGCCGTTCACTCCGGATGCGCTCGAGGAGAAGCTCGCACTCCTCGGCCTCCTGCCCGAGGTGGCGGGCGCATGACCGCCGGTTTCGAGCTCGAGGAGCTGGGGCACTACGTCGAGGACGAGGCGCTCCTGCAGATCGTGATGCAGATGTGGGACTCCTTCTTCTCGACGGTCGAGCCGCCGTACCCGGCGTTCGAGCCGATCGGGGCGGAGGGGCCCGTCCTCTGCGCCAGCGTGTCGATCTCCGGGGCGCGCCCCGGTCTCGTCACCGTCACGGTGCCGCAGGCGACGGCCTCGGCGCTGGCCGCGGTGATGCTGCAGGAGGAGGCGCTGCCCGAGGACGAGGTGCACGACGCCCTCGGCGAGGTCGCCAACATCGTCGCGGGCAACGTCAAGGCGCTGGTCCCGGACGCAGGCTCGCTGGGTCTGCCGGTGCTCTCCACCGCCACTCCCCGGCTGGGCAACGGGGCGGCCGAGGTGGGCCGCATGGACGCCGTGTGGCGCGACGGGTGGCTGAGCGTCATCGTGTGGTTGAGTTGAGCATTCCGCTGGTCGGGGCGGGCACGGAGAACGAGGCGGAACGGGAGTAGGCGCCATGAAAGCGCTGGTGGTCGACGACAGCCGGGTGATGCGGCAGATCGTGATCCGCACGCTGCGGCAGGCCGGCTACGACTGGGTGGAGGTCGTCCAGGCGGAGAACGGCCAGGAGGGTCTCGAGGTGGTTCGCAACGAGAACCCCGACATCGTGCTGTCCGACTGGAACATGCCGGAGCGCACGGGCATCGAGATGCTCCAGGCGTTGCGGGCCGGCGGGGACACGGTGCCCTTCGGGTTCGTCACCTCGGAGGGTTCGCAGGAGATGCGCGACAAGGCCGCCGCGGCCGGGGCGCTCTTCCTCATCGCCAAGCCCTTCACCCCCGAGCAGTTCGCCGACGCCCTGGAGCCGGTGCTGGGCAAGTCCAACGCCCAGCAGCAGGTCTCCCAGAGCACCGGCCCGGCGGTCAAGTGGCAGGAGGGCATGCCCAGCCCCCTGCCCACCAACCTGGCCGTCCGCAACCTGCTGTCCGACCTGCTCAACCGCGACGTCGACGTGGCCCCCGGCCCGGAGGTCCCCCCGGGGGGCAAGCCGGGCACGACGGTGGCGCTCTACGTGGACGACCGGCTGAAGTCGGCCGCCGTGGCCGTCATGTCGTTCGACCTCGCCGCCCACTGCGGCGCGGCGATCGGCCTGCTCCCGCCGGGCGCCAGCGAGGCGGCCATCGAGGACCGCGAGATGCCCGACAACCTCCACCAGAACGCCGGCGAGGTCCTCAACATCATGGCCTCGCTGTTCAACCTGGAGGGTGCCCCGCACCTGAAGCTGCACGCGTACTACCGCCCGGGCGAGCAGCTGCGCCCGGACGTGGTCGACTGGGCGACCCGCAAGGGCAGCCGGGTGGACCTGACGGTCAGCGTGTCCCGCTACGGCAAGGGCGGCCTGTCGATCGTCACGTTCTGACGAGCGTCACCTGCCGAGGACCGGGTCCTCGACGGGCAGGTCCCCGACGGCCCGGCACCCCCACAGGGGTGCCGGGCCGTCGTCGTCCGCGGGCGCCGCCGCCGTTCCCCCGTCGCTGCGCGCCGGAGGCGCCGCCACCAGCGGCCGGCCGAGGTGGTGCCCCTGCCCGCAGGCCACGCCGAGGTCGAGGAGCACGGCGAGTTCCGCGGCGCGCTCCACCCCCTCGGCGACGAGCGTCGCGCCGACCTCGGCGGCCAGGCCCACCAGCGCCCGCGTCACCGCGCGGCGTGCCGGGTCGGTGTCGATGCCCGCGACGAAGGCGATGTCGAGCTTCACGACCTCCGGGGCCAGGTGCAGGACGTGCTGGAGGCTGGCGTAGCCGGAGCCCGCGTCGTCCACCGCGATCCGCGCCCCGTGCCCGCGCAGCACGTCCAGGGCCGCGCGCAGCGCCCGGTAGTCCTGCACCGGCTCGTGCTCGGTGACCTCCACCACGAGGCGCTGCGGTTCCGCCGCCAGCAGCAGGGGGACGGTGCGCGGGTGCAGCAGCACGGTGGGGGAGGCGTTGACGGACAGGTAGCGGCCCGCCGGCACGCAGGGCAGCAGGGCCAGCGCCGCCGTGAGCGCCAGGTGCTCCAGCTCCGCGCCGCCCCCGCGCCGGTGCGCCTCGGCGAAGACCCGCTCGGGCCGCAGCGGCTCCCCGCCGGCGGTGCTGAACCGGCTGAGCGCCTCCAGGCCGACGACCCGCCCGGTGGACAGCTCGACGATGGGCTGCAGCGCCGTGGCCCGCCGCACGGCCGCCGCGGTGTGGAGCAGGGGGGCGGCGGGGGTGCCGGTGACCACCGGCAGGGGGACGGCTCCGGCGTGGTCCACGACGGGCCCCCCTCCGCGCACGGGGCGGCGGACCGCCGCCCCGTTCGACGATCGCCGGACGGCATCTGCGCTGCCCGGTGGTGGCGCACAGGGTCCCACCGCGGTTCCCGGCCCGCGACCGGAGCGGAGCGTCCCCGCAGGTGGGGACCGCGGGCGGCGCCGTCAGCGCAGCTTCGCCCCGTGCCGGCGCATCCGCACCACCGCCACCATCGCCTCGGCGACGATCGAGCGGGACATCTTCGACGAGCCGCGGGTGCGCTCGGTGAAGAGGATCGGCACCTGCGCCGTGCGGGCGCCGAGCTCCAGCGCGGCCAGGGTCGTCTGGATCTGGAAGGCGTAGCCGGCGGCGGTCAGCGAGTCCAGGTCGAGGCGGGCCAGCAGCGACGCCCGCCACATCTTGAACCCGCCGGTCAGGTCGGTGATGTCCGAGCGCAGCAGCACCCGGGCGTAGACGTTGCCGCCCCGCGACAGCAGCCGCCGGTACCAGGGCCAGGCGTCGTCGACCGCGCCGCCCGGCACGTAGCGCGAGCCCAGCACCAGGTCCGCACCGCCGGCGAGGGCCGCGGCCATCGGCACGAGCGCGCTGACGGGGTGGGAGCCGTCGGCGTCCATCTGCACCACGGCGTCGTAGCCGAGGGCGACGGCCTGCGCGAAGCCCGACCGGTAGGCGGCCCCCAGGCCCTCCTTGACGGGGCGGGTGAGCAGCCGCACCCGGCCCTCGGGCAGACCGGCGGCGACGCCGCGCACCACGTCGCCCGTGCCGTCCGGGGAGGAGTCGTCGACCACGAGGACGTCCGGCGCGACCGGCGACGCCAGCACGGCGGCGATGATGCCGGCGATGTTCTCCGCTTCCTGGTACGTCGGCAGGACGACGATCGTGCGCACTCGGGCTCCGGCTTCTCGGGGTCGGTCGCGCGACGCTATCCCAGGACGCCTCCCCCTGGACGGGCGCCGTCCTCAAGGCGGTCCGCGCGTGCGCCGACAGTGTCGGGAGAGGTGGCGCTGCTGGGGCGCCCGGTCTGGGAAGTGGCTCATGAAGCACTCGGGAGTGCGGTCGATCGCCGCACGTCTGCTCGTCATCGTCCTCGTCGCCGCCATCGGGATGGCCGGTGTCGCAGCCATCGCCGGCTTCCAGATCCGCGACCGGATCATGGCCGAGCGCGAGGCCGCCACCCGCAACGTCGTGGAGACCGCCCTCGGGGTCGTCAGCCACTACGGGGCCGAGGCCGAGGCCGGCCGCCTGAGCGAGGAGGAGGCCAAGGCCGCCGCCATCGCCGTGCTCAAGACGCTGCGCTACAGCGGCAAGGAGTACTTCTGGGTCAACGACATGGGCCCGACGATGGTCATGCACCCCATCAAGCCGGAGCTCGACGGCAAGGACCTGTCCGGCAACGCCGACCCCGACGGCAAGAAGCTGTTCGTGGAGATGGCCGAGGTCGTCCGCAAGGACGGGGCCGGCTTCGTGGGCTACCAGTGGCCCAAGCCGGACGCCGAGGAGCCGCAGCCGAAGATCTCCTACGTCGCGGGCTACGCGCCGTGGGGCTGGGTCGTCGGCTCCGGCGTCTACGTCGACACCGTCTCCGCCGCCGCCCTCGAGGACGCCAAGCGCCTCGCGCTCGGGGCCCTGGGCCTGCTCGTGGTCTGCGTGCTCGTCTGCCTGGCGGTGGGCCGCAGCATCGTGCGGCCGATCCGCCGCGCCACCGACGTCCTCGCCGCCGGCGACCTCAGCGTGCGCCTGGACACGGGCCGGGGCGAGACCGAGCTGGAGCAGCTCGCCGTCGCCCTCAACGCCACCCTCGACCGGGCCGACGGCGTGGTCCGCGACGTGACCGCCGCCGCCGCCGACCTGGACTCCGCCGCCTCCCAGCTCGTGCGCAGCAGCGACCAGATCGCCGAGCACGCCGAGCGGACCAGCGGCCGGGCGGTCGCCGTGGCGGGCAGCGCCCAGGACATCAGCGCCACCATCTGCGCCGTCTCCGAGGGCGCCGAGCGCGTCGGGGACTCCATCGTGGAGATCGGCCACAACGCCCGCGCCGTGGCCGGCATCGCGCAGGAGGCCGTGGACGTGGCGGCGACGACCAGCCGCGCGGTCGCCGACCTGGGCCGCTCCTCCGCGGAGATCGGCGACGTCGTGAAGGTCATCACCTCCATCGCGGAGCAGACGAACCTGCTCGCCCTGAACGCCACCATCGAGGCGGCCCGTGCCGGTGACGCGGGCAAGGGCTTCGCCGTGGTCGCCGGTGAGGTGAAGGACCTGGCGCAGGGGACCGCGCAGGCCACCGAGCAGATCTCCGGGCGGGTCATCGCCATCCAGGGCGCGGTCTCCCAGGCCACCGCCCTCATCGCGGACATCTCCGGGATCGTCAGCCGCATCGACCAGTACCAGGGCACGATCACCGAGGCCGTGCACACGCAGAACCTGTCCACCCAGGAGATGGTGCGCGACGTCGCGAGGGCCGCGGACAACGGCCGGGAGATCGTCGTGACGCTGGACGGCGTGGTGGACGCCGCGCGGCGCACCTCCGACGACCTGACCGCGATCCGCTCCGCGGCCCGGGACCTGGCGGAGACGTCCTCGAAGCTGCAGGAGGCGGTGCGGGTCTTCTCCTCCTGACCCGCCCGTCCCGCTCGGTCCGCCCCGTCCGCGTCTCCCGCGGGCGGGGCGGACGTGCTCCGGTGGCAGACTGGGGCCCTGCGGGCCCGCCCGCAGGGAGGGCTGGCCGAGTGGTTGAAGGCGGCGGTCTTGAAAACCGCTAGGGCGGTACCCAACCCGTCCTCGGGGGTTCGAATCCCTCGCCCTCCGCGTCCCCGGCCGCACCGCCGGGGCGGACGACGCAGCGGCCGACGACGGTGGCAGGAGGAACGGCATGGCCCTGGTGGGCCCAGCGATGGACAGGGAGCGCCGCATCAACGCCGCGCGGGCGTTCCACGCCCTGGCGCCGGAGGACCGCCGCGAGGCCCTGGCGCTGGCCCGGCGGGGACGCCGCCACCCGGACGAGCGGGTCGCCGTGGTCGCGTGGTGGTACGCGGCGGCGACGCTGCAGCCGACCTGGTGGAACAAGGTGCCGCCGGTGGTGCTGCCCGCGGCGGGCATCGTCCTCGTCGTGCTGGCCTTCTGGTGGGACTCCTGGCCGCTGGCGCTGGTGGCGCTGCTGCTGGTGCTCGCCGGGGGCGTGGCGTGGTGGCAGCGCGCGATGTCCGAGCCGCTGCTGGCGCTGGGGATGCGCCCGGTGGAGGACGGCGACCGGCCCGCCGGGGGCGGCGCGGCGCAGGCCTGAGCCCGCCCGGCGGCGTTCCGCAGGTGTGAGATGCCGGGCGCGCTGGGTAACAGGTCGGCGTGGAGCCAGAGCCCCGTCGCATCATCCAGCTGCCCGCGGACGGTCGCGCCCCCTCGATGGCGCGCCGCCGGGTGCGGGAGGTGGTGCTCGACGACGCGCCGCCGCCGGGCATGGAGGAGCTCGCCTCGCTGCTGGTGAGCGAGCTCGTGGGCAACGCGGTGCTGCACGCCACCCCGCCCGCCACGCTGACGTGCACCGTGCGGCAGTCGGCGCTGCGGCTGGAGGTGACGGACTCCAGCCCCCGCCCGCCGCAGCTGGCGACGGCGGGGCCCTCGGACACCGGGGGGCGGGGGATGCTGCTGGTGCAGACGCTGAGCTCGCGCTGGGGGGTGGAGAGCACCCCGCACGGGAAGCTGGTGTGGGTGGAGATCGACCCCGAGGACGCCGCTGCGTTCGACCGCGGCGAGTGCCCGGTCTTCCCCGACGGCACCTGACCCTCCCGCGCCCGGCCGCGCCGGGGCTGGGCGGGGACGTTCGGCCGTGACACGCCGGCGCGCCGCCTGCGCAACGTCCCCATGTCGGGCGGGCAGGGCTGAGGCGGGGACGTTCGGCCGTGACACGCCGGCGCGTCGCCTGCGCAACGTCCCCGCGCCCGCGCCTCAGGTCAGGGTCACGGTCTCCCCGCGCGCCACCCACCGCACGTCGTCGGCCCAGCCGCGCCGCTCCGCCTCGGCCCGGAAGTCGCTCAGCGGGGAGCGGAACACCCCGTAGTCGTCGTAGTGGACCGGCACGGTCTGCCGCGGGCGCACCAGGTCGACGAGGTCGGCACCCTCCGCCCCGTCCATGGTCACCACGAGGCCGCCCGGCAGGGTGGTGCCGCCGAGGTGGACGACGGCGGCGTCGATGCCCGGGTAGCGGCGGGGGATCTCGCGGATCTCCTCCACCAGCAGGGTGTCGCCGGTGAGGTAGAGGGTGAACTCGGTGCCCCCGCCGGCGGGCCCGAACTCCAGCAGGGAGCCCATCACCGGCGGCAGCACCCCCTGCAGCGCCCCGCGGGCGTGCCGTCCCGGGGCGGCGGTGGCCCGCACCCGCGTCCCGCCGGACACCAGTTCCGCGCTCTCCCAGGTGCGCAGCCCCCGCACGTCGGTCATCCCGTGCCAGGCGGCGAGGCGGCGGGCCGCGTGCGGGGTGGTGAGCACGGGCAGGTCGCTGCGCAGGCCGCGGCGGGCGACGCGGTCGAAGTGGTCGCCGTGCAGGTGGGACAGGAGCAGGCCGTCGAGGGGCGGGAGCTCCTCCACGCGCAGGGCGGGGTCGGTGAGGCGCCGGGCGACGAGGCCCTTGCCGAGCCAGGCGTACTGGCCGCGGTGGAGGAAGTTGGGGTCGGTGAGGAGGGTGAGGTCGCCGTAGCGCAGCAGCACCGTGGCGGTGCCGATGAACGTCAGCTCCAGGGCGCGGGGGGCGGGCATGCGGCGGCAGTACCCCGGTGGTGGCGGCCCAACCGGGCGCGGGATGGGCAGACGCCCACCTTTGGCGACGCACAGTTGTGCCTATATCTACCCCGCGTGACGCTCGGGCGCGTCATGCTGTTGGCTTGGCGCAGGCGGGTGCAGGTGGGTGCAGGGGGTGGGGAGTGCGAGCAGGAGCCGTGCGGGCACCCTCCTGGGACGGGCGCGGCGCCCGGGCGCGGCTGCGGGCCGGCCTCGTGGCGCTGCTCCTCGTCCTCGTCGTGGTGGGGGACGCCCTCCTCGTCGGCGTGCCCGTGGCCGAGCAGGCCCTCTTCGGTGTCACGGAGGCCGCCGTCGCGCTCGTCGCGGGCCTCGCCTGCCTGCGCGTGGGGCGGCAGCTCGACGATCTCGGCGCGCTGTCCGCCCGCCGTCAGTCGTGGGTGCTGATGGGGGCGGCGTGCCTGTGCTGGACCGCCGGGCAGGTCGTCTGGGCGTGGCGGGAGGTGGTGCGCGGCGACGCGGCGCCCTTCCCGTCGGTCGCCGACGCCGGCTTCATGGGCTTCGCCGTGCTGTCCGTGGTGTCGGCGCTGTACGTGCACCGCGGCTACGGCACGTGGCGGCTGCGGCTGCGGACCCTCGCCGACGGCCTCGTCATGGCCTGCGCCCTGTTCTGCACCGCGTGGGTGCTCTCCCTCGACGCGATGGTGGCCACCGCGGAGGAGGTGGTCCCGCTCCTCTTCTCCCTGGCCTACCCGGTCACCGACATCGTGCTGCTGACGGTGCTGCTGCTGTCGCTGCTGCGCAACCCGCGTTCGGTGCCCGCCCGGCTGCTGGTGGCGGGGGGAGCGCTGATGCTGGCGGGGGACGCCGGCTTCACCTACGACTTCTCCCTGGACGGGTACGCCACGGGCGGGGCGTCCGACTACGCGTGGCTGGGGGCGTTCGCGCTGTTCGGGCTGGCCGCCGCCGCCCGCCACGACGACCCGCGCGGTGATCCGGTGCCCGAGGGGCGCTCGCGCCTGTCGGTGCTGCTGCCGTACGTGCCGCTGCTGCTGGCGGCGCCGATGGTGGTCTGGCAGCTGTGGACGACGGTGGACCGGGTGGTCGTGGTGGCCAGCGCCGTGCTGGTGTGCCTGGTGCTGGGGCGGCAGTGGCTGATCCTCGCGGAGAACCACACGCTGCTGGAGGTGACGCAGCGGCAGCGGGCGGAGCTGCAGCGCCTGGCGCACTACGACGGGCTGACGGGCCTGGCCAACCGGGGGTTGTTCGCGGACCGGATGCGGCGGGCCGTCGACGAGTCCGTGGCGTCGGGGGTGCCGGTGACGGTGGCGTTCGTGGACCTGGACGACTTCAAGGGCGTCAACGACACGCTGGGGCACGCGGTGGGGGACGCGCTGCTGCGGGAGGTCGGGACCCGGCTGTCGCGGTGCCTGCCGTCGGGGGGCACGGCGGCTCGGCTGGGCGGGGACGAGTTCGCCGTGGTGGTGACGGACCCGGCGGTGGACCGGGACCTGCTGGTGGGCTGCATCCTCGGGTCGCTGGCGGAGCCGTTCGCGGTGGGCGCGGCGGTGCTGCCGCTGACGGCGAGCGTGGGGGCGGTGTCGGAGGTGGTGGGGATCGCGGACGAGCAGACCGTGGACCTGCTCCTGGCGCTGGCCGACACCCGCATGTACGACGCGAAGCGCGCCGCGGCCCGCAGCGCCGCCCTGGACTGACGGGGCCCCCGGGCGCCCAGCCCCGATCAACCCCGGAAAGGGTCCTTTCCGTGCCTGGACGGGCCCTCTCGACCCCGGAAAGGGTCCTTTCCGGAGGAAGAGAGGACGGCCCCGGGCGCCCCTCAGGCGGGGACGCCGCCCGAGGCGAAGTTCCGGTCGAGCTGCTCTGCGAGGCGCTCGGTGGGGACGGCGGCCTCGAAGAGCCAGCCCTGCCCGCGCTGCGCCCCCAGGGCGGAGCAGATGACGGCCTGCTCGGCGGTCTCGATGCCCTCGACGACGACGACCATCCCGAGCTGCGTGGCCAGCTCCACGATGCAGGAGACGATCACCTGCCCGTCGGAGTCCACCGTCAGGGTGTTGGTGAGGGAGCGGTCGATCTTCAGCACGTGGGCGGGGAAGCGGCCGAGGTAGCCGAAGGAGGCGTGGCCGGCGCCGAAGTCGTCGATGGCGATGCGCACGCCCGTGTCGGCGAGCTCGCGCAGGACGCGCTCGGCGGGGCTGCCGGTGTCGAGGAACACCGACTCGGTGACCTCCAGCGTGAGCTGGGACGCGGGCACGCCGACGTCGGTGAGGACGGCGCGGACGGCGTCGGCGAAGCCGGGCGCGTGGAGCTGCACGACGGAGACGTTGACGGCGAGGCTCGCGCCGGCGGCGAAGACCCCGGCGTCGGCGGCGGTCCGCACGGCGGCGGCGAGGACGTGCTGGCCGAGGGCGACGACGAGGTTGGCCTCCTCGGCGACGGTGATGAACTCGACGGGGTTGACGCGGCCGAGGACGTCGTCGGTCCAGCGGGCGAGTGCCTCGAAGCTGGCGACGCCGCCGGTGTCGAGGTCGACGACCGGCTGGAAGTGCACGTCGAGGGTGCCGGCGGCCAGCGCCAGGGCGAGGCGCTCGCGGACGAGGAGGCGGCGCCGGTTGGCGTCGGCGATGGCCCCGTCGAAGGCGGCGACGGTGCCGCTGCCGCCGCTGCGGGCTCCGCGCAGGGCGAGGGCGGCGTCGGTGAGGACGGCGAGGCGCTCGCTGTCGGGGGCGTCGGGGGAGCGGCGCCCGCTGGTGGAGGCGAGGCCGATGGTGGCGTCGAGGTCGAAGCGGGCGGCGGCGGGCACCTGCGCGGGGGCGCTGCGGACGGCGTCGAGCAGCGCGGGGGCGAGGGCGCGGGCTTCGTCGGTGCCGCCGGTGAGGAGGACGGCGAACTCCTCGTCGCCGCTGCGGTAGGCGCCGCCGCAGGGTGCGGCGGCCTCGAGGCGGCGGCCGACGGCGGCGAGGACGGCGTCGCCGGCGGAGAGGCCGAGGACGTCGCGGACGTTGTCGAGGCCCTCGACGGCCACGAGGAGGACGGAGCGCTCGGAGGTGCTGACCTGGCGGAGGGTCTCGGTGAGGGCGAGGCGGTTGCCGAGGCCGGTGCCGCGGTCGAGCAGGGCCTGGGTGCGCAGGTCGCCGGCGACGGCGAGGTAGGCACGGGCTGCCTCGTAGTGGCGGACGGCGTAGAGGACGAGGGTGAGGGCGTAGAGGAGGAGGAGCGCGCGGGTGGTGGAGCCGGGGTCGGCGATGAGCCAGGCGAGGTCGGCGAGCAGGAGCGGGCCGGGGATGAGGGAGGCGATCTCGCGGCGGTGCTCGGCGAGGGCGCCGTCGGCGACGCTGCGCAGGCCGGTCCTGCGGTGGGGGGAGAAGACGCCTGCGACGGCGGTGCCGGCGAGGACGAGGAGGGCGCCGACCCAGCCGATCCGGAGGTCGCCGGTGAGGATCGCGTAGAGGGCGGGGAGCTCGCCGAGGGCGCAGGCGGCCAGCGCGATCCCGGGGGCGCGCATGCGGGGGTCGTCGATGGCGGCGTGGATGCCGCGGGCGGTGACGTGGGTGGCGCCGAGCAGGAGGGCCAGGACGGCGAGCCGGAGGCCGGTGCCGCCGTCGACGGCGCCGACGGCGGACAGGACGTGCCAGGTGACGACGGAGAGGGCGGCGCCGAGCATGCTCGCGTCGATGAGCAGGGTGGGGATGCTGCCGGGGGCGGCGATGCGGCGCAGGCCGGACTGCATGAGGACGATCACGCCGGCGAAGGTCGCGGCGAGGACGGCGATGCTCGCCTGGGGCCCCCCGACGCCGCTGAGGAGGAGCAGGGCGGCCACGAGGTGGCCGGCGCCCCACGTCAGGGAGACGCGGCCGTAGCGGCGGCGCGGGTCGGCGGGGTCCTGGGTGGTGAGGAGGAGGGTGGTCGCGCCGCTGAAGGCGAGGAAGGGGATCCACGGGAAGGGCGTGGCGAGGAACGCCGGGTCGAGGACGGCGGCGAGGCCGGGCGCGGTGAGGGCGGCGGCCACGAGGAGGGGGAGGCTCCAGCGGCCGCGCGGGCGCGGCGGGGCTGCGGAGGGAGCCGTCATGACGTGTGTGTCGTCACGGCGGGAGGGCTCCTTGACGTCGAGACAGCGGCCGGGCGTGCCGTCACCCGGATGGCGCGGCACCCTGTGCCGGGTGCTGGGACGGTTGTGACTGGTGCGTCGGGAGTCTTCTCCTGCTGCTGCAAATGGGTGAAGATGAGGCTCCTGGGGCGCAACGAGGGGCCCGTGACCGAATCGTTATGTTAGCCCGTGTGGGGCAAACGTGCAGGTCACAGCCCGTTCAGGCATCCTTACGGTGCGTCCCGGCCAAGAGATCTTGGTTGCTCTCCGTGTTGCTGGTGTGACTCTCGTGTACGTTTTGAGACGTCGCCAGGGGACCCCGGCAAGTGGGGGAGCAGGGCGGTACACAGGGCTCGACTGAGCCGGCCCCCGTGGGGGGGATCACACTTCACATCGCCTTTGGAGGCATCGTGACCGCAGCAACCTCGAGGTTGCGCCGGCGTGGTATCGGGGCCGGCGTTGCCGCCCTCGTGGGTCTGACCAGCGTCGGGTTCACCGCTGTGGCCGCTCAGGCGGCCCCTAACTTCGACATCACCCGCCCCGCCCAGACGGAGAACCGCTTCGCCACCGCGGCGAGCGTGGCGACGGCGACCTTCCCCACCGGTGCCCCCAACGTGGTCATCGCCAACGGTGACAACGCCGTCGACGCCCTGGGTGCTGCCGCCCTGGCCGGCGTGAACACGCCGATCCTCTACGTCCGCTCCGGTGACATCCCCGCCGAGACGATGGCGGCTCTCAGGGCGCTGAACCCGACCACCGCCTGGATCGTCGGTGGCACCACCGCCGTGTCCGAGGCCGTGGTCAACGCGCTGCCCGCCTCGGTGACGACGAAGAACCGCGTCTCGGGCGCCGACCGCTACGAGACCGCCGTGAACATCGCGGCTCGTGCGGCGACCGTGCGTGGCGGGGCTGCCCCCACCACGGCGTTCCTCGCCCGTGGTGACGTCTTCGCCGACGCCCTGGCCATCGCCCCGGTGGCGGCCAAGACCGGCACTCCGATCTTCCTGACGGAGACCGCCACCATCAACCCGACCACCCTGGCCGGGCTGAGGGCCCAGGGCATCAGGAACGTCACCATCCTCGGTGGCGAGGCCGCCGTGTCGACCTCGGTGCGCGACGCCCTCGCGGCGCAGGGCATCACCGTCACCCGCATCGCCGGTGCCGACCGCGCGGAGACGGCCCTGAACATCGCCAACACCGCCGCCTTCGGGTTCAGCAAGACCGGTGTGGCCCTCGTCAACGGCTTCGCCCCGGTCGACGCCCTCCCGGCGTCCGTGTACGCGGCGAAGAACAACTTCCCGATCATCCTCACCGAGGGTGCGGTCCTGGGCAACGACGCGGAGGCCTACTTCACCGCCAACGCCGCGACCCTCACCACCGGTCTAGCCGTCGGTGGTACCGCGGTCCTGCCGGAGACGGTCGTCACCGCCGCCGAGGAGGCTGGTGGGGCGGGCGACGCGGTCGGCAGCATCGCCGTCACGCCGAACACGGCCGCGACGGCCACGGTCGTCAACGACACGGGGGGCGCCAACGACGCCACGGACGACCGCACCTACACGGTCACCGGCCTCACCGCGGGCACGACCTACCGCATCACCCTGGTGAACGCAGCTAGCATCCAGGTCGGCGCAAACGGTCAGGTGAGCTTCCTCAGCAGCGCCGACGCCGGCTCTGCCAGCGGGTTCTCCGCCGACGTCGGTGCCGACATCGCGAACATCACCTCGGTGAACAACGCGAGGCCCACCTTCGCTGATACTGACACCGCTTTCATCACGACCACCACGCAGCCGGTCGCCGGCAACATCACCTTCACGATCGACGGCACCGCCCCCGGCACGGTCGTGCCGGTGGTCTACATCAACGGCGGGACCGGTGGCACGGCCACGACGGGTGGCACGAGCATCCGTCTGGAGACCTCCGCTACGGCTGTGGGGACCTTCGCGGCGGCCACGGAGACGTTCGGCCTCGGTGGACCGATGACCTACGTCGCCCCGCTCGCCACCGGCGGCGGCCTCCCCGCCAGCAGCGTCGTGGCTGCCGTGGACAAGGCGAACAACTCGTTCACCATCACGACCGGTGGTGTCACGTCGCGCTACACCTACGACACCGTCGGGGACACCTTCACCGTGGACGGTGCGTCCGTCGGGCTGACCGCCTTCGAGGCGGCCCTCTCCGCCGGTGACGGGATCGCGGGTACCTTCGCCGTCGACCCCGAGGGCGGCAGCGTCTTCAACCTGACCGACAGCAACCCGGGGCTGCCGACCCTGACGCCGACGGTCAACGGCGGCAACGACGTGAGCATCGCGGTGAACTTCGGTGCCAACGCCGTGGACTCGCTGATCGTGGAGCGCGCTGCGGTGAGCGGCGACGTCGTGGGTGCCTTCACCGCCGTCGCCGGGGCGGGCACGCTGACGGCGGCGCAGATCGCGAACGGAACCGCCACCATCACCGACATGGACGTCGCAGCCGGCACCTACCGGTACCGGATCACCGGGGTCAACGACGGCGACCAGGGCGCTCCGGCTACCACTGGCAATGTCGTCACCACCGCTCCCACCGCGGACACGACGGCCCCGCTGACGATCTCCGACCGGCTCGTGACGAACGCGGGCTTCACGTCCGACGCCGACACCAATGACGTGATCCGCCTCATCTTCAACGAGGACGTCACGGCCACCGGCACCGCCGCCATCCGCTTCACCGACAGTGCGGGCGATACTTACCAGCTCACCAATGGAACCAACGCCACCTTCGCGCTCAACGCTGCGTCGGTCACCATCGCCGAGGGCAGCGACGCCGGGACGTACACGGCCAACCGGGTTCTGACGATCACCTTGACCGGAAACCCCACTCCCATCGGGGCCACCTTGGCCACTGCGCTCCCGGCGACCTACCCGCTCACCGTGAGGGCAGCCGCGGGCATCGCCGACACGGCGGGCAACGCCTGGAACGCCGGACAGACGCCCGTCGTTGCGGCAACGCCTGCCAGCGCTCTCATCCAGGGCGTGACGGCCACGGCCAACGCTGCCGGTACGGCTGGCAACTCCCTGAGCATCCAGTTCGTGCAGGGAAGTGGCAACAGCGTGGCCCTGTCGGCCGCGCGAGCAGGCGACGTCATCACCGTGACCCTCCCGACCGACAGTGCGGGTGTTGCGGTCGCGGCGACCCAGGGGCAGGTGGAGGCAGCGATCGACGCCGCCACCTCCACGCTGGGTGTCACCGCGGCGTCGGCCAACGCTGCCACCGCAGTGGCTGTGGCCGGTCCGACGGCCTTCACCGGTGGCACGAACCAGAGCAACGCCGACACGGTCATCGCTCCCTGATGATTGATCCTGCTCGCTGCTGAGTGGACCCCAGAGGCCCCGATCTCTCCGGAGATCGGGGCCTCTGGCCTTTCGCGGCTCGGGCGTCGGTCCCGTCAGCCCCACCCCACCATCGCTCCTCCACCCACCCACTTCCCCGGTTCGCCTGTGGCCGGTGTGACAGCGGTGTACGTTGCGCATGACCGCCCCGGGGGCCCCTGTCAAGGGAAGTGGGGCGGTCGTCGCACGACTGAGCTGGTCCCCATGGGGGGGACCGCACCGCACACCGCCATGGAGGCATCGTGTCTGCTGCAACCTCGAGGTTGCGCCGGAGTGGTATCGGGGCCGGCGTCGCCGCCCTCGTGGGTCTGACCGGCGTGGGCTTCACCGCCGTGGCCGCTGAGGCGACGCCCACCTTCGACCTCACCCGTCCCGCGAACGTGGAGAACCGCTTCGCCACCGCCGCGAGCGTGGCGACGGCGACCTTCCCCACCGGTGCCACCAACGTGGTCATCGCCAACGGTGACAACGCCGTCGACGCCCTCGGCGCCGCCGCCCTCGCGGGCACCACCGCACCGATCCTCTACGTGCAGTCCGGCAGCATCCCGGCCGAGACGCTCGCCGCGCTGAACGCCCTCAAGCCG
Source organism: Kineococcus xinjiangensis (assembly GCF_002934625.1). Lineage (GTDB taxonomy): Bacteria > Actinomycetota > Actinomycetes > Actinomycetales > Kineococcaceae > Kineococcus_A > Kineococcus_A xinjiangensis. Next base: position 21,525 of record NZ_PTJD01000011.1, on the reverse strand, counting down.
ACCACGGTCTGGGCCGTCGGCGGCACGAACGCCATCTCCGAGGCAGTCCTGAACGCGCTGCCCGCCTCGGTGACCACGAAGAACCGCATCCAGGGCGGCGACCGCTACGAGACCGCCGCCAAGATCGCGGCGCAGGCGCAGGCCGTCCGCGGCGGTACCGCCCCGACCTCGGCGTTCCTGGCCCGTGGTGACGTCTTCGCCGACGCCCTGGCCATCGCCCCGGTGGCGGCCAAGACCGGCACCCCGATCTACCTGACCCAGACGGGCTCCCTGAACAGCTTCGCGCTGGCCGGGCTGAAGGCCCAGGGCATCAAGAACGTCACCATCCTCGGTGGCGAGGCGGCGGTGTCCGTCGCCGTCCGCGACGCGCTCGCCGCGCAGGGCATCACCGTCACCCGCATCGCCGGCGCCGACCGCGCCGAGACGGCTCTGAACGTGGCCCAGACCGCGGCCTTCGGGTTCAGCAAGGCCGGTGTCGCGCTGGTCAACGGCTTCGCGCCCGTCGACGCGCTCCCGGCGTCGGTGTACGCGGCGAAGAACAACTTCCCGATCATCCTCACCGAGGGTGCGGTCCTGGGCAACGACGCGGAGACCTACCTCAAGGCCAACGCCGCCACCCTCACCTCCGGTGTCGCCATCGGCGGTGTCGCGGTCCTGCCCGTCGCCGTCGTCGAGGCCGCCGAGGCGGCCGGTGGAGCGGGCCAGCTCGGCACCATCGCCGTGGCGCCGAACACCGCCGTGACGACCACGCTCGTCAACGACACCGCGGGCCCGAACGACGCCGCCGACGACCGCACCTACACGGTCACCGGCCTCACTGCGGGCACCACCTACCGCATCACCCTGGTCAACGGGGCCAGCATCCAGACCGGTGCGGACGGTGCGGTCACGTTCCTCACCGGCGCGGACGCCAACGCTGCCAGCGGGTTCTCCGTCGCCACCGGTGCGGACATCGCCGACATCACCTCGGTGAACAACGCCGCGGCGACCTTCGCCGAGGGCGACACCGAGAAGCGCACCACCACCGCCCAGCCCGTCGCGGGGAACCTCACGTTCACGATCGACGCCACCGCGCCCGGCACCGTGGTCCCGGTCGTCTACGTCAACGGCGGCCCCGGCGGCACCGCCACCACCGGTGGCACCAGCATCCGCCTGGAGACCTCCGGCACCGCCGCGGGGACCTTCGCAGCGGCCACCGAGCTCTACGGCCTCGGTGGGGCGACGACGGTCACCGCCCCGCTCGCCGCCGCCGGGTCCGTCACCGGCGGAACGGTCGTCTCGGTGGACAGGGCCGCGAACTCCTTCACCACGGCGACCTCCGGCGCCACGGTGCGCTACACCTACGACAGCACCGACAAGTTCACCCTGGGTGGCGTCTCGGTCGGGCTCGGCACCTTCGAGGCGGCGCTGACCTCCGGTGACGGCATCACGGGCACGTTCGCGGTCGACCCCGACGGGAGCAGCGACTTCGTCCTCGCCGACGACAACCCCGCCACCCCGGCCGCGCCGACGTTCACCGTCGGCACCGGCGCGAACTCCAACGACGTCACCCTGACGACCGTCCTCAGCGGCGACGTCGACGCGGTGCAGGTCGAGCGGGCCACCGTGACGGGCAGCACCGTCGGCGCCTACGCCGTCATCGCCACCCCGACGGCCGACGCCGACGCGGCGGCCCCCGGCTTCCAGTACGTCGACAACGACGTGGCGGCCGGCACCTACAACTACCGGGTGTCGTTCGTGAACGACGGCCAGATCGGCCGGGCGACCGCCGCGGCGACCAACGCCACGACCACCACGCCCGTCAACGACACGACCGCCCCCACCGCGGCGGACGTGCGGGTCGCGAGCAACGTCGGCAACGCCCTGCTGCTGGACGCCGGTGACACGTTCACCGTCGCCGCCAGCGAGGTCGTCACCGTCGCGGGCAACGCCACGCTGCGCCTGCGGGACGCGGACGGCACCGCCGTGGACCTCGTCAACGGCGTGGGCGGCACCACGTTCGTGCTCAGCACGGGGAGCACCACCATCGGCGGGACCGCCTACGCGGCCGGCCGGGTCGTCACCGTCACCGTCGGGACGGCCACCGGGCTCGACCTGCCGGCCACCATCGTCAGCCAGGCCGGCATCGCCGACGCGGCGACCAACGCGCTCACCCTCACGGGCAGCGACGTCACGGTGAACATCCAGTCCTGACCGGCTGACGCACCACCGCACCACAGGGCGGGCCTCCACGCACAGCGTGGGGGCCCGCCCTGCTGCGTGGAGAGCCCGCCGAGGCGCAAACCCCTGCGGTAGAGCCACTCACAACCCGAACCGCCACCCGCGGGCCTCGTCCACGCTGCCCGGGGGGTGGTCGTCGGCCATCCCTCCCCACACCACGAGGACGTCGCCGGCGAGCCCGACGGCCCGCCCGTTGCTGGGTCGCTGCGCGGGCAGCGGCGGCAGCGCCCGCCACCGCCCGTCGTCGGAGCCGAACACCGCCACCCGGGGGCCGTCCACCACCAGCAGGTCCTGCCCGTGCAGCAGCACCCGCGGGTAGCCGCCCAGCTGCTCGCCGAGCGTCGTCAGCGGGCTGGTGCTGCCGTCGCGGGGGTCGAGGACCACGAACTCCAGGCCCTCGTGCCAGGAGGAGCTGGCGTCCACGCCGACGACGCGCTGCCCGTCCCACAGCAGCTGGTGGAACTGGCTCGCCACACCCGGTGCCTGGTCCTCGGCGGGCCGCTCGACGGAGCCCGGCGGGGGCGGCTCCGCGATCCGCCACTCCGCCACGTCGCGCCAGGTGCCGTCCGGTGACCACGCCGCCAGGTGCCGGCACACCCCGCCACCGGTGCAGCCCGAGCCGATCGCCCGCACGACCAGCAGCAGCTCCGTGCCCGTCCAGACGCTGATGAGCTCCTGCTGGTGGGGGTCGGCGAACGGCCACGGGTCGGTCCGCCACGTGCCCGTGCCGGCGTCGTAGACGGCGACCGCGACGGGCTTGCGGGGGTCCTGCTCCCCGTTCGGGCCCTCGATCCACCCGGCGGTGACGAACTGCTCCCCGATCCAGCGGCCCGGCTCCAGGGTGCGGATCGGCGGGGTGCCCACCTCGGGGCGCCACGTCATCGCCTCCGCATCGAGCAGGACGTCCAGCGACGGGTCGCCGTAGATCGACTGCGGGACGGGGAAGAGCTCCGGCAGGGCCCGCCACGAGTCCGCCGCCGGGTCGTAGGCGGCGGCGTCGTCGTGGGGGACGGGCATGGGACCGGCGCACTGCGCGCCGTCCCCGCAGGTCTGGCCCAGTGTCTGCGGGTCGTACGTGTGCCCGCCGCCGATGACGAGCTCCCGGCCGGTCCAGGCCGTCCCGGCGTGCCCGCGCGCCTCCAGCGGCGACGGCGGCAGCTCCACCCACTCCCCGGGCACGAGCGGCAGGTCCCACACCGGCTCGGGCTCCGGCCATGCGACCCAGCCCGGCGGGCCCTGGCCGACGGAGCACGCGGGCAGGGCGACGAGGAGCACCGCGGCGGCAGCGGCACGGGAGCGGGGGCGCACGGGGATCGGACGCCGGGCGGGGCCGGTGGTTCCGCGTGCGGGCGTCCACCGTGGGCTGTGGCCCACATCACCCGCCCCGGCGGTCCGCCATCCGCATGAGACCCCCTGTGGTCCGGCGCTCGACTGGTCGACGCACGAAGGGAGGCAGGGAAGAGCGCTGAGCAGGGGGAGATCGACGTGGCGAGCAGGAAGGCGCGGTGCACCCCAACCACGCGCCCCGGGGTCGCCGCCGCACTCACCGCCGCGCTCGGCGCCGCCCTGCTCGCCGTGCCCGCCGTCCCCGCCACCGCCGCGCAGAGCCCCGTCGCGTGCAGCTCCACCGTCGCCCTCGTCAACGGCGGCTTCGAGGACCCGATCGGGAACAACAACACCTACAAGCTCCTGCCCCAGGCCGACGTGCCCGGCTGGAGCACGACGGCCTCCGACGGCGAGATCGAGATCTGGCGCGGCTCGTTCACGGACTGGCGCGGGACGGTCTTCGCGGCCGGGTCCGGGAACCAGTGGGCCGAGCTGAACGCGAACATGCCGTCGACGCTCTACCAGGACGTCGCCACCACCCCGGGGCAGTCGCTGCGCTGGGAGCTCCAGCACCGCGGACGCCTCTACCAGCTGAACGTGCAGGACGTCATGAGGGTGCTGATCGGCGCCCCGGGCGGCACCCTCGCCAGCCAGGGGACCTCCAGCGACGGGACGAGCGCCTGGGGCACCCACTCCGGGCTCTACACGGTCCCACCGGGGCAGACCGTCACCCGGTTCGCCTTCGAGGCCGTGTCGGCGGCGTACAACGACCCCATCCAGGGCAACTTCCTCGACAGCATCTCCTTCGGCACCGGCGCCTGCGTCGTCACCGAGACGGCCGTCGCCACGCCCACCGCCACCTCCACGGCCAGGGTGGGTGACGTCCTCACCTACACCGTCACCGCCCGCAACGACGGCGGCAACCCCGCCCAGCTCAGCGTCCTGACCGACGCGCTGCCGGCGCACACCACGTTCGTGCCCGGCTCCCTGCGGTCGCTGGCGGGCGGCACCCCGGCCGTCCTCACCGACGGCGCGGGCGACGACACCGGCGAGTACGACGCCGGCACCCGCACGGTCCGCGTCCGCGTCGGGCAGGGCGCCACGGCCTCGGCGGGCGGTTCCCTCCCGGCGGGGGAGAGCCGCGGCTTCTCGTACCAGGTGCGCGTGGACGCCGCCGCCCTCGAGACCACCCTCGTCAACGACGCCACCACGCAGTTCCGGGACAGCCTCTCCGGCAACACCTCCACGTCCACCTCGAACGAGGCGTCCACCGCGATCGAGGCGATGGCCGACCTCGCCGCGGGCATCACCCGGACCAGCACCGACGTCGTCGCCGGCCGCCCCGTCGAGTACAGCGCCACCCTCACCAACGCCGGTCCCAGCACCGCCACCGCCGCGCGGCTGACCACCCAGCTCCCCGTCGGCGTCACCTCCGTCACGGCGGCCTCCCCCGGCGGGACGTGCGCCGTCGCGGGCACCACCGCCACCTGCGACTACCCCACCGTGGCCTCCGGGGGCACCCGGACGGCCACCGTCACGGGCACCGTCCCCGCCGACGCCGTGCCGGGATCCGCGCACACCGCCTCGGCCGCGGTCACGAGCGCCACGCACGACCCCGGCCCCGGCGACGGCACCGCCTCGACGACCGCCGCCGTGACGGCCTCCGCCGGCCTCGCCGTGAGCGTCGGCACGGCCACCCCGCACGTGCGGCCCGGGCAGTCGCTGCGACTGAGCGTCGCCGTCACCAACGCCGGCCCGTCCGACGCGCGCACCGTCCAGGTGCGCCACCTCGCTCCCGCCGGCACGACCCTCGGCTCCGCGGTGCCCACCACCGGCAGCTACGACAGCGGGAACGGCACCTGGCAGATCCCCGTGCTCGCCGCCGGCGCCACCGCCACCCTCGACGTGACGCTCACCCCCTCCGCGCCGGGCACGCTCACCGCGGTCGCCGGGATCCTCTCCAGCGACACCGCCGACCCGGACCCGGGCGACGACACCGGCTTCGTCGACGTCCACGTCACCGCGGCGCCCACGCCCACTCCCGCACCCGTGGGGCGCCTCGGCGGCCCCGACCGGGTCACCACCGGCGTCACCGTCACCCGCGACGCCTTCCCCGCACCCCGCGCCGCCACCGCGGCCGTCCTCGCCACCTCCGCCCGCTTCGCCGACTCCATCGGCGGCGCGCGCCTCGCCGGGCACCTGCGCGCCCCCCTGCTCCTCAACCCCGCCGAGGAGCTCCACCCCGCCGTCGCCGAGGAGCTGCGCCGCGTCGTCACCCCCGGCGGCACGGTCTACCTCCTCGGCGGGGAGAGCGCCCTCTCCGCGCAGGTCCACGCCGCCGTCGAGCGGCTGGACGGCGGCTACCGCATCGTCCGCGTCGGCGGGGCCGACCGCTACGAGACCGCCACCGCCATCGCCGAGCGCCTGCGCGCGCACGGCGACCGCGGCCCGGCCTACCTGGCCTCCGGCACCGACTTCCCCGACGGGCTGACGGTGGCCGCGCTCGCCGCGCACTCCGGGGGCGTGGTGCTGCTGACCGACGGCGAGCGGATGCCCGAGACCACCCGCGCCCACCTCGCGGTGCACGACCCCACCGGCGACCGGGTCGTGCCCGTCGGTGGGGTCGCCGCCCGGGCGTTCCCCGCCGCCGCCGGGCGCGCCGTCGTCGGTGCCGACCGCTACGACACCGCCCGGCTCCTCGCCCTCCGGTTCACCGCGCCCGCATCGGCCGTCACCGGAGCCCGTGCAGCACCCGCGCCCCGCGTCGTCGGCATCGCCACCGGGGCCACCTGGCCCGACGCGCTCGTCGGGGCCGCGGCCATGAGCGCCTACGGAGGCCCGCTGCTGCTGACCCCCGCAGGGACGCTCGACCCCTCGACGCGCCGGGCGATGGCCGGCCTCACGGCGGGAGACGGGGTGCGCCGCGCCCTCGTGTTCGGCGGTGAGGACGCCATCGACCCGCGGGTGATCGACGAGGTGCGCGGGCTCCTGCCGCGCTGACGCGCCGGGCGGACGGGCGCGGCGAACGGAGGGCGTCCGTCACCCGTCTGCCGCAACCGGTTCCCTCGCGGCTCAAGAGCCGCCCGGCCGGATCCGACGACCTGCGAAGCGACTGGAACCGTGAGAGGGGGAGGGCCCGTGCCGCACCGCACCCGCCGCGTCGTGGCCGCCACCACCGCGACCACCACGTTCCTGCTCGCCGCCACGACGGTGCCGTGGGCCACCAGCGCCGCCGCCGCAGCCGCGCCCGTCGCGGCACCGGACTCCTACTCCACCCGCGCCGGCACCCCGCTGGTCGTGCCCGCGCGCGGCGTCCTCGTCAACGACACCGGCACGAACCTCGTGGCGGAGCCGAGGACCAACCCGTCGAACGGCACAGTCGTCGTCAACGGGGACGGCTCCTTCACCTACACCCCGAGGCCCGGGTTCTCCGGAGCCGACTCCTTCGGCTACTCGGTCCGCAACAACGGCTTCGGTCAGAAGAGCGACGCCACCGTGACGATCGTCGTCGGGCCCTCCGCGGTGGACGACACCTACACCACCGCCCTCGGCTCCGACGGCATCGCACCGAACATCGCCACCGACGTGGCCGACGGCGTCCTCGCCAACGACCGCGGCGTCGGGCTCGTCGCCACCCTGCTCACGCAGCCCGCGCGCGGCACCGTGGTCCTCGCCCCCAACGGCTCGTTCTCGTACGTCCCCGCCCCCGGCGCGTCCGGGCGGTTCTCCTTCACCTACCGCGTCACCGACGCCGCGCAGCTCACCGCCGACGCCGTCGTGAGCCTCACCATCAACCCGCGCGCGGCCGACGACATCGCCACCACCACCGCGGGCACCCCCGTCACCGTCGACGTCCTCGGCAACGACCTGGGCACGACCCTGACCGCGACCGTCCGCAGCGCCCCCGCCCACGGCATCGCCGCCGTCCAGTCGAACGGGCGCATCGCCTACACCCCGACCGCCGGGTTCTCCGGCGTCGACTCCTTCACGTACACCGCGACGGACCCCACGGGCGTCACCGCCACTGCCACGGTCACCGTCACCGTCAGCCCCGCCCCGGTCGTCAACACCGTCACCATCCAGCTCGGCGGGACCCTCACCGTCGCGGCTCCGGGACTGCTCGCCAACGACCTCGGGCGCAACCTCGTCATCGAGAGCTACAGCCAGCCCGGCCACGGCACCGTCACCGTGAACCCGGATGGTTCCTACGTCTACACCAACACCAGCCCCACGGACGCGGACACCTTCACCTACACGGTGCGCGACCGGGACAACCTCACCTCCACGGGCGGCATCGTCACCATCACCCTGCGGCTCACGCCGGCCCCGCCGAACCTGGTCGACGACATGGCGACCACGAGCACGGGGAACGCCGTCGTGGTCACGGCCCCGGGGGTGCTCGCCAACGACAGCGGCCTCCCCACCACCGCCACCCTCGTCTCGGGGCCCGGCCGGGGAACTCTCGTCTGGAACGGCGACGGCTCCTACACCTACACACCCGACCCGGGCTTCTCCGGGACCGACTCCTTCACCTACACCGCCTCCAACATCGGCGGGGACGCGCCCACCCCCGGAACCGTCCGGATCCGCGTCGGCCCCGTCGTCACCGCGGACACCGCCAGCACGAACGCCGGTGCCCCGGTGAGCGGGAACGTCCTCGCCAACGACCCCACCACGAACCTGTCCGCGACGCGGCTCGCCGACCCGGCCCACGGCACCCTCACCCTCGGTGCGGGCGGGGCGTTCACCTACGTCCCGGCCCCCGGCTGGTCGGGCGACGACTCCTTCACCTACCGCGCCACCGACGCCAGCGGCCTCTCCGCCGTCGGCACGGTCCACGTCGCGGTCAGGCCGGTGGCGGTCGACGATGCGGTCACCACGACCGCGGGGGCCACCGCCTCAGGCACCGTGCTGGGCAACGACGCCGGGGCGGGGCTCTCCGTCGCGACGCTCACCAGCCCCGCCTACGGAATCCTCACCCTGCGCGCCGACGGGACGTTCGACTACGTGCCTGCCCCCGGCCGGTCAGGCCGTGACTCCTTCAGCTATCAGATCCTCGACTCCGCCGGCCGCACCGCCACCGCCCGCGTCGACGTGGTGGTCGATCCCGCCGCCATGCGCGACGCCCTCACCACTTCCGAGGGAACCCCCGTCTCCGGGGACGTGCTGGCCAACGACGCCGGATCCCAGCTCACGGCCACGAAGCTCGCCGACCCCGTGCACGGCACCGTCGTGTTCGCCCCGGACGGTACCTTCACCTACACCCCGGCGGCCAACTTCACCGGTGCCGACTCCTTCCCCTACCGGGTCACCGACGCCGCCGGCCTGACCGCCGATTCTCAGGTCGACGTCGTCGTGGTGGTGCCCCTGCCGGTGGCGGTCGACGACACGGTCACCACGATCGCCGGGGCCGCGGTCTCGGGCAACGTGCTGACCAACGACACCGGGACGGGGCTCTCCGTCACGGGGCGCGACCGCCCGACCTCCGGAACCCTCACCCTCGGTGCCGACGGGGCGTTCAGCTACCTGCCCGGTCCGGGCTGGTCCGGGCGGGACTCGTTCACGTACCAGGTCCTCGACTCCGCCGGCCGCACTACCACCGCCCGCGTCGACGTGGTGGTCACGCCTGAAGCCGCCCGCGACACCCTCACCACCACGGTGGGCACGGCTGTCTCCGGGAACGTGCTGGCCAACGACGCCGGCGACCGGCTCCGGGCTGCGACGCTGGCCGGCCCCGGCAACGGCGCCGTCACGTTCGCCGCGGACGGCACCTTCACCTACACCCCGGCGGCGAACTTCACCGGCACGGACTCCTTCTCCTACCGGGTCACCGATGCCGCAGGCCTGACCGCCGACTCCCAGGTCGACGTCTTCGTCGACCCCGTCGTCGCCCCCGTCGTGGTCCCCCCGCCCGTCGTGGTGGTGTCCCCGCCGGTGGCGATCAACGACACGGCCACCACGATCGCCGGGGCCGCGGTCTCGGGCAACGTGCTGACCAACGACGGCGGGACGGGGCTCTCCGTCACGGGGCGCGACCGCCCCACCTCCGGAACCCTCACCCTGGGTACCGACGGGGTGTTCCACTACCTGCCCGGTCCGGGCTGGTCCGGGCGGGACTCCTTCACCTACCAGATCACGGACGCCGCAGGGCACACGGCCAGCGCCCGCGTCGACGTGGTGGTCGACCCGGTCGCGGCCCGCGACACCGTGACCACTCCCGTGGGAACCGCCATCTCCGGGAACGTGCTGGCCAACGACGTCGGCGACCGGCTCCGGGCTGCGACGCTGGCCGGCCCCGGCAACGGCACCGTCGTGTTCGCCGCGGACGGCACCTTCACCTACACCCCGGCGGCGAACTTCACCGGCACGGACTTCATCTCCTACCGGGTCACCGACCACGCCAACCTCACCGCCGACTCCCAGGTCGTCATCGTCGTCGACCCCGTCGTCAACCCCGTCGTCATGGGGCCTCCGCCGGTGGCGGTCGACGACACGGCCACCACGACCGTGGGGGTCGCCGTCTCGGGCAACGTGCTGACCAACGACACCGGGACGGGGCCCACTGCCGCGAGGCTCACCGGTCCCACCAGCGGAACCCTCACCTTCGGCGCCGACGGGGCGTTCAGCTACCTGCCCGCTCCGGGCTGGTCCGGCCGTGACTCCTTCACCTACCAGATCCTCGACTCCGCCGGCCGCACCACCACCGCCCGCGTCGACGTCGTCGTCACCCCGACCGCCGCCCGCGACACCGTCACCACTTCCGGGGGAACGCCCGTGTCCGGGAACGTGCTGCTCGGTGACGCCGGGTTCCAGCTCACGGCCGTCAAGCTGGCCGACCCCGTGAGCGGCACTGTCGTGGTCGCCCCGGACGGCACCTTCACCTACATGCCGGCGTTGAACTCCACCGGCACCTTCTCCTTCCCCTACCGGGTCACCGACGCCGCCGGCCTCACCGCCGACTCCTGGGTCGACGTCGTCGTCGACCCCACCGTCGTGGTGAACCCGCCCATGGTGGTGAACCCGCCGGTCGTGGTGAACCCGCCGGTCGTGGTGAACCCGCCCGTGGTGGTGAACCCGCCCGTGGTGGTGGTGAACCCGCCCGTGGTGGTGCTGACCCCGACCCCCGCCCCGACGCCCGCCCCCGGGCCCGTGGAACGCATCGGCGGCCTGAACCGGGTCGGCACCGCCGTCGCCGTCTCCCGCGACGCCTTCCCCGAGGACCGCCGCGCCGCCGCGGCCGTCGTCGCCACCTCGGCGCGCTTCGCCGACGCCATCGCCGGTGCCCGCCTCGCCGGGCAGGTCCGCGGCCCCCTGCTCCTCACCCCCGGTGAGCAGCTCGACGCCGACGTCGCCGCGGAGATCCGGCGCATCGTCGCCCCCGGCGGCACCGTCTACCTCCTCGGCCTCCACGGCGCCCTCTCCCAGGACGTCCAGGCCCGGCTCCAGAGCCTCGACGGCACCTACAACCTCGTGCGGCTCGGCGGGGCCGACCGGTTCGAGACCGCCGTGCGGATCGCAGACTCGGTGCGCGGCCGCGGCGACGACGGCCCCATCTACCTCGCCACCGGCCTCGACTTCCCCGACGGGATGGCCGTCTCCGCGCTCGCCGCGCACTCCGGCGGGATCGTCCTCCTCACCCAGGGCGAGGACCTCGGCCCCGCCACCCGCGCCTACCTCGACGCGCACGACCCGCAGCACAACCGCGTCATCCCCGTCGGCGGCCCCGCCGCCCGCGCCGTGCCCGCGGCCGCCGCCCGCGCCATCGTCGGCCGCGACCGCTACGACACCGCCCGCCGGGTCGCGGCCCGGTTCGGCGCCACCACGCCCGTGCGCTCCGTCGGGGTGGCCACCGGGGTCGACTGGCCCGACGCCCTCGTCGGCGCCGCGGCCATGGGCAGCTACGGCGGGCCGCTGCTGCTGACCCCGCGCGACGAGCTCGAGACGACCGCCCGCGAGGCGATCACCGCGCTGAACACCGGCCCGGCCCGCGTGCGGAAGGGTTTCGTCTTCGGCGGGGAGGGCCGCGTCAGCGAGCGCGTCCTGGACGACGTCGCCGGGCTGCTGCGGGACTGAGCCGAGAACACGCCACCCACCCCACGCGCCCCGCCACCCGCGGTGGCACGCTGGCGGCGTGCGCATCGCCCTCGCCCAGATCGCGTCCACGCCCGACCCCGCCGCCAACCTGGAACTCCTCCGCGACGCCGTCACGGCGGCCGCCGCCCGCGGAGCCCGCCTCGTCGTGCTCCCCGAGGCCACCATGTGCTGCTTCGGCGTGCCGCTGCGCCCGGTCGCCGAGCCCCTCGACGGCCCCTGGGCGCAGGCGGTGCGCGACATCGCCACCGAGCACGGCGTCACCGTGGTCGCCGGGATGTTCACCCCCGCCGACGCCGACCGCGTGCGCAACACCCTCCTCGTCACCGGCGGCGGTGTGGAGGCCCACTACGACAAGGTCCACCTCTTCGACGCGTTCGGGTTCCAGGAGTCGCGCACCGTCGCACCCGGTTTCGACCCCGTCCTCGTGGAGGTCGACGGGGTGCCCGTCGGGCTCACCACCTGCTACGACGTCCGCTTCCCCGGGCTGTTCCAGGCGCTGGCCGACCGGGGGGCGCTCATCAGCGTCGTCGCGGCCTCCTGGGGGGCGGGGCCGGGCAAGGTGGAGCAGTGGGAGGTCCTCGCCCGGGCCCGGGCCCTGGACTCCACGACGTTCGTCGTCGCGTGCGGGCAGGCGGACCCGGCCACCACGGGCGCTCCCGAGCGGGGCGGGGCGCCGACCGGCGTCGGGAACAGCCTCGTCGTGTCGCCGCTGGGCGAGGTGCGGGCCCGGCTGGGGGAGGGGCCGGACCTGCTCGTGGTGGACGTGGACCTCGACGAGGTGACCTCGGCGCGCGCCGTGGTGCCCGTGCTCGCGAACCGCCGGTTCTGAGCCGGAACGGGGCCGGAGCGGGGCCGTGCGCTGAACGAGTGAGCCCCGGACCGAACCACTCCCATCACGCGGCGCAGCGCAAGTCAGACAGTGAGTAACGTATGCCCGTGGATCCGCACCGCCCCGCGTCGCGCACCGTCCTCGAGGTCGCGACGCTGTCCCTGCGCGAGGGCCACGACCTGCGGGCGATCCTCGACGAGGTGACCGCCGCGGGCGTCGAGGCCACCGGCGCGCAGTACGGCGCGTTCTTCTACCACTCCGAGGACGAGGGCGGCTCCCGCCTCGACGTCTTCAGCCTCGTCGGGGCCGAGCGCCACGAGATGCCTGCCACCACGCCCGTCCGCAGCACCCCGCTGTTCGCGCCCACGTTCAGCGGCGAGGGCAGCGTGCGCGTCGGCGACGTCGCCCGCGAGCCCCGCTTCGGGCACAACGCCCACGGCGGCCTGCCCGCCCCGCACGTCCCCGTCCGCAGCTACCTCGCCACCCCCGTGCGGGGAACCGACGGCCGCGTCTTCGGCGCCGTCCTCTACGGGCACCGCGACCCCGACCGCTTCGGCGAGGCCGAGCAGGAGGCCGCCGAGGCCGTCGCCGCCCAGGCCGCCGTCGCCATCGACAACGCCCGCCTCTTCGCCGCCGAGCGCGAGGCCCGCGAGACCGCCGAGCGCGAGCGGGCCGCGGCGCGCGCGGCGACCCTGCGCATGCAGCAGCTGCAGCGCATCACCGCCCTGCTCTCGCGCACCGCCAGCGCCACCGACGTCATCGCCGTCGTCCCCGAGGCCGTCAGCGAGGTCCTCGGCTGCCACTCCTCCGCCGTCTACATGATCGACCCGTCGGGGCGCCCCGGCCTCGTCGGCCGCGGCACCTCCAACCTGCCGCCCGACATCGCCGCCCGCCTGACGCACCTGCCCCTCGACGTGGACAGCCACGTCACCGCCGCCTTCCACGGCCGCGAGCCGCGGTGGCTGCTGACGGGGCAGCGCGCCCGGTACAGCACCTACGACGGGCTCGACACCGGGTCGATCGGCACGTCCGTGGCCGTGCCCGTCCTCGACCGCGACAGCCGCGCCGTGGGCGTCCTCATCGTCAACGACGAGGACGAGCGCGAGCCCCACCCCGACGACGTCGACCTCCTGCGCAGCGTCGCCGCGCAGGTCGCGCAGGCCCTGGAGCGCGCCCGCCTCTACGACGCCGAGCGCGCCGCCCGCGAGCAGCTCGCCGCCTCCGTCACCGCCCTCACCGACCTCGCCCGCGCACTGCAGCAGGGGCTGCTGCCGAGGGAGCTGCCCGACCTCGACCGCACCTCCGTCGCCGTGCGCTACCTGCCCGCCGTGGCCGGCGCGGAGGTCGGCGGCGACTGGTACGACGCGATCCGCACCAGCGACCACGTCGTCTTCGTCATCGGCGACGTCCAGGGCCACAGCACCACCGCCGCCGGCCTGATGGGCCAGCTGCGCACCGCCGTGCGGGCCTACGTCAGCGAGGGGCACGGACCCGCCGCCGTGCTCCAGCGCACCAACCGCATGCTCCTCGACCTCAACCACGACCTGTTCGCCACCTGCTGCCTCGTCCAGCTCGACCAGCGCACCGGCGTGGCCGTCGTCGCCAGCGCCGGGCACCCCCTGCCGATGGCCGCCGACGAGCGCGGCGTCCGGGAGCTCACCGTCGCCCCGGGGCTGCCGCTGGGCATCCAGGCCGACGCGGACTACGAGGTGGCCGTGCACAAGCTGCCGCTGCCCACCCGCGTCGTCCTCTACACCGACGGGGTCGTGGAGACCGCCGGCGCACCCCTCAGCACCGGCGAGGAAGCCCTGCGCGCCTCCCTCACGCAGCCCGCCGCCTCCTGCGAGCAGCTCGCCGACAGGATCGTCGCCGGAATCCCGCACCGGCTCACCGACGACGCCGCCGTGCTGCTGCTGGACTACGCCGGACCGCGGGTCCACGGCGACGAGGTGGCCGTCACCCTCCCCACGGACCGGCGCGCGGTGTCCGCGGCCCGCAGCTTCCTGCGCGCCGAGCTGGGGCAGTGGCGGCTGGAGCACCTCATCGACGACTCCGAGCTCGTGCTGTCGGAGCTCGTCACCAACGCGCTCGTCCACACCGACGACCCGCCCGTCGTGACCCTGCGCTACGTCTCCGACAGCGACGAGCTGGTGCTGTCGGTGCGCGACCGCTCCGCCCGCGGGCCCGAGGAGCGCAGCCCCGACCTCGAGGCGCAGGGCGGGCGCGGCCTGCTCATCGTCGACACGCTGGCCACCGCGTGGGGCGTCACCTCCCACGACGACGGCAAGACGGTGTGGGCGGAGCTGCTGGCGTCACGCCCCGGCGGGCTCGTCACCTCCTAGGGCGCCCGGCCGGGGGGCCGGCTCACCGGTCGTGCGGCTGCTCCGGCGCCCGCCTCCCGGAGCTCCCGACGACCCCGGGCCGTGCACGCGGACCGGGGTGCCCGGACCTCGCAGACCGCCCGTGCCGACGCCGCACGGCACGTACAGTGGCGAGAGCCGCGGGGGGCGGCGGGGGACCGGCACCGGTCCTCGGCAGGCAGCGAGGGGACGACGCGACACCGTGGATCAGCAGCACCTGGCGACCTCCGGCGCGCCCTCGGGGGCAGCTCAGGGACCGGTCCCGCGGGGCCGCCGGCTGCCCGGGCGCCCGTGGCTGTGGTGGACCGGTGGCGCCCTGGCGCTGACCGGAGCCGCCTACGGCGGAGCCGCGCTCGCCACCGCCGGGGAGGTGCCGCGCGGGACCACCGTCGCCGGCGTCGACGTCGGCGGACTGAGCCGCGCCGAGGCGGAGCAGAGCCTGAGCACCGCCGCGGGCAGCCTCGGCGCCACGCCCGTGCCCGTGGTCGTGAGCGTCGCCGGTGAGCCGGTGGAGGCCGCCCTCGACCCGGCCGCCGCGGGCCTGCGCCTCGACGTCGAGGCGACCCTGGAGGAGCTGACCGGCTCCAGCTGGGACCCCCGGGTGCTGTGGCGCCACGTCGCGGGCGGCTGGGAGGCCGAGCCCGTCACCGACGTCGACGCCGCCGCCCTGCGCGAGGCCCTGCGCGGGTTCGCCGAGCGCGTCGACGCCGCGCCCGTCGAGGGCTCGATCACCTTCGTGGAGGGCCGCGCCGTGGCCGGGGAGGCCCGGGAGGGGCGCCGGCTGGACGTGGTCGCCGGCACCGACCTCCTCGCGCAGCGGTGGCCCCTGCCCGCGGGCACGACGCCGGTGGAGCTGCCGGCGGACGTCCTGCGCCCCCGCGTGGACGCCGAGGAGGTCGCGACCGCGATGCGCGAGGCCGCCGAGCCGGCCGTGTCCGGACCGCTCGTGGTGGTGACGGGAGGGCGCGAGGTCGTCCTGCCGCCCGAGGCGTTCACCCCGGCGCTGTCCATGCAGGCCGGTCCGCGTGCGGAGGGCCCTGCCGCGTCCGAGGCCCCCGCGTCGGAGGTCCCCGCGTCGGAGGCCCCCGCCACGCCGGCGGCTGCGCCCGCCGCCGCCACCACGCCCGCCGGGAAGAGCGAGGGTCAGTTGCTGCTCACCGTCGACGGGATCGCGCTGGAGGCCGCCGTGCTGGCCGCCGCCCCGGACCTGGAGGTCCCGCCCCGCGACGCGACCGTGGAGATCCGCGACGGTGTGCCCGTCGTCGTTCCCGCCGTCGACGGCGCCGACCTCGACCCCGTCCGGCTCGCCGAGGCCGCCCTGCCCGCCCTCACCTCCCCCGAGCGGCGCGCCGTCGTGGAGCTCGTGCCGCGGCCCGCGGAGCTGACCACCGCGGAGGCGGAGGCCCTGGGCGTCCGGGAGGTCATCTCCACCTTCAGCACGAAGCTGACCTCCAACGCCGCCCGCACCGAGAACATCCGCCGCGCCGCGGAGTCCGTCGACGGCACCCTCCTGGAGCCGGGGGAGGAGTTCTCCCTCAACCAGGTCGTCGGGGAGCGCACCGCCGCCCGCGGGTTCAACAAGGCGCCCGTCATCAACAACGGCCTGCTCGTCGACGGCTACGGCGGCGGCGTCTCGCAGCTGGCGACGACCACCTTCAACGCGATGTTCTTCGCCGGCCTGGACGAGCTGGAGCACAAGCCGCACTCCTTCTACATCTCCCGCTACCCCGAGGGCCGCGAGGCCACGGTGGACTGGCGCAGCATCGACCTGCGCTTCCGCAACGACTCCGCCCACGGCGTGCTCGTGAAGGCGGAGGTCGCCGGCGGGCAGGTGACGGTGACGTTCTGGGGCACGAAGGAGTGGGACGTGCAGGCCGAGAAGTCGCCGCGCCGCAACATCCGCACGCCCGGGGTCAAGTACGACGAGTCCCCGAAGTGCGAGCCGCAGGACCCGCACACCGGCTTCGACGTGGACGTCACCCGCATCGCGCGCCACCTCGTCACCGGCGAGGTGCGGCGGGAGACGTGGAGCCACCGCTACAAGGCGGGCGACCGCGTCATCTGCGGGCCGGACCCCGCCAAGCCGAAGCCCACGCCCACCCCCGAACCGGCGGCACCCGTCCCCGCGCCCGCCCCGGGTGGCTGATCCGGGCAGTCGGCCCGACGGGGACTGCGCTGCGTCCGGTGCCTGTAGCGTGGAGTGATCGTCCCTGCAGCCCCTGGTCGAGGAGGTCCCGCGTGCGCCCTGCCCGTGGTGCGGTTCCCGTGCTCCTGCTGAGCGCCGTGCTCACCGCCTGCGGGTCGGAGGCCCCCGGCTCGCCCAGCGGCGAGAGCGCCGGCGCGACCCCGACGAGCCCGTCCGCCTCGGAGACGCCGACGGAGTCGCCGACGCAGTCCCCGTCGGAGTCGCCCTCCACGTCGACCTCGACCGCGACCTCCGCCTCTCCCTCCAGCGCCCCGCAGGAGGGCCCGCTGAGCCTGGTGGACGCCGTCGTCGTGACCGAGGACGGCAGCGACCCGCTGAGCGGCGCGCTCAGTGCCGCCGCCACCGGGGACCGCACCCTCCTGCTGGACGTCGTCACCGCCGTCGACCCGGCGAGCGACCCCACCGCGGGCGACCTCGTCATCCCCGGTCGCGGCGGAGGCGGGATCCGGCTGGACCTGCCCCCGGAGGCCGTGGGGGAGCTGGCCCAGCCGCTGGTGAACGTCACGGGCACCTTCGAGGTCACCGGCGACGCCGCGAGCGGCTACCAGCTGACGGCCCTCACCACGGAGAGCGACCCCGCGCTGCGCCCCCAGGGCATGGACGACGCGGCCCGCTGCGCCGCCCTGGACCAGGCCGCCGTCCAGGCCGCCGCGGACCACCTCCGCGACGACCCGGCGGCGCGCCCGGAGCTGCGGCAGCGCTGGGGCAGCTCCCCGGCGGTGTGGTGGGCGGTGCAGGTCGGGGCGCACACGCCCGGCGACCTCGCGCAGGCGGTCCAGACCGCCTGCGCCCCCTACCGCGGCTGACCCGGCGCCCGAACCCCGTCCTGGCCCCCGTCCTCCACCCCGGAAAGGACCCTTTCCGGGGTGGAGGACCCCACCTGAACCCCGGAAAGGGTCCTTTCCGGGGGAGAGGCCATGGGGGAGGGGAAGAGGGCCCGGACGTGCGGAACCCCCCAAGACCCGAGGGCCTGGGGGGTTCGCGCGTTCAGCCCGGTGCTGCGGTCCGGCTCAGCGGACGTCGACCGTGGTGGGCTCGGTGTCGCGCTTGCTCGGCCACATCTTGGCGCCGAGGAGGCCGCCGATCGCCGAGGCGGTGATCGCCAGGCCGAGGCTCAGGGCCGCCCAGGCAGCGCCGGTGCGGACGGTGTCCATGGCCTGGCCCAGCTGGACGTCGGGCAGGTTGGCCTGCTGCACGGCGCCGACCTGGGAGAGGACGTTGGCGACCGAGCCGAAGAGCGCGCCGCCGCCGAAGAGGGTCAGGAAGACGATCCCGACGACGCCGAGACCCCACACCATGATCCCGTGGAGCAGGCCGTCGCTGGCGCCGCGCCACATCGACGTGGCCCCGGCGGTCAGGCCGCCGAGGAAGAAGGAGAACAGGCCGATGAGCCCGCTCACCCAGCCGGCGGTCGTGTCGTTGGTGCCGCCGACGGTCAGCCACCCGAGGGCGAGGAAGGCCACCTCGAGCAGCAGGAAGGTGGACAGGGTGACGATGAGGCCGGCCCAGATCGGGCCCCAGCGCACCCGGTCGCGGCGCTCGGCGCCCATGGACAGCTGCATCGGGCGGGCCGAGCGGTCCTCGCTGCGGACCGTCGTGACGGGGCCGGGCGCAGCGGTGGCGCCCGCGGGCTCGACCACCTCCGTCTCCCTGACGGTGCCCTGACGGTCGAAGTCGTGTGCGGTCATGAGTTCCTCCTCTGTGCGATCTCTGCGCCCGGGGCGCGGTGTCGTGTCGTGAGGCGTTCCCACCTGCATCCACCGTGCTCCAGTCGTCGATCACCCGCTCCCTGGAACCGCCCCGCGACGGGAACGTTCACGGGAACGTCATGGAGGCGAAGCGGTGCCGTAGCGCAGACCGCGGGTCGGAACTGTGCTCCTGTGGTGAAGATCACTTTCCATCGTTGAAGGGACGCGCCCGTGCTTTGCTGCGCGCCGTGATAGACCGCCGCGCCACCATCGCGCTCACCGCCACCGCGCTCACCGCCGTGGCCACCGCCCTCGCCGCCTCGCCCGCCGCGGCCGCCCCCCTCGCCCGTGACGCCCGCGCCGTCTCCCCCGAGGTGCTCACCGCCGCAGCCCCCGCCGCAGCAGCCGCCGCGCCCGTGGACCCCGTGGTGCTCGCCGCCGAGCGCGTCGTGCAGCTCGCCAACGCCGGGCGCGCCGCCGCCGGGTGCCCCGCCCTGGCGCCCGACCCCCTCCTCGCCGCGGCCGCCGCCGGGCACAGCGCCGACATGGCCGCCCGGCGCGTGCTCACCCACACCGGCGTCGACGGCAGCACCCCCCTGCAGCGCATCCACCGCGCCGGCTTCCACGCCGTGCGCAGCGCGGAGAACGCGGCCGCCGGCTACGCCACCGCCGACGACGTCGTCCGCGCCTGGCTGGACAGCCCCGGCCACCGCCGCAACCTCCTCGACTGCCGCCTCGACTCCGCGGGCGTCGGCCTGGCGGGCGACCCCGCCGCGCCCTACTGGACGCTCGCCCTCGCCGCCCGCGGCTGAGGCCCGCACCCCGCAGCCGCACCCCAGGTCCGGGGACTCCGCGTCGTCGCGGGGTCCCCGCCTACGATCTGCTGCGTGAGCGACGACCCCGCCGACGCCCCGGCCGCCCCCCAGGAGCAGCCCCGCAAGGGCACCGCCCACCCGATCGTCACCTACGGCACCCCCGTGCTGCACCGCCGCTGCGCCGAGGTGACCAGCTTCGACGAGGAGCTGCGCACCCTGGTCGAGGACATGTTCGCCAGCATGGCCGCCGCCGAGGGCGTGGGCCTGGCCGCCAACCAGATCGGCGTCGACGCCCGCGTCTTCGTCGTCGACTGCCCCGACGAGACCGGCGAGCACGTCGTCGCCCACATCGTGAACCCCGTCCTGAAGCTGCCCCGCGGCCTGCGCCGCACTCTCGACCGCGACGACGAGGGCTGCCTCTCGGTGCCCGGGGAGTACGCCGAGCTGGCCCGCCCCGCCCGCGCCGAGGTCACCGGCACCGACGTCGACGGCAGGCCCGTGCGCATCGTCGGCACCGGCCTGCTCGCCCGCTGCCTGCAGCACGAGGTGGACCACCTCGACGGCCTCGTCTACGTCGACCGCCTCGACGCGCGCACCCGCGCCGACGTCCTGACCGCCGCCGGGCTCGGGGAGCACCTCGGGGCCGGCCGCGACGCGGGGAGCCGGTCGTGACCGTCGTCCTGGGCATCGAGACCTCCTGCGACGAGACGGGCGCCGGGCTCGTCGCGGAGGGGCGCCTCCTCGGCGACGCCCTGTCCTCCAGCATGAGCGAGCACGCCCGCTTCGGCGGGGTCGTGCCGGAGATCGCCGCCCGCGCCCACCTGGAGGCCATGCTCCCCGTCGTGCGGGAGGCCCTGACCCGCGCGAGCCTCGACCTCTCCGACGTCGGCGCCGTCGCCGTCACCGCCGGCCCCGGCCTGTCCACCGCCGTGCAGGTCGGCCTGGCCTCCGCCAAGGCCTTCGCCTTCGCCCTCGACGTCCCCCTCTACGGCGTGCACCACCTCGCCGGGCACGCCGCCGTGGACGTCCTCGAGCACGGGCCGCTGCCGCCGCGCTGCGTGGCGCTCGTCGTCTCCGGCGGCCACACGTCCCTGCTGCTCCTCGGCGACCTCGCCCGCGACCCGATCGTCCACCTCGGCGACACCGCCGACGACGCCGCCGGGGAGGCCTTCGACAAGGTCGCGCGCATCCTCGGCCTGCCCTACCCGGGCGGCCCGTCCGTCGACCGCGCCGCCCGGGACGGCGACCCGCGCGCCATCGCCTTCCCCCGGCCGCTGACCCGGCCCTCCGACCCCCGCTACGGCTTCAGCTTCTCCGGGCTGAAGACGGCGGTGGCGCGCTGGGTGGAGGCGCGCCAGGGCGCCGGCGGGGACCTGCCCGTCGCCGACGTCGCCGCCTCGTTCCAGGAGGCCGTGGCCGACACCGTGACGCGCAAGGCCGTCGCCGCCTGCCTCGACCACGGCGTGGACACCCTGCTCGTCGTGGGCGGGGTGGCGGCCAACTCGCGGGTGCGGGCGCTGGCGGAGGAGCGCTGCGCCGCGGCGGGCATCGAGCTGCGGGTGCCGCCCATGCGGCTGTGCACCGACAACGGCGCGATGATCGCCGCGGTGGGGGACCTGCTCGTCCGCGCCGGGGCCCCGGCCTCCGAGCTGCGCATCCCCGCTGACCCGTCGGCGCCGCTGACGGGGGCGCTGCTGGCCGGTCCCTGGCGCTGAACCCCGCGCGGGCGGGCCACCGGGCCGTCAGCGGTGGGCGGGCGCCTGACCGGTCCTGGCGGCGCGCTTGGCTGCGTACATCCGCTCGTCCGCGGTGCCCATCAGCTCGTCGGCGGTGGTGCCGCGTCCGCCCAGGGCGGTGCCCGCGCTGATGCCGACCCGGACCCGGTGGCCGGAGACGGTGAACTCCGGCACCAGGGCCTTGCGGATCCGCCCGGTCATCCGGTCCAGCACGGCCGGTGAGGCCCCGGTGGGCACCAGCACCACGAACT
>NZ_PTJD01000010.1 GCF_002934625.1 Kineococcus xinjiangensis | reverse complement strand
GTCGAGGCCGAGCAGGCTCACTACGCTCACCACCAGACCCCGACACCGGTCGGAGCCTCAGAGTAGGAAGTCTCCGGACTCGCCGGGGCGGTTCAGGGTGTTTCCGTTCTGTTCTCT
This sequence comes from Kineococcus xinjiangensis, assembly GCF_002934625.1. GTDB lineage: Bacteria > Actinomycetota > Actinomycetes > Actinomycetales > Kineococcaceae > Kineococcus_A > Kineococcus_A xinjiangensis. Next base: position 183,148 of record NZ_PTJD01000010.1, on the reverse strand, counting down.
GAGGACGGAACCACCGTGGTCCCTGCCGTACTGACTGCCGCCGTCGCTGACCTGCGCGCCAGCGGCCTTCCAGCAGCGGATGGAAAGTAGGCCAAAGGCTCAGCCAGTGAGGCGTTGTCAGTAAGGGTCGACCGCTACTGACAACGCCTCAGTGACTCACCATCGCTCACGACGATCGCGCCTGACCAGCGTCAAGTCGGACGTTCGACCGGGACGATCATGGTTGTCGGCTTTGATGTCCGGATCGGTTCTGGTGCTTCTGACGTCGGAGGAACATGCGGTCTCGTCAGCTCCTGCCAGTCGCCGGCGTGCTGGTCTTCTTCTGCGCCTCGATGGGGATGCTGCCGGTGCCCTTGGCGTCAGCCAGCTGCATAGGCCCGCAACTGGTGATCGGCTCCGATCCCACTGTGGCGACACCCTCTGGTGAGGACCCGCCGCCACCAGTGCCGGTGCCGAGGGCGGGGCAGGTCCAGGTGTCGGGGCAGTGGTTCCACGAGGGGTGCGACGACAGCAGCACTGCGGGTGCAGGATGCGCCGGGCCGCTGACGACCACACAGACCCCGATGGAGGACGTGGACCTGGTGCTGGAGCAGGGCGCCTCCTCCTGGACGTTGGGAGTCGCGGACGCTGCCGGTCATGCCGAGGACTACGCCATCGGGTGGCGTGTCCGCCTTCCCGATGAGGTCATGCCCGGCCGAGCCGTCCTGCGCGCCGGCGGATCCAAGATCGACATCCAGGTCGAAGCCTGAGCCCAGCTCCCACGTTGCAGCAGCTGCGGGTCAACGGTGCAACGCACTCACATCGGTGCGGGCTGAGGCGGTCATGATCGCGCACTGAGGGCGGCGTGAGCGGTCGTGATCGTGACGTGTGGGTGCGCCTGGGGCAGGCTGAGGTGATGGATGACGGCCTGGTGGGGGAGGCCGTGGTGGAGCGGGCTGCCGCCGACTACGGCGTGGTGGAGACGTGGCCGCCTCCGGTGCAGGTGCAGCGGGTGCTCGACGGGCTGCGCGCCGGCCTTTCGGCCAGACCGTCCGGTCTGGCCGAAAGGCCGCTGTGGGACGTCATGCAGGTCATGCCGCGACCGCAGATCCACGACGCCTTGCTGCCCTTCGACTACCCGCCCCTGCCGGTGAGCGTCCCACTCGACGCTCAGCGGGTGTGCGCCGTGGTGCCCTACCCGTTCTCGATCGAGCCGGTGTCCCCCCGTGGCTGGGAGGAGTGGCGCGTGGCCCCCGGCGAGCGGCTGAGCGTGCACGAATGGCACCTGCCAGCCGGGGTGGACGTGGAGGCCATCACCTTCCGGGAGGCGTCGCGATGCCGCCTCGCGCACCTCAGGGTCTCCTTCGGGCACGCCGCGGTGGAGGACACGATCGAGACCTGGCGCGATGAGAACTTCGGTGACGGCACCTACATCGACCTGCGCGGCACCCTGGTGCAGGTGGTCCACCTCCACAACGGCACCGCGACGCGCCACCGCCGCACCCGCCGCGGCATCGAGCACGATGTCGAGGTCGAGACTCGCCTCTCACCCGCCGCAGCGGTCAAGGCCCTGCTTGAGACTCCCGGCGTGCTCTGAGCAACTAGTCACGCGCTGGACGTCGCCCGTCGCGCCCGCACGGCGTCAAAGGCGTGCGTTCAATCAGACGGTGGGCCTTCGCCGCCATCGACCGGGCGCAGCTGGTGAGGGCTTGCTGAAGGCACCTCGAGGCGCACCGCCCGAGCTGCATGGGCAGCGATCAGTGGATGAACATGCTGAGACCGCCGAGGAGGCAGAAGGCAACGCCATGTGAGAGGAGCGTCACCGGTATCGACCACCACCGCCTGCGGGGGATCAGGTAGGCCCACAGCAGGCATGCGGCCAGGAACGTCACGGGGATAGCTGCGTACCAGGTCGTCTGCGACAGCGCCGATCGCGATGCGCCGAAGTTGGCGAACACCGCATTGAGGAAGAACCACATCGAGGCGACGCCACTGAAGATCGCGATCAGGATGGCCAGGGTCCAACGTCGGAAGGACGTGATCCCGACCTCCTCTCGCGAGCTGCGGCAATCAGCGTGACATGCCCAAGTCGCTGTCCGTCCCACCACAGAGCGGCAGGACCCCAACGGCGCAACGTTCGACGAAAGACCGCGACGATGCGCGCTGATCGGACAGTCCCGCGTGCGTTCGGCAGGCCTGCATGATCGCGCACTGAGCGCGGCATAGGCGCGCGTTGGGTCGGTGGGGACCGTGCGCAGAGCGGTCACTTCAGTGCGTGGCTCGGCGGTGCCGGCAGTAAGCGATGGAAACTGGAGTGGGTGCGCCCGCGTGGGGCGAAGGGATCGAGGGAGGGCACGGGCGTGCACGGGTTCCACGGGTGGTTCGACCTCAGGGGCTACGCCACCTGCGACCCCGTGACGGAAGCGGCGGACGACGCGCGCGAGGCGCGGAACCTGCGCCTGCTCGCCGGCAGGGTCGCGCAGGTGGACTGGTCGAGCGGCCGGGCACGCCTGGACCACTTCAACGGTGGGCACTTCTTGACGGTGACCGGCCTCATCCAGCGCGTCCGCGCCGAACGTGAGGAGCTCTTCGCCCTGTTGCGCCACGTCGGGGAGACGCTGCCGGGGTCCTTCGGCCTGCTGTACGAGTGGGCTGATGAGTTCGAGGACAGCAACAGGTACTACGTCCACCGGATGGTCCGGGGCCAGATCGAGGCCGTCGACGACCCGCTCCTCTCGCCTATCAGCCCCCGCCTCGAGGACTACCTGAGCTCCTGAGGACACGCATGGATGGCTTGGGTGCAGACGTTCGCACATCGGCACAAGTGGGCGGCGCCGTTCGTTCATGATCGCGCACTCGGCGCGGCTACATGAGCGGTAGATCACCTGGTGGTTCAGACGCCACTGTGGGGCTGCTGGCGAGGTTGAGGACCGCCACCTCGCCGGTGGGGCCGGCGCACGCTTCCAGCATCGGCACGACGCCCTCGTCGCTGCCTTGAGGTGCGGGGTCAGGCTGCCGATAGCCACCGCCGCCCTCGACAAAAGACCCGACAGGGGCATGGGTGCCATCAGGCAAGACCACGGCCTGGTCTTTCTCATCCCAGGTCGTGCCCTCAGGCCACACCACGGGCCGGTCAGCCACGGTCACGCAACGGCCGTCATAGCCCACCACGCCGTCGACCTTGGCATCTGCGGCGGTGGCGCTCTCACCGTGGGAGATGACCAGAGGACCGTTCACCGTCCACCGGAAGTCGTCCGTGTCGTGAGGGTGCGGGGAGCAGGCGCCCAGCACCAAGGCAACGACCGCCATGAGGGGCGGCGCGGACCGTGAAGACGAGCGCATCGACATCCACCTCCGACGGTCCGGCCCGCTCTTCGGCTCCACCCTGCACCATCCGCAAGCCGGCACCTGAGGACGTCTAGCGGTCACCATGATCGCGCCCTCAGCGCGGCAAATGAGTGCGTTCACGGCGGGAGCTATTGCCCATCCTGGTGTCCGGGCATGGGCTGGCGGAGGAGGTCGCGTGCGTCGTGGAGCATCCGGTGCTCGTACGCGCTGCGGTGCTCGGGGTCGTCCTCCCACTCGCTGGCCTCGTAGGCGAAGCCGCTCAGCTGCTCCGGGCGCCCGAACGGGTCCCAGGCGTCCTGCCAGATGCGGCGTGCCGCCTCGTACGGCGCCAGTTCACCGGTGAACATGGCCTCGGCCCAGGCGTAGGCCAGCTCCCAGCGCGCTTGCTGCTCCGTCAGGTCCGGTGCCCCCAGCTCCTGCAGCGCCGTGGCGACCACCGCAGGCACGCAGGTCAGCTCACCGGGGCCCATGCCCGCCAGCTCCAGCAGCGCCGGGGAGTCCGACCCGGCCTGCAGGGCTTGCACCGCCCAGGCGGGCATGACCTCCACGTCCAGCTCACCGAGCAGCACGCGAGCACGGACACGGCGCAGAGACCCCACCGCACGATGCTGCCCGACCGCGCCCTCACGGCGACTACGTGAGCGTGAGGGCGTCGAACGGCCGTTCAGGTCAGAGCCGCAGGGCATGTGGAGGACCGGCCTGGCCGTGAGGAGCTAGTCGTGGATCGTGTCGGTGGCCTGCGACCACTTGCAACGCCAGCCGCTGTCGTCACCTCGTACGTAGACGTCGAGGTGCCAGCACTCGAGGTGGCCACCACCGGCTGGGGTCACGACGTCGATCACGGACAGGTACCGCACGACAGCGAGGGAGCCCGAGGTCTGGACCTCGATGTCGGACTGCGGCTCGAAGCGGGAGTAGTCGATGCTCCCGTCACGCAGCCCGTCGAGGTAGGTGCGCCGATCCCAGACGTCACCGCTGGGGGTGCACAGCACGAAGTCGACGTGGAGCACGTCGTCCAGGACGTCGCAGTCGGCCTCCACGACCGCGCGGAGTCGTGCCCGCTCCAGCTCAGCGATGTCCACGTCGTGACAGTAGGCCGCCGCACGTGAGCGGGTCCTCCGTCCCCCGACATGCAGGGACGGCCGGCACCGCCCATGGTCGCGCCCCCGGTGCGGCACGGGAGTGCGTTCTCCGGCGATCGGGTCGCAGCACCGTGCAGCCGGTGTCGGGGCGGCTTCTAGGGTGCGGCCATGAGCTTCCTCGACCCCACGATCCTCAAGGGTGATCACGTTGTGCTGGAGCCGCTCGGCCACGAGCACCACGACGGCCTGGTCGAGGCTGTGCGTGACGGGGAGCTGTGGAAGCTCTGGTACACCGTCATCCCCACCCCGGAGGGCATGCGGGCCGAGATCGAGCGCCGCCTGGGAGAGCAGCGGGCGGGCACGATGCTGCCCTTCGTCACCCGTCGTGCCTCGACCGGCGAGGTGCTGGGCATGACCACCTTCTGCGACGCCGACGCGGCCAGCCCGCGGGTGGAGATCGGCGCGACCTGGCTGGCCCGCTCCGCGCAGGGGTCGGCGGTGAACACCGAGGCGAAGCTGTTGATGCTCGCTCACGCCTTCGAGGCCTGGGGCTGCATCGCGGTGGAGTTCCGCACGCACTGGATGAACCAGCAGTCCCGTGCGGCCATCGCCCGCCTGGGGGCCAAGCAGGACGGGATCCTGCGCAGCCACAAGATCATGCCGGACGGCACCCTGCGGGACACCGTCGTCTTCTCGATCATCGCCGCGGAGTGGCCGACGGTGCGCACTCACCTCCAGCACCGCCTCACCCGCAGCGCTGGATGAACGTCCTCGATCCGCCATGAGCCGAAGATCATCCAGCCTTCGCCGGGATCCGCAGGACGGGCACTAGGCCGTTCCGGGCACCGCCGCCGGGCACTGGAGGGCCTCTCCGCTCGTTGTCCCGGCGCACCGCCTGTGCTCCTGAGATGCTGGGGCACTGCCCGAGGAGGTTTCCGTGCTCCGCGCACTCATCGTGATCGCCCCGTTCGTCCTCGTCGTCTACTGCCTGGTGCACTGCATCCAGGCGCCCGACGACCGGGTGCGCCACCTGCCGAAGTGGGCGTGGATCCTGCTGATCATCTTCGCCTACATCGTCGGCCCGCTGGCGTACCTGATCGCCGGCCGCCCCCTGCCGCAGCGCGGCGCGGGCCCTGGCCGCGGCGGTCTCAAGCGCGCCCCGCGCGGCCCCGACGACGACCCCGACTTCCTGCGCAACCTGGAGCAGCAGCGGCGCAAGCAGGCCGGGGACGACACCGCCCCCGGCGCCGAGGGCGGCAAGCCCCCCGCCTGAGCAGCGGGTGCGCCGGGTGCGCGCCGCGGATGCTGGAACACTCCCAGCCGTGAAGCCGCAGGGCGCCGCGAGCGGCGGCACGACCACCACCGGCCCGGCCCGGATCACCAGCCTGGACTGGGTGCGTGGCTGGATGCTCGTGGCCAGCGTCGCCGTCAACAGCCTGTGGTGGGCGCCGGAGTGGTTCGAGCACGCCCACTGGGCCGGGGTGCACCCCGTGGACCTCGTCTTCCCCGTCTTCGTCGCGCTCTCCGGCTGCGGCCTGGCTCTGGCGATGCACCGCCGGGTGCAGGTGCGGCCGATGCTGCGGCGGGTGCTGGTGCTGCTCGCGGTCGGGCTGCTCTACAACGCCGTCACCACCCACGGCCTCGACACCCGCTCCTGGGACCCGGCCACCTGGCGCCTGCCCGGCGTGCTGCAGCTCTACGCGGTGCTCGTCACCCTGGTCGCGCTGGGGCACCTGCTGACCCGGACCTGGCGCGGCTGGGCGCTGCTCACCGCCGCCGCGGCCACCGCCCACACCGCCCTGCTCGCGGGGTGGGCCGCCGGCTGCCCCGGGGGTGAGCTGACCCGGGAGTGCAACCCCTCCGGCGGCGTCGACACCGCCGTCTTCGGGGCCGCGCACGTCTACGCCGCGGGGCAGGCCGGGCACGACCCCGAGGGCCTCGTCGCCATCGGCGGGGCGCTGGTCTCCGCCGCGGCCGGCGCCACGACCGGGCACCTGCTGCTGGCGCGGCGGGCGGCCCGCCCGCCCGGGCGCGGGCCGGGGACGGCGGTGCTGCCGGTGCTCGGTCTGGCCGCGGCGCTGCTGGCGGCGGCGGTGCTCACCTCCCAGGCCCCGGCCTGGCTGGGTGCGGCGGAGGTCCCGGCGATGAAGCGGCTGTGGACCGCGCCCTTCGCGCTGGGCGTGGGTGCGGGCGTGGCGCTCGCGCTGCTCGCCGGGCACCTGCTGCTGGACCGCGCCCGCACCGGCGCCGCGCTGCGCGCCTCCGCCTGGCCGCTGGTGGCGCTGGGCCGCAACAGCCTGCTCGTCTACTTCGGCTCCCACGTCGTGATGGCGCTGCTGCTCGAGCGGCCCGAGGGGGCGCCCGACGGGCCCAGCACCGCCGAGCGCGCCGCGAACGCCGTGGCCGTGGCGGGGCACCCGCAAGCGACGTGGACGGTGCTGGCCGTGCTGGCGTGGACGGCGCTGGCGTGCCTGCTGCACTCCCGCCGCCTCTACCTGCGGCCCTGACGTCCCGCCCTACCCCGCCAGCCCGTCGAGGCGCAGGCCCGCGCCGACGCGGCCCGTGCGGGGCAGTCCGAGCCGCTGCACCAGCGCCTCCGGCCGCATCGGCCGCCCGAGGTGGTAGCCCTGCCCGAAGTCGCAGCCCGCCGAGGCGAGCAGCTGCCGCTGCGCGGGGGTCTCGATGCCCTCGCCCACGACGACCAGGTCCAGCACGTGCGCCAGGTCGATCACGGAGCGCACGATCCGCTGGTCGTGGGAGTTCTCCACGATGTCGCAGATGAAGCTGCGGTCCAGCTTCACCTCGTGCACCGGCAGCTGCTGCAGCCAGCTCAGCGACGAGTAGCCCGTGCCGAAGTCGTCCAGCGACACGGAGATGCCGCGCTCGGCCAGCTGCGCCAGCACCGCGCCCGTGCCGGCCATGTCCGCGAGCAGCCTGCTCTCCGTGACCTCGACCCCGAGCAGGCGGGGGTCGAGGCCGCTGTCCTCCAGCGCCGCGTCCACCACGTCGAGCAGGCGCGGGTCGGACAGCTGGCGCGCGGCGAGGTTGACGTGCACGGTCGGGGCGTCCACCGACATCCGCTGCCAGCGCTGCGCGTCCCGGCACGCCCGGCGCAGCACCCACGTGCCGATGTCCACGACGAGGCCGGACTCCTCGGCGATGTCCAGGAACGCCCGCGGCGGCAGCAGCCCCTGCTGGGGGTGGCGCCAGCGCAGCAGCGCCTCCACAGCGCGCATCCGGCCCGTCGCCAGGTCGATCTTGGGCTGGTAGAGCAGCTCCAGGGCGTCGTGGCGCAGGGCGGCGTGCAGTCCGGTCTCCACGGCCACGCGACGCCCGATCTCCGTCTGCAGGCTGGCGTCGTAGAGGGCGACGACGCCCCGCCCGCGGCGCTTGGCGAGGTAGAGGGCGGAGTCCGCCTCGCTGAGGAGCTGTTCGGCGGTGGGCCGACCGCTCACGGCGTAGGTGGCGCCCACGGAGACGTTGACGAAGACGTCGCGGCCCTGCAGCGGGTAGGCGCCGGCGCACGAGGCGAGGACCTGCTCGCCGAGGCGGACGACGTCGCGGGCGGTGGAGGGGCCCGTGGCGACGACCACGAACTCGTCGCCGCCGAAGCGGGCGAGCAGGTGCCGCGACCCCGTCGCCCGCCGCAGCCGCTGCGCGAACATGCGCAGCAGGTCGTCGCCGGCGGCGTGCCCGAGGTGGTCGTTGATCCACTTGAAGTTGTCGAGGTCGCAGAAGAGCACCGCGACGGCGGCACCGCCGGTGGCGACGCGCTCCGCGGCCACCTCCAGCCGGTCGTTCAGCAGCCGGCGGTTGGGCAGGTCGGTGAGGCTGTCGTGGAGGGCCTGGTGGGCCAGGGCCTCCTCCGCGCGCAGCCGCTCCGCCACCTGCTCCCGCAGCTCGGCGTTGGCGCGGGCCAGCTCCGCGGTGCGCTCCCGCACCCGGCCCTCCAGCTCCCCGCGCGCCCGGCCCTGCTCCTGCAGCAGGAGGCTGGTGTGCAGTCCGGTGGCGAGGTGGTGGGCCAGCGACTCGTACACGGCACCGGAGTGGGGGCCGAGCGCGAACAGCACGTAGCCGAGGTGCGTGGTCGTGGCGTCCAGGGGCAGCAGCACCACGCTGCGCCCGGCCAGCCCGGCCCACCGCGACGCCGGGAGCAGGTCCGAGGCGGGGAAGGAGGCGTCGTCCGGGGTGGGCTGCGCGACCCGGCCCCGCTCGTAGGCCAGCGCGAGGGAGGCCCGCGCCTGGGACGGGGCCGTCCCGCCGCCGGGACCCGTGCCGTCGTGCGGGCCGTCCTGCGGGTCGTCGTAGAGGGCGACGTAGCAGGTGTCCACGCCCAGGCGCGGGAGCTGCTCGGCGAGCACCTCGGCGCAGCGCTGCCAGGGGCTGGCGGAGACGATCTCCTGCCCGACGTCGCGCACCACGGTGGCCTGCCGTTCCACCAGCCGCCGCAGGTGCCGCCAGGACTGCTCGACGTCCAGCACCGCCCGCACCGCGGCCGCGTCGTCCCCGGCGGCGGCGCGCAGCACCGCCAGCACCTCGCCCCAGGGGTCGGAGGCCTCGCCGAGGTGGATGCTGTGGCGGAACAGCTCCTCCGCCACCGCCGTCAGGCCCCTCCCCCCGTCGTCGCGGGCTGCGCGCAGGGCGGCGACGAGGTCCTCGGCCCAGCGGGGGTTGCGGGGGCAGACCGGCTTGCGCCCGGTGGTGCTGCGCAGGGCGGCCGCGACGGCGGTGTCGTCGGGCAGGTGCGGCACGGCGGGGACGCAGCCGCAGGAGCGGCGCACGACCAGCTCGCAGTCCAGCGTGCGCTCCGGGGGCACGGGGTCCCCGGCGAGCAGCCCGGCCAGCACCCGGACCGCCTCGGCACCCACGGCGCGGAAGGGCGAGCGCACGGTGGTCAGCGGCAGGCCGGCGGCCTTGACCCGCACGGTGCGGGGGTTCCCCCCGACGGGCGGGTGCACGCCGGACTCGGCGCGGCCGCACTCGAAGCGGCCGCCGTCGAGGTGACCGCCGTCGAAGTGGTCCAGGTCGAAGTGGTCGAGGTTGCTGAAGTCGTCGAAGCCCACGACGGCGACGTCCTCCGGCACGCGCAGGCCCGCGTCCAGGCAGGCGGAGGCGGCGCCCACGGCGAGGCTGTCGCTGGCGGCGACGACGGCGTCGGGCACCGGCTGCTCCTCCAGCATCCGCCGGACGTCCCGGATCCCCTCGACGTCCATCGGGGAGGACGCGGTCAGCAGCCGCGTGATGAGCGCCGGGTCCGGCTCGAGGCCCGCGGAGCGCAGCGCGCGCAGGTAGCCGCGGTGGCGCAGCTCGCCCCCGGAGTGGGTGGAGAGGCCGCGGACGAAGGCGATGCGCCGTGCACCGTGGACGTCGATGAGGTGCCGGACGACCTCGTAGGTGCCCTGCTCCTCGTCGACGGTGACGGTCGCCGCGCCGTCGAGGGGGGACTCGATGCTGACGGTGGGCCGGTGGGTGAGGCGCCGGGCGAGGGCCTCCACCGGCGCGCGCCCCCCGTCGAGGGCCAGCTTCGTCGTCCAGACCAGGAAGCCGTCGAAGGCGGCCGGGTCGAGCAGGTCGTACGCCGGGTTCGCCGGGGCGCCGGGACCGCCGGCGAGTTCGCGACCCACCACGGTGACGAGGTCGAGGCCGAGGCGCTCGGCCTCCTCGACGGCACCGAGCCAGTGCTCCTGGTGGCAGCTCTCGAGCCTGCTGATGAGGCAGGCGATGCGGGGACGCGCGGGCATGCTGCCGCTACCGTCCCCTCCAGGTGCCCCCACAGGGGTCAGCGTAGGGCGCCCGGGGGCGAGCTCCCGCCTCCTTCCTGAGAACGGGTCGCTGGAAGACACCTGTGTGGGGGACGTTTCCGACGGTGCGTGACGGGACCTGGACGCTACGCACCGGGAAGTCGGTTCACGGGGTGGTCCCCGGTCGCCCAGAGGTGCTGCACCGCGTAGGCGCGCCAGGGCCGCCACCCCTGCGCGCGCCGGGTCAGCGCCCCGGGGGCCTCCGGCAGGCCCAGGCGGCGGGCGGCCTGGCGCACACCGAGATCACCCGGCAGGAACGCGTCGGGGTCGCCGAGGGCGCGCATGGCCACCACCCCCGCCGTCCACGGGCCCACCCCAGGCAGGGCCTCCAGCCGGGCCCGCACCGCCGCCGGCTCGCCGGCACCGCCGGCCGTGGCGTCGCCGAGGCCCAGCGCGCCGGCGGACGGTCCGTCTGCGCAGAGGGCGGCCACGACGGCGAGGACGGTGGCCCGCCGCGCCGCGGGCAGGGCCAGGGCCGCCGGGTCCAGCGCGCGCAGCGCCTCCGGAGCCGGGAAGAGGTGGGTCAGACCGCCCTCGTCGTCCACGACCTCCTCGCCGTGGGCGCGGACCAGGCGGGCGGCGTGGGTGCGGGCGGCGGCGGTGGAGACCTGCTGGCCGAGCACGGCCCGCAGCAGCAGCTCGGCGGGGTCGACGGTGCGCGGCACCCGCCGGCCCGGGACGGCGTCGACGAGGGGGCGCAGCACCTCGTCGGCGCGCAGCGCCCCGTCGACGGCGACCGGGTCGGCGTCCAGGTCGAGCAGGAAGCGGCAGCGGGCCACGGCCGCCCCCTCGTCGCGGGCGTCGGCGAGGACGAGGCGGCAGGACAGCGTCGACGCGCCCGCGGCGGGCGGCCGCAGCGTCGCCGTGCCCGTCCCGTGCGGCAACCGCAGGGTGCGGCGGTAGGCCCCGTCCCGCCACTCCTCCACGCCCGGCACGGCGGTCGCCGCGAGGTGGCCGAAGAGGCCGTCCGGGCTCAGCGGGGGGCGGAACGGCAGGTCGAGGGCCACGGCGACGGGGCCGCCGGGGCGCGCGGGTGCGGGCACGGGGGCAGTGTGCCCCCGCACGGGTCCGGGGACCGGCAGGGACCGGACGCGGCCGTGCGTGGCGCGGAAGGTCGCGTGGGGCCGCGCGTGTCACCGCCGCCCAGCAGACTGCGCCGCATGCCTCGCTCCCCCCGCACCGTGCGGCGGATCCAGCGCCACCCCGACGCCCCGCTCGACCCCGGGGCGTGGCCGGACTCCGTCCCGGCCGTCGCGCAGCTGCTGGAGCGCGGGCTGGACCTGCCGGCCGGTGTCACGTTCCTGGTCGGGGAGAACGGCGCGGGCAAGTCCACGATCGTGGAGGCGGTCGCGCAGGCGCTGGGCGTGGACGGCGAGGGCGGCTCCACCGACCACCTCGCCGGCGGGCAGCGCAGCCGCGGGACGGACCTGTCCGGCCTGGGGTCGCGGCTGCAGGTGGTGCGGGAGCCGGGCGCCGGGCGCTCGGCGTTCTTCCTGCGCGCGGAGACGATGCACCGCTTCTACAGCTACCTGGAGGACGCCTCCGGCCTCGGCATCCCGCACCGCCTGCACACGGTCAGCCACGGTGAGTCGTTCGTGGAGGTGCTGCAGAGCCGGTGGGTGCGCAGCGCGGGGGTGGTGCTGCTGGACGAGCCGGAGTCCGCGCTGTCCTTCGCGAACTGCCTGCTGCTCCTGGGCTCCCTCGCGGCGATGGCCCGGGACGGCAAGCAGGTGCTGTGCGCCACGCACTCGCCGCTGCTGACGGCGCTGCCGGGGGCGACGATCCTGCAGGTCGACGAGGACGGCATCGCCCCGGTCGCGTGGGAGGACCTCGGCGTCGTCACGAACTGGCGGTTGTTCCTCGACGCCCCGGAGCGCTTCCTGCGGCACGTCCTGGACTGAGCGGCTCGGGGGCGGTCGTGCCGAGCACGGCGGCCACGAGGTCGGCCGCGGCCGCGTGCAGCCCGTCGGCGTCCAGCGGGCGGGAGCTGCCCCAGCCGCAGAGCTCGTCGAAGAGGACGCCGTCGACGGCGGCGGCGAGCCACCGGGCGCGACGCTCGGGATCGTCGGCGCCGAGCCGTTCGAGGAGTCCGGCGAGGTGGGTGCGCAGCCGGCCGCCGCCGGCGTCGAGGCAGCGGCGGACCCCGGGGTCCCGGCGCGCTTCCAGGGAGAGGGCGTAGCGGGCGAGGTGGCGGTCGCGGCCGGGGCCGGTCCAGTGCGCGAGGAGGCCCGCGAGCTGGGCCGTGAGGTCTCCCGGGGACGGTTCGGCGGACCCGTCGACCGCGGGCGGAGGGGCCTCGGCGAGGTCGAGGCGGACCAGACGGTCGACGGTGGCGGCGACGAGGGCGGCCCGGCTGCGGGCGTAGTAGGAGGTGGAGCCGGGGGGCAGGCCCGCCTCGGCGTCGACGGCGCGGTGGGTGAGCGCCCGGGCGCCGCCCCGGGCGAGCAGCGCGATGGCGGCGTCGGCGATGCGGTCGGCGCGGGTGTCCCTCTCCACACCACCACCCTACGGATGTAGAGTCCGCTCATCCTCTACGCCTGTAGAGGATGAGCGGAGGTGGAGCGTGGCACGCACGGCGGTGGTCTGCGGCGCGGGCATCGGCGGGCTGACCGCCGCGCTCGCACTGCAGCGGGAGGGCTGGGACGTCCGGGTGCTGGAGCGGCGCGAGGAGCCGCTCACCGGGGGCACCGCCCTGACCGTCTCCGAGAACGCCCTCTCCGTCCTCGACGCCCTGGGCGTCGGAGCGCGGGCGCGCCGGCTCGGTGCGGAGACCGGCCCCTTCGGCCTGCGCCGGGCCGACGGCCGGTGGCTGACCCGCCCCCGGGGGACCACCGGCCTGCGCTGCCTGCGCCGCGACGACCTCGCGACCCTCCTCGCCGGCGCGCTGCGGCCCGGCACCCTGCAGACCGCGGCGGCCGTCACCGGCATCGATCCCGGCACCGCCGGGTGCCGCGCCCGCGTCAGCACCGCCACCACCACCGTGGAGGCCGACCTCGTCGTCGGCGCGGACGGGATCTCCTCCCCCGCGCGCGGCCTCGTCGCACCGGGCTGCGACCCGCGCCCGGCCGGCTACAGCGCCTGGCGCGCCGTCGTGACCGACCTGCCGGAGCCCGTGGCAGCTGCGAGCGAGACGTGGGGCGCGGGGGACCGCGTCGGCGTCGTGCCGCTGGGCCACCGCTCCGCCTACGTCTACGCCACCGCACCCACCGACCCCGCCCACTCCCCCGCGACGGACCTCGCCGCCCGGTTCGCCTCCTGGCACGCCCCCGTGCCGGACCTGCTGGCGCGGCTCGCCGGCGTTCCCGTCCACCACGCCCCCGTCGCGGCCCTGCACCGGCTGCCGCCCCGGCTGCACACCGGCCGCCTCGTCCTCCTCGGCGACGCCGCGCACGCCATGGAACCCAACCTCGGGCAGGGCGCCTGCCTCGCCGTCGAGGACGCGGGGGTGCTCGCCCGCTGCACCCGCCTGCCCGCGGTGGCCGATGCCCTGGCGGCCTACGAGCGGGCGCGCCGGCCGCGCACCGGCGCGCTGCTGGCCCTCTCCCGCCGGCTGGGCCGGGCCAGCCTGCTCCGCGGCCGCACCGCCGTCGCCGTGCGCGACCGGGCGATGGCGGCCGTCCCGGACGCGCTCGCGCTGCGCCAGGTGGAGCGGATCTGGGCGTGGCGGCTGCCCGCCTGAGGCCCCACCCCCCGGCGGCGGCTCAGATGTTGACGCGGCCGAGGTCGTCGTGGTCGGTGGTGGCCATCTTGCGCCGCCGGGCGGCGTCCAACCTCGCCACCACGGGCGTCGCGGTGATCCCGTGCAGGACGACCGAGAGCGCGACCGTGAAGCCCACCACCGCCCACAGCTCGCGGCCGGGGAAGGGACCGTGGTCCAGCGCGAACGCGAGGTAGTACAGCGAGCCGATGCCCCGCACGCCGTAGATGCCGATGACGCGGCGCTCCCAGCGCCCGGCCGACGTCCCGGCGAGGCTCAGCACCCCCACCACGGGCCGGATGACGACGACCAGCAGGACCGCCACCCCCACCAGCTCCCAGGTCAGGGGCTTGAGCAGCCCGTCGGCCATGGCCGCACCGAGGAGCAGCAGCAGCCAGGCCGTGAGCATCCGCTCGACCTGCTCGACGAACCCGTGGGCGACGACGTGGGCGTCGTGGGAGCGCTCGTGGGACTTGATCGCGACGGCCGCGACGAACACCGCGACGAACCCGTAGCCGTGCAGCAGCTCCGCCACCCCGTAGGCGAGGAACGTCACCGCCAGCGCCGTGAACCCCTCCACGTCGTCGGCGAGGCGCAGCACCCGCAGCCGGGCGCGGAAGAACAACCGGCCGAGCCCCTTGCCCACGGCGAGGCCGACGAGCAGGCCCACCCCGCCGCGCCAGAGGACGTCCTCCAGCGCCCAGGAGCCCAGCGTGGCGAGGCTGAGCCCGGCGCCGGTGGCCAGCGCCACGGCCAGGTGCACCGCGGGGAAGGCGGCGCCGTCGTTGAGCCCGGCCTCGCTGGTGAGGGCGAAGCGCACCTCGTCCTCGGCCTCCTCGTCCCCCGCGGGCTCCCCCACCTGCACGTCGCCGGCGAGGACGGGGTCGGTGGGCGCCAGCACGGCTCCCAGCAGGATCGCCGCCGCCAGGGGCAGGCCGCCGATGAGGACGCCCGCGAGCGCGGTGAGGGCGATGCAGACGGGCATCACGATGAGGATCAGCCGCCACGTCGTCGCCCACCGGCGCCAGCCGACGGGACGGTCCAGGGCGAGTCCCGCACCCATCAGGGCGATGATCACGACGATCTCGGTGACGTGCTTGGTGATCGTCGAGTGCGCCAGGGGCTGCACGTCGGGCAGGCCGGGCACGGCACCCAGCAGCACGCCGACGCCGAGGAAGGTCATCGGCAGGCTGAACGGCTTGTCGTGCAGGAGGCGGGGCAGCACGGCGGCGAGCAGCGCGCTGCCCCCGGCGACGGCGAACAGGACGGGGGCGAGGCTCACGGGGCGCGGGCTCCTGGTCAGGGGTGGACGGGCGTGCGAGTCCAGCGCCCGGACCAGTCTCCGAGGCGGCGACCTCGATCGCACGGCGAGGAGCCGGCGGTGGTCGAGCCGGCCGTGATCCGCCCGGCGTCGACGGATGCGACACCGGACCGTCGCATCCGTCGACGCCGCGCGGATCACCCGCGCGGGTCACCGCAGCACGGGCAGCTCCCCCGCGGCCGCGCGGTGCAGGACGTGGTCGGCGAACGCCTGCGCGGAGGGCAGCAGGCGGCGCTCGGCCGACCATGCCAGCCCGACCTCGCGGGTGGCGCCGGGGTCCTCCAGCGGGAGCAGCCGGACCGAGGACGGGCCGGGGCCCGCGGCGAGGCCGGCCGGCAGCACCGCCACCGCCAGCCCGGCGGCCACGAGGCCGTGGACGGTGGGCAGCTCGTCGGCCTCCAGCACCACCCGGGGGCGGAAGCCGGCCCGCTGGCACAGCTCCTCGCTCTGCCGGCGCAGCAGCGACGCGGGGCGCAGGGCCGCGAACGGCTCGCTCGCCGCCTCCGCCAGCGCCACCCCGGCGCGCCCGGCCAGCGGGTGGCCCTCGTGCACGGCGAGGCGCAGCGGCTCCGTCAGCAGCCGCCGCCACGTCACGGCCGCGTCGGTGAGCCGCCCGGCGAGCGCGAGGTCCGCCGCGCCCGACTCCAGGACCGCGACGACGCCCTCGGAGCGGACCTGCGCGAGCTCGAAGCCGACGCCGGGGCGGACGTCGTGGAAGCTGCGGACGAGGTCGGGCACGAGCAGGCTGCCGAAGGAGGGCTGGAAGGCGAGGGCGACCGTCCCGGTGGAGGGGTCGACGAGCTGGTCGACAGCGGCCAGGCCGTCGTCGAGCTCGTGGAGGAGGGCGTCGACGTGGCGCTTGAACGCCGCACCGGCGCGGGTCATCCGCAGGGTGCGCCCGGAGCGGTGCAGCAGCGGCGCGCCAACCTCCTTCTCGAGGCGGGCGAGCGCCCGGGAGACCCCGGGCTGGCTCACCATGTCGAGGTCGGCGACCTCGGTGACCGTCATCCCGTCGGCGACCTGCTGGAACCACCGCAACACTGCAGTCTCCACAATTATTACGCTAGCGCATGGGGATCAGCAGGAACTTTCATTGGAGACATGGCCCCGAACCGCCGACACTGTTGGTATGTCCGTGACCACCGCGACCCGCACCGCCCGTTCCGTCCCCGTCCTGGGCAGCCTGCGCGGGCACATCGCCCGCCGCGCCGCGCACCGCGAGCTGCAGCGCTCCCTGGCCGTCTACGCCAGCTACGCCGGCCAGTCCGAGCTGGCCGCTGTCCTCGACCGCTCCACCCCCGAGGACGCCGCCGAGATCCGCGCCGTGCTGCACCGGATGGGCATCGCGGCCTGAGGGCCGCTGACCTCCCGGCCGCGCCGGGGGTCGCGCACCACCTCGACCCCGTCCCGCGACGTCCCGCGCGGGCGCCTCCTGCGACGATGGACGATCGTGGCCGCACCCGACGCGCAGCAGCGCCCCGCCCCCGCACCCCGCCGGCGTCCCACCGCGGCGCAGTGGATCTCCGGCGCCCGCCCCCGCACCCTGCCCGCCGCCGTGGCGCCCGTGGCCGCCGGCACCGGAGCGGCCGCGGCCCTGGGCGGAGCGCACCCGCTGCCCGCCCTGCTCGCGCTCGGAGTCTCCCTCGCGCTGCAGGTGGGCGTGAACTACGCCAACGACTACTCCGACGGCGTCCGGGGCACCGACGCGGACCGCGTCGGCCCGTTCCGGCTCGTGGGCTCCGGCGCGGCCGAGCCCCGCTCCGTGCGCGCCGCGGCCTTCGCGAGCTTCGCCGTCGCGGGCGTCGCCGGTCTCGCCCTGGTCGCCCTCGCCGGCGCCTGGTGGATGCTCGCCGTCGGCGCGGTGTCCATCGCAGCCGCCTGGTACTACACCGGCGGACGCCGCCCCTACGGCTACGCCGGGCTCGGCGAGGTGTTCGTCTTCGTCTTCTTCGGTCTCGTCGCCGTCCTCGGCACCACCTACGTCCAGACCGCCTACACCGCGATCCCCTCCGGGGAGGGTTCCGGCGCCGTGAGCTGGTCCGCGCTCGCGGCGGCGGTGGCGGTCGGGGCGCTGGCCTGCTCGATCCTCGTCGCCAACAACCTGCGCGACGTGCCCACCGACGCCACCGCCGGCAAGCGGACCCTGGCGGTGCGCCTCGGCGCGCCCCGCACCCGGTTGCTGTTCGCGGGCCTGGTCGCGGTGGGCTTCGCCGCTGCGCTGGCTCCGGTGGCCGCGCACCCCGGCGTGCTGCTCGTGCTGGCGGCCGCGCCCCTGGCCGTGCGGCCGCTGCGGACGGTGCTCTCCGGCGCGGGAGGCCGCGACCTCGTGCCGGTCCTCAAGGACGCCGGACTGCTGGAGCTCGCGGTGGGCGTGCTCGTGGGACTGGGCCTGGCGCTGTAGGAGGAGCAGCCCGCCCCCGGGAGGACGCGTCAGGCGGGCGGGTCCTCCCGGGGGTCGTCCCCGGCCCCGGGCGTCGCCCTGCGCCAGAACTGCCGGGGCGCACAGCCCTCCCTGCGCAGCCAGTGCTCGGTGTAGACGATCCGGTCGGCGGCGACGACCCCGAGGGGACCCAGGGGCGGCTCGTCGAGGGACCGGGAGCGCTCGACGTGGTCGGACTGCCAGCGCACCACCGGCCACAGGCGCTCGAACTCCGCCTCGCCCGGCTCCACGATGCGCGCGGTGCCGAAGAGCTGCGCTCCCCTGCTGCTGGCCTGCCCGACCAGGGGCGCGAAGACGCCGACGGAGACGCGAGGGTCGGCGCGGATGTTGCGCATCTTCGGGGAGGTGCCCACGGCGGTGAACACCACGGTGAAGTCGAGGTGGAAGTAGCGCACCGGGGTCGCCAGGGGCCCGTCGGGACCGGCGGTGGCCAGGACGCACATGTTCTGCGAGGAGAGCAGGTTGAGGATGCGCTCCTCCAGCCGCTCACGCTCCAGCCGCTTCGTCGGGCTGGGGCCGGCCAGCCACGGGTTCGTCACCACCACGGGCACAGCCTCGCAGGTACCGGCTGTCGCACCTCGGCGGAGTCCCCCGGGGACTCGGACCCCGGGGACGCGGCGCGGGCTCAGCGCCAGGGGGCAGTGCGCAGGAACTCGAACGAGCGGGGGCAGTGGAAGGACTGCGCGAGCCGGTAGGTCCGCAACACCGCCCCGGAGCCGCTGCCGGGCTCGACGTGGGCGTGCGGCAAGGACCGCAGGAGGGCCGCCGCGTGCAGGGCGCAGCCGCTGGTCACCGCGCCGCCCCTCGCGCGCACGCGCACCTCGTCGCCCGCCCCGCTGCACGCGGTGGGGTGCCCCGGGCCCGCCGCCGCGCACCGCTCGGGGTGCGCCGCGACGGCGTCGACGTCCCCGCCGGCTCCGCTGAGGATGGTCATGGGGCGACCTGCCCTTCCGCGGCCCCGTCGGGCCGCCGGCTGAAGCGCGCACGGCGGTCGTGCCCCAGTGGTGTCGACAGGGGTCACCCCTCACCGGAGGTGGCGATCGGGTGATCTGCAACGGGCGTTGCGGCTGCCGGGGTCCGGCGCCGACGGCCGGGCCCTGCTCAGCGGAGGACCTCGACCTCCGGGCCCAGCGCGCGCAGCAGGAGCGGCAGGTGCCGTGGCGAGGGCCGCACCAGGTGGGCGGTGCGCGCCGCGAGCAGCAGGGGCAGGTCGGCGACGCTGTCGGAGTAGGCGTGGTCCACCGGCAGTTCCACCCCGGCGGCCCGCAGCGCGCGCAGCTTCCCCTCGCCGCGCGTCGGCACCGCACCGGGCAGCCTCCACCGGTGCGGGGTGAAGGAGCCGGCGACCACCTCGACCCCGCGCAGACCCAGGACGTGGCACACCTCGCGGGCCAGGGGCTCCGCGCAGGCGGTGGCGACCACGACGCGGTCGCCGGCCTCGACGTGCTGCCTGAGCCGCTGCAGCGCGAGGGGAATGCGCCGGCCGCCCGGTTCCCCGGCGTGCTCGGCGGCGAAGTCGTGCAGCAGGGCCTCGAAGCGGGCCCGGTCGAGACCGACGGTGGCGGTCCAGACGACGATGCGCTCCGCCTGCAGCCGCGTCGCCGCGCGCGCCCCGAGCAGCAACCACACCGGGGCGGTCACGGCGGCCAGGCACAGGCGTGCAGGAGATCGGCGCAGCACCCGGGCGACGAGACGGCCGAAGGAGTCGGAGGCCACCAGGGTGCCGTCCAGGTCGAAGACGACGCACTGCCGTTCGGCCACCCCGGCACCGCCGGACCTCGGACTCACAGCTCGAACAGGCGTGGGGACGCCTCGCCGGTGAGTTCGGCGTGCGCGACGAGCGCCAGTTCGAGCCAGTCGTAGGCGTTGGGACCCGCAGCGTCCGCGAAACTCCCCGGCTCGCGCGCCACGAGGGCGTCGAACCACGCCACCGCCTCACCGCACGCGGCCACGTCCCCGGTGGCCATCGCCCGGGCGAGGCGGGCCACCCACGGGTGGCGGGTGCCCTGCACTCCCCACGGGTCCGCCGCCAGCAGCGCCCGGAGCGCCGCCTCGGCCCCGGCGTCGTCCCCCCGGAGGAAGCAGACGTCGACGAGGACGCCGGTCCGCGCGGCGCAGTGGCCGTGGCGCTCGGCCACGGCCAGCAGTTCCGCGTGCAACCGGTCCAGGAGCGGCGCCCCCCGGCCGCTGCCGGCGAGGCGGTGCAGGTTGACGGGGATCAGCAGGTCCGGGTTGCGCCCTGCTGACACCCGCAGGTACTCCCCCGCCGCGGCGTCCAGGTCGGCCAGACCGTCGGCGTCCCCGCGGAAGCGGCGGAGCCTGCCGCGGGCGGCGAGCCCGCTCCAGCCGTCCGGGCGTCGGGCCAGCTGGCGCTCGACGGCCGGCGCTGCGGAGTCGAGCAGGGCGCGCGGCAGTTCCAGCACGAGCACCCCGGCACCCTAGGACAGGCCCTGGGCGCGGCCGGCGGTCCACCGCCCGGCCGCGGGTGTTCCCTAGTGCGAGTCGGGGATCAGGCGGTCCGCCAGCTTGCGCAGCGTGGAGGTCACCGCCTGCACCGGGCCCTGCTTCTGCTGCTGCCCACCGCTCGCGCTCCCGTCACCGCGCCTGCCCTCGGCGCGCGCGGCCCCGTCGGAGACCGCGTGCTCGGCGTCGTCGTAGGTGGGGATCCGGGTCTGGAGCCCCCAGCTCAGCAGGCTGGCCCGCACCCGGCCGTCGGGGCTGTCGAGCACCATGAGCCGGTTCCCGTGGAACTTGGCCCGGGAGCGGCCGGACACGAGCGCCGCACGGGCCGCGTCGTCGAAGCGCGTCACGCCGTGCGCGTCGAGCAGCACGTCGCCGCCCTCCTCCGCCGCCTGCTCGAGGCCCTCGCGCAGGTCGATGACGTCGTCGGCCCCGACCTCGCCGCTGACGACGAGGACGCGGTGGTCCTGGATTCGCTTGCGCTTGATGGTCATCCCCATGGCATTCCCCTTCCGGTCCAGCCGGTGGGCCGGACCTGCCTGCAGTGTTCCACCGGTGCGCGGAGATCGCCGGACGAGACGGGTCGCCACCGGCGAACCCCTGGTGGGTTCGCCCGTGGCGCGGGAGGATCGCGGCATGACGCGCCCGGTGTTCGACGAGATGGTGTCGCTGGCCGCGCGGCGGGACCTGGAGAGCCTCCACCGGGAACTGCAGGAACTGCTGGCGGGCATGGAGGAGTCCCACCGTCCGTACGTCCCCGCGAAACTCGCCCGCTCCCTGGACATGTTCCTGGAGTCCTACGGCCCGTCCCGGCAGGGGGAGGACCGCTGAGCCGACGGCGCGCCGCCGACGGGCGTCAGGAGGGTTCCGCCGCCGTGGAGGCCGGGGGCGAGCAGCGTGCGCGCAGGGTGGGCAGGCCCGGGCCGGTCAGGTCGCCGCAGTAGGCGGCACGACCGGCCATCGCCATCGTCAGCGCCAGCGTCGTCCCGCTGAGGAGCGGGCCGGCGCCGGTGGTGAACGGGCCGTCGGTGGCCTCCAGACGCAGGTCCTCGACGGCGGAGCGGCTGTTGACCGTGAAGTTCTGCCGGGCGTAGAAGCGGGCGACCTCGGTGACGGTCTCGACCGCGGGGGTGCGGGAGATGCCGAGGGGGCGGCGGACGTCCTGGGCGTGCACGACGACCTCCCCCAGCCAGGCCGCCGTGTGCCCGGTCGGGCCGGTGCTGCTGGTGAGGACGCGGCGGAACCGCTCCAGCGTCTCCGCCGGGGTGGCGCCGCGGTGCTCGGCCAGGCGCCGCTCGTTGTGCAGGTCGGCGTCGAACCGCGCTCCGAGGATGCTGGCGACCCACCGCAGCCGGCCGGTGCTGGCTGCCGCGGTGAGGTGGGCCACGACCTCCTCGACGCTCCAGCGCCCGCACAGCGACCGCTGCGCCCACTGGGCGTCGTCGAGGTCCGCCAGGTCCTCGGCGAGGGCGGCCCGCTCGGCGTGGGCGGCGGCCCAGAGCTCGTTGCGGGAAGCGGTGGCAGTGACCACGGGAAGTCCTCCAGGACGCGCGCTGCTGCTCGGGCTCTGCACTGGCCGAAGGTGACCTCCGACATGCTGACAGCCGGCCTGCGGTCCGGGCCGCCACACCGGCGTGTCGCCTGGCCCGGGACGGCGCGCCCCGAGCTGCCCGCAGGCCGGCTGTCACGCCGAGGCCGACACCCGGCGCTGCGGGGCTGCCGGTAGCGGGGTCCGCACCTACGATCCCGCTCATGAGCCACCTCGACGTGCGAGCCGACGGCACGCACCGCTACGCCGCCACGACCACCTCCCCCGACGGGACGGGCAGCGTCGAGCACACGGTGCTCAGCGACCCCGACCTCCTGGCCGACCTGGGCCTCGGCCCGGTGGAGGAGCCCCTCCTCGTCCGCCGCGCCCTTGAGCAGCTCGTGCGCAGCACCCAGCCCCGCGGCGGTGAGCCGGGGACCGCGCTGCCGCCCGTGATCGACCTGGCCCGGCTGCACGCCGAGGACCCCGACCTGCTGCGCAACCTGACCCTGCGCACCGCCCTGTAGCCCGGCAGCGCAGTTCCGCGGGTGGCGCGGCCCCGCGCAGCGCCCGTCAGCGCTGGGCGTCGCCCCCGGCCTCGGCGTCCTCGGCGTCGGCGTCCGCGTCCGCCGCCCGGCCGAAGCTCGTCGGCTTGGGCCCGGCGGCGGTGCGCGCGTCGATGCGCCGCTGCAGGGCGAGCGCCATCTCCTCCCGCTGCCGGCGCAGCAGCACCAGTGACAGCAGGACCGACACCACGGCCGCCAGCCCCAGCGCCAGCCAGCCGCGGGCACCCGCCCACGTGAGCACCACGAGGGCGAGGACGAAGACGCCCAGGCGCAGGACGGTGTACTTCAGGTACGGGCTCACACCGCCGGCCGGGACGCCGTGCGGGGGCTTCTGCGGAGACGCCATCGCTCACACCCCCGCGTAGGAGTGCAGGCCGACGAAGTAGATGTTCACGATCGTGAAGTTCGCGACGAGGCAGGTGAAGCCCACCATCGACAGGTAGGCGGCGCGCCGCCCGTCCCAGCCGCGGGTGGCGCGGGCGTGCAGGTAGGCGGCGTAGGCCACCCAGATGACGAAGGACCACACCTCCTTCGCGTCCCAGCCCCAGTAGCGGCTCCACGCCTTCTGCGCCCAGATGGCCCCCGCGATGATCGTGAAGGTCCACAGGACGAACGCGACGGCGTGCAGGCGGGCGGAGGTCCGCTCCAGCTCCTGCGCGCTGGGCAGCGCGGCCATGAAGGACACCCCGGTCCGGCGGCCCTCCCGCTGCCGGGTCTCGCGGGAGTCCTGCACGAGCTGGAGCACGGTGGTGGAGAAGCCGATCGTGAACAGCGCGGAGGCCAGGAACGCCACCGCCACGTGGATGATCAGCCAGTAGCTGTCCAGGGCCGGCACCAGCTCGGCCGCCTCGACGTACCAGGCGCGCAGCGCGAGACCCAGCGTCAGCAGCACGGGCCCCACGACGAACGTGCCGAGGTAGCGCAGGTCGCGCCCCCCGGCGAAGCCGTTGCGCCGGGCGTGCACGAGCGCCGCGAGGAACACGCCGGTCACGACGAGGCAGCCCGTCACGGCGAACTCGAACATGTTGCCCCACGGCACCCGGTCCACCGAGAAGCCGCGGGTGACGACGGATCCCAGGTGCAGCAGGAACGCGACGCCCAGCACGGAGGTCGCCACGGCGGCGGCGCGGCGCCGGCCCCGGGCGAGCGCTGCGGGCGGGGGCAGCGTGGCGACGGCACCGCCGGCCTTGGCGGCCTCCCGCTCCAGGCGGGCGCGGCGGGCCGCCTCGCCCTTGGCGGTGCGCTGGCCGTCGGCGAGGTCCAGCGCGAAGGCGATCATCGCGACCACGTAGGCGGTCATGGCCCCGTAGAGCAGGACGTTGCTGATCCCTGCGAGGTTCTCGTCGACGCTCACGTGCTCTCCCTGCTGGCTGCTGCGGTCCGCGCCTGGTCGTTGCCGGTCCCATCGTCCCCCACGCCGGGGGCTGCCCCGTCCGCCCGCGCACCCGGCGGTTCCCCCAGCCGCTCGGCGAGGCGCTGCACGACGACGTCGACCTCCGCGGCCAGGCCGGCGTCGCTGCCGCGGGACAGCCCGCCCACCTCCACCGTGCTGCCTCCGGGGCTGCCCCCGGCGGCGCCGCCGGAGCCGCCCGCGGCGGGGCGCACCCGCACCCAGACGCGGCGGCGCGGGATGAACAGCGACGCGCTCAGCCCGGCCGTGGCCAGCAGCGAGAACAGCAGCGCAGCGCTCTGCCCCGGGGTGTGGCGCACGTCGAAGGAGGCGAAGCGGGTGACGCCCTCGAAGGTCAGCGTGCCCAGCCCGTCCGGCAGCGTCACCGACTGCCCCGGCGTGAGCTGGTAGCCGATCGGGCGGCCGTCCGCCCCGCGCACGGCGTGCAGCCCCGCGAGGTCCAGCACGTACTCCGACTGCGGGGTCCCGTCGTCCAGGCCGAGGTCACCGGTGTAGGCGACGAGGGCCAGCATCGGGTTCGCGTCGCCGGGGAAGATCGAGCGGGGGGTGCCGTCCTCCCCGCGCGTCACGGTCGGCAGGAAGACGCCCTGGAAGCCGAGCTGCACCTGCTCCCCCGACGCGTCGGTGGCGTCGGGGACCTTCAGCACGCCGCGGGAGTCGTAGTTGGCGTTCTGCGGCAGGAACGGCACCGCCCCCGTGTGCACGACCCGGCCCTGCCCGTCGGTGAAGCGCAGGACCGGCGCGTAGCCGTTGCCGGAGAGGTTGATCTGCACCCCGTCGTCCTCGACGGGGGTGTTGACCTCCACCGTCTGGGTGCGGGGCTCCGCCCCGGGGCGGGGCGTGTACGTCACGTCGGCGGCGAAGAGGCGGGGCTGGCCCAGCGCGCTGGCCTGGTCCTCCTCGAACTCCACGTCCATCCGGTCCAGCCGCAGCGCGAAGGGCGGCACGTCCTCCTCACCCGCCCACGGGCCGGCGGCGAAGGAATCCCAGTCGCCTCTCACACCGACGAACGTCTCCCCCTCCACGACGAGGCGCTGCCCCTCGTAGCCCAGCAGCGACCCCGACGCCACCGACACCAGCAGGCCCACGAGGGACAGGTGGAAGACCAGGTTGCCGGTCTCGCGGTGGTGGCCCCGCTCGGCGGCCGCGCTGGAGCCGCCGGGCTCCTCGCGCACGTCCACCCGGAAGCGCGCCGAGCGCAGCACCTCCTCCGCCGCCCGCGCGGTGTCCGCCGGCGCGGCCGCCACGGCGACCTGCCGGTGCTCGGGCAGCCTCGCCAGCCGCGCCGGGGTCCTGGGCGGGCGGGCCCGCACGGCGCGGGCGTGCACCAGCGCGCGCGGCAGGACGCAGCCGACCAGGGACACGAACAGCAGCAGGTAGATCGCCGAGAACCAGACCGAGGAGTAGACGTCGAACACCTGCAGCCGGTCCAGCCACGGCCCGGCGGTCTCGTGCTCCACGAGGTAGCGGCGCACCGCGACGGGGTCGATGTCGCGCTGCGGGAACACCGAGCCCGGCACCGCCGCCACCGCCAGCAGCATCAGCAGGAACAGGGCGGTGCGCATGCTCGTGAGCTGCCGCCACGCGTAGCGCAGCAGCTCCCCCGGCCCCAGGGCGGGCGGGACGGCGGTGTCGGCACCGGCGCGGGCGGGCTCGGCGTCCTCGCGCAGCCGGTCCAGGTGCGTCTCGTCGGTGCGGGGAGGAGTGCCCACTCAGATCACCGTCTCGAACGAGCCGAACGGCTCGCGCAGGGCGTTGGTGACGACGTCGAACGTGTCGGTCACGAGGAGGGTGCCCACCACCAGCAGCAGCACCCCGCCGAAGCGGTTGATCGCCACCCGGTGCCTGCGCAGCACGTCGAGGGCGCGCATGCTGCGGCCGAAGGCGAGCGCCACCAGCAGGAACGGCACCCCCAGCCCCAGGGAGTAGGCGACCGCCAGGGCCGCCCCCCGGCCGGAGGTGCCGCTGTCCACCGACAGCAGCCCGATCGTCGCCAGCACCGGCCCCGAGCACGGGACCCACCCGAAGCCGAACACCGCGCCCAGCACCGGCGCGCCCGCCAGGCCGGCCCTCGGCCGCCAGCGCAGCCGCGCCTCCCGCTGCGCCCACGACGGCTCCAGCAGGAACAGCAGCCCCATGCCGATCACGAGCGCACCCAGCACCCGCCGCAGCGCCCACTGGTGCTCGGCCAGGGCGTTGCCCACCGCCCCGAAGCTGTAGCCGAGGACGAGGTACACCGCGGTGAACCCCGCCACGAACAGCGCCGCGCCCGCCACCAGCCGCGAGCGGCGCTGCTGCTCCAGGGTGGAGCCGGACATGCCGGTGACGTAGCCGAGGAAGCCGGGCACGAGCGGCAGCACGCACGGGGAGAGGAACGAGACCAGCCCCGCCAGCAGCGCGACCGGCACGGCCAGGGCCAGCGAGCCGGAGGCCACGGTGGCCTGCAGGTCGCCGATCACCCCGCCGCTCCCCCACCGGCGAGCACCTCGTCGACCAGGGCCGTGAGGGTCTCCTCGGAGACCTCCCCGGCCGCCTTGGCGGCGACGCGGCCCTCCGCGTCGAGGACGAGCGTGTTCGGCGGCGCGGTCGGCACGATGCCGCGCAGGGCGAGCTGCGCCCGGCCGTCGGTGTCGCGGATGCTCGGGTAGGCGATGTCGTACTGGTCCTGGAAGGCGTGGACGGCCTCGGTGCTGTCGTTGCGGACGTTGACGCCGACGAAGCGCACGCCCTCGTCGGCGTACTCCTGCGACAGCTTCGCGAGGACGGGCGCCTCGCGGCGGCACGGCGGGCAGGTGGCGTACCAGACGTTGAGGACGACCACGGAGCCGCGCAGCTGCGCCAGGTCGACCTCCTCGCCCTCGGCGCTCGTGCCCGACAGCTGCAGCGGCTCCCCGCGCTCGGACTCGGCGATGCGCACCACGGCCCTCTCGGCGGGCTCGTAGCCGAGGTCGTCGGGCAGGCCGTCGTCTCCGCCGCAGCCGGCGGCGAGCACGGTGAGGGCCGCCGCGAGGGCGACGGCGGACCGGCGGGGTCCGGGCATCACGCCCCCGGAACCTGCGGGACGGAGGGCAGCAGGTCCGCGCACGGCTCCGCGTAGGAGACCGCCAGCAGCCGCTGCCCCTCGAAGTGCAGGGACGTCACCGACGCCAGGGCGCACTCGCGCTTGCGGGGGTCGTGCCAGAGCCTGCGGTCCTCCGCGGTGCAGCGGGTGGCCCAGATCGGCAGCTGGTGGCTGACGATCACGGCCTCCCGGCCGGGCGCGGCGTCGCGGGCGTCGCGCACCGCCGCGGTCATCCGCCGCACCTGCGCCGTGTACGGCTCGCCCCACGAGGGGCGCACCGGGTTCCACAGCAGCAGCCACGCCCGGGGGTTGCGCAGCAGGCCGCGCCCCTGGCCGATGACCTTGCCCTGGAAGCTGTTGCCGGCCTCCAGCACCCGCTCGTCGGTGCCCAGCCGGAGGCCGTGGGCGCGGGCGATGGGGGTGGCGGTCTCCTGCGCCCGCTCCAGCGGGGAGGCGGTCACGGAGGCGAGGTCGGCGTCGGCGAAGTGCTCCCCGAGCCGCTCGGCCATCTTCCGGCCGCGGTCGGAGAGGTGGAAGCCGGGGAGGCGGCCGTAGAGGACGCCCTCGGGGTTGTGCACCTCGCCGTGGCGGACGAGGTGGACGGTGGTCCTGGGCTGCTCCGTGCGGGACTGCGCGCTCACGCGGCACCCCCGGCAGCCGCGGCGGCGCGAGCGGCGTGCGGCAGGGCGTCCAGCACCCGGTCCAGCGCCGCGTCGTCGTGGGCGGCGGAGAGGAACCACGCCTCGAAGGCGCTCGGCGGCAGGTGCACGCCGCGCTCCAGCATGGCGTGGAAGAAGGCCCGGAAGGCGGACAGGTCCTGCTGCTTGGCCGCGTCGTAGTCGTGGACCTCGTCCAGGGCGGTGAAGAAGACGCTGAACATGCTGCCCGCGGAGTTCACCAGGTGCGGCACGCCCTCGGCGGCCAGCGCCCCGCTCGCAGCGCGGGAGACGACGCCCGCGGCCCGCTCCACCGCCGCGTACACCTGCGGCGTGCAGGCCCGCAGCGTCGCCAGCCCCGCGGCCGTGGCCACCGGGTTCCCCGACAGCGTCCCCGCCTGGTAGACCGGCCCGGCCGGGGCCAGGTGCGCCATGACGTCCGCGCGCCCGCCGAACGCCGCCGCGGGGAAGCCGCCGCCCATGACCTTGCCGAACGTCATCAGGTCCGGGGCGTGCTCCGCCCCGAGGCCCTCGTGGCCGTACCAGCCGGCCGCCGACACCCGGAAGCCCGTCATGACCTCGTCGGAGACCAGCAGGGCGCCGTGCTCGCGGGTGGTCCGGCGCAGGGCTGCGGTGAAGCCGGGCCGCGGGGCGACGACGCCCATGTTCCCGGCGGCGGCCTCGGTGATGACGCAGGCGATGCGCTCGCCGTGGGCCGCGAACGCCGCCTCCAGCGCCTCGACGTCGTTGTAGGGCAGCACGATCGTGTCGGCGGCCACGGCGGGCGGGACGCCGGGGGTGTCCGGGAGGGCGAAGGTGGCCAGGCCGGAGCCGGCGGAGGCCAGCAGCGCGTCGACGTGGCCGTGGTAGTGCCCGGCGAACTTCACCACCGCGGGCCTGCCGGTGAAGCCGCGCGCGAGGCGGATGGCGCTCATGGTGGCCTCGGTGCCGGAGCTGACGAGGCGGACCTGCTGCACGGGCTCGACCCGGGCGGTGATCTCCTCCGCCAGCACCACCTCCCGCTCGGTGGGAGTGCCGAAGGAGAAGCCGTCGGCGGCCGCGGCGGTCACGGCCGCCAGGACGTCCGGGTGGGCGTGGCCCAGGATCATCGGCCCCCAGGAGCAGACGAGGTCGACGTACTCCCGCCCGTCGGCGTCGCGCAGGTAGGGGCCGGCGGCGCTCGCCATGAACCGGGGGGTGCCCCCCACGGCGCGGAAGGCCCGCACGGGCGAGTTGACGCCGCCGGGGATGACGCGGCTGGCGCGCTCGAACAGGGCCTCGGAGGCGGGCGCGGGCCCGGGCAGGGTCGCTGCGGCGTTCGGCGTGGCGGTCACGCCCTCCAGTGTCGCAAGCCGGAGCGACCGGGGCGTCCGCCGGGGCGGGTGAGCCGCCTCACGCCCACCCGCGTCCGGGCCTGCGAGGGCGGCCGGACCACCGTCGGCACCCGGAGTGGCCGCACCCGTGCCGCTGCGTGACGTCCCCGTGCAGGTACGGGGCCGTGTGCACGCGAGGCCCGTGAAGGCGCCGGTGCCGGGCCTGCGACCCGCCCTACGGTCCGGGCATGGGCTCGTGGACGAGGGTGGCGGCGTCGGCTGCGGAGCGGGTGGAGACGCCGCTCACCCACGTCCTGAACGCCGGCTGGGCCTGGGCCGGCCTGATGGTGCTCGCAGGCTGGATCGCGCGGGCGCACCTGCCTGCGGTGGCCGCCGCGATCCTCTCGGCCGTGGCCGCGGTGCTGGCCTTCTACGCAGCGGAGGCGGTCCTCCTGGACCGGCCGTTCACGAGCTCCGCCGGGGAGGTCGAGCACTGGCTCGTCGCGATCGCCGTGACGGGCCCCGGTCTCGGGCTCGTCGGGGCCCTGACCCGCAGCCCCACCCTCCTGGGCCTCCTCGCCGGTGCGGTCGTCCCGGTGGGTGCGCTGGTCGAGCTGGCGCTGCTCCCGCGGTGGGTCCCCGCGGGGGGAGGGACGCACGCGCAGGTGGCGGCCGTCGCGGCCTGCGCTGCGGCGGTGCTGTCCCTCGGGGTGCTGGGCTGGACGTGGCCGCGCCGGCGCGGGGTGGCCACCGCGGCGCCGGAGCCGACGGGACCGGCGCCGGTGCGGCACCTGCCGGTCGCGGTGGCACTGACGGCGGCGGCCGCGGGGCTCGTCGTCCATGTGCTCCTGCCGGAGCTCACCTGAGCCGCGCCTACAGCAGCCCCTCCAGCTCCAGGGCCCAGTCCTGCTCGGCGAGGGGGTCCGGGCCACCCGTCTCCTGCGGCTCGAACCACACCGTCTTGCCGCGGGCGGGCCCTGCGGGGCCCTCGCCGGGCAGCTCCTCGATGCCCCAGTCGAAGGACAGCGAGGCCACCAGCCGCAGGCCGCGTCCCGTGGTCGCCAGCCCCGCGAACCGGCGCTGCTGGAGGGGGACGGCGGAGGAGTCGGTGACCTCGATCCGCACCCGCCCGGAGGGCATGACGCGCACGGCCACGGTGAAGCGGGTGCGGGCGTGCAGCATCGCGTTGGTCACCAGCTCGGAGACGCCCAGCTCCGCGGACTCCTCCAGGGCCCCGGCGTCCAGCCGGCCCAGGACGTGGCGGACGTAGCGGCGGGCGGCGGCGACGCTGCTGGCCACCGACTCCATCACCAGCGGCTGCCCCACCACCTCACCCGGGCGCTCACCCGGGCGCTCACCCGGGCGCTCACCCGGAGCGGCCGTGCTGGCCGCGGCCCGCGCACCGTCCCGCTCCGGGGCCGGCCCGGGAACGAGCGCCGGGGCCGGGGCGGCGGCGCTCGCGGGGACCTGCGCCGGCACCCGGTGCGAGGACGCCCGCCGCCAGGGGCGCGGCGGCTGCCCGGCCGCCTGCCGCTGGAACTCCCCCAGCAGCCAGCCGCGGTAGGCCACCACCTCCTGCGAGGCGGGCAGGGTGAGCAGGTGCTGCTCGCTGCGGCAGAAGTCGTCGGCCTCGTCCAGCACCTGCGCCAGGCGCCGCGCGAAGGCGCCGACCCGCGCCGGCACGGTGTAGGTGACGTCGCAGAAGTCCGCTCCCCTGGCCAGCGCCGCCTCCATGACCGCCGCCGGGCCCGCCTGGAAGGGGGCGTAGGCACCGCGCAGCTCCCCCGCGACCTCCAGGAGCCGCGGCGGCAGGGCGGTGTTGTGGTGGGCCTGCTCCCCGATCTGGACCAGGGCCAGCTCCCGCACGAGCCCCTCCAGGTGCTGCACGAACAGCGCCCGCGACTGCAGCGGCAGCCCGAGCAGGTGCACCTGGACCAGCGGGACGTCCTCGCTCACCGGCCGATCCTGGCACGTCGCAGCCCGGGGGCCACCCCCGGCGTCAGGGCCAGACCGCGGCGGGGTCCTCCGCCAGGCGCACGAGCGCCGCCGCGCTCTCCTCGACGTCCTGCCCCGTGGTGTCGAGCTGCCGCTCGCTCTCCCAGCGCCGCGACGCCTCGTACTGCAGCCGCACGAGGGCCTCCGGCACCTCCTTGCCGCGCTGCGCGCCGCGCTCCAGGCAGGCGCGCAGGGAGGGCAGCACCGCTACCAGCCGCAGCGGCAGCCCGTGCAGCTCGGGCTCCCACACGCCCCGGGCGTCGCTGGGCCGCAGCACGTCGTCGACGACGACGTCGAGGCCGGAGTCGGCGTAGGAGCGGGCGAGCGCGCAGGTGGCGCGCACGGCGGCGAGCCACTGCCTGGACTGGTCGGGGTGGTGGGCGTCGCGGGGGTCGACCCGGCCCTGCCGCACCATCTCCCAGACGGCGTCGACCTCGACGTGGGCGGCGAGCCGGCGGGTGGCGCACCAGCGCCGGGCGAGGGTGGACTTCCCCGCCCCCGCGGGCCCGGCGAGCAGCAGGACCGTGCCGGTCATCGGCGCCGTCCCCTCATCGCGGGCACCCCGTCATCGGGCGCACCTCGTCCACGACCGCGGCCTCGTCATGTCCCGAGCCTCGCGCATCGGCGCCCCGGGAGCTAGCGGAGCGGCCGGAGCGGATCGTGACGGTTCCATGACACACGGTCGCGGTTTCTGCCCTACCGTGACCGGGGAACCACGGCGCGCAGAACGGCGGGGACAGGGGTGGACGGCGGACGGTCGCGGCCCGGGGACGACGGGGCAGCCCCCGACGACCCCGCTCCCGGCCTGCCCGGCTCCGGCCCCACCGGCTTCGCCGCGTTCGCGGCGGCGCTGCTCTCCGCCGCCACCGCCAGCACCACCACCGGGCTGGCGATCTGCCGGCCCGTGGACCCCGGCGACCCCGGCACCGACTTCGAGGTCCTCCACGACAACGAGCGCTGCCGCGAGGAGCTGGGCGTCGGCCCCCTCACCGGCCGCCGCCTGCACGAGATCTTCCCCGCGGCGAGGGGCGACCTGCACCAGGTCTACCGGGAGGTCGTCGCCGACGGCGGCACCCGCACGGTCGACACCGTCTTCACGTCCCCGCAGCACCCGCACCTGACGGAGCGGCACTTCGAGGTCGAGGCCCACGGCGTGGACGGCCTGCTCGTCGTCGGCTTCCGCGACGTCACCGAGACCGAGCGCGCCGTGCGGGACCTCGCGTGGAGCGAGCGCCGCTACCGGGCCCTGGTGGAGCAGGCCAGCGACGTCGTGCACGTCATCGGCCCCCAGGGCGAGACCCGCTACGTCAGCCCCAACTTCGCGCGGCTCATGGGCTACGCGCCCGAGCGGGCCGCGCACATGCACTACCGCGAGTTCATCGTCCCCGAGCACCACGCCCTCGCCGAGGAGACCTTCGCCGCCGTCCTGGCCGCCAGCCCCGAGGAGACCGCCACCGTCACCCTGCAGGTCCGCGCCGCCGACGGCTCCCGGCGCTGGATCGAGGCCAGGGTCACCAACCGCGCGGCCGACCCCGCCATCGGCGGCGTCCTGGCGAACTGGCGCGACGTCACGCAGACGCGGGCGCTGGAGCACCGCCTCGCCCACGAGGCCATGCACGACACGCTCACCGGCCTGCCCAACCGCCGCTTCCTGGACGAGCTGCTCGCCCACTGCATCGCCCGCGCCAGCCGGGCGGAGCACCGCACCGCCCTGCTGTTCTGCGACGTGGACCACTTCAAGATGGTCAACGACAGCCTCGGCCACGACGCCGGCGACGCCCTGCTGGTGGACGTCGCCAAGCGGCTGCGCTCCGCGCTGCGGCCCAGCGACGTCGTCGCCCGCTTCAGCGGGGACGAGTTCGTCGTCCTCTGCGAGGACCTCGACTCCGACACCGACGCCCTCACCGTCGCCGAGCGCATCCAGTCCGCGCTGCACGGCGACTACCGCCTGGCCGGGCAGGCCGCCACCGTCACCACCTCGA
Source organism: Kineococcus xinjiangensis (assembly GCF_002934625.1). Lineage (GTDB taxonomy): Bacteria > Actinomycetota > Actinomycetes > Actinomycetales > Kineococcaceae > Kineococcus_A > Kineococcus_A xinjiangensis. The sequence continues at coordinate 150,508 of NZ_PTJD01000010.1, read as the reverse complement.
TGGGGGTGACGGTGCTGCGCCCGGACAGCACCGGCCAGGACGCCCTCTCCGAGGCGGATGCGGCGCTCTTCGAGGCCAAGCGCGCCGGGCGGGCCCGGGTGGAGGCCTTCACCCCCTCCATGCGCGCGCACTGGCGGCACCGCCTCGACACGGAGGCCGGACTGCGCCGGGCGCTGGCGGAGGAGGAGCTGCAGCTGCACTGGCAGCCCATCATCGACCTGCGCGACGGCCGGATCAGCCACGTCGAGGCGCTGCTGCGCTGGCAGCCCCCCGGCCGGCAGATGATCGCGCCCGGGGACTTCCTGCCCGTGGCGGAGGAGACCGGGCTGATCGTGGACCTCGGCACGTGGGTGCTGGAGGCGGGCATCGCCCAGGCCGCGCGCTGGCAGCGGGAGCTGCCCGACGCACCGCGGGTGAGCCTCAACGTGGCGGGCCGGCAGCTGCACGACCCGGCCTTCGCCGCCACCGTGGAGGAGATGATCTCCCGCCACCGGCCCGCCCCGGAGGGCCTCGAGCTGGAGATCTCCGAGCGGCTGCTCGCCTCCGACCAGCCCCGGCTGGTGAGCACCCTGCACCGGCTGCGGGAGCAGGGCCTGCACGTGGGCCTCGACGACTTCGGCGCGGGGCAGACGGCCATCGCCTGGCTGCAGCAGCTGCCGTTCGACACGCTGAAGCTGGACCGCTCCCTCGTGAAGGGCCTGCCGGCGGCGGGCTCCAGCGCGGTGGTGCACGCGCTGGCGCAGCTGTCGGAGCGCCTGGACATCACCAGCATCGCCGAGGGGGTGGAGACCCCGGAGCAGCTCGCGGCCGTCAGCGACCTCGGCTGCGCCCATGCGCAGGGCTTCCTGCTGTGCCGCCCGGCGCCGGCCGAGGAGCTGGCGCCGCTGCTGGCGACCGGGCGGATCGTACGTGGCCCCTCCCCCTGGGGCGACAGCCCCCCGGCTCACTCCCCGGCGTAGCGGACACCCACCTGCCGGCGCACCTCGTCCATGAGGTCCATCAGGGCGACGGTCTCCGCCAGCGGCATCGCGGGGCTCTCGCGCAGTCCCGCGCGCAGGCAGCGCTCCACCTCGGCCGCCTCGAACTGGTAGCCGCCGCCCTCCCAGGCCAGCTCCAGCACCTCGGGCTCGTGCCCGTCGCGCTCCAGGCGCAGCACCGAGGGGTGGAAGAACGGCGCCTCCACCACGATGCGCCCGGAGCTGCCCGCGACGACGGCCGCGGCGGGCACGGAGGCGCGCAGGGTGGACAGCCCGGTGGACAGCCCGCCGCCGGGGTGGCGGCAGGTGAAGCCGACGGCCTCGTCGACGCCGCTGCCGCCGACCGCGGCGAGGGCGCGGACCTCCTCCGGCACCCCCAGCACCATCGACGCGAAGGACAGCGGGTAGATGCCGAGGTCCAGCAGCGCTCCCCCGCCGAGCAGCGGGTCGTAGAGGCGGTGGGCCGGGTCGAAGGGCAGCGGGAAGCCGAACGAGGAGGTCACGTGGTGGACGGAGCCGACCGCGCCGCTCTCGACGAGCTCGCGCAGCCGCACGACGCCGGGCTGCCAGCGCGCCCACATCGCCTCGCAGGCGAAGACCCCGGCCGCGCGTGCGGCGGCGACGACGTCGCGGGCCTGGGCGCCGGTGAGGGTGAACGCCTTCTCGACGAGGACGTGCTTGCCGGCGGCGATCGCGGCGAGGGCGACCTCGTGGTGGGCGGAGTGGGGGGTGGCGACGTAGACGACGTCCACGTCCTCGTCGGCGAAGAGCCCGGCGTAGCTGCCGTGGGCCCGCGGTGCGGGCGAGCCGGGGTGGCGCGGCACCTGCGCGGCGAAGGCCGCGGCCCGCTCGGGGGTGCGGGAGGCGACCGCGACGAGTTCGCTGCCGTCGAGCAGGGGCAGGTCGGCGGCGAAGCTGCGCGCGATGCCGCCGGTGGCGGCGATGCCCCACCGCAGGCGGCGCCCCGCGTAGGGGGCGGCAGCCGTGGGAGCGCTCTCAGGAGTGGTCACGGGGACATCCTGCCGCCTCCCCGCCGCCCGGCGCTCCCCGCCCCACCGGGAGGTCGCGCCGGGCGGCCGGGAGCGCTCACGCCCGCGGTGGCCGCGCCCCCCGCCACCGGACCGCCGCAGCGGCCACCCCCCACACCACCGTGAGACCCGGTCCGCAGAGCACGACGAGGAGCACGAGGATGCCGGTCGCCGCGGGCCCGCCGTCGAAGGAGCCGCCCCCCGCGATCCCCGCCAGTCCCGCCAGCGCGCACGACGCGGTCGTCACCGCAGCCAGCCCGTGCCGCACCTGCCGCTCGCCGCTCGTGCCCGCACAGGGCCGAACGATCCGCGCGACGGACCAGCACCCGAGCGTCATCAGCACCAGCCACACCCACGCCCCCGCGTGCACCAGGTCGGCGTGGAGCCCGGCGTCGAGGCGCCCCCGTCCGATGAGCGTCGCGGCCGCGCCACCCGCCAGCAGCACCGGAGCGGCCAGCAGCGCCAGCACCCGTCGCCAGCCGCCGGCAGCCCGCCACCCCGCCGCCGGCGCGAACGCCACCACCACCGGCTCCCCCACCGGCACGCCCGCAGGCACCGGCACCGGCACGCCCGCAGGCACCGGCACCGGCACCGGCACCGCGGAACCCGGCCCGCCGGCCCGGCCCGGGGGCACGACCGGCGGCCGGCCCCGCGGCCGAGGTACCCGTCCCGCCGGGGCGCGCAACGGGAACGCACCGGGCGACGCCGACGCACCGGGCGACGCCGAGGCCGCGACCGGCAGCACCGCCGGGGTCGCCGCAGGCGCCGGCGTCGGATCCGGCGCGTCCGTCGCCCATCCGAAGCTCGACGTGATCGACCCCTCGTCGTCCACACCGCCCACGAGCCGGCACCTCCCCCACGCACCCGCCAGCGGAGCCGCGCGTCGCGGCCCCACCGACCACCATCGGCAGGTCCCGCCAGCCCACTGAGCCACCGCCGCCCTCCCGCACCCCGTCCGCGCCCGTCCTTCCACCCGAACGCCACCGCACTGCTCCGAACGGGTGATGCGCGCGCACCCGCGGACGGCGCCCACCACCGGCTCGCCCGGCACGGCCTCGCGGCGCACGGCAGGTGGCTAGCCTGCCCCCCGTGGACCGACGACGGGGTGCCAGGAGCGCGGGCTGGACGGCCGCGCTCGCTCTGGGTGCGGCGCTGACCGGGTGCAGCGCGCCGCAGGCACCCGCCGGGCAGGCCCCCGGAACTGCTCCCGCCACGCCGGCGACACCGACCCCCGAGAGCCCGGCCCCCGAGAGCCCTGCCAGCAGCGGCACGCCGCAGGACGGCCCCACCGGCGAGGCGCCCACCCCGGTGCGCCAGCGGCTCGTCGCGGACACCCCGCTGCGTCTCACCCGCACCGAGGGCTCCCTCACCTACGACGTCCAGGTCCCCCGCTTCACCGGCTCCCCCGTCGCGGCCGAGGTCAACCGCCGGGTGCTGGCCTCGGCGGAGCACGCCGTCCAGGCCGCCCGCCGCACCGTCCGGGCAGGGGACCCGCCCCGCGTCCTCGACGGCGACGGGGTGGTGACCACCAACGACGGGCGCACCGTGCAGGTGCACTACGTCTTCACCGACTTCACCGAGGGCACCGCCCACCCCACCGGCTCGGTGAGCACCGTCACCCTCGACGCCCGCGACGGCAGCCCCATCACGCTCGACCAGGTGTTCGCCGACGAGCGCGCCGCCCTCGGCACCCTCGCCGAGGAGGTCCGCCGCTTCGCCGCCGCCCGGGACCAGCCGGTCGACGACGCCGGCCTGGAGCCCGTGCGGGAGAACTGGGCGAGCTGGCAGACGACGCCGGACGGCATGGTCGTCTCGTTCCAGGACTACCAGCTCGGCGGCCACGGCCTGCGCGACTACACCATCGCCTGGGACGTGCTCGAACCCCTCATGACGCCGTCGTCCTACGCCCTGCTCGGCCCGCTCACCGGCGCCTGAGCAGCACCGCCCGGCCGCAGCGGCCGGCTCAGCCCAGCCAACCGGCTCAGCCCAGCCAGTGCTGCGCGGCCTCCAGCGCCCAGTACGTGAGAACCACCTGCGCGCCCGCCCGGCGCAGCGCCAGCATGCTCTCCATCGCGGCGCGCTCGCGGTCCACCGCACCGGCGGCCGCCGCGAACTCGACCATCGCGTACTCCCCCGACACCTGGTACGCCGCCACCGGCACGTCCGCGACGTCGGCGACCGCCCGCACCACGTCCAGGTACGGCAGGCCCGGCTTCACCATGACCAGGTCCGCGCCCTCGGCCAGGTCCAGGCGCACCTCGCGCAGCGCCTCGGCGACGTTCGCCGCCGGGTCCTGCTGGTAGGTGCGCCGGTCGCCGCTCAGCTGGGAGTCCACCGCGTCGCGGAACGGCCCGTAGAAGGCCGAGGCGTACTTCACCGCGTAGGCCAGCAGGCCCACGTCGCTGCGACCGCCCGCGTCCAGGACCGCCCGCAGGTGCCCGACCTGCCCGTCCATCATCCCGCTGGGCCCCAGCAGGTGGGCGCCCGCCGCGGCCTGCGCCAGCGCCATCGAGGCGTAGCGCTCCAGCGTCGCGTCGTTGTCCACGCGCCCCGCCGCGTCCAGCACCCCGCAGTGGCCGTGGTCGGTGAACTCGTCCAGGCACAGGTCCGACATGAGCACGGTCTCGTCGCCGACCGCCTCTCGCACGTCGCGCAGCGCCACGTTGAGGATGCCGTCGGGGTCGTCGCCGCCGGATCCGAGCGCGTCGCGCCGCTCCGGCACCCCGAACAGCATCAGCCCACCCACCCCCGCGGCCACGGCCTCGCGGGCCACCGCCACCAGGGACGAGCGGCTGTGCTGCACCACCCCCGGCATCGAGGCGATGGGCTGCGGCTCCCGCAGGCCCTCCTTCACGAACAGGGGCAGCACCAGGTCGTTCGGGTGCAGCCGCACGTCCGTGACCAGCCGGCGCATCGCGGGCGTCGAGCGCAGCCTGCGCGGTCGCACGACCGGCGCCCCGCCCCCGGCCGGGGACGAGCCGGGGGCCGTCATCAGCGGGCCCGGCGCCGGGCACCGCCGCGGCGCTGGCTGGGCCGCTGCGGCACCTCGCCGGCGTCCAGCGCGCTCTGCCGCAGGGCCGCCCCGTACGCGGCGAGCGCGTCCACGAGGGCCTCCGCGTTCGGCTCGGGCGCGAGGACGTCGACGCGCAGGCCGTGCTCCTCCGCGGTCTTCGCCGTCTGCGGGCCGATGCAGGCCACGACCGTCGACGGGTGGGGCTTGCCCGCGATGCCGACGAGGTTGCGCACCGTCGAGGAGGAGGTGAAGACCACCGCGTCGAAGGCACCGGACTTGATGGCGTCGCGGACGGGGGCCGCGGGCGGCGCGGCGCGCACGGTCCGGTAGGCGGTGACGTCGTCCACCTCCCAGCCGGCCTCCTGCAGCCCGGCCACGAGGGTGTCGGTGGCGATGTCCGCCCGGGGCAGGAACACCCGGTTGATCGGGTCCAGCACCTCGTCGTAGGGCGGCCACGCCTTGAGCAGGCCCGTCGCGGACTGCTCCTCCTCGGGCACCAGGTCCGGCTCGATGCCCCACTCGCGCAGGGCCGCGGCCGTCACCCCGCCCACGGCGGCGACCTTCAGGCCGGAGAACGCGCGCGCGTCGAGGCCGAACTCGGTGAACTTCTCCCGCACGGCCCGCACGGCGTTGACGCTCGTGAAGCCGATCCACTCGTAGCGGCCGGTCACCAGGCCCTTGACGGCCTTCTCCATCTGCTGCGGGGTGCGCGGCGGCTCCACCGAGATGGTGGGCACGACGTCGGAGGTGGCGCCGTGCTCGGCCAGGCGCGTGGTGACCCCGCCCGCCTGCTGCTTGGTGCGCGGCACCAGCACCCGCCAGCCGAACAGCGGCTTCGTCTCGTACCAGGAGGCCTGCTCGCGCAGGTCCACCACGTCGCCCACGACCGCCAGCACCGGCACGGCGGCGTCGGCGTCGCGGGCGGCCTGCGCGAGGCCGTCCAGCGTCGTGGCGACGGTCGCCTGCGTGGTTGTCGTGCCGTGGGTGGTGAGGGCGGCCGGCGTGCTCGCCGGGCGGCCCGCCGCCACCAGCGCCGCCGCGGCGGCGGCGAGGTCCTCGGGGCTGCCGAGGAGGACGACCGTCGAGCCGGAGCCGGCGTGCGCCGCCCAGTCGACCGAGCGGCCGCCGGCGTCCACGACGTGCAGGCTGGTGGTGCCGCTCGCGGTCAGGGGCACCCCCGCGTAGGCGGGGACGGCGCTGACGGCCGAGACGCCGGGCACCAGGTCGAACGGCACACCGGCCTTGCGGCAGGCGGCGAGCTCCTCGGCGATGCCGGTGAACGTCGTGGGGTCGCCGTCCATGAGCCGCACCACGCGGCAGCCGCCCTTCGCGCCGCGCACCACGAGGCGTGCCCTGGCGGCGCGGGCCAGCGGCTGGCCGTCGTCGCCGCGACCGGCGTCGACGAGCTGCACGTCCTCGCGGGCGTAGCGGCGCACCACCTCGGCGGAGGAGTGCACGTCCAGCACGACGACGTCGGCCTCGGCGAGCAGCTCCGTGGCGCGCACCGTGAGCAGGCCCGGGTCACCGGGTCCCGCGCCGACGAAGGAGACCTGCCCCACGGGCTGCGCCGCGGCGGCCGAGCCACGCCCCGCCCGCTCACCGGAGCGGGGAGCCGGCGCCGTCCCCCCGTCGGGGGCGCCGACCTGCGGGGCGGGGATCTCCGGGGCGGAGACCTCCGGGGCGGTCCCCAGCGAGACGCCGACGACCGCTGCGGGGGCCGGCACGAGCTGCACCTCGCCGACGACGACACCCTCGCCGGCGCTCGCCGGCGGGTTCGGACTCTTCACGGTCGGGCTCACGAGCCACTCTCCCTGTCGGACTGGGCACGGGGGCGGTCAGGGCCGGGGAGGGAACCCGGCGCTGAGCCCTGGGAACTGAGGTCGTCGGCGGGCCGGGGCGCGGAGGGCGCAGCCGGGCCCGTCAGGTGGGGCAGCAGTCGGGCGGCGAGGTCCCGCCCGAGGGCGGCGGCGGCCTCCTCGGCGCTCGCCGCGGGCAGGTCCGCGACGGCGGTCTCCCGCAGCAGGGTGCCGTCGGGCGACGCGACCGCGGCGCGCAGCTCCAGGCGGGCCGGCTCGCCGTCCAGCACCCGCGCGAACGCCCCCACCGGCGCGGAGCATCCCGCCTCCAGCGCCGCCAGCAGCGTCCGCTCGGCGGTCACCGCCACCCGGGTGCGCGGGTCGTCCAGGCCGCGCAGGACGGCCAGCACCGCCTCGTCGTCGGCCCGGCACTCCACCGCCAGGGCCCCCTGCCCCGGGGCCGGCACGAACGTGGCGGGGTCCAGCAGCTCGCTCGCCTCGCCGAGGCGGTCCAGGCGGCGCAGTCCCGCCGCGGCCAGCACCACCGCGTCCAGCGCGCCGTCGTGGACCATCGCCAGCCGGGTGTCGACGTTGCCGCGGACGGCGACGACGTCGAGGTCCGGGCGGGCGTCCAGCAGCAGCGCGCGCCGGCGGGGGGAACCGGTGCCGACCCGCGCCCCCGCGGGCAGCTCCGCGAGGGTGCGCCCGCCCGCGGCGACGAGCACGTCGCGGGGGTCCTCCCGCGGCGGCACCGCGGCCACGACCAGCCCGTCGGGCGGTGCGGTGGGCAGGTCCTTGAGGGAGTGCACGGCCAGCTCGACGGTCCCGGCCACCAGCGCGTCCCGCAGCGCGGAGACGAACACGCCGGTCCCGCCGATGGTGGCCAGCGGCGCCGTCGAGACGTCCCCGTGGGTGGTGACGAGCACCAGGTCCACGGCGGAGCCGCCGGCCGCGACGAGGTCCGCCACGTGCCGGCTCTGGGTGGTGGCCAGCGCGCTGCGGCGGGTGCCCAGGCGCAGCGGGGCGCTCGTGGCGGGGGCGGGCGAGCCGCTCACAGCGCACCGCCCAGGGCGTGGCCGCCCACGGCGTCGGCGACGGTCCCGCTGAGCGGCGCCTCGCCCACGCGCGCGACCGCGGTGACGTCGAGGTCGAACAGCGCCCGCAGGGCGGCGGCGTACCCGGCGCCGTCCGGCTCCTCGGCCAGCTCCTTCACCCGCACCGTCGGCGTGTGCAGCAGCTTGTCCACGATGCGGTGCACCGTCCGCTCCACCTCCGCCCGCAGCACCGGGTCGAGGCCGCGGGTGCGCTGCTCCAGCCGCCGCAGCTCCACCTCGGCCACGTGCCGGGCCTGCGCGCGCAGCGCCACCACGGTCGGCGCCACGTCGGCGGCGCGGCGGGCGGCGGCGTAGGCGGCGACCTCCTCGGCGACGATCTGGCGCACCGAGCGCAGGTCCGCGCCGATCCCGGCACCGGCCAGGTCGGCGCCCAGCGCCTCCAGGCCCACCAGGTGCACCCCGGGCAGCTCGGCCACGGCGGGGTCGATGTCGCGGGGCAGCGCCAGGTCGACGAGCACCAGCGGGCGCCCGTCGCGCCCGGGCAGGCCCGCGGAGACCGTCGCGGCGTCGAGGACGTGCCCGACCGCGCCGGTGCAGGAGACCACCAGGTCGGCGGCGGCCACCTCGGCGGTCAGGTCGGCGAGGTCGGCGGCCCGGCCCGCGACCGCGGCGGCCAGGCGCTCGGCGCGCTCGGCGGTGCGGTTGGCCACGACCAGCCCGCCGGAGGCGGAGCCCACCCCGGCGCGGTGCAGGGTGGTGGCCACGAGCGCGCTCATCGCCCCCGCCCCGACCACGACGGCCCGCGCGGTGCCGAGGTCGCCGAGCACGTCGCGGGCGCGGCTGAGCGACGCCTCCACGAGCGATCCGCCCGCGGCGTCCAGTCCCGTCTCGGTGTGCGCGCGCTTGCCCACCCGCAGTGCCTGCTGGAGGAGGGCGTCGAGCGCACCCCCGGCCCCGCCGTCGGCCTGCAGCTGCCGCAGGGCCGCACGCAGCTGCCCCAGGATCTGGCTCTCGCCCACCGCCATCGAGTCCAGGCCGCAGGCGACGGAGAACAGGTGCTCCACGGCCGCGTCCTCGTAGTGGACGTAGAGCTGGTCGCCGAGCTCCTCCAGCGGGGCGCCGATGCGCCGGCACAGCGCCGCACCGACGTCGGCCACGCCGCCGTGGAAACGCGTCACGTCGCAGTGGACCTCGACGCGGTTGCAGGTGGAGAGGACGACGGCCTCGCCGACGTGGGAGCCGGCGAGCAGCTCGGCCACGAGGGTCCGCGCGCCGGCCGCGTCGAAGGCGGCGCGCTCGAGCACGTCGAGGGAAGCGGTGCGGTGGGACAGGCCCACGACGAGGAGGCTCACCGGGTGGCCCCCGCCCGAGGCAGGGTGCCGACGGCCGACGGCTGCAGTGCGGCCTCCAGGGCCTGCCCGTCGAGCGCCTGCCCGGCGAGGGCGCGCGAGCCGAGCCGCCCGCCGTCGACGAGCGTCGCGCCGTCCACGAGCGCCGTGGTCCGGCCGGGAGCCGCCTTGCGCTGCTCGTGGAAGGCGAGGATCTGCAGCTCGGAGGCGAGGTCGACGCGGCGCACGTGCACCCCCTCGGGAACGTGGAGGACGACGGGGGCGAAGTTGAGGATGCTGGTGACGCCCGCGCTCACCAGCAGGTCGCAGACGCGCTGCGCCACGGCCGCCGGAACGGCCAGGACGGCGATGGTGGCGCAGCCGGCGGAGGGGACCTCGAACTCCGACAGGGGGCGCACGACGTGGCCGTTGACGCACTCCCCCACCACCGCGGGGGAGTCGTCGTAGAGGCCGACCACGCCGAAGCCGCGGGAGGCGAAGCCGCCGTAGCCGGCCAGGGACCGGCCGAGGTTGCCGATGCCGATGATGACGACGTTCCAGTGCTGGGTGAGCCCCAGGTGCGCGGAGATCTGGCGCAGCAGGTGGCCGACCTCGTAGCCGACGCCGCGGGTGCCGTAGCTGCCGAGGTGGGACAGGTCCTTGCGCAGCTTCGCGGAGCCCACGCCCACCGCGGCGGCGAGCGCCTCGGAGGAGACGGTCTCGGTGCCGCGCTCGGCCAGGGCGGTCAGCGCGCGCAGGTACTGCGGCAGCCGCGCGACGGTGGCCTCCGGAACCCCGCGCCCGGGGTCGTCCCGTGCGCCGTCGTCGCGTCCTGCGTCGCCGGGTCCGCCGTCCTCACCACCGGGCGCCGCACCGTCCCTCGTCCCCGTGGCCGCCTGCGCGGGACGCGGCCCGCCGAGCGGGCCGACCGTCGCGTCGTCGATGTTCACCGGATCGTGGCGTCCTCGTGTCGCGGGGTGGTGGCACTAGCTGCCGGTTCGGACACGGTCAGCCTAAGCGTTTGTGAACGCGCGCACAAAGTCGCGCGACGGCGCGCCGCGAGGTGGTGACGAACCTCTCACACCCCTTCCCCGGCCGCTCCCCCGGGTCGCTCACCGTCCGCGGCGCCACCACCGCCGCCCCTGCAGCGCCGTCCGCAGCCGGCCGGGGTCGACCCGGCCGAAGTCGTGCTCGCGCCCGTCCACCAGCACCACGGGGACCATGTCGGTGTAGCGGCGGTGCAGCTCCGGGTCGGCGTCCACGTCGACCTCCCGCCAGGCCACCCCCTGCTCGGCGGCGACCCTGCCGACCACCTCCCGGGCGTCCTCGCACAGGTGGCACCCCGCCCTGCCCACCAGGACCACCCGGGCCCCGTCCCCCGCGTCGGCACCGCTCGCCGCCGCACCGCCGACCCCCGCACCGCTCACGCGAGCGAGGGTAGGCCCCCACCCGGCGGGCGGGGCGGTGCCGCCGAGGCCCTCCTAGGATGCTGCCCATGCCGGGGCCGATGAGGGATCTCGCCCCCGCCGCGGCGCGGGCGACGGGAAGCAGCGGCCCCGAGCGCTCGGCGGCGTTCTTCGACCTCGACAACACGATGATCCGCGGTGCCTCGCTGTTCCTGTTCGCCCGCTCCCTGCACGCCCGGAAGTTCTTCACGGCGCGGGACCTGCGGTTCTGGGCCCGCCGGGCGCTGTCCTTCGCGATGCACGGGGAGAACCTGCGCCACCTCGTGGAGGTCCGGGAGCTCGGGCTGGCGTTCGTCGCGGGCCACGAGGTGGCCGAGATCCAGGCCATCGGCGAGGAGCTGTACGACGAGTACGTCGCGGCCCGGATCTGGCCGGGCACCCAGGCGCTCGCGCGCGCGCACCGCGAGCGGGAGGAGCCGGTGTGGCTGGTGACGGCCGCCCCGGTCGAGGTCGCCGACGTCATCGCGCGCCGCCTGGACCTCACGGGCGCGATCGGCACGGTCGCGGAGAGCGTGGACGGGCGCTACACGGGCCGACTGGTGGGCGAGACGGTGCACGGGCCCGCGAAGGCGGCGGCGGTGCGGCTGCTCGCGGAGCGCGAGGGCCTGGACCTGAGCCGGTGCGCGGCCTACAGCGACTCCGCCAACGACCTGCCGCTGCTGTCGCTGGTCGGGTACCCGGTGGTGGTGAACCCGGACCGGACGCTGCGGGCCCACGCCAGGGTCCACGACTGGCCGGTGCACGAGTTCCGGATGTCGCGCCGCGCCGTGCGGATCGGCGCGCGCGCGTCCGCGGTGGCGGGGGGCGCAGCCGCGGTGACGGGGGCCCTGCTGCTGCTCCGCCGCTTCCGCTGACGCGACGGGAAGCACTGCAGCGCAGCCGTTCTCCTCTTGCACTCGACGCCCGGGAGTGCTAATCCTGGAAGTGCGCCGGGAGGTGCGTGGTACCCCCCGGCGACTGAACCCTCGCGCATCGCAGTGGTCGTACCCGGAGGTGATGGTGATGTTGATGCGCACCGACCCGTTCCGTGAGCTGGACCGCCTCACGCAGCAGTTCCTCGGCACGTCGGCCCGGCCGGCGGTGATGCCGATGGACGCCTGGCGGACGGGTGACGAGTTCGTGGTGGAGTTCGACCTGCCCGGCGTGGACCCCGAGTCGGTGGAACTCGACGTGGAGCGCAACGTCCTCACGGTGAAGGCGCAGCGCCCCGTCCAGGAGGGCACCGCAGAGATGATCGCAGCCGAACGCCCGCGCGGCGTGTTCAGCCGGCAGCTGATCCTGGGCGACAACCTCGACACCGAGCGCATCCAGGCCGGCTACCGCAACGGCGTGCTGAGCCTGCACATCCCCGTCGCGGAGAAGGCGAAGCCGCGCCGCATCCAGATCCAGACGCAGGACGACGACCAGCTGGCGATCTCCCGCTGAGGCCGGCGTGAGCGCCTGCACGGTCCTGCCCCCGGTCCCCGGCGCGGTCCCCGCAGCGCCGGGGACCGGGGACCCGGCGCCGGAGGACCCCTGGCTCCTGGATCCGGAGCACGAGGTGGAACTGCTCCTGCTCGAGGTGGAGTTCGAGGTCCTCGCGGCGCGGTCCGCCCCCCGCCGGCCCCGGGGCGGTCCGCCGACGTCGGCCTCGCTCGGCCCCGGCGGTGACGCGCGCGGGTGGCGCCAACCGCCCCGGTGCGGCGCCGGTCGCGCTCGGCGCAGCGCCCCCGGGCAGGACGGCTGGGCCCGGGAGCGCTCCCCTCCGGCATCGGAGGGGGCCCGTCCCCTCGGAGTCCCCGTTCCGTCGACGGAACCCGCCGACGGAACGGGGACTCCGCGCGTGGGGGGCCGGAATCGCACGCGACGGGCGGGCGTTGACCTGGGAGCACCCCCGCACCGACGCACCGCCCCGCACCGCCGCACCCGGGGGTCGCCGCCGGTGACCTGGAGGACTCCCATGCACCGTTCCCCGCACGGGAGCCCCCGGCTGCGCGCACCGGCCGCCCTCGCCCTGGCCACCGCCCTGCTGACCGCCTGCACCGGATCGGCCGGCGACGGGGGGCGGTCGGCCGACGGCCTCGACTCCGAGCGCACGGGTTCCGAGCGCACGGGCGCCGAGGGCACGGATCCCGGGGCCTCCGGGCGCACGAGTTCCGAGCAGACGTGGTTCGAGCCCGGCACCGCGTGGGTGGGCGACTTCGGCGACCCGCACGTCGTCCTGCACGAGGGGACGTACTACGCCTACGCCTCCCCCGTGGGCGGGCGCTACCTGCCCGTGCTCACGAGCACCGACCTGGAGACCTGGACGGTGCACCCGCGCTGGAGCGACGACGGGCCGCCCGGCCGCCCGGGCTACGACCCCCACACCGACGAGGAGATCCCGCGGGAGATCCGCGAGGCCGGCCTGGACGACTGGGGGACCTACGACCTCAACGACGCCCTCGTCCGCCCCGCCTCGTGGGGCCTGCACCACCAGCAGGGTCCCTGGCTGAGCCGCGACCTGTGGGCGTCGTCCGCGTTCCCCCTCGGCGACGCCTGGTACGCCTACTCCGCGGTGCGGGTCAGCCCGGACCGCTTCTGCCTCACGGTGGCCTCGGCCCCCTCGCCGCTGGGTCCGTTCCGCGACGTGAGCGGGGACGCGCCGATCCAGTGTCAGCCCGTCGAGCGCGACCCCGGCGGCTCCATCGACCCCAGCCCGTACACCGACCCCGCGACGGGGCGCAGCTTCCTGCTCTGGAAGGCGTCCGGGAAGCCGGACGTCCGCCCGTCGTCGCTGCAGGCGGTGGAGCTCGGCGCCGACGGCAAGCCGCTGCCCGGGGCCCCCGTGACCACGCTGCTGGAGACCAACCACGACGCGGCGTGGGAGGGGGACACCATCGAGAACCCGTCGATGGTGACCCACCGCGGCACGACCTACCTGTTCTACTCCGCCAACTACTCCGGGGTGCTGGACGCCGACGGGCGCAGCAACTACGCCTCCGGCTACGCGATCTGCCCGCAGGGACCCCTGGGCCCGTGCACCCGGCCCGACCCGCAGGTCCCGCTGCTGGGCAGCGAGGGCGAGCGGCAGGGACCCGGCGGCTCCGCCGGCTTCGTCGACGCCGAGGGAGAGCTGCGGATGGCCTACGCGGCGTTCCGCCTCGGCGAGAACCTCGGCGGGGCGCACCCGCACCCGCGCCGGATGGGCATCGTGACGCTGGAGCAGGCCCCCGACGGGCGGCTGACGGTGCAGGGGCAGCAGCGCGACCCGGCGGGTGCGGTGACGCGCGCGGCGGAGCAGCTGGCCGGCACGGGCGGTGACCTCGGCCGGCCCCTCGGGCCGGTGCAGCCGACCCCGGACGGGCGCGGCTGGTTCCAGGCGTTCGAGCGCGGATGGGTCTACTCCGCCGCCGCCACCGGCGCGCACGCGGTGCGCGGTGCGGTGGCCGAGGCGTGGCTCGCCACCGGGGCGGAGTCGGGCCCGCTGGGCTTCCCGACGACGGACGAGGCCCGCACCCCCGGCGGCGGGGGCACGTTCGCCCACTTCGAGGGCGGTTCCGTCTACGCCTCCCCCCGGACGGGCGCGCACTGGGTGCGGGGCGCGATCCGCACGGCGTGGGGCGACTCCGGCTGGGAGGCGGGCCCGCTGGGCTTCCCGGTCAGCGACGAGCAGGTCGTGCCGGGCGGTTGGCGCAGCGACTTCGAGGGCGGCTCGATCACGGTGGACGCGGCGACCGGGCAGGCGAGCACCACCCTCACCGGGGGCGCGGGCGGCTAGCGTCTGCGGCGTCCCCTCCCCCACCCCGGAGGTCCGCCGTGAGTGCCGACATCGCCGGCTGGCTCGGCGACGCCCCCGCCTTCGACGCCCCCGCCTTCGACGCCCCCGCCTTCGACGCCCCCGCCTTCGACGCCCCCGCCTTCGACGCCCTCACCGCGGCCCTGTGGGCCCCGGTGTCGGCGGTCGCGGTGCAGCCCACCGCGCCGCTCCCGGGTGAGCGGGTGCTCGACGCGTGCGCCGGGGCGGGCGCCTCGGCCCTGCCGCTGGCGCGCGCCGGCGCGGAGGACGTGCAGGTCACCCGGCACCCCCTGCGCGTCCCGCTCGACGCCGGGCTCGCGGGTGCGCTGGTGGACGGCACGGCTGCGCAGGCGCAGCTGCGGGACCTCGACGCGGGGGCCCGCGCAGCGGTCCGGGAGGAGGTCGTGGCGCTCCTCGGCTCGACCCGCCCCGCCCTGACCGCGACGTCGCTGGTGGTGACGGGCCGGCGCCCCTGACGGGACGGGTCCAGGGGTTTCCCCGTCCCGCCCCCGGGTAGCTGCACGCCATGGTGGAGGAGACGAGCGAGCAGCCGGACCCCGACGACCTGCCGAGCACGATCGCGCGCTCGGACGCCAAGGCGCAGCGCACGTACGAGAAGACGCTGGCCTCCGCGGAGGAGCAGTACGGCGACGGCGAGCGCGCCCACCGCACCGCGTTCTCCGCGCTGAAGCACACCCACGAGAAGGTCGGCGACCACTGGGAGCCCAAGGACGGGAAGGGCCCCTCCGACCCGCAGGCCGAGGGCGGCCGCGACACCGACCGGCCCACCGCCGGCGGCGTGGACGCCAACGCCTCCAAGGAGCACCTGATGGAGCTCGCACGCCGCCTCGACGTCCACGGCCGCTCGTCGATGACGAAGGACGAGCTGGTCGACGCGCTGCGCAGGGCGAACGACCGGGAGACGCGCCGGGCCCGCGAGGACGGCTGACGGCTCCCGTTGCCGCCCCCACGGGCCGCGGCGCAGCTCGGTGCCGCGGTGGCCCTGCTCGGCGTGGTGGGTGACGACGACGCGGGGACGAGCGTGCTGGAGCAGGCCCGGCGGGACGGGATCGACGTCTCCGCCGTGGTGCGCCGCCCGGGCGCGACGACCCTGCTCGTGGACGTGGTGGAGACCTCCCCCGCACAGGGCGGCCCGGTGGGACGCCTGCTGGAGGACGTGCCCGCTGCAGCGCTGCTCACCGCCGCGGACGTGGAGGCCGCCGCGGGGGCGCTGCGCGGGGCGCGCTGCGTGCTGGTGCAGCTGCAGCAGCCGACGGAGGCGGTGCTGGCGGCCCTGCGCCTGGCCGCGGAGGGCGGGGGCCTGGTCGTCGCGGACGGCGCCCCGGAGGACCGGGAGGTGCGGGCGGAGGTGCTGCGCAGCGCGACAGTGCTGCGCGCCGACGCCCACGAGGCGGAGCTGCTGCTGGGACGGGAGCTGGACGGCCCGGAGGCCGTGGCCGCCGCGGCCGAGGAGCTGGTGGGCGCCGGGCCGCGCATCGTGGCGCTGGGGGCGGGGTCCGACGGCGACGTCGTGGCGTGGCGGGACGGGGACGTCCGCAGCGAGCTCGTGCCCCTCGCGGACGTGGAGGTGGCGGATCCGACGGGTGGCGGCGACAGCTTCGTCGCGGCGCTGGCCGTGGCCCTGCTGCGGGGCCGCTCACCCCGGGAGGCGGGGCGCTGGGCGTCGTCGGCGGCGGCCTGCACGGTGACGCGGCGGGGCGGGCGGCCGGGGCTGTCGAGCGGGGCCGTCGACGGGCTGGTGGCGCGCCGCCGTGGCGGCTGGGACCGCACCCGGTCGGGGGTCGGCCGGCGTCACCGACGGGCCCGGCCCCGGACGCGACGCGCGGCGGGTGGGAGTCCCACCCGCCGCGCGGCGGATCACTTCTTGTTGCGGCGCTGGTGGCGCGTGCGGCGCAGCAGCTTGCGGTGCTTCTTCTTGGCCATGCGCTTGCGGCGCTTCTTGATGACAGAGCCCAAGGGGTCCTCGCTCACTTCGACGGGTCGGACGTGCACAGGACGTCGTGCACTGCAGGGCCGCAGCCCTCGACCCGGGGGTCGTCCCCGGCGGGGAGGTGGCCACGGCGTACCGGGTCCAGGGTACCGGCGACCCGGCACTGCTGCTGGCGCACCGGTGCAGGCCGCCCGACGGGGTGTCGGACGGCCGGGTCGGCGCTCGGGCCCGCCGCTCGATCGGGAGTGCCGGCAGCCGTCAGGCGGTGTCGATGAACGGCTGGCGGAGGTACTCGTGGACCGCGTGCTCGGGGACGCGGAAGGACCGGCCGACGCGGACCGCGGGTAGCTCCCCGTGGTGCACCAGCCGGTACACGGTCATCTTCGAAACGCGCATCAACGACGCGACCTCCGCCACGGTCAGGAACCGGACGTCGGTCAGCGGGCGGTCCTCTGGCATCCCCACAGCGCTCCTTCGGCGCGCGCCAGCTACCCGGTCACCGTCCCGGGCTGCGATCCCGCGCGATCCCTGCCCACTGTAGGGGCAGGTGGGACGGATTAGGAAGGTTTGAGCGACCAATCGATCACCCAGGGTGATATCACGTCAGGTGGACGACGCTCCCCGGGCGCGTCCGGCGGATCGGAGGACGGCGAGTCGTGACCACGGAACCGACGCCCCTGGACGTGGCGCGTGTGCGGATGAGCCTGCGCCGCGCGGTGCGGGCGGACGTGGCGGCCGTCGTCGATCTGATCGCCGCCGAGCAGCCGGGGCGGCACCTCGACGACAGCGACGCCGACGCCGACCTCACGCCCTACCTGGCCGCGTTCGAGGCCATCGACACCGACCCCGCCCAACTGCTGGTGGTCGTCGAGCACGACGGCGAGATCGTCGCCACGATGCAGCTGACCTTCATCCCGGGCCTGGCCCGTCGAGGAGCGCTGCGGGCGCAGGTGGAGGCCGTGCGCGTCCGCCACGACCACCGCGGGCGCGGTCTGGGCGCGGCGATGATGCGCTGGGCGATCGCGGAGGCACGGCGGCGGGGCTGCGCACTGGTCCAGCTGACCAGCGACACCAGCCGGACAGCGGCGCACCGCTTCTACGGCCGCCTCGGCTTCACCGCCTCGCACACCGGCTTCAAGCTCCGCCTCCCCGAATCCGACGAGGACGGCTGAGGAGGGCTCGCCCGACGAGGACGGCGGGCGCCGGACGTCGGCCCCGGTCGCATCGTCTGCGTCATGACGTCGCAGGCGACGGCGCGGCTGGTTGCCGGGACCATGGCCGGTGGGGCGACGAAGCGCGGTGGAGGTGCTGGTGGAGCAGGCGGTGGAGCCGCGGACGGTGTGGCTGCTGGACGTCGACGGGGTGCTCAACGCCTCCCGTCCCGGCTGGAGCGCTCCCCCGCGCATCCGCAGCGCCTACTCCGGTGGCTTCGAGTACCGCATCCGCTGGGCACCGGCCGCGCGTTGCTGATCCGCCCCAGGCCCAGCCACGGCCTGCAGCCGCGCGACCTCGACGCCGTCGAAGCCTTCGTCGCCGCCTCCCCGGCATGACGAGCACGCTCGTGCGAAAGAGCCCGTGAGCCCGACGGGACTGCTTGGATGCGCAGGTGCGCACCAGTGGCGGGGCCCCGGTCCGGAAACGCCCTC
Organism: Kineococcus xinjiangensis; assembly: GCF_002934625.1. GTDB lineage: Bacteria > Actinomycetota > Actinomycetes > Actinomycetales > Kineococcaceae > Kineococcus_A > Kineococcus_A xinjiangensis. Next base: position 132,491 of record NZ_PTJD01000010.1, on the reverse strand, counting down.
GGGGGTGGCCGTCGGCGCTGTCCGCGGCAGCGGTGGTCCTCGTGGCGACCGCCGCCTGCTCGGCATGCGGGGGGCAGGAACCCCCGGAGGTGACCTCGGCGAACACCGAGGTCACGGTCTGCGTGGGAGAGACCCCCGCGCACCCCGTCGGTCACCAGGCGCAGGTGGAGATCGTCAGCGCCGGCGCCACCCTGGCCTCCGCCAGGGTCGAGGTGCCCGGGGAGGTCGTGCTGGTCGTCCCCGAGGACGCACCGGAGCCGCGACTGCTGGTCGACGGCGAGGAGCTGTCCTCCTCCCCGCGGGGCGGGGGCTGGGGCACCGCCCTGGGCAGCGGCTGTCCCGACGCCACCTGACCAGCACCCGGCCCGGCCGGCACGGGTGCCGCGAGGAGACGGCCCCTAGTCGAAGAGCGGGTCGAGGCCGAGGAAGGGGAAGACCGCGTTGCGGGTCGCCAGGATCGCCCGGTCCACCGCGTCTGCGGGGTCGAACCCCGACTCCCAGCCGTCCCAGTGCGCGGGCTCGCCGTCGGTCATCCGCGCGGGTGCGGACCGGCCGGTCAGCGTCTCCACGTGGCGGCGCCACTCCGCGGGCACCGGCGTCGCCGGCTCCAGCGGCCGGTGCGCGACCTCGGCGACCAGGTGGGCCCACGCCCGCGGCACCACGTCCACGATCGCGTAGCCGCCCCCGCCCAGCGCGACCCAGCGGCCCCCCGCCACCTCGTGGGCCAGCTCGTGCAGCGTCCGCGCCACCTGCCGCTGCGCGTCGACCGACACCACCAGGTGCCCCAACGGGTCCAGGGAGTGGGTGTCGCAGCCGTGCTGGGTGATGAGGACGTCCGGCTCGAACGAGCGCAGCAGCGGCGGCACGACGGCGTGCACGGCCCGCAGCCACCCCGCGTCCGCCACCCCCGCGGGCAGCGCCACGTTGACGGCCGTGCCCTCGGCGCCCCGCCCGCCGACCTCGTCGGGGTAGCCGGTGCCGGGGAAGAGCGTCCGCCCCGACTCGTGGACGCTCACCGTGAGCACCCGCGGGTCGTCCCAGAACACCGCCTGCGGCCCGTCGCCGTGGTGGACGTCGGTGTCGACGTAGGCCACCCGCCGGGCGCCCTCGTCCAGCAGTGCCCTGATCGCCACCGCCGCGTCGTTGTAGACGCAGAAGCCGCTGGCGTAGCCCGGCATGGCGTGGTGCATGCCGCCGCAGAAGTTCACCCCGTGCAGGCACCGGCCGCGCCAGACGGCCAGCGCCAGGTCCGTGGAGGCCCCGACGATGCGGGCACCGGCCTCGTGCATCCCCCGGAACGCCGGGTCGTCGTCCGTCCCCAGCCCGTAGCGCTCCTCCGCGCACACCGGGTCCTCCGAGGCTCGCCGCACCGCCGCGATGTACTCCGCCTCGTGGACCGTCTCCAGCAGCTCGTCCGGGGCCGGGCGGGACGTCACCACCGACACCTGCGGGTCGTCGAAGAGCCCGAGGCTCACGCAGAGGCGCGCGGTCAGGTCGAGGCGGACCGGCGACATCGGGTGGCAGAGACCGAAGTCGTAGCGGTTGAAGACCGGGTCCCAGACGACCTGCACGCCCTGCCCGGCGGCTGCGGAGGCGGTGCCGGCAGGCCCCGCGGAGGCCGTGGGGGCGGATCCCATGCGGGCACGGTACCCGCTGTGGCCGCACGGGCACGCCGGGCACCGCCTCCGGGGCCTTCGCGGTCGCGACCCCGCGGCGGCCGGAGCGGTCCCCGGTGGCCCTCCGCGCGGCTCAGACGCCGCCGGAGAGCTGCCTGGAGCGGGCACAGGCCGCCTCGACCGCCGTGACGAACGCCGCCCGCACCTTGTGCTCGTCGAGCTGGCGCAGCGCCGCAGCCGTGGTCCCCGCCGGGGACGTCACCTGCTCGCGCAGCACCGTGGGGTGCTGGCCGGTCTCCCGCAGCATCGCCGCCGCCCCCACCACCGTCTGCACGACGAGTTCCGTGGCGGTGGCGCGGGGCAGCCCGAGCACGACACCGGCCTCGACCATCGCCTCCACCACGTAGAAGACGTACGCCGGGCCCGAGCCGGACAGGGCGGTGACCGCGTCGAGGTGCTTCTCCGCGAGCACGACCGTCCGCCCGCAGGAGCGCAGCAGCTCCTCCGCCTGCGAGAGGTCCTCCGGGGCGCAGTGCCGGCCCCCCGCCAGCCCGGCCATCCCCTCGTCCACGAGGGAGGGGGTGTTCGGCATGACCCGCACGACGGCCGTGCCCGGGGGCAGGTGCCGCTCGCAGAAGTCCGTGGTGGTCCCGGCGGCGAGGGAGACCACCAGCGCACGGGGGTGCAGGTGCTCGCGCAGGGCGGCCAGCAGGTCGGCCATGTCCTGCGGCTTGACGACGAGGAGGACCGTGCCCGCGGCGGCGACCTCCGCGAGGTCGGAGACGACCCGCACGCCGAAGCGGTCGTGCAGCTCCTCCGCCCGCCCCATCCGCCGGTCCACCACGAGGACCGATCCTGGGTCGCGGCCGGCGCGCAGCAGCCCCCCGAGGAGGGTCTGGCCCATCACCCCGGCCCCCACGATCGCCAGGGTCCCGGGCCGCTTCCCCGCTGCGTCCTGCTCCACGCCCGTCCTCCCGCTCGTCCCTGCGCTCATCCCGGGCTCACCCGGTGGCCGCAGCGGGCCGCGCCAGGTGCTCCCGGGCGTGCGCCAGCGTCTCGGCCAGGTCGTGCTCCCGTTCGGCGCGGTTGCGCGCCTTGCGGGTGTTGACCTCCACCACGACCGTCCCCTGCCAGTCCCGCGCCGCCAGCCACTGCAGGACCTCCGCGCACGGCTGGGCGCCCCGCCCCGGCACGAGGTGCTCGTCCTTGAACGAGCCCGACCCGTCGCACAGGTGCAGGTGGGCCAGGCGGTCGCCGAACGCGTGCGCCAGCCGCAGCGCGTCCAGGCCGGACGTCGCCGCGTGGGAGATGTCCAGCGTCAGGTGGTCGTAGTCGAGGTGGGTGGGGTCCCAGCCGGGCGCGTAGGCCACGACCTCCCGGCCCCGCGCGCGCCAGGGGAACATGTTCTCCACGGCCAGGGTGATGCCGGTGCTCGCCTCCACCCGCCGCACCCCCGCCACGAACGAGGCCGCGTACTCCCGCTGCCAGCGGAACGGCGGGTGCACCACCACGGTGCCCGCCCCGAGCTGCGCCGCCATCTCGCAGGAGCGCTCCACCTTGCCCCAGGGGTCGCGGCCCCACGTGCGCTGCGTCAGCAGCAGGGTCGGCGCGTGGATCGCCAGCACCGGCACGCCGTAGTGGCCGGAGAGCTGCTCCAGGGCGCGGACGTCCTGGCTGACCGGGTCCGTCCACACCATGATCTCGACGCCGTCGTAGCCGAGCCTGCCGGCCATCTCGAAGGCCGCCGTCGTCGCCTCGGGGTAGGCGCAGGAGGAGGACAGCCCCACGGGGATGCGGTCGCGCCCCGGGGGGCCGTCCCGCCGCTCCGGGTCCGTTCCGCTCACAGCGCCGCCGTCGTTCCGGTCGGGATCCACGACACCAGGCTAGATCGGGTGCCCGCCCCGGCGACCTCCCGGGAGCCGTCCCCCTGACCGGGGCCGCGCGCCTCGAGGGAGCCGCGCTCCGCCCCGGCGGCGATGGCGTCCAGGCGGCGCAGGATGACGCCCTCGCGCAGCGCCCACGGGCAGACCTCCACCTCCCGGATGTCCAGCAGGTCCAGCGCCGCCTCGGCCACCAGGGCACCGGCCAGCAGCTGCGGCGCGCGCTCCACGGAGACGCCGGGCAGCTCGGTGCGCTTCGCAGCGCTCATGTCGGCGAGCTTCGGCACCCACTCCACGAGGTCGGAGTGGCGCAGCACGCGCCGCACGAAGGGCCCGTCGGCGCTCGGGGCCGCGCCCGCGATGCGCGCCAGGCTGCGGAACGTCTTGCTGGTCACCGCCACGTGCTGGGCCTCCATGCGGCCGACCTCGCGCACGACGGAGGCCACCTGGCGCCGGACGTAGCCGCGCAGCTCCTTGACCTCCCCCGCCTTGGGCGGGTCGTGGCGCAGCCAGTCGCGCGTCAGGCGCCCCGCCCCCAGCGGCAGGGAGACCGCCACGTCGGGGATCTCGTCGATGCCCGCGGCCAGCTCCAGGGACCCGCCGCCGATGTCGAGGACGAGGATGCAGCCGCGCGACCAGCCGTACCAGCGCCGCACCGCGAGGAACGTCAGCTCGGCCTCCGCGCGCCCGGGCAGGACCCGCAGCCGCACGCCGGTGGCGTCCTCGACCCGCTGCAGGACCTCCTCGCCGTTGGCCGCCTCGCGCACGGCCGAGGTGGCGAAGGGCAGCAGTTCGGTGCAGCCGCGGTCCTCCGCCACGTCGACGGCCTTGGCGACCGTGCTGGCCAGCGCCTCGACGCCCGCCTCGCGCAGGGCGCCGGCGTCGTCGAGGTGCTCCGCGAGCCGCAGCGGCACCTTGAAGGAGGACGCCGGGAGGGGGCGCGCCCCGGGGTGCGCGTCCACCACCAGCAGGTGGACGGTGTTGGAGCCCACGTCGAGCACGCCCAGCCGCATGGGCACGACCGTACCGGTCCGGCGGCGGTGGTGAGCCCGCGCGGCCCCGTCCGGCCCCACCGCCGCCGGGGACCCCCCTCTCCCGCCCGCGCGGGTGCCTACGCTGCTGCGGTGTCCTCGCCACCAGCGCCCGAGCAGCCCCTCGACGGTGCGCGGCTGTGGGTGGAGTTCCCGGAGCCGGCGCCCGCAGACCCGGACGCCCCGCCGGAGCTCGTCTACCGCTGCGACCTGACGTGGCTGACGTCGTCGTGGACGTGCGTCTTCGGCCGCGGCTGCGCGGGCATCTACGCCGAGCGCCCCGACGACGGCTGCTGCACGCTGGGCGCCCACTTCAGCGACGCCGCCGACGAGCGCCGGGTGCGCGCGGCCGTGCGGCGCCTGGACGCCGGCACCTGGCAGCACGCGCGGGAGGGCCGCCGCGGCGGCTGGACGGAGGTGGAGGAGGGCGCGGACGGACCTGTGCGCAAGACCCGCGTCGTGGACGGCGCGTGCGTGTTCCTCAACCGCCCCGGCTTCCCCGCCGGCGCGGGCTGCGCCCTGCACTCCCTCGCCCTCGCCGAGGGCCGGGAACCGCTGGAGCTGAAGCCGGACGTCTGCTGGCAACTCCCGCTGCGGCGCACGTACCGGACGGTGGAGCGGCCCGACGGGACGAGCTACCTGGAGGTGACGATCGCGGAGTACGACCGCCGCGGCTGGGGCGAGGGCGGTCACGACCTCGACTGGTACTGCACGGGCAACCCGGAGGCCCACGTCGGCGCGGTGCCGGTCTTCCTGAGCATGGCGGCGGAGCTGACCGAGCTGATCGGTGCGCCGGCCTACGCCGAGCTGGCCCGGCACTGCGAGGCCCTGACCGGGCGGCGGCGGATGCTGCCGCTGACCGTCCACCCGGCCAGCCGGGGCGCGCGGCGGTGAGCGCGGACCTGCCCGGGGTGGTGCCCAGCCCGAACATCTGGCACTCCCCCGCCGTGTACGAGGTGCAGAACCGCGGCGTCGACCCCGACGGCGCGATCGAGGCGGCGATGCGCGCGGTGCACGACTGGGCGGGGGCCGACGTGCTGGACGTGGGCTGCGGTTCCGGCTTCCACCTGCCCCGCTTCGCCGCGGACGCGCGCAGCGTGGTCGGGGTGGAGCCGCACCCGCCGCTGGTGGAGCTGGCCGTCGAGCGGGTGCGCGACCTGCCTGCGGTGTCGGTGCGCGCGGGCAGCGCCGAGCGGCTGCCGCTGCCGGGTGCGGGCGTGGACGTCGCCCACGCGCGCTGGGCGTACTTCTTCGGTCCCGGCTGCGAGCCGGGGTTGGCGGAGCTGGCGCGGGTGCTGCGACCGGGCGGCACGGCGTTCGTGGTGGACACCGACGCGGACCGCTCGGAGTTCGGCCGCTGGTTCCGCCGGGCGCTGCCGCGCTGGGACCAGGCGGCGGTGGACCGCTTCTTCGCGCGCCGCGGGTTCCACGCCGAGCGGCTGACGGTGCGCTGGGAGTTCGCGACCCGCTCCGACTTCGAGGCGGTGGTGCGGATCGAGTTCCCGCCGGAGGTGGCCGAGGGCCTGCTGGCGGAGCGGACCGGCACCGGGCTGGAGCAGGCGGTGGTGCTGAGGTGGTGGCGGCGCTGAGGCCGTCGTGACCCGTCCGTGCGGGCCACCGGCCCCGCCGGGGGGTCGGCTCGCCTGCGGGGACCCCGACGCGGGATGATGGCGGGCATGAGCTCGCAGTCCCGCGCCGGTTCCGCGCACGCCGCCACGCCCCCGACGTCCGGTGGGGACGCCCACCACGAGCACCGGGCACTGGCGCCGATCCGCTGGCCGAAGCCGGACAAGGGCGTCATCGCCTCCCTGGCGGTGTTCACCCTCGGTCTCGTCATCGCGATCCTGGTGCCCGCGCTCGTCGCGCCGCCGGACTTCGAGCAGACCTCCCTGATCACCGGTGGGACCGCGGAACCCGCGCCGGAGGGCGCCGACCTCACCCCCGCGCAGATCGGCATCGCCATGGCCGCGACGGTCCTCGGCGCCCTGATCATGCTGGTCTCCGCCTACGCGCTGCACCGGCGCACCGGCAGCATCGGCGCCGCGATCCTCGCGTTCGTGCCCACGTTCGTGGTCGTGGCCAGCGGGGCGATCATCGCCACCATGCTCCTGCTGCAGTGACGCCCTCCTGACCGCACGCCCCGCCGCGCCCCGCCCCTGCTCCGGCCAGGAGGCGGGGTGCGGTGCGTCCGGGCCGGTGCGCCGGGGAGTGTCGGTGGCGGCGCCTACCGTTCCTCCCGTGCCCGCGAAGACCACCGCCCGTTCCGCCCGCCCCGGCTACCGCTGCGGCGAGTGCGGCTGGGTCACCGCGAAGTGGGTCGGCCGCTGCGGGGAGTGCCAGGCGTGGGGCACCGTGGAGGAGGTCGGCACCGCGGTGGTGCGCACCACCGCGGCGGCCACCGTCCGGGAGCCCGCCCGCCCCATCGCCGACGTCGACGTCGAGGCCGCCCGCGCCCAGCCGACCGGCGTCGACGAGTTCGACCGGGTCCTGGGCGGCGGGCTCGTCCCCGGCGCGGTGGTCCTGCTGGCCGGTGAGCCGGGCGTCGGCAAGTCGACGCTGCTGCTGGACGCCGCCTCGCGGGCCGCGGCGACCGGTCGCACCGTCCTGTACGTGACCGCGGAGGAGTCGGCGGCCCAGGTCCGGCTGCGCGCCGAGCGCATCGGCGCCCTGCGCCCGCGGCTGCTGCTCACCTCGGAGACGGACCTCGCGACCGTGCTCGGCCACATCGAGCACAGCTCGCCGGACCTGCTCGTCGTGGACTCGGTGCAGACGGTGGCCTCGGGCTCGGTGGAGGGCACCGCGGGCGGGGTGACCCAGGTCCGCGAGGTCGCCGCGGCCCTCATCGGCGCCGCGAAGCGCCGTCACATGGCGACGCTGCTCGTGGGCCACGTCACGAAGGACGGCTCGATCGCCGGCCCGCGCGTGCTGGAGCACCTGGTCGACGTCGTGTGCCAGTTCGAGGGTGAGCGGCACTCCCGGCTGCGGCTGCTGCGGGCGGTGAAGAACCGCTACGGCCCGACCGACGAGGTGGGCTGCTTCGACCTCACCGAGGACGGCATCGAGGGCCTGGCCGACCCCAGCGGCCTGTTCGTCTCCCAGCGCAGCGAGGCGGTGCCGGGCACCTGCATCACCGTGACGCTGGAGGGCCGGCGCCCCCTGCTGGCCGAACTGCAGGCGCTCGTCGCGGCCAGCGGTGGCGGCGGCAGCCCGCGGCGGGTGACCAGCGGGCTGGAGGGCAGCCGGGTGGCGATGCTGCTGGCCGTCCTGCAGCGGCGCCTCGGGGTGCCGCTGGCCGACCGCGACACCTACGTCGCGACGGTGGGCGGGGTGAAGCTGACGGAACCGTCCGTGGACCTCGCGGCGGCGCTGGCCGTGGCGAGCGCCGCCGCCGACCAGCCGCTGCCGTCGCGGCTGGTGGCCTTCGGCGAGGTCGGCCTGGCCGGCGAGGTCCGGCCGGTGACGGGCGCGCCGCGCCGTCTCTCGGAGGCGGCCCGGCTGGGGTTCACCACGGCGATCGTGCCGGTGGGTTCGCTGGGTACGGGCAAGGACGGGGCGGGGAAGGCACCGGCGGGGCTCGTGGTGCACGAGGTCGCCACGCTGGCGGACGCGGTCCGGCACGCGCGGCTCGTGGAACGCCCCTCCGCGCGGGGCGGACGATAGGATCACTCCAACCGCCGTCGGTCGCACCCGTCCGGCGGACAGCACCGGGGGGAAAGTCCGGCAACCAGCCGGTCGAGAGCGGCCTCGCCCGCGAGGAGGAGACCGTGCCCAGCACCGACCGATCCCCCGAGGAACTCCTCCGCGCCACCCTCGCCGCCGTGGCGCCCGGCACGGAACTGCGCGACGGTCTCGAACGCATCCTGCGCGGGCGCACGGGTGCCCTCATCGTCCTGGGGTTCGACCGGGTCGTGGACTCCTTGAGCACCGGTGGTTTCAGCCTCGACGTGGAGTTCTCCGCCACCCGCCTGCGGGAGCTGGCGAAGATGGACGGCGCGATCGTCATCGACCGCGACGTCACGAAGCTGCTGCGCGCCGCCGTCCAGCTCGTCCCCGACTCCTCCATCGAGACGAGCGAGTCCGGAACCCGGCACCGCACGGCGGAGCGGGTGGCGAAGCAGACCGGTTTCCCCGTCATCTCGGTGAGCCAGTCGATGCGCATCGTCGCCGTCTACGTCGGGAACCGCCGCTACGTCCTGGAGGGGTCCGACGCGATCCTGGGCCGCGCGAACCAGGCGCTGGCGACGCTGGAGCGCTACCGCGCCCGCCTCGACGAGGTGACGGGGACGCTCTCCGCGCTGGAGATCGAGGACCTCGTGACCGTTCGCGACGTCTGCTCGGTGGTGCAGCGCATGGAGATGGTGCGCCGCATCGCGGACGAGATCTCCGGCTACGTCGTGGAACTCGGTGTGGACGGGCGCCTGCTGTCGCTGCAGCTCGACGAGCTCATCGGCGGGGTCGGTCCCGACCGGGAGCTGGTGGTGCGCGACTACCTGGAGTCCTCGAAGCACGAGGGCCCCGCGGAGGCCGTCCTCGCGGACCTCGCGGCGCTCGGCGCGTCGGAACTCGTCGACCTCACGTCGGTGGCCCGGGTCCTCGGCTTCTCCGTCGGCGGGGAGTCCCTCGACGCGGCGGTGAGTCCCCGCGGCTACCGGTTGCTGCACCGGGTGCCGCGCCTGCCCGGGGCGATCGTGGAGCGCCTCGTCGAGCAGTTCGGCGACCTGCAGAAGCTGCTGGCGGCCAGCATCGACGACCTCATGACCGTCGACGGCGTCGGCGAGCAGCGCGCCCGCGCGGTCCGGGAGGGCCTGTCCCGGCTGGCGGAGTCCAGCATCCTGGAGCGCTACGTCTGATCCGCCCGACCGGCGCCGGCCGCGCGGTGCGGCCGGTCCGGCTCAGCGGATGGCGAACGTCTTGGGGGCGCTGGAGATGTCCCCGAGGGTGGCGACGACGGTGTACTCCCCCGCCCCCGGGCGCGGCTGGCCGCTCGGGCACTCGGGAGCGGAACCGGCGCCGTGCCAGGTCAGGGAGCTGGGGGCGGCGGTGCCGGGCTTCAGCACCTTCCGATCGGACGACGTGCTGCGGGCGCAGTGCCGGCTGTCCCACACGGTCTCCCCCGCCGCGGTGCGCACCTCGAAGTGGGTGACCTCGGAGCCCACCACGACGGTGCACGGGCTGCCGGAGACGTTCTCCACCCGCAGGGCGAAGCGCGGCTTGGCGTCGGGGCCGTAGCTGACGGCGTCGGTGCTCACGGCGACCGTGAGGTCGGAGGCCGCGCACTCCCGGTCCGGGTCGGCCGCGGGGGTGGACGGAGTCGCGGCGGCGCTGACCGCCGCGGCGGACGTGGCGGTGTCCGGCTCCGCGGACGGAGCGCTCGGCGCGGGTGCCGGGGCGGTGACCGCCGGGTCGAAGGCGCTGGGCCCGGGCGTGGGGCTGTCCCCGCCCCGGGTCAGCAACCAGACCACGGCCATGATCATGGCGGTCAGCACCGCCAGGAGGACGACCCGGCGACGCCAGTAGGTCCTCGTCCCCTCCGGGCCCACGGGATGCCAGACGCTGCTCACGCCGAGGACCGTACCGGCCCGACCCTGCGGCGCCCCGCATCCGGGGCGCGCGTCGGCCCGGCGCCCCCGCGCCCGCCGGGTGCGACGATGGTGCCGATGCACGACGCCCGGATGCCCGCAGCCCCTCCCGCGGACGCCACCACCCTCCACGCCACCCTGCTGGACTGGTACGCCCACCACGCCCGTGACCTGCCCTGGCGGGAACCCGGCTGCTCCCCGTGGGGGGTGCTGGTCAGCGAGGTGATGCTGCAGCAGACGCCGGTGAGCCGGGTCCTGCCGCGCTGGCGGGAGTGGATGGAGCGCTGGCCGCGGCCCGCCGACCTGGCGGCCGCCGCGCCGGGCGAGGCGGTGCGGCACTGGCAGTCGCTGGGCTACCCGCGGCGGGCGCTGCGCCTGCACGCCGCCGCCGTCGCGATCGTGGAGCGGCACGGCGGGCGGGTGCCGGAGGAACATGCGGAGCTGCTCGCCCTGCCCGGGGTGGGCGCCTACACGGCGGCGGCGGTGGCGGCGTTCGCCTTCCGGCAGCGCCACGCGGTGGTGGACACCAACGTGCGGCGGGTGCTGGCCCGCGCGGTCACCGGCGCCGCCGAGCCCGCGCCGTCGCTGTCGGCGGCGGAGGTGCGGCTGGCGGCGGACCTGCTGCCGGCGGACGCCGAGGAGTCCGCCACGTGGGGGGTGGCGGTGATGGAGCTGGGCGCGCTGGTCTGCACCGCACGGGCTCCGCGCTGCGAACGCTGCCCCCTGGCGGGCCGGTGCGCCTGGCGGCTGGCGGGCAGCCCCGCCCACGACGGCCCGGCGAAGCGGGTGCAGCGCTGGGCCGGCACCGACCGGCAGGTGCGCGGCCGCCTGCTGGCGGTGCTGCGGGAGGCGCCCGGCCCGGTGCCCGCCGCCGCACTGGAGGCCGCGTGGCCGGCGGACCCGGTGCAGCGCGCCCGGTGCCTCGACGGCCTGGTGGCCGACGGCCTCGTCGAGCCGCTCGGCGACGGCCGCTTCGCCCTCCCCGGCGCCTGACCGGACGCCCCGCGGCACTCCGCCGTCGCCCGCCCCGGGGACGGGTCAGCCGGCGTGCGGCGCGGTCCGCTCGACGTGGGCGATCACGTGGCGCAGCACCTCGTCCGGGCTGCCCTGCACCGGCACGGTGAAGCCGGGCTCGTCCTCCTGCAGCGGCTGCAGCGCGTCGAGCTGGCTGCGCAGCAGCGTCGCGGGCATGTAGTGGCCCGTGCGCTGGGCAAGGCGGGCGGCGATCACCTGCTCCGGCACCTCCAGCTCGCAGAAGCGCACCGAGGGGTTGCCCTGACGCAGGAGATCGCGGTAGCCGCGCCGCAGGGCGGAGCAGGTGACCACGGCGTTGACGCCGGCCTCCTCCTGGCGGGCGATCCACTCCGCGATCGAGCGCAGCCAGGGCCGGCGGTCGTCGTCGTCGAGCGGCTGGCCGGACGCCATCTTGGCCACGTTGGCCTCGGAGTGGAAGTCGTCGCCCTCGGCGTAGACCCAGCCCAGGTGCTGGGCCAGACCCTGTGCGACGGTCGTCTTGCCGGAGCCGGAGACGCCCATGACGACGACGGTGACGGTGCTCACCTCGCCGGGGGGGCCGTCGCCGGGGGTGGGGCTGCCGGGGGTGCCGCTGCTGTTGATGACGGTGTCCTCTCACTCGCAGCCGCGGGCCGGACCCGCAGCATCCTGGTGTTGCCGAGGGTGTTGGGCTTCACGCGCGCCAGGTCCAGGAACTCCGCGACGCCCTCGTCGTGGGAGCGCAGCATCTCGGCGTAGACGTCGGGCGAGACGGGCGTGCCCTCGATCTCGGAGAAGCCGTGGGCGGCGAAGAAGGCGGTCTCGAAGGTGAGGCAGAACAGCCGGTCGAGGCCGAGGTCGTCCGCGCGTTCGAGCAGGGCGTTCAGCACGGCGTGCCCGACTCCCCTGCCGCGGACGTCGGGGGAGACGGCGAGGGTGCGCACCTCGCCGAGGTCCTCCCAGAGGACGTGCAGGGCGCCGCAGCCGACGACCCGGCCGTCGATCTCGGCGACCACGAACTCCTGCACCGCCTCGTAGAGGGTGATCACCTCCTTGGCGAGGAGGATGCGCTGGTGTGCGTAGGTCTCGACGAGGCTCCGGATCGCGGGCACGTCGCGGGTGCGGGCCCGCCGCACGACGACGTCACCTGCCGCGGCGCCGGAGCCGGGCGTGTGCTCGCCCGCTGCGGCCGCGTCGGGCGCGTGCTGGTCCGGTCGGGCGTCGGGCATCGCACGATGGTCCCACCTCGGCCCCGGGCGGCACCCCCTCCCCCTGCGGCGAGGACCCCCTCCAGGGTCGCCCCCCGCCTCCCCGAGCACGGAAAGGACCCTTTCCGGGGACGAGCCCGCCTCCCCGAGCACGGAAAGGACCCTTTCCGGGGACGGGGCCGGGCGAAGGGGCCGGGGGCGGGCCGGGGCTGGGTGGGGCCAGGGGCGGGGCCGGACGTGGCAGAGGGCCGGACCCCGGGTGGGGTCCGGCCCTCTCGCGCTCAGCGGCTCAGCCGCCGGGCGGTCGTGTCACTCGGCGTCGCCGGCGCCTGCGGCGTCCAGCGGCACCGTGACCGGCAGGTCGGTCTTCTCGGCGCCCTCGAAGGTGAACGTCTTGCGGCCGTCCTCCTCCTTGACGTCCACGAGGACGATCTGACCGGGGCGCAGGTGGCCGTAGAGGATCTTCTCCGAGAGGACGTCCTCGACGTCGCGCTGCAGGGTCCGGCGCAGCGGGCGCGCACCCATGACCGGGTCGTAGCCCTTGGTGGCCAGCTCGACCTTGGCCGCCTTGGTGAGCTCGATGCCCATGTCCTTGTCCTTCAGGCGGTCGTCCAGCCGGGCGAGCATGAGGTCCACGATCTGGATGATCTCGTCCTGGGACAGCTGCGGGAACACGACGATGTCGTCGACGCGGTTGAGGAACTCGGGCCGGAAGTGCTGCTTGAGCTCTTCGTTGACCTTGGACTTCATCCGGTCGTAGTTCGTCAGTTGGGCGTTCCCGGTGGGCATGAAGCCCGTCGAGACGCCCTTGGAGATGTCCCGCGTGCCGAGGTTGGTCGTCATGATGATCACGGTGTTCTTGAAGTCCACCGATCGACCCTGGCTGTCCGTGAGACGGCCGTCCTCGAGGATTTGCAGCAGCGAGTTGAAGATGTCCGGGTGCGCCTTCTCCACCTCGTCGAAGAGGACCACGGAGAACGGCTTGCGTCGCACCTTCTCGGTGAGCTGGCCGCCCTCCTCGTAGCCGACGTAGCCGGGCGGGGAGCCGAACAGCCGCGAGACGGTGTGCTTCTCCGAGAACTCCGACATGTCGAGCTGGATGAGGGCGTCCTCCTCGCCGAAGAGGAACTCCGCCAGCGCCTTGGCCAGCTCGGTCTTCCCGACGCCGGTGGGGCCGGCGAAGATGAACGAGCCGCCGGGGCGCTTGGGGTCCTTCAGCCCGGCGCGGGTGCGGCGGATGGCCTGGGAGAGGGCCTTCACCGCGTCCGACTGCCCGACGATGCGACGGTGGAGCTCGTCCTCCATGTTCAGCAGGCGCGAGGACTCCTCCTCGGTCAGCTTGAACACCGGGATGCCCGTGGCCGTGGCCAGGACCTCCGCGATCAGGTCCTCGTCCACCTCGGCGACGACGTCCATGTCACCGGACTTCCACTGCTTCTCGCGCTCGCTGCGCTGGACCAGCAGCTTCTTCTCGGTGTCGCGCAGCGCGGCCGCCTTCTCGAAGTCCTGCGCGTCGATCGCGGACTCCTTCTCGCGGCGCACGTCGGCGATGCGGTCGTCGAACTCGCGCAGGTCCGGCGGCGCGGTCATGCGGCGGATGCGCAGCCGGGCGCCGGCCTCGTCGATGAGGTCGATCGCCTTGTCCGGCAGGTACCGGTCGTTGACGTAGCGGTCGGCCAGCGTCGCGGCGGCGACGAGGGCGGAGTCCGTGATGGAGACGCGGTGGTGCGCCTCGTAGCGGTCGCGCAGACCCTTCAGGATCTCGATGGCGTGCGCGAGGCTCGGCTCGGGGACCTGGATGGGCTGGAAGCGGCGCTCCAGCGCGGGGTCCTTCTCGATGTGCTTGCGGAACTCGTCGAGGGTGGTCGCCCCGATGGTCTGCAGTTCACCGCGGGCCAGCATCGGCTTGAGGATGCTGGCCGCGTCGATCGCGCCCTCGGCGGCCCCGGCACCGACGAGGGTGTGGATCTCGTCGATGAACAGGATGATGTCGCCGCGGGTGCGGATCTCCTTGAGGACCTTCTTCAGCCGCTCCTCGAAGTCACCGCGGTAGCGGCTGCCGGCGACGAGCGCGCCGAGGTCGAGGGTGTAGATCTGCTTGTCCTTGAGGGTCTCGGGGACCTCCCCGCGCACGATGCCCTGCGCGAGGCCCTCGACGACCGCGGTCTTCCCGACGCCGGGCTCCCCGATGAGGATCGGGTTGTTCTTCGTGCGGCGGGACAGCACCTGCATGACGCGCTCGATCTGCGTCTCGCGGCCGATGACCGGGTCGAGCTTGCCCTCGCGTGCGGCCTGCGTCAGGTTGCGGCCGAACTGGTCGAGGACGAGCGAGCCCGAGGGGGTGCCCTCCTGCGGTCCGCCGGAGGTCGCGGGCTCCTTGCCCTGGTAGCCGGACAGGAGCTGGATGACCTGCTGGCGGACGCGGTTGAGGTCCGCGCCGAGCTTGACGAGGACCTGGGCGGCGACGCCCTCGCCCTCGCGGATGAGCCCGAGCAGGATGTGCTCGGTCCCGATGTAGTTGTGGCCGAGCTGCAGCGCCTCGCGCAGCGACAGCTCCAGCACCTTCTTCGCCCGCGGCGTGAAGGGGATGTGCCCGGACGGGGCCTGCTGACCCTGGCCGATGATCTCCTGGACCTGCTCGCGCACGGCGTCCAGCGAGATGCCCAGGGACTCGAGCGCCTTCGCGGCGACGCCCTCGCCCTCGTGGATCAGCCCGAGCAGGATGTGCTCGGTCCCGATGTAGTTGTGGTTGAGCATCCTGGCTTCTTCTTGGGCCAGGACGACGACCCGTCGGGCGCGGTCGGTGAACCTCTCGAACATGCGGCGCTCCTCGCGGGTGGTCGGGTCCAGGGGCACTCCCCAGCGGACCACTCCGATGCTAGACCTGGGCTCTGACAGCTTCACCCCGCACCGCCCCATCGCGCAGCCGGAGCGAGGCCTCGCGACCCCTCCTGTCGTGTCAACGGGGCCGGTCCGAGCACTGTTCCGGCTCCCTGTTCGCTGTGGGCGTACCCCTCGGCCCGGCTCCAGGCCTCCTCCCGGGCCGTGCGCGGACCCCCCGCCGGCCGCGCGCGGCCCCGCCCCCGCGGGCCGGGCTCAGGAGCCGATCTCGGTCCGCACCGCGTAGAGCTCCGGGAAGAAGGTCTGGTCCAGCGCCGCCCGCAGGAACCCGGCCCCGGAGGAGCCGCCCGTGCCCCGCTTGACGCCGATGGTGCGCTGGACGGTCTTGAGGTGGCGGAAGCGCCAGAGCTGGAAGTCGTCCTCCAGGTCCACCAGCTCCTCGCACGCCTCGTACGCCGCCCAGTGCTCCCCCGGGGCTTCGTAGATGCGCCGGAACACCGGCAGGAGGGCCTCGTCGAAGACGTGGGCGCGCGTGACGTCGCGCTCCAGCACGGAGGCGGGGACGTCGTGGCCGTGGCGGGCCAGGTGGCGCAGGAACTCGTCGTAGAGGCTGGGGGCGGCCAGCACCTCCTCGAGCAGGGCCCGCGCCGCCGGGTCGTGGTCGAAGAAGCGCAGCATCGCCGCGTCCTTGTTGCCGAGGACGAACTCCACGGCCCGGTACTGGTAGGACTGGAAGCCCGAGGAGGTGCCCAGCCAGCCGCGGAACTCGGAGTACTCGCTCGGCGTCAGCGTGGCCAGGACGGACCACTGCTCCGTCAGCACCCGCTGGATGTGCTTGACGCGGGCGAGGCGCTTCAGCGCGGGCGGCATCCGGTCCGCGGCCAGGCACTCCTGCGCCGAGCGCAGCTCGTGGAGCACCAGCTTGAGCCACAGCTCGGAGGTCTGGTGCTGGATGATGAAGAGCATCTCGTCGTGGTGCGGGGGCCGGCTGACCCGGTGCTGCGCCCCCAGCACCTCGTCGAGGTGCAGGTACTCCCCGTAGGAGAGGTTGCGGCGGAAGTCCTGCACGAGCTCCTGCTCCAGCGGTCGCATCCCGTCGCCCACCGCGCACCTCCCGGCTCCGTCGCCGCCCGCAACGCCGCGGGCGGGCTCGGAGGGGAGGCTAGCCCCCGGGCCCGCCCGCAGGCCGCTCGCGGTGCCCCGCCCGGCCCCGCGGCGGGGGTGCCCGTCACCCCGCGACGGGCACCCCCGCCGTCAACGGCCGCCACGAGGCGGTGTCCCGCGGCTCGTAGCGCACCAGCCGCTGGGTGCGCCGCAGCAGCTCGCGGGCGTGCTCGCGGCCGCCGACCACGCCGGCCGCGCGCGCCTGGGCGAGCAGGTTGCCCAGGGCGGTGGCCTCCGCCGGCCCGGCCAGCACCGGCAGGCCGCAGGCGTCCGCGGTCGCCTGCATCAGCAGCGCGTTGAGGGCACCGCCGCCGACCACGTGCACGACGTCCACCTCCCGACCGGAGAGGCGGACCGCGTCGGCCAGCGTCTCGGCGTGGGCCAGCGCCAGGCTGTCCACGATGCAGCGCACCACCGCCGCGGGCGTGGCGGGCACCTCCTGGCCGGTGCGCCGGCACAGCTCGCGGATGCGCCCGGGCACGTCGCCCGGTGCGGCGAGGGAGGGGTCGTCGGCGTCGATGACCGAGCGCCGCGCCGGCTGGGCGGCCGCGGCGGCCAGCAGCTCGCCCAGCTCCGGCGCGTCGCCCTCCCGCCGCCACTGCCGGCGCGACTCCTCCAGCAGCCACATCCCCGTGACGTTGCGCAGGTAGCGCACGGTCCCGTCGACGCCGGTCTCGTTGGTGAAGTCGGCGGCGAGGCTGTCGGCGGTCAGGACGGGGGCGTCGAGCTCCACGCCCACCAGCGACCACGTTCCGCAGGAGATGTAGGCGAAGCGCTCCCCCTCGGCGGGCACGGCCAGCACAGCCGAGGCCGTGTCGTGGGAGCCGACCCGGTGCACCGTGAGGCGGCCGTCGTCGCCGGTGCGCTCGCGCACCGCCGGCAGCAGGACACCCGCCGCGCTGCCGGGGTCGACGACCTCCGGGAAGAGCCGGCGGGGCAGACCGAGCGCGTCGATGAGCTGCGCCGACCACCGCCCGGCCCGCACGTCGTAGAGCTGGGTGGTGGAGGCGTTGGTGCGCTCGGCGGCGACCGCGCCCGTCAGCCGCTGCACGAGCAGGTCCGGCACCATCAGCAGGTGCTCGGCGCGCGCCAGCAGCTCCGGCTCCTCGGCCACGAGCTGGTAGGCGGTGTTGAACGGCAGGAACTGCAGCCCGGTGACGCCGTACCACTCCTCGTCGCCGATGACCGGGCGCAGCCGCTCCCGCAGGCCGGCGGTGCGCTCGTCGCGGTAGTGCACGGGGTCGGCCAGCAGCCTGCCGCCCGGGTCGAGGAGGCCGTAGTCCACGGCCCAGGTGTCCACGCCGGCGCTCGTGACGCCGCCGGCCGAGCGGCCGCGGGCGACCGCGGCGGCGAGGCCGTCGAGCATCCCCGCCTCCAGGGCGGCGAGGTCCCAGCGCAGGTGCCCGTCGCGGCGCGACGGGTCGTTGGCGAATCGGTGGACGACCTCGGCGTCGAGGCGGTCCGGCCCGACGCGGCCGAGGACCACGCGGCCGGAGGAGGCCCCGAGGTCGACGGCCGCGGCGAGCAGCTCGCGGGTGGCCATGGTGCCCTCCGGCTCAGCGCAGGAAGGCGGCGGCGACGCCGGAGTCGACGGGGATGTGCAGGCCCGTGGTCCGGTCCAGCTCCCCGGCGGTCAGGGCGAAGACGGCGTTGGCCACGGACTCCGGCAGCACCTCACGCTTGAGGAGGGTGCGCTGGGCGTAGTAGGCGCCCAGCTCCTCCTCCGGCACGCCGTAGACGGCCGCGCGCTTGGCGCCCCAGCCCCCGGCGAAGATGCCCGAGCCGCGCACGACGCCGTCGGGGTTGATGCCGTTCACGCGGATCTGATGCTCGCCCAGCTCGGCGGCCAGCAGGCGGACCTGGTGGGCCTGGTCCGCCTTGACTGCGGAGTAGGCGATGTTGTTCGGCCCGGCGAAGACGCTGTTCTTGGACGAGATGTAGATGATGTCGCCGCCCAGCCCCTGGGCGATCATGATGCGGGCCGCCTCGCGGGAGACGAGGAAGGAGCCCTTCGCCATGACGTCGTGCTGCAGGTCCCAGTCCTTCGCCGTGGTCTCCAGCAGGGGCTTGGAGATCGACAGGCCGGCGTTGTTCACGACGAGGTCCACCCCGCCGAAGGCGAGGACGGCCTCCGCGAGCGCGGCAGCCACGGCCGCCTCGTCGCTGACGTCGGCGGCGACGCCGACCGCCACGTCGGTGCCCTGGGGCCCCGCGATGTCGGCGGCCGCGGCCTGCGCCTTCTCCAGGTCCAGGTCGGCGATGACGACGCAGGCGCCCTCGGCGGCGAGGCGCTGCGCGGTGGCCTTCCCGATGCCGGAGGCGGCGCCGGTCACGAGGGCGATCCGGGTGGCCAGCGGCTTCGGCTTCGGCATCCGCTGGAGCTTGGCCTCCTCCAGCGCCCAGTACTCGATGCGGAACTTCTCCGACTCCTCGATGGGGGCGTAGGTGGAGATCGCCTCGGCGCCGCGCATGACGTTGATCGCGTTGACGTAGAACTCCCCCGCCACGCGCGCGGTCTGCTTGTCCTTGCCGAAGGAGAACATCCCCACCCCCGGCACGAGGACGATCGCCGGGTCGGCACCGCGCATCGGCGGGGAGTCGGGAGCCGCGTGCCGCTCGTAGTAGGCGGCGTAGTCGTCGCGGTAGCCGGCGTGCAGCTCCCGCAGCTCCTCCTCCAGCTCGGCCAGCGGGGCGTCGGCGGGCAGGTGGAGGACGAGCGGCTTCACCTTGGTGCGCAGGAAGTGGTCGGGGCAGGAGGTGCCCAGCTCGGCGAGGCGGTCCAGCTCGCCGCGCGCCAGGAAGTCGAGCACCACGTCGGAGTCGGTGAAGTGGCCGACCTGGGGGGCGTCGGTGCTGGCGAGGCCGCGCAGGAAGGGGAACAGCTCCGCCGCCCGCGCCCGGCGCCGCTCCCGCGGCAGGGCCTCCCGGCCGGCGACGACCTCGCCGAAGGGGTGCCTCCCGGCCGCGGCGAGGGCCGCGGTGCGCTCGGCGATGAACTCCTCCGCGCTGCGGATGATCTCCAGGGAGTTCCGCTCGCACTCCTCGCTGGAGGCGCCCCACGCGGTGATGCCGTGGCCGCCGAGGATGCAGCCGATCGCCTGCGGGTTCGCCTGCTTCACGGCGGCGATGTCGAGGCCGAGCTGGAAACCGGGGCGGCGCCAGGGCACCCACACGACGCGCTCGCCGAAGCACTCCTTCGTCAGCGCCTCGCCGTCCGCGGCCGTGGCCAGGGCGATGCCGGAGTCGGGGTGCAGGTGGTCGACGTGCGCGGCGTCCACGAGGCCGTGCATCGCGGTGTCGATGGACGGCGCGGCCCCACCGCGTCCGTGCAGGCAGAAGTCGAAGGCGGCGACCATCTCGTCCTCGCGCTCGACACCGGGGTAGGTGCCGACGAGCGCCTTCAGCCGGTCCAGCCGCAGGACGGCGAGCCCGGACCCGGTCAGCGTGCCGAGGTCGCCGCCGGATCCCTTGACCCACAGCAGCTCGACGTCCTGGCCGGTCACGGGGTCGCGGTCGCTGCCCTTGGCGGAGGTGTTTCCCCCCGCGTAGTTGGTGTTGCGGGGGTCGGCGCCCAGGCGGTTGCTGCGGGCGATGAGCTCCTGCGGCGCGGTGGTGGTGTTCGTCGTCATGGTGGCGTCCTCGTGCGGGTGTCGGCGGGTCTGCGCTGCGGTGGTCACGGGGGCGGGCGCTCAGGCGCCCCAGCCGGCCTGGGCGCCGCCCAGGCGCTCGGTGGCGATGCGCCGGGCGTAGCCGGAGGCGGCGTAGGCGGCGTGCGGGTCGGGCGCCAGCCCGAGGCCCTCGCGCAGCTCGGCCAGCAGGGGCCGGACGTCGGTGTTGTAGGCGTCCATGAGGACGGCGTTGGCGCCGAGGACGTCCCCGCGGCGCTGCGCCTCGTGCAGGGCGTCGCGGTCGACCAGCAGCGCCTTGGCCGTGGCCTCCTGCACGTTGGTGACGGAGCGGATCTGCGCGGGGATCTTCTCCTCGATGTTGTGGCACTGGTCGAGCATGAAGTTCACGCCGGAGTCGGGGCGCAGGGCGTCCGCCCGCACGATCTCGTACATGATCCGGAACAGCTGGAACGGGTCCGCGCTGCCGACCATGAGGTCGTCGTCGGCGTAGAAGCGGGAGTTGAAGTCGAACGCGCCGAGGCGGCCGACGCGCAGGAGCTGGGCGACGATGAACTCGATGTTCGTGCTGGGGGCGTGGTGGCCGGTGTCGAGCACCACCATCGCCTGCGGTCCCAGCGCCAGGCAGTGCAGCAGCGAGGTCCCCCAGTCGGGGATGTCCATCGTGTAGAAGTGCGGCTCGAAGATCTTGTACTCGAGGATGATGCGGTGCTCGGGGTCGAGGGCCGCGTAGATCTGCTGCAGGGACTCGGCGAGGCGGTCCTGCCGGCCGCGGATGTCGTCCTGGCCGGGGTAGTTCAGCCCGTCGGGCAGCCAGATCTTCAGGTCCTGGGAGCCGGTGGCGCGCATCACGTCGAGGCACTGCAGGTGGTGGGCGACGGCCTTGGCCCGCACCCTCGGGTCGGCGTGGGTGAGCGAGCCGAGCTTGTAGTCGTCGTCCTGGAAGACGTTGGAGTTGATGGCGCCGATGCGCACGCCCTCGTCGGCGGCGTGCGCGGCGAGCTTGCCGAAGTCGTCGACGAGGTCCCAGGGGATGTGCAGCGAGACCCGGGGGGCTGCGCCGGTGTAGCGGTGGACCTGCGCGGCGTCGGAGATCTTCTCGAACGGGTCGCGGGGGACGCCGGGCTGGGCGAACACCTTGAACCGGGTGCCGGAGTTGCCGAACGCCCACGAGGGCAGCTCGATCCCGAAGGAGCGCAGTGCCTCCAGGGCGTTCTGACGGCGGTCGGCGTCGGTCATGGCTGGGCTCCTGCGGGCTGGTCGGAGAGCTGGTCGGTGGGGTGCCCCGCGGCTCCGCCGCCCACGGCGGCGAGCTGGGCGTCGAGGTCGAAGACGAGGTCGAGGGGACGCATCGCCTCGTCGGGGGCGCCGTCGATCGCGGTGAAGAACGGCGCCATCTCCGCCTGCCACCGGGCGTTGACCTCGGTGCGCCCCATGGCGGCGACGGCGGCGGCCAGGTCGTCGGTCTCCACGACGCCGACGAGCAGCCCGTCCGCGCGCAGGTGGAGGGTGTAGGCCCGCCAGCCGGTGTCGTGCAGCGCCTGCAGCATCTCCGGCCACACGGCGGCGTGCCGTTCCCGGTACTCCGCCAGCCGATCCGGGCGCACCTGGAGGGTGAACACCACCCGGTGCGCCGTGCTGCCGCTCATCGCGGCACCCCCTGATGACCCCGCATCGCGCCACTCCTTTGTGAAACGTTTCATGCCTTGCTCAAAGTACGGCGGCCCGGCGCGGCCGTCAAGCACCCCGAGGAGATCAGCGCACCGTTAGCATCAGCGGATGCCCGCCGTGAGCATCAAGGAGGTCGCTGCGCGAGCCGGCGTCTCCGTGGGGACGGTCAGCAACGTCCTGAACCGCCCCCACGCCGTCTCCGCCGCCAACCGCGAGCGGGTCCAGCAGGCCATCGACGACCTCGGCTTCGTGCGGAACGAGTCGGCGAGGCAGCTGCGCGCCGGCCGCAGCCGCTTCCTCGCGGCCGTCGTCCTCGACGTGGCCAACCCCTTCTTCACCGACGTCGCCCGCGGCGCGCAGGAGGCCGCCGACGCCGCCGGGCTCGTGCTGCTGCTGTGCAGCAGCCACGAGGACGTCGAGCGCGAGCGCCGCCACCTGGAGGTGCTGGGCGAGCAGCGCGTCACCGGCATCCTCCTCTCCCCCGTGGACTCCTCCCCCGAGCGCCTCACCGAGCTGCTGACCAACCGCAGCCCGGTCGTGCTCGTGGACAGCCAGGACCCGGGCAGGCAGACCTGCTCGGTCGCCGTCGACGACGTGCACGGCGGCCGCCTCGCGGTGCGCCACCTGCTGGACGCCGGCCACCGCCGCATCGCCTTCATCGGCGGCCCCAACCGCCTGCAGCAGGTCCGCGACCGCCTCGAGGGCGCCCGGGCGGCGGTGGCGGAGCTGGAGGAGGACGCCGCCGCCCTGACCGTGCTGGAGACCGAGGGGCTCACCGTGGAGGAGGGCCGCCGCGCCGGCGCGCGCATCGCGCAGCTTCCCGCCCGGAGCCGGCCCACCGCGGCGTTCTGCGCCAACGACCTCGTGGCCCTCGGCGTCCTGCAGGACGCGACGGCGCGCGGGGTGCGGGTGCCGCAGGACCTCGCCCTCGTCGGCTACGACGACATCGACTTCGCGGCCGCCGCCGCCGTGCCCCTGACCTCCGTCCGCCAGCCCCGCCACCTGCTCGGCCGCACCGCCGCGGAGCTGCTGCTGGCCGAGGCCGGGGCGAGCACCGCCCACGAGCACCAGCAGGTGGTGTTCCAGCCGGACCTGGTGGTCCGCCTCTCCAGCCGGCACCGCCGCCCGCGCCGCTGAGGCGAGCCCCCAGGAGCAGCAGCACAGGAGCAGCGCCGCAGCAGCGACCCCGCAGCGGCAGCGACGCCAGCACCCGGCCGCGCGGAGCCCGTGGCGCGCGCCGACGACCCCTCCGCCCCGTCCCGAGGAGCCCCGCCGTGACCACCCCGCCCCCGTCCCGCACGCGCTACGCGATCGTGGGGCTCGGCAGCCGTGCCCAGATGTACGTCCGTGCGCTCGCCCGGACCCACGCGGACCGCTGCGAACTCGTGGCGCTGTGCGACGTGAACCGGACCCGGATGGACGTCCACAACCGGGCGCTCACCGAGCAGCACGGCCACGCCCCGGTGCCCACCTACGCCGCCGCCGACTTCGCCACGATGCTCGCGCAGAAGCGCGTCGACGCGGTCGTCGTCGCGACCGTCGACAGCACCCACGACGAGTACGTGGTCGCCGCCCTGCGCGCCGGCTGCGACGTCGTGACGGAGAAGCCCATGACCGTCGACGCGGCGCGCTGCCGGCGCATCCTCGACGCCCAGGCCGAGACCGGCGGCAGGGTCACCGTCACCTTCAACTACCGCTACAACCCGACCCACGCGAAGGTGCGCGAGGTCATCGCCTCCGGCGCCGTCGGCGAGGTCGGCTCGGTGCACTTCGAGTGGCTGCTCGACACCCGCCACGGCGCCGACTACTTCCGTCGCTGGCACCGGGACAAGGCCGCCTCCGGCGGCCTCATGGTGCACAAGGCGACCCACCACTTCGACCTCGTGAACTGGTGGATCGGCTCCTCCCCCGAGACGGTCTTCGGCTTCGGGCGGCTGTTCTTCTACGGCGACGAGAACGGCCGGCGCCGGGGGCTGGCCCGGGACTACGTACGCGCCCACGGCGCACCCGAGGCCGCCGACGACCCCTTCGCACTGCGGCTGGCCGACTCCCCGGCCCTGCGCTCCCTCTTCCTCGACGCGGAGCACGAGGACGGCTACCACCGCGACCGCAACGTCTTCGCCCCGGGCGTCACCATCGAGGACGACATGACCGTGGCCGTCCGCTACCGCAGCGGGGCCGCCATGAGCTACCACCTCACCGCCTACTCCCCCTGGGAGGGCTACCGCGTCGCGTTCAACGGCAGCGCCGGGCGCCTGGAGCTCGACGTCGTCGAGAACCCGTTCGTGGACCCGGCCTCGGCGGGCACGGTGGTCGGCGAGGCGCTGCACGGGGCGGACGAGCCGGCCGCGCCGGGGCTGCGCAGCGGGGCCCGCCTGGTGCTGCGGCGGCACTGGGAGCGCCCCGAGGTGCTCGAGCTGCCCGACACCGGCGGCGCCGCACACGGCGGCGGGGACGAGCGGATGCTGGCCCGCATCTTCGGGGCTCCGGCGGGCCCGGATCCGCTGGGGCAGGCCTCGACCCACCTCGACGGCGCCCGCTCGCTGCTGACCGGGCTGGCGGCCAACCGCTCCTTCGAGACGGGGCTGCCGGTCCGCGTGGACGACGTCCTCGCCCTCTGAGCCGTCGTCACCGGCCCCCTCCGGGGCCGTGGTCACCCCTGCACGGGGCGCGATCACACCCCCCGCGGGCCCTCGACCGCGACACGTCGAAAATATCGTTTCAGAGAGGGCTTGACGCCGCTTCCCCGCCCGCCCTACCGTCCCGGTAAGCGCTTGCCACCAGTACTCGCCAGCACCTGGACGAGTCGCCACCTACGAGCAACGGAGCTCAGACGATGAAGAACCGACCTCTCCTCGCCGCAGCCGCCGCTCTCTGCGCCGTCTCGTTCGGACTCACCGCGTGCGGCGGTGGCGACGACCCCGCCAACGCCAGTGGGGAGGACAAGGCCGCAGCGGGCCCCGTGACCCTGAACTACACGTGGTGGGGCAGCCAGGACCGCGCCGACCGCATGACCAAGGCGATCGCCGAGTTCGAGGCCGCACACCCCGACATCAAGATCAAGCCGAACTTCACCGACTACGAGGGCTACTGGCAGAAGCGGGCCACCGAGGCCGCCGGCGGCGGCCTGCCCGACGTCATGCAGTTCGACTTCTCGTACCTGCGCCAGTACGCCGACCGCGGCGCCCTGCTCGACCTGAAGGAGGTCGAGGACGGCGTGGACCTCAGCGGCATCGACGACTCGCTGCTGCCCGCCGGGGAGATCGACGGCGGCACCTACGGCGTCCCGATCGGCACCAACGCCCTCGCGATGTACTACAACCCGGACCTCGTGACCCAGCTCGGCGTCGAGCCGCCGAAGGAGGGCCTGACCTGGGACGAGTACAACGCCTGGATCAAGGAGGCCAGCGCCAAGGGCGGCGGCAACGTCTGGGGCGCCGGCGACTACACCGGGGTGCTCTGGCTGTTCGACATGAAGCTGCGCCAGGAGGGCAAGAAGCTCCTCGACGAGGACGGCAAGCTCGCCATCGAGAAGTCCGACCTCAAGGAGTGGCTGGCGTCCACCGACGAGCTCCGCCAGTCCGGCGCGATCGTGCCCGCCGACCGCATCACCCAGATCTCGCCCATGAGCGCGATGGGCGCCAAGCTCACCGCCACCGAGATGAGCTGGGACAACTTCCTCGCCGGCTACCTGAAGGACTCCGGCGCCGCCAAGATCGAGATGCTGGCCCCGCCCACCACGGACGGCGAGAAGGGCCTCTTCGTCAAGCCGTCGATGCTCTACGCGATCGGCGCCAACACGGAGCACCCCGAGGCCGCGGCCGAGTTCGTCGACTTCATGACGAACGACCCCGAGGTGGGCGAGATCTTCGGCACCTCCCGCGGCGTCCCCGCGTCCAAGGCCCAGCGCGACGCCGTGGCGGCCGAGGGCCCGGACGCGCAGGTCCTGGAGTACGAGAAGGCCATCGCCGAGGACCTCGACGAGAGCCCCGCGCCGCTGCCCGCCGGCTTCGGCACCCTCGAGAAGGAGCTCCTGCGCCTCAGCGAGGAGATCAACTACGGCCGCATGAGCGTCGACCAGGCCGTCGAGGAGTGGTTCACCGAGGCGGAAGCGGCCCTGGAGCAGTGAGCACCCTCCAGGCCCAGCCGCTCCGGGCTGAGGCCTCCGCCCCCGCGCCCGTCGACTACCGACGGGCGCGGCGGGCGGAGACCCGCTCCGGCTACTTCTTCCTGGCCCCCTGGCTGATCGGGTTCCTCCTCCTGACGGCCGGGCCGATGCTGGCGTCGCTGTACCTCGCGTTCACCGACTACAACCTCTTCAGGGACCCGAAGTGGATCGGCCTGGAGAACTTCGAGAAGCTCTTCAACGACAGCCGCTACCTCCAGTCGGTCAAGGTCACCCTGATCTACGTGCTCGTGGGGACCCCGGTGAAGCTGGCCGCGGCGCTGGCCGTGGCCCTGCTGCTCAACAGCGGCCGGAAGGCGCAGGGGTTCTACCGCTCAGCGTTCTACGCCCCGTCCCTCATCGGGGCGAGCGTCTCCATCGCGATCGTCTGGAAGGCGCTGTTCTCCGACGGCGGCATCGTCGACCTCGGGATGACCGGGATGGGGTTCCAGCCCGGCGGCTGGGTCGGCGACCCGGACAAGACCATGCCGATGATGATCCTGCTGGCGACCTGGCAGTTCGGGGCGCCGATGGTCATCTTCCTGGCCGGCCTCAAGCAGGTGCCGCGCGAGCTGTACGAGGCGGCGTCGGTGGACGGGGCGGGTGCGCTGCGGCGCTTCTGGAGCATCACCGTCCCGATGCTCTCCCCCGTCATCTTCTTCAACCTGCTGCTGGAGACGATCAACGCCTTCCAGGTCTTCGCGTCGGCCTTCATCATCTCCGGCGGCGCCGGCGGGCCGGCCGGCTCGACCCTCTTCTACACGCTGTACCTGTACATCCGCGGTTTCGGTGACGCCCGCATGGGCTACGCCTCCGCGATGGCGTGGGTGCTGGCCGTGGTCATCGGCCTCATCACCTGGGTCATGTTCCGCACCTCCAAGGGCTGGGTGCACTACAGCGGGGAGACCAAGTGAGCACCGCGACCTCGACCGCGACCGCCGCACCCCTCACGGACCAGCGGCGCCCCACCCCGCCGGCTCCTCGTCGCCAGGACGGCGCCCGCGCCCGCTCCCTGATGGTGCACGCCCTGTCCCTCGTCATCCTGGCGGTGGTGCTCTACCCGCTGCTGTGGATGGTGATGTCGTCGCTGAAGCCGACCAACCAGATCATCGGCGACCCGTCCCTGCTGCCGACCGAGGCGAGCCTGGACAACTACCGCACGGCACTGGCCGGCATCGGTGGCATCTCGGCGTGGACGTTCGCGCGGAACTCGCTGTTCCTGGCGGTCGTCTCGGTCATCGGGACGGTGCTGTCCTCGGCGGTGACCGCCTACGCCTTCGCCCGCATCGAGTTCGCGGGCCGGAAGCTGTGGTTCGCGCTGATGATCGGAACGCTCCTGCTGCCGTTCCACGTGCTGATCATCCCGCAGTACATCGTGTTCAACAAGCTCGGGCTGATCAACACGTTCGTGCCCCTGCTCATCGGCAAGTTCCTCGCCGCCGAGGCGTTCTTCATCTTCCTCATGGTGCAGTTCATGCGGAACCTGCCGCGGGAGCTGGACGAGGCGGCGCGCATCGACGGCTGCGGCCACGTCCGCATCTTCATCAGCATCATGCTGCCCCTGATGCGGCCGGCGATCATCACCACGTCGATCTTCGCCTTCATCTGGAGCTGGAACGACTTCCTCGGGCCGCTGCTCTACCTCAACGACCCGGAGAAGTACCCGCTCCCGCTGGCGCTGCGCCTCTTCGTGGACCAGACCAGCGTCTCCGACTACGGCGCGATGATCGCCATGTCGGTGCTGGCCCTGGTGCCGGTCATGCTCTTCTTCTTCCTGTTCCAGCGCTACCTCGTCGACGGGGTCGCCACGCAGGGCCTGAAGGGCTGAGACTCCGACCATGAGCGCTCCGTCGAGCACCCCCTCCCCCGCACCGGCACCGCGCCGCGCCGCCTCGAAGCCCACCTCGTTGCAGAACGGGTTCGAGCTGTTCGCGGAGTGCCTGCTGACCGGCGTGGTGGTGGGGGTGCTCGCGCTGCCGCTCGTGACGGCGCTGCCGGCCGTCGCCGCGGGCACCCGGCACCTGCGCCACCACGTCGCCGGCGAGGCCTCGGGCACGCGCCTGATGCTCCGCGACGCGGTGGCCGCCACGCGCGGGTCCTGGCTCGTCTCGGGAGCGCTCGTGCTGCTGCTGGCGGTGCTCGGCTCGAACGCGCTGCTCGCCTCGACGACGGCGCTGCCCGGCGGCGGGGTCCTGCGGTGGGTGATGGCCGTCCTGGCCGTCGCCGCGGTCGTGGTCGCCCTGCGCGCCGCCGCGGCGTGGGCGCCGGGAGCGTCGTGGCGCCTCCTCGTGGCGCGCGCCGCCCACCGCTCGGCGGCGGATCCGGTCGGCTCGCTGCTGACGGCGCTGGCCGTCGGCTTCGTCGTGCTGATGGCGTGGATGCTGCCGCCGCTCGGGCTGCCCGCGGTGGGCATCGTCGTCCTGGGGCTCGTCGCCGTCGAGGCGCGCGCCCGGACCTGAGCCCCGCCCCCTCTCTCCCGGAAAGGACCCTCTCCGTGGTCCGGAGCAGTCCTCCAGCCACGGAAAGGGTCCTTTCCGTGGCCGGGGAGGCAGGTGCGAGGAAGGGGTGGCGACCACCGCGCCGCTCGGCGCATACTGTGGTCAGACCACACCTCCCGCCCACCGCCGCCGCTGGAGCGCCATGCGCATCGCCCTCTTCGTCACCTGCCTCGCCGACGCCCTCACCCCCGGGCCCGCCAAGGCCACCGTCGCGCTGCTGGAGCGCCTCGGCCACGAGGTGACCTTCCCCGCCGCCCAGACCTGCTGCGGCCAGATGCACACCAACACCGGCTACCTCAAGGACGCCGCACCGGTCGTGCGCCACCACGTCGAGGTGTTCGAGCGGGCGCTGGCCGACGCCGACGCCGTCGTGGCCCCCTCCGGCTCCTGCGTCGGCTCCGTGCGCCACCAGCACGCCATGGTCGCCCGCCGCGCCGGCGACGAGGACCTCGCCCGCCGCGCCGAGGCCGTCGCCGCCCGCACCTACGAGCTGTCCGAGTTCCTCGTCGACGTCCTCGGCGTCACCGACGTCGGCGCCTACTTCCCGCACCGGGTCACCTACCACCCCACCTGCCACTCCCTGCGGATGCTGCGGGTCGGCGACAAGCCCCTGGAACTGCTGCGCAACGTCCGCGGCCTGCGCCTGGAGGAACTCCCCGAGGCCGAGTCCTGCTGCGGCTTCGGCGGCACGTTCGCCCTGAAGAACGCCGACACCTCCACCGCGATGCTGGCCGACAAGCTCAGCAACGTCGCCCGCACCGGCGCGGAGATCTGCGCCGCCTCCGACTCCTCCTGCCTGCTGCACATCGGCGGCGGCCTCTCCCGCATGCGGGTCGGCACCCGCACCGTCCACCTCGCCGAGATCCTCGCCGCCACCGAGGACGGCGCCACCCCGGCCGAGGAGGCCGCAGCCCGATGAGCACGTTCCTCGGAATCCCCCGCCGCGCGGGCGCGACCCCGGAGGCCGGCCCCCTGCGCGGGAGCACCACCTTCCCCAAGGCCGCCCGCACCGCCCTGGCCGACACCCAGCTGCGCGCCAACCTCGGCCACGCCACCCGCACCATCCGCGGCAAGCGCGCCGCCGTCGTCGACGAGGTGCCCGACTGGGAGCAGCTGCGCGACGCCGGCAGCGCCATCAAGGCGGACGTCATGGCGCGGCTGCCCGAACTGCTGGTGCAGCTGGAGGAGAACGTCACCGCACGCGGTGGGACCGTCCACTGGGCGCGAGACGCCGCGGAGGCCAACCGCATCGTCACCGACCTCGTGCGCGCCACCGGCAGCCGCGAGGTCGTCAAGGTGAAGTCGATGGCCACCCAGGAGATCGGCCTCAACGAGCACCTGGAGGCCGAGGGCATCGAGGCGGTCGAGACCGACCTCGCCGAGCTCATCGTCCAGCTCGGCGGCGACCGCCCCAGCCACATCCTCGTCCCCGCCATCCACCGCAACCGCGCCGAGATCCGCGAGATCTTCCGCCGCACCATGCCCGGCATCGACCCCGGCATCACCGACTCCCCGCGGGAACTGGCGATGGCGGCCCGCGCCCACCTGCGGGCGAAGTTCCTCTCCGCCCGCGTCGCCGTCTCCGGCGCCAACTTCGGCGTCGCCGAGACGGGCGCCCTCACCGTCGTGGAGTCCGAGGGCAACGGCCGCATGTGCCTGACGCTGCCGCAGACCCTCATCACCGTCATGGGCATCGAGAAGCTCGTGCCCACCTGGCGGGACCTCGAGGTGTTCCTGCAGCTCCTGCCGCGCTCCTCCACCGGTGAGCGGATGAACCCGTACACCTCCATGTGGACCGGCGTCACCCCCGGCGACGGCCCGCAGGAGTTCCACCTCGTCCTCCTCGACGCCGGCCGCACCCGCGCACTGGCCGACGAGGTGGGCCGCGCCGCCCTGCACTGCATCCGGTGCAGCGCCTGCCTCAACGTCTGCCCCGTCTACGAGCGGGCCGGCGGGCACGCCTACGGCTCCACCTACCCCGGCCCCATCGGCGCCGTGCTCACCCCGCAGCTGACCGGCATGGGCAACCACTCCGACCCCAACGCCTCGCTCCCCTACGCCTCCAGCCTCTGCGGCGCCTGCTTCGACGCCTGCCCCGTCAAGATCGACATCCCGCAGCTCCTCGTCCACCTGCGCGCGCGCGCCGTGGAGACCGAGGCCGCCGACCGCCACGAGCGGCACCTCCCGCCCAGCGCGGAGGCCGCCGCGATGGCCGCCGCCTCGTGGGTGATGAGCGGCGAGAAGCGCTTCGGGCTCGCCGAGCGCGCTCTGGGTGCGGGTCGCCTCCTCGCCGGGAAGGATGGCCGCATCACCAGCGCACCCCCGCCCCTGTCGGGCTGGATGCGCAGCCGTGACGCCCCGGCGCCGCCGAAGGAGACCTTCCGGCAGTGGTGGGCACGCACCCACGAGGAGGAGGACCGCACGTGAGCAGCACCGACCCGCAGGACGCCGGCGGGGGCAGCACCGCCCGCGACGAGGTGCTGGCGACGATCCGCGCCGCCCTGGAGGCCACGAAGGGGCACGAGCCGGGCCAGGCACCCCGGGAGTACCGCAGCACCGGCGAGCACGCCCCCGGCTCCGAGGCGGTCCTGGAGCTGTTCGTCGAGCGCGTGGAGGACTACAAGGCCACGGTCCTGCGCTGCGACCCCGACGCGATCCCCGAGACCGTCAGCGACGTCCTCGCGCAGTGGGGCGCCTCCCACGTCGTGGTGCCCCCCGACTTCGGGGTGGAGTGGCTCTCCAGCGGGCAGGTGCGCATCACCACCGACGACGGCTCCCTGACGCCGGAGGACGTCGACGCCGTGGACGCGGTGCTCACCGGATGCGCCGTGGGCATCGCCGAGACGGGGACGGTCGTCCTCGACGGTTCCGGTGACCAGGGCCGGCGGATGATCTCCCTCGTTCCGGACCGCCACCTCGTCCTCGTCCACGCCGACCAGGTCGTGCAGACGGTGCCCGAGGCCGTCGCCCGGCTCGACGGGACCCGGCCGCTGACGTGGATCAGCGGCCCCAGCGCGACGAGCGACATCGAACTGGACCGCGTGGAGGGCGTGCACGGCCCCCGCACGCTGGCGGTCGTGCTCGTGGGCTGACCCGCCCGAGACGCAGGCGAGGGCCCGCTCCCCCGGGGGAGCGGGCCCTCGTCGTGCGCGGCGCCTCAGACGTCGCGGCGCTTGAGCACCAGGGCGCCGGCGGCGAGGAAGGCGAGCACCCACACCGCGAAGGCGACGGCGCTCGTGGTGACCGACAGGGCCTGCGGTCCCATCGCCTCGGGCGTGGTCAGCGCCGTCATCGTGCTGGCGAAGTTGTAGTCGGTGAGCGCGTCCTTGCCGGGGAAGTCGGGCAGGATCGGCAGCATCAAGATGATCGGCAGCACGAACAGCAGCGCCACCATCGTGCAGATCGCCCCGGCCGTGTTGCGCATGAGGGCGCCGAGCCCCAGCCCGGCGAGGGCGACGCCGACGAGGACGACCACGTTGCCGACGAGCAGCCGCAGGACGTCGGGGTCCCCGATGCCGTCGTCGAGGTCCGTGGCGGACAGCAGCGCCTGGCCGAGGAAGAAGGCCGCGAAGACCGCCGCACCGAGCACCAGGGTGACGGCGAGGGCCAGGACGACGGCCTTGGCGAGGAGGACGGAGACGCGCCCCGGGGCCGCCGTGAACGAGGTGCGGATCATGCCCGTGGAGTACTCGCCGGCGATGACGATCACACCGACCGCCGCGATGACGAGGGTCGCGAACTGCGCGCCGCCCATGGAGACCGTCAGGCCGAAGCCCTCCATGCCCCGGACCTCCGAGGCCTCGCCGCTGGGCATGAAGCTCGCGGTGAGCGCCGCGAACGCCGCCCCGAGCCCGACGGTCACGACAGCGGAGGCGACCATCGTCCAGACGATGGAGCGGACGCTCCAGAACTTGATCCACTCCGAGCGCAGCTGACCCGCGAAGGTCAGGCGGTGCTCCGGCGCGCGGTACTGCGGGCGCTCGGCCTTGCTCAGGGTCGTCGTGCTCATCGGGCCACCTCCTGGGCCACCTTCTGCTGGGCCGTCTCCTGCTGGGGGGAGTTCTGCACCGGCGGCGCCCAGGCTGCGGGCTCCGGCGCGCCGTGCGCCTGGTACTCCACCGAGTCCGCGGTCAGCTCCATGAACGCCTCCTCCAGCGACGCCCGCTGCGGCGTCAGCTCGTGCAGCGCCACGCCCGCGCGCGCCGCCGCGTCGCCGATCTGCTGAGGGCTGAGGCCCTGCACGTCGAACGCCCCGTCGGCGGCCGGCGCGATCCGCCCGCCCCCGGCGGAGACGAGCTCCCGCAACTGCTCCACCTGCGGGGAGCGCACGGTCACCCCGCGCGGGCGGGTGCGGTCGATGAAGGCCTGCACCGGCTCGTCGGCGATGAGGCGGCCACGGCCGATGACCACGAGGTGGTCGGCGGTCAGCGCCATCTCGCTCATGAGGTGGGAGCTGACGAACACCGCACGGCCCTCGGAGGCCAGGTGCTTCATCAGGTTGCGGATCCAGAGGATGCCGTCGGGGTCGAGGCCGTTGACGGGCTCGTCGAACATGACGGTCGAGGGGTCGGCCAGCAGCGCGGAGGCGATGCCCAGGCGCTGCCCCATGCCGAGGGAGAAACCCCCGGCGCGCTTCCTGGCGACCTCCCGCAGGCCCACCATGTCGATGACCTCGCCGACCCGGGAGGCGGGGATGCCGGCGGTGGCGGCGACGGCCTGGAGGTGGCGGAAGGCGGACCGGCCGGTGTGCACGGCCTTGGCGTCCAGCAGGGCGCCGACCGCACCCAGGGGGTTGCGGTGCTGGGCGTAGGGGATGCCGTCCACGAGCACGCGGCCGGCGCTCGGCCGGTCCAGCCCGAGGATCATCCGCATGGTGGTGGACTTGCCGGAGCCGTTGGGGCCCAGGAAGCCGGTGACGATGCCCGGGCGCACGGTGAAGGAGAGGTCGTCGACGGCGACCTTCCTCCCGTACACCTTGCGGAGGCCGACTGCCTCGATCATGTGTCCTCCTCGTGACGACTGCGAGGAGCTTCGCGGGAGGAGGCAGGGGCGGGCATCGGCCGAGGGGTGCCTCGCCCGCCGCCGCAGGACGGAGATCACCGCGACCGACGGTGCGGGGCTGACGACGGAAGGATGACCCGGTGTCGAAGCCGGCGACCGCCGGTCCCGGGTGCGGTAGTGCCCCGCCGCGAGGTCTCCGGAACCCGTGGGGTCCGCGCGCCAACCGATCGTGCCCGCAACGCGTCCTACACGTGGTGGTTCCCCCACACGGCCTACCGCGTGTGCTCAGGGTGCCCCCTTGACCCTTCACCTGGATCGGAGATCCCCGTGCGTCGTCCCCTCCTCGCCCTCGGCGTGCTCTGCGCGGCCCTGGGCCTGCTCGCCACCCCCGCCGCCTCCGCCGGCACCGCCCCGGTTGCTGCGACGCCGGCCACCCCCACCGTCCCCGCCCCGTCCGCCACCGTCGGGGTGGGGGGCGCGATCGGTGAGCACCACCGGATGCTGGGCGGCGCGGACGGTTTCCTCGGCCGCCCGCTGACCGGTGAGATCCGCACCCCGAACGGCCGCGGCGCCTACGTCGTCTTCGAGGGCGGTTCCGTCTACTGGTCGCCGGCCACCGGCGCGCAGGAGGTCCACGGCGCGATCCGCGAGCACTGGGGCCGGCTCGGCTGGGAGAACGGCCCCCTCGGCTTCCCGACCAGCATCGAGTACTCCACCATGCGCTCCGGCGGTGCCTACAGCGCCTTCCAGGGCGGCTCCCTGCACTGGTCCCCCGCCACCGGGGCCCACCTGGTCAAGGGCGCCATCCGCGACGCGTGGGGCAGGAGCGGCTGGGAGACCGGCCCCCTGGGCTTCCCCACCAGCGACGAGTACGACGTCCCCGGCGGCAAGCGCTCCGACTTCCAGCACGGTCACATCACCTGGACCCCCCGCGCCGGCGCCGTGGTGAGCGCCCCCTCCGCCGTCGCCGGCTGCACCACCCGCCCGGTCGGCACCACCCCCGAGCACGCCGTCCACTGCACGCTCCGGGCCTGGGTCGCCGGCCGCCCCGACCTGGTCCGCGCCCACACCGGCCGCGCGGCGGCCAGCATCCTGCTCGACCCCACCCTCTCCCGCATGCGCGCAGGCGTCGTCTCCGCCGAGGGCTGCGCCGCAGCGGAGCCGAGCGAGGCGGCGCCCCTGGTCGCCACCTCCATCGGCGTGGTCTGCACCGTCCGCCTCTCCCACCCCGTCACCGCACCCGCGGAGGAGGGTGGGTGGCTCTACCTCGGCATGGGCCGTGACACCCGCGGTGTCCACGTGGAGAACATCGTCACCGGCGGCTGAGGCGCCGATCCCGCTCACGCCGGGGAGCGGAACAGCACCAGCACACCCGGCCGGGCCCGGCGGAGCACTAGCCGGGGACGACGACCAGGCCGGCCTCGGCGGTGAAGCCCTCGATGTGGGCGCGCACCGCCGAGGCGGCCGGGCCGGCCTCACCGGCGCGCACGGCCCGCACGAGCTCCCGGTGCTCACCGCGCAGGCGCCGCGCCGTTCCCGGCCAGTCCGGCAGGGCGGGCACCGCCGCCATCACGTACCCGTGCACGGCCTCGCGCAGGGCGACCATCACGGCCGTCACGAGGACGTTGCCCGCTGCGGCGGCGAGTGCGACGTGGAACTCCGCGTCGAGGTAGTGGAAGCGCTCCGGAGGGAGTGCCTCGTCGTCCATGGCGACCAGCAGCTCCTCGGCACGCGCCAGGTCCGCCGCGGCGCGCTCGGGGGCCTCCGCCGCCGTCGCGACGGCCCAGGTCTCCAGCAGCACCCGCGCCTCGACGAGGTCGTGGATCGGCAGCGCGCGGGTGCCCAGGTGCAGGCGCAGGGCCGCCGAGAGCGGAGCCGCCGGGTCGCCCACCACCACGGTGCCCGCCTCGGGGCCGGAACCCACGGACGAGCGGACGACGCCCATCGCCTCCAGGACGCGGATGGCCTCCCGCACCGACGCGCGGCTCACCCCGAGCTGCTCGGCGAGCGTCCGCTCCGGCGGCAGTCGCCCACCGATGCGCAACTCCCCGCGGGCCAGGTCCGCCTCGATGCGGCGCAGCACCGCCTCGTGGGTCCGCACGCCCTCACCCTACGCGGCGCCCCCGGACGTGCAGCGGCGGCCGGCCCCCGAGGGGACCGGCCGCCGCGGTGCCTGCGCTCAGCCCTGCGCGTCCTGGTACGCCTTGACGATCTCGGCGGAGATGCGGCCACGGTCGCTCACGGTGTAGCCGTTCTCCCGCGCCCAGGCCCGCACGGCGCCGGTGTCGGGCCCCTCGGAGCCCCCCGAGGAGGTGCGCTGCTTCGGCGGGGCGGCCGCGCGACGGGTGCCCCCGCCGCGCCCCCCCACTCTGCGGGCGTGCCCCACCCACGGCGCGAAGGCGTCGCGCAGCGCGCTGGCGTGCTCCTCGGACAGGTCGATCTCGTAGGTGACGCCGTCGAGGGAGAAGGTGACGGTCTCCGCCGCCTCACCGCCGTCGATGTCGTCCACGAGCAGGACCTGAACCTTCTGCGCCATCGGGCTCTCCATCTCCGCACCAGCGGGCGCAAGACCCGCGAAAAGACCTGTCGACGCAAATGATGGTGATTTCCGCCGGCATTGTCAAAAGTCTCAGCGAGGCGCGTCGCCTTCATCAGGCGAATCGCGTCGCTCTTTCTCCATCCGGGCCAGCGCCGCCCGTTCACGACGATCCCCCTGGATGAAGGCGCGGATCACCACGATGAAGAGGAGCAGGACCCCCACGGGAGGCAGCAGGGCTGAAACGACGTCCACGCTCCCAGCGTACGTCAGCCGCAGCCCGCCGCGGAAAGCCCCGCGGCCCCGGTCAGCGCGGCTTCACCAGCGGGAACAGGATGGTCTCCCGGATCCCGAGGCCGGTCAGCGCCATCAGCAACCGGTCGATGCCCATGCCCATCCCACCGGCGGGGGGCATTCCGTACTCCTGCGCCTGCAGGAAGTCCTCGTCGACGCGCATGGCCTCCTCGTCACCGAGGGCGCCCAGCCGCGCCTGCGCCTCGAAGCGCTCGCGCTGCACCACGGGATCGACCAGCTCGGAATACCCGGTGGCGAGCTCGAAACCGCGGACGTAGAGGTCCCACTTCTCCACGACACCTTCGACGCTGCGGTGCGCGCGGGTCAGCGGCGACGTTTCCACCGGGAAATCCCGCACGAAGGTCGGCGCGTGCAGCGTGTGCGCCACCCGGTTCTCCCACAGTTCCTCGACGAGCTTCCCGTGACCCCACCGGGCCTCGTCCACGGAAATGTCGAGACCTGCGGCGATCCGCCGCAGGTCCGCCACGTCGGTCGCGGGGGTGATCTCCTCCCCCAGCGACTCCGACAGCGACGGATACATCGAGATCTGCGCCCATTCCCCGCCGAGGTCGTACTCCGAGCCGTCGGCGAGGGTCACCACGGCAGAACCGAACGCGCTGCGGGCGGCCTCCTGCACGAGTTCCCGGGTCAGGGTGCCGATGCTGTCGTAGTCGCCGTAGGCCTCGTACGCCTCCAGCATCGCGAACTCCGGGGAGTGCGTGGAATCGGAGCCCTCGTTGCGGAAGTTGCGGTTGATCTCGAAGACCCGCTCGATACCGCCCACGACGCAGCGCTTGAGGAACAGCTCCGGTGCGATCCGCAGGAACAGGTCGATGTCGAAGGCGTTGGAGTGCGTCACGAACGGGCGAGCCGCCGCCCCGCCCGGCTGCGTCTGCAGCATCGGGGTCTCGACCTCGAGGAAGCCCCTCCCGTCCAGCGTGTTCCGCAGGGACCGCACCACCGCCGCGCGCGCCCGGACCGTGCGCCGGGCGTCCTCGCGCACGATGAGGTCCACGTACCGCTGGCGGACGCGGGTCTCCTCCGACATCTCCTTGTGCAGCACCGGCAGCGGGCGCAGCGCCTTCGCCGCCATCGCCCACTCCTCGGCCATCACGGACAGCTCGCCGCGCTTGCTGCAGACCACCCGGCCCCGGACGAAGACGATGTCGCCGAGGTCCGCGTCCGACTTCCAGCGCTCCAGCGCCTCGGCCCCCACCCCGGCCAGCGACACCATCACCTGCAGGCGGGTGCCGTCCCCCTCCTGCAGGGTCGCGAACGCCAGCTTGCCGGTTCCGCGGGCGAACACGACGCGCCCGGCGACGCCGACGACGTCGTCGGTCTCCTCCCCCGCCTGCAGCCGCCCGTCGTACTGCTCGCGCACCGCGGCCAGGGAGTGGGTGCGGCCCACGGCGACGGGGTAGGGCTCCTCGCCGGCGTCCAGCATCCGCTGGCGCTTCTCCCGCCGGACCCTGACCTGCTCGGGCAGGTCCGCACCGGCGTCCTGCTCCGGCAGGTGCTGGTCGGCGTCCGCCCCGTGCGCGGCGGTGGGTTCCTCGCGGTTCTCCTGGCTCACCCGGCAAGGCTATCCGCGTGCGGACGGGGCCCCGTGACGGCGGGCGGTCGGCGTGACAGCAGGCCTGCGGGCAGGACGAGACGCGCCGGGCGGGGCGGGCGTCCGGGCGGCGCGGCGGCCGCTGCCCGCAGGCGGGCTGTCAGCCCACCGACCGCAGGCGGGCGGTCGGCCCGGGGCTCAGGCGCTGCCGATGACGAGCGGCACGTTGTCGATGAGCCGGGTGGAGCCCACCTTCGCCGCCACCGCCAGCAGCGCCTCCCCCCGGTGGTGCTCCGGCACGTCCTCCAGGGTCACCGGGTCCACCAGCACGAGGTAGTCCACCCGGGCGCCCGGTTCCGCCCGCAGCACGTCGCGGGCGGCGCGGCGCACCGCGCTGGGACCTTCGGCGGCCACCTCCGCACCGGCCCGCAGGCTCCTGCTGAGCGCGAGCGCGACCTCCCGGTCGAACGGGGTCAGGTAGGTGTTGCGGCTGGACAGGGCCAGCCCGTCGGCCTCGCGGACGGTGGGCACGGCGACCACCTCGACGGGCAGGTCGAGGTCGCGGACCATCCGGCGCACCAGCAGCAGCTGCTGGGCGTCCTTCTGCCCGAAGTAGGCCTGGTCGGCGCGGGTGAGCTGCAGGAGCTTGCACACGACGGTGAGCACCCCGTCGAAGTGCCCCGGCCGGCTCGCCCCCTCCAGGACCGCACCCAGGTCCCCCGCGGAGACCCGGATGCCCGGCTCGCCGTCGGGGTAGACGACGTCGGGGCCCGGTGCGAAGACGGCGTCCACGCCCTCCTCCCGGCACAGGCGCAGGTCGTCGTCGAGGGTGCGCGGGTAGCGCGCGAGGTCCTCGCCCCGCCCGAACTGCAGCGGGTTCAGGAAGACGGTCACGAGCACGCTGCGGGCGCGCTCGCGCGCCGCCCGCACGAGGCTGGCGTGCCCGCGGTGCAGCGCCCCCATCGTCATGACGACCGCGACCGGTCCCTCCAGCTCGGCCCGCGCCGCGTCCAGCTCGGCCCGCGTGCGCGCCACGACGAGGTCGCTCACCCGCTGCTCCTCTCCCCCGCGCCGGACGGCGCCCCGAGTTCCCGCCGCGCACCCAGCGCGGCCCGGACGGCCGCTGCGGCCGCGGGGGCCAGCCTGCCCGACTCCGCCGCGCGCCCGAGGGCCGCCTCCGCCGCCTGCGCGTAGACGGCGGCCGTGCCGGTGCCGCCCCGCTCGCGCAGGACCGCCAGGTGCCCGGCGACGGTGCCGGCGTCACCGCGCGCCACCGGGCCGGTCAGGGCGGCGTCCCCGCTGGCGAGGGCGTTGTCCAGGGCGGCCTGCAGCAGCGGGCGCAGCACCCGGGCGACGGTCTCGCCGTCCACCTCCCCGTCCGCTCCCGCCAGCGCCGGTCGCAGCGCCTCCGCGGCCTGGGCGACGAGGGTGACGAGGTGGTTCGCCCCGTGGGCCAGCGCCGCGTGGTAGAGCGGGCGCTCCTCCTCCGCGACCACGACGGGGGTGGCCCCGCACTCGTGGACGAGCGCCTGCGCGACGGGCAGCAGGACGGGCGGGGCGGTGACGGCGAAGCACGCCGAGGCCAGCCGGGGCAGGTCCAGGCTGGTGCCGGTGAAGGTCATCGCCGGGTGCAGCGCGAGCGGCAGGGCACCGGCGGCCGCGGCCGGGGCGAGCACGGAGGTCCCGGCGCGGCCGCTGGTGTGCACGACCAGCTGCCCCGCCCGCCAGGCACCGGCGGCCGCGAGGTCGGCCACCACCCGGGCCAGGGCGTCGTCGGGCACCGCGAGCAGCACGAGGTCGGCGCGGGTGGTCTGCTCCGCCGTCACCAGGGGGACGTCGGGCAGGAGGGCCGCGACGCGCTCGGCCGCGGCGGCGCTGCGGGCGTGGACGCCGACGACGCGGTGCCCGGCCCCGCGCAGGGCCGCGCCGAGGACCGGCCCGACCCGTCCGGCGCCGAGGACCGCGACGTCGAGCCGGCCGGCCCGGGCAGGAGGAGGTGTCGCCACGGGCGCAGGCTAGTGCCGCGCCCGCCGCCACCGGTGCGCCCGGCCACCTCCCGCGCCGGCGCGGGAGGTGCGGCTCGGCGGGCCGCACCCGGGCGTCCGGAACCCCACCGCGGCGGGGGACGACGTGGCACGATCGCCCGGGTGAGCAGCCGGACCGGCGCCGCGGAGCAGCACCTGCGCGACCTCGCGCTCCTGCGCCGCGTCCGCGACCGGATCGACCGCGACCACGCCCAGCCGCTGGACGTCGAGGCGCTGGCCCGCGGCGTGAACATGTCCGCCGGGCACCTGAGCCGGCAGTTCCGGCTGGCCTACGGCGAGTCGCCGTACGGCTACCTCATGACGCGGCGCATCGAGCGGGCGATGGCCCTGCTGCGCAGGGGCGACCTCAGCGTGACCGAGGTCTGCTTCGCGGTGGGCTGCTCGTCCCTGGGCACGTTCAGCACCCGGTTCCGGGAACTGGTCGGGGTGCCCCCCAGCACCTACCGCCGCGAGGCCGGGCGCGCCACGGCGGGGATGCCCGCGTGCGTGGCGAAGCAGGTCACCAGACCGGTCAGGAATCGAGAAGCGCGCGCGTCCGGCCCCGACCTAGCGTGATCGGCATGGACATCACCATCCACCACGCCTTCCTCCCGCACGACGACCCCGAGGCCTCGCTGGCCTTCTACCGCGACGTCCTCGGCTTCGAGGTCCGCAACGACGTCGGGTACGACGGGATGCGCTGGATCACCGTCGGCCCCGTCGGGCAGCCCACGTCGATCGTCCTGCACCCGCCTGCCGCGGACCCCGGGGTCACCGACGAGGAGCGCCGGGTCATCACCGAGATGATGGCCAAGGGCACCTACGCCGCCCTCACGCTGGCCGCGAAGGACCTCGACGGCGCCT
This sequence comes from Kineococcus xinjiangensis, assembly GCF_002934625.1. Taxonomy (GTDB): domain Bacteria; phylum Actinomycetota; class Actinomycetes; order Actinomycetales; family Kineococcaceae; genus Kineococcus_A; species Kineococcus_A xinjiangensis. The sequence continues at coordinate 91,948 of NZ_PTJD01000010.1, read as the reverse complement.
TCGACCGGCTCCAGGCCGCCGGCGCGGAGGTCGTGCAGGAACCGGCCGAGCAGCCCTACGGCGTGCGCGACTGCGCCGTGCGCGACCCCGCCGGGAACCTGCTGCGCATCAACGAGCTGCGCTGACCCGGCCGGCTGCGCCGCGGGGGTTCCCCGTGTCGCAGGGAGCTGGTTCGCTGACCGGATCGAGCCGGGCGACGACGGAGACCGCGGAGGCGGCCCCGCCTCACGGAGGGGGAGACGATGAGCACGGCAACCAGGACCGACGTGCGACTGCCCGACGGGCACGTCGCCGACAGCCACGACCTGATCCGCGTGCACGGCGCGCGGGAGAACAACCTCCGCGACCTCAGCATCGAGATCCCGAAGCGCCGGCTCACGGTGTTCACCGGCGTCTCCGGCTCGGGGAAGAGCTCGCTGGTGTTCGGCACCATCGCCGCGGAGTCGCAGCGGCTGATCAACGAGACCTACAGCGCGTTCGTGCAGGGGTTCATGCCGACGCTGGCGCGCCCCGAGGTCGACCTGCTCGAGGGGCTGACCACGGCGATCATCGTGAACCAGGAGCGGATGGGGGCCAACCCCCGCTCCACCGTGGGCACCGCCACCGACGCCAGCGCGATGCTGCGCATCCTGTTCAGCCGGCTCGGGGATCCGCACATCGGCTCCCCGCAGGCGTTCTCCTTCAACGTCGCCTCCATCAGCGGGGCGGGCGCGGTCACGCTGGAGCGCGGTGGGGAGACCGTGAAGGAGCGCCGCGACTTCCAGATCACCGGCGGCATGTGCCCGCGCTGCGAGGGCATGGGCCGGGTCACCGACATCGACGTGTCCGCGCTCTACGACGACACCAAGTCGCTCAACGAGGGGCCGTTCACGATCCCCGGCTACAGCGCCGACGGCTGGTACGGCCGCATCTACAGCGGCTGCGGCTTCTTCGACCCGGACAAGCCGATCCGGGACTTCACGAAGAGGGAGCTGCGCGACCTGCTCCACAGGGAACCGACCAAGATCAAGGTCGACGGGATCAACCTGACGTACGAGGGGCTGATCCCCAAGATCCAGAAGTCGTTCCTGTCCAAGGACGTCGACGCGCTGCAACCCCACGTCCGCGCCTTCGTGGAGCGCGCGGTGACGTTCACGACGTGCCCCGACTGCGACGGCACCCGCCTCAGCGAGCTGGCCCGCTCGTCGAAGATCGAGGGCAGGAGCATCGCCGACGTCAGCGCGATGCAGATCAGCGACCTGGCCGACTGGGTGCGCGAGCTGGAGGAACCGTCGGTGGCGCCGCTGCTGACCGGGTTGCAGCACCTCCTCGACTCGTTCACGGAGATCGGCCTGGGCTACCTCTCCCTCGACCGGCCGGCGGGCACCCTCTCGGGCGGCGAGGCGCAGCGCACCAAGATGATCCGCCACCTCGGCTCCTCGCTCACCGACGTCACGTACGTCTTCGACGAGCCCACCACCGGCCTGCACCCCCACGACATCCAGCGGATGAACGCCCTGCTGCTGCGGCTGCGGGACAAGGGAAACACGGTGCTCGTCGTGGAGCACAAGCCGGAGGCCATCGCGATCGCCGACCACGTCGTCGACCTCGGCCCCGGCGCCGGCGCGGCGGGCGGCACCGTCTGCTTCGAGGGCACCGTGGCGGGGCTGCGGGCGGCCGGCACCCTCACCGGCCGCCACCTCGACGACCGCGCCCGCCTGAAGGAGTCGGTGCGCACGCCCACCGGCGCGCTGGAGATCCGCGGTGCCGACGCGCACAACCTGCGCGACGTCGACGTCGACATCCCGCTCGGGGTGCTCTGCGTCGTCACGGGGGTCGCCGGCTCCGGCAAGAGCTCTCTGGTCCACGGGTCGATCCCGTCGGGCGCGGGCGTCGTCTCGGTCGACCAGGGCGCGATCCGCGGCTCGCGCCGGAGCAACCCGGCGACCTACACCGGGCTGCTCGACCCGATCCGCAAGGCGTTCGCGAAGGCCAACGGCGTCAAGCCAGCGCTGTTCAGCGCCAACTCCGAGGGCGCCTGCCCCACCTGCAACGGCGCCGGGGTCCTCTACACCGACCTCGGCATGATGGCCGGCGTCGCCGTCGCCTGCGAGGAGTGCGAGGGCAGGCGGTTCCAGGCGGCGGTGCTGGAGCACCGCCTCGGCGGCAGGAACATCAGCGAGGTGCTCGCCATGTCCGTCACCGAGGCCGGCGAGTTCTTCGGCGCCGGTGAGGCCCGCACCCCCGCCGCCCGCACCGTCCTGGCCCGCCTGGCCGACGTGGGGCTCGGCTACCTCAGCCTCGGCCAGCCGCTCACCACGCTGTCCGGGGGTGAGCGGCAGCGGCTGAAGCTGGCCACGCACATGGGCGCCGACGGCGGCGTCTACGTCCTCGACGAGCCGACCACCGGCCTGCACCTCGCCGACGTGGAGAACCTGCTCGCCCTGCTCGACCGTCTCGTCGACTCCGGCAAGTCGGTCATCGTCGTCGAGCACCACCAGGCGGTCATGGCGCACGCCGACTGGATCGTCGACCTCGGCCCGGGCGCCGGCCACGACGGCGGCCGGGTCGTCTTCGAGGGCACCCCCGCCGACCTCGTCGCCGGCCGCGCCACCCTCACCGGCGAGCACCTCGCGGCCTACGTCGGCGCCTGAGCGGCACCGCGCGGGGCGTGACGCCCCCTCGCCCCCACCGGGAACGGCGGAGGCCGCCGACCCGGTGGGGTCGGCGGCCTCCTCAGCCGGGTGGCGCGGTGCTCAGCCCGCCAGGATGGCGGCCTGCTCCGCGCGCAGGGCGTCGATGAGGCGCCCCTCGGGCAGGGTCACGTCGTCGTAGGTCAGGACCTCGTCCTTGGCCACGTCGCGCTTGAGGACGCAGCCCTCGGCCACGCCCATCGGCAGCAGCCGCTGCTCGGCGGTCACGTCGGCGCGCTCGGCCACCCCGAAGGTGTCGTAGCCGCCGAGGCGGTCGATCTCCTTGCCCGCCTTCAGGTCGGTCTTGGCGGTGGTGACGACCTCGACCGTGACCCGGTCCGACGGCTGGATCGCGGGGTCGCCGAAGAGGACCGCGCGCGCCACCGTCAGGGGCACCTCGAAGTGGCACAGGTGGTACGGCGTGTAGAAGCTGTAGAGCGGTCCCTCGCCCAGCTTGTACAGGTTGAGGTAGTGCTTCTGCTTCGGGTCGTCGTGGGTGCCGAGCACGTAGACGCCGGGGCCGGGCTTGGCGCCGACGACGTAGTCCACGACGCCGCCGAGGGCCTTGAGCTCCTCCACGTCGAACTGCTTCGTCAGCTCGTCGACGTGCCCGCGGTGGTCGGCGCCGCGCATGCCGCGCTTCTCCACGGTCATCCCGGTGGCGTTGGCGACGAGCGCCTGCTCGAAGGAGACCTTGGTGCCGTCGGCGAAGCTGGTGACCATGTAGGGGTCCTGGCCCCACTGCTTCGCGAACCCCTCCTGGGTGGTGGGGTTGCGGTACTCGTCCTGCAGGCCCTTGATGTTGCCGGAGACCAGCGGGGTGAGGCCGATGCTGCGGACGAAGCGGATGAGGTTCATCTGCACGCCCGGCTGGTCGCCGTCGCAGCCGGTGTAGAGGACCCCGGCCTTCTCGGCGCGCTTGCGCAGGGCCAGGCCGGCGGTGCCGTCGACCTCGGCGTTGAGCAGGACGATGTGCTTGCCTGCCTCGATGGCCCGGACGACGACGTGCGCGCCGTACTCGGTGTTGCCGGTGGCCTCGACGACCGCGTCGATCTGCTCGGCGTCGACGACGGCCTCGTAGCTGCCGCTGACGACGGGCCGGCCGGCGGCGATGGCGCGGTCGACGGCGGCGGCGTCGTCGGCCTCCACGACCCCGGTGACGCCCGCCTGCTCGTAGGCGTCGCGGGCCTTGGACACCGTGCGGTTGGCGATGGCGACGAGCTCCATGCCGGGTACGGAGTTCACGACCTGGTTGACGAAGCCGCGCCCCATGAAGCCGGCCCCGACGAGGGCCACCCGGATCGGGCGGCCCTCGGCCTGGCGCTGCTGCAGCGCCCTGTCGACGATGATCACTCGGTGACCGCTCCCTCGGACAGGAGCTTCCAGCTCTCGTCCTTCTCGCTGATGGTGGTGACGGGGACCGCCCAGGGCAGCGCGAGGTCCGGGTCGTCGTAGCGCAGGCCGCGCTCGGTGCCGGGGGTGTAGCTCTGGCTGACCTGGTAGACCACCTCGGCGCCGTCGGTCAGGGTGAGGTACCCGTGCGCGAAGTACGGCGGGACGTAGAGCGCGCGGCGGTTGTCCGCCGTCAGCTCCACCGCGACGTGCTGCAGGCGGGTCGGGGACCCGGGCCGCATGTCGACGATGATGTCCTGGATCGCGCCGCGGGTGCAGCGGACCAGCTTCGCCTCCGGGGCCGGGTCGACCTGGAAGTGCATGCCCCGCAGCGTGCCGGCCTTGTGGTTGAACGAGAGGTTGCACTGCTCGACGGCGGGGATCAGCCCTGCCTGCTCGAACTCCTCGCGGCAGAAGGTGCGGGCGAAGCCGCCGCGGGAGTCCTCCCGGACCTCGAGGTCGACGATCGCGACGCCCTCGATGTGCGTGGTGCTGATCTTCACGCGCCCCTCCAGAACAGGTCCGCGTCCAGCTGCTGGGTGCGGATGAGGTGCTCCAGCTGCTTCAGCCGGGTGTGGCCGCGGCCCGTGAAGGTGGCCTCGTCGAGGTCGATCTTCCGGAAGACCTCCGCGAGCTGCTGAGCGCCCTTGTCGGCGTCCCAGTCGCAGGAGAAGCCCGGCAGCGCCGAGTGGATCTTGTCGAAGTTGACCTTGTAGCTGCGGTTGTCCCCGCCGTTGGCGCCGAAGGTCAGCTCGCAGCCGGGGAACGCGCGCTGCACGGCCTCCGCGATGTCGCGGACGCGGTAGTTCTGCGCGGAGTCGCCGACGTTGAACTTCTCGTTGTGCACGGCCTCGCGGGGGGCCTCGAGCACGTTGACGATGGCCTTGGCGATGTCCAGGCCGTGGACCAGCGGGCGCCACGGGGTGCCGTCGCTCGTCATCGCGATCTTGCCGGTGGTGTAGGCGAGGCCGGCGAGGTTGTTCAGCACGATGTCGAAGCGCTGGCGCGGGGAGGCGCCGTAGGCGGTGGCGTTGCGCAGGTACGTCGGGGAGAACTCGTCGTCCGCCAGCGGGGCGAGGTCGCGCTCGACCATCGCCTTGCACTCGGCGTAGGCGGTCTGCGGGTTGACGGGCGACTCCTCGTCGACCACGCCCTCCGCGACGCCGTAGACGCTGCAGGAGGACATGTAGACGAAGCGCTGCACGCCCGCCCGCTTGGCCATCTCCGCCAGGCGCACGGAGCCCTTGTGGTTGACGACGTAGGTGACGTCGGGGATGAGCTCGCCGAGCGGGTCGTTGGACAGCTCGGCCATGTGCACGATGGCGTCGGCGCCGGCCAGGTCGTGCGGCTCGATGTGGCGGATGTCCTTCGCGAGCGTCTCGACGGAGGCGTCGACGCCGTTGTAGAGCCAGCCGTTCTTGTAGTAGCCGGTGTCGATGCCGAGCACGGAGTGCCCGCGGCGCAGCAGCTCGGGCGCCAGGAGGCAACCCAGGTACCCCTCGGTACCGGTGACGACGATCTTCATGGTGTCCCTCTCCTCAGCCCGCTCCGTCAGTCCTGCCAGATCTTCCACGGGGCCTGTCCGGAGTCCCAGAGCTTGTTCAGCTCGGTCCAGTCGCGGAAGGTGTCCATGCCGAGCCAGTAGCCCTCGTGGGCGGAGAGGGTGAGCTGCCCGTCGCGGGCGACGCGCTGCAGCGGCTTCGACTCGAGCATGACCTCGGGGTCGTCCTCGAGGTACGTGTCGACGAACTCGCGCTGGAAGACGAAGAACCCGCCGTTCACCCAGCCGTCGGCCAGCGTCGGCTTCTCGTTGAACTCGACGACGGCCCCGTCCTCGACGTGCATCTCGCCGTAGCGGCTGGAGGGGTGCACGGCGGTCACGGTGGCGAGGCGCCCGCCGGCCTCGTGGTCCTTCAGCGTCTTGGCGATGTCGACGTCGCCGATGCCGTCGCCGTAGGTCAGGCAGAACTTGTCGGCGTCGAGGTGCTGCGCCACGCGGAAGATGCGGGCGGCGGTGGCGGTGGTGAGCCCCGTCTCGACGAAGGTGATCTCCCAGTCCTCCTGCACGCCGGCAGAGTGGAACTCCGGCTCCTCATGGGTGGAGAGGTTAATCGTGAAGTCACCGGCGTTGAGGCGGTAGTCGAGGAAGTACCGCTTGATCATGTCGCTCTTGTAGCCGAGGCACAGGACGAACTTGCGGAAGCCGTGCGCGCTGTAGAGCTTCATGATGTGCCACAGGATGGGGCGGCCACCGATGTCCACCAGCGGCTTCGGCAGCTTCTCGCTGGCCTCGCGCAGGCGGGTCCCCATGCCGCCGCAGAGGATGACGACGGGGATGTCGCGCGGATTGGTCGCTTCGGTCATGCCTGGATTCCCTCACTCGGTCTGTTCCGGCCTGGCCGGCCCCCCGGGCCGGGCATGGAAGAGCGGGGGTGTTCCGTGCAGCGCGGACGGCCCGGCTGGCGACGCGCAACCCCCCACGAATCCGCGTCAGGGCCGCTGTCCGAACCCCTGCAGAGCGCACGCTGAGAGCACACGCCCGGCGACGGGAGACTACTACAGGCAACTGATCACTCCGAGTGACAATCACCCTCCAGGGTCAATCCCCCACCACGCCAGGGGCTCTCCCCGCCCCCGATCACCAGTTGCCTTCACGAGCGGAGCAACAACCGTCACACAGCGTCACTCCTGAGACAATCACGGCTCGCCGTAGTAACGTGCCGTGATTGAGTGACTACTCAGCGACCAGCATCTCGACGGGGAGGGCGCATGAACGCGAGCGGTGGCAACCCGCTCAGCACCGGAGGACCGATCCCGGGGACCGAGGTCACGCTCATGCCCACGGGCAGCCCCGACGTGCACGTCGGCGTCGTCCGGTCCTGGACCTCCAGCGCCTCCGGACTCGTGGTGACCAGCCAGGTGGGCATGCCCCCCGCGATCGTCGAGGCCCTCGACGGACAGCGGGTGTGGGCCAGCGCCCGCATGGAGGAGGACGGCTCCCTCGCCGTCTTCCAGGCCGTCGCCCAGGCGCACCGCGACGACGAGCTCGCCCTGACCGGCGTCGTCCTGCTGGCCAACGAGGCCCGCCGCGGCGCCGTCCGCGCCCAGACCCGCCGCCCCGCGCACCTCGTCGGCGCCGGCTACGACGGTGGCACCACCACCGTCGACATCTCCCGCACCGGCGTCCGCCTCCAGAGCGGGGACCAGCTGCCCGCCCCCCACGACAAGGTCGAGGTCAGCCTCACGCTCGACGAGGGCGTGGAGGTCCACGCCCACGGGGAGGTCCTGCGCGTCGACGAGTCCGCCGGCGAGACCGTCGTGCAGTTCGTCGACATGGATCCCGCCGACAGCGCCGCCGTCGAGCGCACCGTCCTCACCGAGCTGGCCCGCAAGAGCCGCGGCGGCTGAGGACCCCGCTCCACCCGGTCGCGCCCGGCCCTCCCCCGCCCCGGCGGGCCGCCCGGGCGCGGCCGCCGTCCCTTGCCTACGCTCGCCTGCGTGGGACGCTTCGAGAACGTGACCAGACTGGCCCAGCCGGCGTCGCGCTCCGTCGTCGCGGACCTCGGCTGCGGGCCGGGGCGCCTGACGCGGGCCCTGCTCGCCACGGACGCGGCACTCGTGCACGCCGTCGACGTGGCCGCCACCCTCGACGACGACCTGCTGCTGGACCCCCGCGTCCGCGCCCACATCGCGGACCTCGACCGCCCCCTGCCACTGCCCGAGGCCGGCCTGGACGTGGCGATCTCCCTCAACACCCTCGAGCACCTCGCCGACCCCGCCGCCCACCTCGACGACGTCCAGCGGCTGCTGCGCCCCGGGGGGCGCTTCGTCCTCGCGCAGAGCGACTGGGACACCGCCCTCTTCTCCAGCACCGACGACCAGCTCACCCGCACCCTCATCGACCACTGGGTCGCGCACGCCCCCAGCGCCGGCGCCAGCGTCGACGGCTTCGCGGGACGCAAGCTGCTGCGCTACGCCGACGTCAGCGGCCTCGCGCTGGAGTCGGTGCACTCCTGGGCGGACCCGCACCGGCGCTTCGACGTCGGGTCCGTGGCGTGGAAGGTGGCCACGGGCGTGCTCGCCGCCGTCTCCGACGACCGCGACCTCTCCGCCCGCGCCGCCGGCTGGGTGGAGGAGCTGCGCCAGCTCGCACGCGCGGGCAGGTTCCTCTTCACCGTCACCGACGTGGCCGTCGTCCTGCGCAAGGCCTGAAGCCCCACCACCCGCCCCGCCCGGCCCACCGGCACGCCCGTCGGCGCGCGGACACGCGCCGGGTCGGGAACCATGCTGACCACCGCAGCCGTTGCCCGGTGGACGGGCCACCGCCCCTCCGCGACCGGGCTCCGGAACCGCGGGAAGCGACGACGGCCCCGCACCACGGGCCCCACGAGGAGGAACCACCATGCCCGGACTCGCAGGGAAGATCTCGAAGTTCCTGGCCACGCCCCAGGGGCGCCGGCTCACCGGCCAGGCCGTCCGCAAGGCCCAGCAGCTCGCCGCCAACCCCCGCACCCGCGCCCGGATGCTGGAGCTGGCCACCAAGCTGAACCAGCGCGGCGCGGGGCCCGGCACCCGGCGCTGATCCCGGCCCGCCGCGGTCGGGCCCGCCCGGCGGGCGAGCCCGGCCGGGCGGGGCGCCTCAGGCCTCCGGCGCGGCGGTCCGCTCCCCCGGCACCGGCGCGGCGGCCCGCGCGGGCGGCACCGTGCCGCGCTCCATCCACCGCTCCGGCCCCGCCGCCGCCCGCGCGGTCCGTGCCCGCACCGACTGCTCCTGCAGCAGCTCCGCCGCCACCTCCGCCGCCAGGTGGCGCACCTGCGGGGCGACCGGACCGGGCGTGGAGTGCAAGGACACGCTGGCCAGGCCCAGGCGGCGCTGCCACGGCCCCTGCTGCAGGGCCAGGCTCTGGGTCCGCTCGTGCGGGACGACGTCCAGGTAGCGGCGCAGCACCCCGCCCCGGGACAGGAACGCGCGCTCCGTCACCCGGAACCCCAGCCGGCGCCGCGCCAGCGGGTCCAGCCAGCGCGCCGCGGGCGGCACCGGGGTGAAGCCGCCGTCGCGGTCGCGGCCCGTCAGCCCGGCCGAGACGACGTCGATCGGCGCCTCGTCGGTGCCCAGGTCCGGCAGCACCACCGCCAGCACGCGGGCCAGCTCCTCCCGCGTACCCACCGGCAGCACCAGCCGCTCCTCGCCCTGCGCCTCCACGCCCACGGCGTACCCGGCCACGTTGACGTGCACCCGCCACCAGTCCGGGCGCCGCCACAGCAGCGGCTGGGAGATCCGCAGCGCCTGGACCCGGCCCGGCGGCACCGTCTGCGAGCGCAGCTCCAGCAGCCCGCGCCGCACCCGCAGCCCGTCCGGGGACTCCGCCACGGAGAAGCCGAAGCCGTGGGTGAAGCGCTGCCAGGCCGCACCGAGCGCCCCCAGGACCAGGGGCGCGGCCGCGGCCAGGGAGATCACGCCGCCGTCGGCGAACACGGCGGCCACCGCCCCAGCCACGGCCACCAGCACCCACACGGTCAGCCCGGAGAACAGCATCGAGAGGAGGAGGCGCTGCACCGGAACCTCCACCACGGGCCGCTCCGGCGCCTCCGGGGCCTCCTCGCCCTCCGCGTAGCGGACCCCCGCGGCGGCGGCGAGCAGGGCGTTGCGCACCCGCTGCGCCTCCTCCTCCTTCAGGTACGCCAGGCGCACCCCGCCGCCCGCGCCGCCGGCGACCTCCAGGCGCAGCTCCGCCAGGCCCGCGAGGCGTCCCAGCAGGGGGCGGACCACGTCGACGGCCTGCAACCGGTCCAGCTGCGCCCGCCGCTGCTGCCGGAAGAGGACACCGCTCTCCATGTGCACGGCCTCGGCGTCGATGCGGTAGCGGGTGCGCCGCCAGGCCAGCACGCCCCAGACGACGCTCAGCAGGGTCAGGAGGACGATCCCCCCGCCCACGGCCGCCAGCAGCTGCCAGGACGGCCGCTCGGGCTCCAGCAGGTGCTCGAAGTTCTGGTGGACCAGCACCGCGAAGATCACCGCGAGGGTCTTCCAGCCCCGCAGCAGCGGCGTCACGGGGTGCAGGCGCTGCCAGCCGGGGTCCGCCAGCACCTGCCGCGTCGCCGGATCGACCGAGCCCGGGTCCACCCGCTCCAGCGCCGGCTCGGCGGCGGGCGGCTCGGCGGCGGGCTCCCCCGCTGCGGGACCCTCCACCGCAGGGCCCTCGGTGCCCGGTCGCTCGGTGCTCACAGCCCGGCCAGCCTCGCCTCGCCACGGCCGGCCAGCCGGTCGCGCAGGCGGGCGGCCTCCTCCGGCGGCAGGCCCGGGATGACGGCGTCGGTGGAGGCCGAGGCCGTGTGCAGCTGCAGGGTGGCGATCCCGAAGCGCCGCTCGACGGGCCCCGCCTTCACGTCGACGTACTGCATCCGCCCGTACGGGACCACGACGAGCGTCCGGAACAGCAGGCCGTGCAGCACCAGCAGGTCGTCGTCGCGCTCGGCGTAGCCCCACGCCGGCACCTGCCGGCCGATGAGCCACCACTCCCAGGCCCCGGACAGCAGCACCAGCCCCGCCCCGGCGTGGAACCACGGGCTGACCAGCACCCCTGCGACGAGCAGTCCGACCGCCAGCACCCCTGTGACGACGCCGGAGATGGCGCGGCGGACCGTCACCAGCCGGGGCGAGAGGCGGCTCCAGGTCACCCCCGGCGGCGCGAACGGCTCGACGGACACGGGTTGCGGTGAGCTCACCCGCCCAGCGTGCCAGAGGGCCCCGCCGCGCAGGCGGGGCCCGGCCGTCAGACCAGCCCCTTCTCCGCCACGTAGGCCTTCGCCACCTCGGCCGGCTTCTTCCGCTCCCCGTCGACCTGGACGTTCAGCCGCGCCAGGTCCTCGGTGGTGAGGGTCTCGGCGAGCTCGTCGAGCGCCTCGGCGATCCTCGGGTCCGCCGCCTCGGCGTTGACCACGGGGACGAGGTTGTCGGCGGCCTGCAGGCCCTTGTCGTCCTCCAGCAGCACCAGCCCCTGCGCCTCCAGCGTCCCGTCGGTGGTGCCGGTCAGCCCGAGCTGCGCCGAGCCGTCGAGGACCTTCTGCTTCGCCGACGCGCTGCCGTACGGGTCGCCGGTGACCTCGCTGATCTGCAGCCCGTAGGTCTGCTCCAGGCCGGGCTGGCAGAACGTGTTCTCCACGCAGTCGTCGCCCGCGGCCAGGACGACCGGCTTCCCCAGCGCCGCCAGCTCGCTCAGCGTGCTCACCGAGTTCTGCCGGGCGAACTCCTCGCTGACGTAGAAGCCGTTGGAGTTGCGCGCCGCGGCGGGCTCCAGCACCTCCAGCCCGGCCTCCTCCGCCAGCGGCCGCAGCGCCTCCACCGTGGTCGCCGCGTCGGAGGTGGCGACGGGGGCGGCGTCCTCGCCGTTCTGCGTGCGGTTGAGGTACTCCGCCAGCGACGCGGCGTACTCGGGGACGACGTCCACCTCGCCCGACTGCAGCGCCTTGGCGTAGACCGCCCGCTCCCCCGCCGGCTTGATCGTCACCTCGTAGCCCTGCGCGCGCAGCAGCTCCGCGTAGATGTTCTGCATGATCGCCATCTCGCTGGCGGTCGAGCCGCCCACCACGAGCTCGCCGGCCTCCGAGGCGGACCCGCTCGGCGAAGAGGAGGCGGACGGGTTCCCCGAGACCTCCGCGGGGCTGGAGCAGGAGGCCAGGACCACGGCGGACCCCGCCAGGGCGCTGACCAGGAGTGCACGACGTCGCATCGAAGACCGCCTTCTGTGTCCCGTGACCGCCAGGCCACGCGTGTCCGGCGAGGGGGGAACCGGGGACGACCCCCGGCCGCTCGCGCTGCTGTCAGGACGTAGTGAACCCCAGGGAGGCGACACCCGCGTCCTGCAGGTCCTCTCCGTCGTCCGCCGCGCCGCCACCCGGCCCCCTGCGCCGCGCCCGGCCCACCCGGTCGGCGGCGCGCTGCAGCAGCACCAGCAGCCCCTCCACCGCCAGCGCCAGTGCGGCGATCACCAGCGCCGCACCCACGTAGCGGCTCGGCGCGTCCGTCGTGAACCCCTCCGTCACGATCCGCCCCAGCCCCGGCCCGGCCACCATCCCCGCCACCGAGGCCGTCGCCACCGTCTGCAGGGCCGCCAGCCGCAGCCCCGTCAGCACCAGCGGCAGCGCCAGCGGCAGCTCCACCCGCAGCAGCACCTGCGCGGCGCTCATGCCCATCCCCCGCGCCGCCTCCACCACGCCCCGGTCCACCTGCCGCACCCCGACGTAGGTGTTCGTCAGCAGCGGCGGCACCGCGAACAGCGTCAGCGCCACCACCACCGAGGCGTCCCGCGGCCCCAGCGGCGCCGGCAGCAGGAAGAGCAGCGCGATCAGCGCCAGCACCGGCACCGCCCGCCCCAGGTTGCCCAGCACCACCGCCAGCCCGCCGCCGCGCCCGGCGTGGCCCAGCAGCAGCGCCACCGGCACCGTCAGCAGCACCGCGAGCGCCACGCTCAGCCCGCTCAGCCACACGTGCTCGACGAGGCGCTCCCCCAGCCCGCCCGGCTCCGTCCAGCTGCGCGGGTCCAGCAGGTAGTCCCCGACCAGCCCCACCCAGCCCTGCGAGGCGCTCACCCCGGCCCACCCCCCTGCAGGACCGGCTCCGCGCCGGCCGCACGCCGCCCGCCCCGCCGCCCCGCCGCCCGCTGCACCGCCAGCAGCACCAGGTCCACCACCACCGCCAGCGCGACCACCAGCACCGTCGCGGTCAGGACCTGCGCCCGGAAGTTCCTCCGCTGCCCGTCCAGCAGCAGCGTGCCCAGGCCGCCGAAGCCCACCAGCCCGCCGATCGTGGTCATCGCCACGGCCGAGACGGTGGCGATGCGCAGACCCGCCAGGATCGCCGGCAGCGCCAGCGGCAGCTCCACGGTCAGCAGCAGCCGCGCCGGGGCGTACCCCATGCCCCGCGCGGCGTCCACCACCGGCGTCGGCACCCCGTCCAGCCCCGCGAGGGTGTTGCGCAGCAGCACGGCCAGCGAGTACAGCGCCAGCGGCAGCACCACCGTCCACGGCGACAGGCCCGTGAAGGGCACCATCACGGGGATCAGCGCCAGCGACGGGATGGAGTAGAGCACCGTCGACGACGCCAGCAGCAGCCCCTTCGGCCCCGGCCGGCGCCGCACCAGCAGCGCCAGCGGGAACGCCAGCACCGACGCGAGGACCACGCTGACCACGGTGATCCAGGCGTGCTGCCACGTCGCGGCCAGCAGCTCCGCGCGGCGGGAGTCCAGGTAGTCCCCGCAGATCCACTCGTTGCGGCTCAGGCAGCCCTCGGACAGGCTTCGGACATGAGCGCCGAGACCACCGAGGATCACGCGGCCGACGCTACCGGTGACGTCGCCATCCGTCTCGACGGTGTCCGCAAGCAGTACCCCGACGGGACCGTGGCCGTCGGGGACCTGACGATGGACGTCCGCAACGGCGAGCTCGTGGCGCTCGTGGGCCCCTCCGGCTGCGGCAAGTCCACGATCCTGCGGATGGTCAACCGCCTCGTCGAGCCCAGCTCCGGGCGGATCCTCCTGCACGGGACGGACGTCACCCACTCCGACCCCGTCCAGCTGCGCCGCGGCATCGGCTACGTCATCCAGGCGGGCGGCCTGCTGCCGCACCTCGACGTGCGCACCAACGTCGGCACCGTGCCCAAGCTCCTCGGCTGGGAGTCACGGCTGTGGCGCCGGCGCGCCGACGAGCTGCTCGACCTCGTCGGCCTGCCCCCCGGCGAGTACGGCAGCCGCTACCCGCACGAGCTCTCCGGCGGCCAGCAGCAGCGCGTGGGCGTCGCCCGGGCGCTCGCCGCGGACCCCCCGGTGCTGCTCATGGACGAGCCGTTCGGGGCCGTCGACCCGGTGGTGCGCGAGCGGCTGCAGAACGAGTTCCTGCGCATCCAGTCGGAGCTGCGCAAGACCGTCCTGTTCGTCACCCACGACCTCGACGAGGCGGTGAAGATGGCCGACCGGGTCGCCGTGCTCAGCGCCGGCGGCGTGCTGGAGCAGTACGCCGACCCCTCGACCCTGCTGTCGGACCCGGCCAACGAGTTCGTCATCCGGTTCATCGGCTCCGACCGCGGCCTGCGGCGCCTGGCCGTCACCCCCATCCGGCCCGACGACCTGGACCGGCCCACCGTCCTCGCCGAGGGCGACGGCGTCGGCTACGCCGCCACGGCGCTGGAGGTCGACGGCCGCTCCTGGGGCGTGGTCCTCGACGCGGACGAGGTGCACCCGCTCGGCTGGGTCAGCCGCGGGTCGGTCACGCAGGCGATGCGCGTGGGGGCGCGGCAGGGCACCGTGGGCGAGTGGCTGCGGCCCTTCGCCTCGTCCATCCAGCAGACCGAGACCCTGCGGACGGGGTTCTCCATGCTGCTCGCCCAGGACCAGCGGTGGCTGCCGGTGCTCGACGGGGACCGCTACGTCGGCATCCTCACCCCCGACGTCGTGCACACGGCGCTGCGCCGCGGCACCCCCGGGCACGTGGAGGACGACGACTGAGGCGGGGGCGCCGGCCGAGCCCCTCCTGGACCCTTCAAGAACCCCTCCTGAACCCCGGAAAGGGTCCTTTCCGTGCTCGCGCACCCCCGGACGACCCCGGAAAGGGTCCTTTCCGGGCGGGGCGGGGCGGAGGAGGGCGGGGCGGAGCGGGGCGGGGCGGGGCGGGGCCGGGCGTCAGTCCAGCGCGTCGGCCACCGCTCCGCCGCCCGTGTCCCGGTCCTGGCGCGGCGGCACGCGGCACCAGCGCTCCACCAGCAGCCCCGCCACCACCATCAGCAGCGACGCCAGGGCTGCGGCCAGCGCCACCCACATCCGCTCCCGGCGGGCGTCGATCGCGAACGTCGCGGCGTAGTGCGCCGCCTGCCCGCCGAACCAGCCCAGCAGCAGCGACCCCGCGTACGCCGACGCCTTGCCCAGCACCGCCGTGCGGGCCGCGCGCAGGGCGTCGATGCGCCGCTGCCGGTCCCCGCGCAGCCACTGCCGCACCGGCCAGCCCGCGCCCGCGACGACGACCGCGATGAGCACCAGCGCCGCCACCGTCGTCCACAGCAGCGGCGGCTCGTGCGCGCCACGGGCCGCCCACAGCCGCACGCCCGCCCACGTCAGGGCCCCCGCCACCGCGGCGACGGCCACCAGCCGCGACCACTGCGTCGGCCTCACAGCGCCACCTCCGCGGGACGCACGCCCTGCGCGCCCGCCGCGGCCAGCAGGTCCGCGACCCGCCCCCCGCCCGGCCCCGGCAGGACCGCGGCGGGGTCGACGGCGTGCCAGGGGGCCAGCACGAAGGCCCGGGTGTGCGCGCGGGGATGCGGCAGGACGAGGCGCTCCGACGCGGCGACGAGCCCCGCGTAGTCGACGACGTCGACGTCCAGGGTCCGCGCGCCCCAGCGCACCGCCGCCGGCGAGCGGTCCCGCCTGTGCCGCGCCTCGACGTCCTGGCAGGCGTCGAGCAGCCCCTGCGGGGCGAGGTCCGTCTCGACGAGCACGACGGCGTTGAGGTAGTCGGGCTGCTCGGGGCCACCGACGGGATCGGTCTCCACGACCGGCGAGACGGCCCGCACCCGCACCCCGGGCACCGACCGCAGCGCACGGACGGCGGAGCGCAGCGCCTCCCCCCGGTCGCCGAGGTTCGTGCCCAGGGCCAGCACCGCCGCTGCCGGGGCGGCCGGTGCCGCCGTCAGCGGGTCGCCGCTCACGCGCAGCCCCGCTCGTCGCCGCGGGTGCGGCGGACCGCGACCTCCACGTCGGCGAAGGCCACGGGGATGGGCGCGTGCGGCTTGTGCACCACCACGTCGACGGCCCGCACGGGGGGCTCCGCCAGGCACAGCGCGGCGATCCGCTCCGCGAGGGTCTCCAGCAGGTCCACGGGCTCCCCCGTCAGCACGGCCACGATCCGCTCCGACAGCACCCCGTAGTGGACGGTGGCGGCGAGGTCGTCCTCCGCGGCGGCGGCCCGGGTGTCCAGGTGCAGGGCCACGTCGACCCGGAAGAGCTGCCCGTCGCGGCGCTCCTCCTCGTAGACGCCGTGGTGGCCGACGGCCTCCAGACCCCGCACGACGATGCGGTCCAGGGGACGGCCGGAGCGGTCCAGCACCGGCGGGCTGGCGTCCAGGGTGCTCATGGACGCGATCCTGCCCGCTCGCCCGCGGCGACCGGTGGGCCGGGTCGCTCGGCGGCCGGGTCCGCCCACGCCGCCGCCACGCGCACCGCCGCCGCGGAGGAGGCCACGTCGTGCACGCGCACCCCCCACGCCCCGGCGTGCGCGGCCAGCGCCGTCACCGCGGCCGTCGCGGCGTCGCGCTCCGGCGCCGGTGGCGCGGCGCCGTCGGGACCGGCGAGGAGGGCACCGAGGAACCGCTTGCGGGAGGCACCCACCAGCAGCGGGTGCCCGAGGGCGCGCAGGCGGTCCAGGGAGCGCAGCAGCGCCCAGTCGTGCTCGCCGACCTTCGCGAAGCCCAGCCCGGGGTCCAGCACGACCCGCTCCGCCGGAACGCCCGCGGCCACCGCGCGGTCGCGGGCGGCGGCGAGCTCCGCGACGACATCGGCGACCACGTCGGTGTAGGTGGCGCGGGAGGTCATGACGTCGCTGTGGCCGCGCCAGTGGGACACCACGAACAGCGCGCCCGTCGCCGCCACGGCCGCCGCCATCGCCTCGTCGGCCAGGCCGCCGCTGACGTCGTTGACGACCACCGCACCGGCCTGCACGGCCCGGCGGGCGACGTCCGCCCGCATCGTGTCCACGCTCACCGCCACCCCGGCCGCGGCGAGGCGCTCCACGATCGGCAGCACCCGGCGCGCCTCCTCGTCGGCGCCCACGCGCTGCGCCCCGGGGCGGGTGGACTCCCCGCCGACGTCGACGAGGTCCGCGCCCGCCGCGACCATCGCCTGCGCGTGGGCCACAGCAGCGTCCGCGGCCATCCAGCGGCCGCCGTCGGAGAAGGAGTCGGGGGTGACGTTGAGGACCCCCACGACCCGGCACCGCCCCGGCGCCAGCAGCGCGGCGACGTCGCGCGGGCCGCGACCGCCCGGCTCCACGTCAGCGCCCCACGATGAGGCTCATGGCCTCCGCCCGCGTGGCGGGGTTGCGCAGCGCGCCGCGGACCGCGGAGGTGACCGTGCGGGCGCCGTCCTTGCGGACCCCGCGGTAGCTCATGCAGAAGTGCTCGCACTCCACGACCACGATGGCGCCGCGCGGGTGCAGCCGGCTCATCAGGGCGTCGGCGACCTGGGTGGTGAGCTGCTCCTGCAGCTGGGGGCGGCGGGCGTAGAGGTCCACCAGCCGGGCCAGCTTCGACAGCCCCGTCACCCGGCCGTGCTCACCGGGGATGTAGCCGACGTGGGCGACGCCGTGGAAGGGCAGCAGGTGGTGCTCGCACATCGACTGCACCTCGATGTCGCGGACGAGGACCAGCTCGTCGTGCTCGAGGCCGAAGTCGGTGACGAGGACGTCTGTCGGGTCCTGCCAGAGGCCGGCGAACATCTCGCGGTAGGCGCGCGCCACCCGCTGGGGGGTGTCGCGCAGGCCCTCGCGGTCGGGGTCCTCGCCGATGGCGAGGAGCAGCTCGCGCACGGCGGCCTCGGCGCGGGGAACGTCGAAGCGGGGCCGGGCGCCGGTGGTCTCCGGCGCTCCGGCCCCGCTCGTGGGCGTGCTGTCGATGGTGGTCGCTCCTGCTGCGCTGGTGGGTGCCGCGGCCCGCTCGGTGGGGCCGGGGCGTCAGGACTGCTCGTGCGGGCCGAAGCCGTGGACGGGCGTCTGGAACCCGTTGGCGTGGCCGTTGGCGGAACCGCGCTCCCGCGGGCCGAGCACCGGCGGGATCTCGGAGACGGCGCGGCGGGAGCTGGACAGCCACACCGGGCGCGCGGGCCGCTTGACCACGGGGGCGAAGATCTCCGCCAGCTCCTCGCGGTTGAGCGTCTCCCGGTCCAGCAGCGCCAGGACGAGGTCGTCGAGGACCTGCCGGTGCTCCACGAGGATCTCCCACGCCTCGTCGTGGGCGGCCTCGATGAGACGGCGGACCTCCTCGTCGACGATGCCCGCGAGGTCCTCGGAGTAGTCGCGCTCGTGGCCCATGTCCCGGCCGAGGAACACCTCGCCCTGCCCCGAGCCCAGCTTGATCGCGCCGATCCGCTCGCTCATCCCGTACTGGGTGACCATCTTGCGGGCGAGCGTCGTCGCCTTCTCGATGTCGTTCGACGCCCCCGTCGTGGGGTCGTGGAACACGAGCTCCTCCGCGACGCGGCCACCGAGGGCGTAGGCGAGCTGGTCGAGGATCTCGTTGCGGCTGGTGGAGTACTTGTCCTCCTGCGGCAGCACCATCGTGTACCCGAGGGCGCGCCCGCGCGGCAGGATCGTGACCTTGGTGACCGGGTCGGTGTTCGGCAGCGCCGCGGCCACCAGGGCGTGGCCGCCCTCGTGGTAGGCGGTGACCTTCAGTTCCTTCTCGTTCATCCGCCGCGTGCGCTTCTGCGGGCCGGCCATGACGCGGTCGATGGCCTCGTCGAGGGCGCGGTCGTCGATGACGGCGGCGTTCGCGCGGGCCGTCAGCAGGGCCGCCTCGTTGAGGACGTTCGCCAGGTCCGCACCGGTGAAGCCGGGGGTGCGGCGGGCCACCCCGCGCAGGTCCACGTCCGGGGCCATCGGCTTGCCCTTGGAGTGGACGCGCAGGATCTTCTCGCGGCCGTCCATGTCGGGGGCCTCGACGGCGATCTGGCGGTCGAAGCGGCCCGGGCGCAGCAGGGCCGGGTCGAGGATGTCGGGGCGGTTGGTGGCCGCGATCAGGATGACGTTGGCCTTGACGTCGAAGCCGTCCATCTCGACGAGGAGCTGGTTCAGGGTCTGCTCGCGCTCGTCGTGCCCACCGCCGAGGCCGGCGCCGCGGTGGCGGCCGACGGCGTCGATCTCGTCGACGAAGACGATGGCCGGGGCGTTGGCCTTGGCCTGCTCGAAGAGGTCGCGCACGCGGCTGGCGCCGACGCCGACGAACATCTCCACGAAGTCGGAGCCCGAGATCGAGTAGAACGGCACCCCCGCCTCACCGGCGACGGCCCGGGCGAGCAGCGTCTTGCCCGTGCCGGGAGGGCCGTAGAGCAGCACGCCCTTGGGGATCTTCGCGCCGACCGCCTGGAACTTCGCCGGCTCGGAGAGGAACTCCTTGATCTCGTGGAGCTCCTCGACGGCCTCCTCGGCGCCGGCGACGTCGGCGAAGGTCACCTTCGGGGTGTCCTTGGAGACCATCTTCGCCTTGGACTTGCCGAAGTTCATGACCCGGCTGCCGCCGCCCTGCATCTGGCCCATCAGGAACCAGAAGAGGAGGAGCAGGATGATGAACGGCGCGATCGAGAACAGCAGCGTCTGCAGGATGCCCGCGCGCGGCACCTCGTCGGTCACGCCCTCCGGCGGCGGGTTGTCGGCGAGGACCTCGAGGATGTCCCCACCGCGCTGGAAGATGTAGTAGGAGTGGACCTTCGACGCCCCCTGCTCGAGGACGTTGTCCTTCAGGGTCAGGTCGATGCGCTGCTCGTTGTCGGTGAGCACGACCTCCTTGACCTTGTCCTGCTCGATGAGCTGGATCGCCTTGGTGGTCGACACCTCGGCCGTACCGCTCGACGCGATGAAGGACATCGCCACGATGACCAGCAGCACGGCGAGCACGATCCACATCGCGGGGCCGCGGAAGAGGCGCTTGAGATTGGACATCAGTCGAGGGGGGCGACCCCCGTCCCTCCTGCTAGCACGTAGTTGGCACGACGGTACACCGCGCACCTGGCACGGGTGCTGTCGCGGAGACCGGCGCTCAGGGACTGCAACGACGGCGGTGGCCCGCCGGTTCCGCGGCGCCGGCCGCGGACGGGGTCAGCTGTAGACGTGCGGGGCGAGGGTGCCCACCGCGTCCAGGTTGCGGTAGCGGTCGGCGAAGTCGAGGCCGTAGCCCACGACGAACTCGTTGGGGATGTCGAAGCCGACGTACGCCACGTCCACGTGGACCTTCGCGGCGTCCGGCTTGCGCAGCAGCGTGCACACCCGCACCGACGCGGGCTCGCGCGAGCTGAGGTTGGCCAGCAGCCACGACAGGGTCAGGCCCGAGTCGATGATGTCCTCCACGACGAGGACGTGGCGGCCGGAGATGTCGGCGTCGAGGTCCTTGAGGATGCGGACCACCCCCGAGGAGCGGGTGCCGGAGCCGTAGGAGCTGACCGCCATCCAGTCCATCGCCACGGGGATGCGCATGGCGCGGGACAGGTCCGCCATCACCATGACGGCGCCCTTCAGCACGCCCACCAGCAGCACGTCCTTGCCCGCGTAGTCGCGGTCCAGCTCCGCCGCCAGCTCCTGCACGCGGGCAGCGATCTGCTCCTTGGTCAGCAGGACCCTCTCGAGGTCCGTCCCGACGTCCTGGGCGTCCACCCCGTGCCTCCTCGACTGCTCGCTGCCCGGCGACCCGCGTCAGGTCCCCGGCGTCCTGGCTCGGAGCGGTTCCCGGGGCCGGGCACCGCGCTCCACGCGCAGCCTGCCACACGAACGCCGCAGCTCCAGACCCCCCGGCAGCGCCACCGGCCCCTGCCCGCGCCAGTCCAGCAGCAGGGCGTCGGCGGCGTCGACGTGCACCGCGGCCAGCGCCCCGGCGGGAGCACCGGCCGCCAGCGCCAGCCGCCGCAGCAACCGCCGCCGCAGCGCCGCCGGCTGCGCCGCCAGGTCGGCCACCGCGGCGGAGGCACCGCCGGCGGGTTCGACGCGCACGGCCGAGGCGGCGAGGGCGTCGGTCAGGGCGTCCAGCGCGTCGGCGTCGTCGCGCAGGGCGCGGGCGGTGCGGGCCAGGGCGGCGGCGGCACCCGGGCCGAGCTCGGCCTCCAGCACCGGCAGGACGCGGTGGCGCACCCGCGCGCGGGCCAGGGCGGCGTCGGCGTTGGCCGGGTCCTCCCACGGCACCAGGCCCGCGTCGGCGCAGGCGGCCCGCACCACCGAGCGGGGCAGCTCCAGCAGGGGACGGCGCCACCGTCCGCGCACCGCCGGCATCCCCGCGAGGCTGCGCGCCCCCGACCCGCGCGCCAGCCCCAGCAGGACGCTCTCCGCCTGGTCGTCGCGGGTGTGCGCGAGCAGGACGGCCTCCGCCCCGTGCGCGACGGCTGCGGCCTCCAGGGCGGCGTAGCGGGCGTCGCGGGCCGCGGCCTCCGGGCCCCCGGCGCGGCCCACCGCCACCGCGACCACGTCGACGGGCTCCAGACCGAGACCCCGGCACTGGCCGGCCGCGGCCTCGGCGACCGCCGCCGAGCCCGGCTGCAGCCCGTGGTCCACGACGACGGCGCCCGTGGCGAACCCGGAGCGTGCCGCGGCGAACGCGGCACCGGCGGCCAGGGCGAGGGAGTCGGCGCCCCCGCTGCACGCCACGAGGACCACCCGTCCGGAGCACTCGCGGCGCAGCAGGGCGAGGTCCTCGCGGACCGCGCGGCGCACCGCGGCGGTGGCCGGGGAGGGCCCGCTCATCCGTGGACGCGACGCACCCAGGCCGCCGGGTCGGCGATCTCCGCGGGCGTGGGCAGCGTGTGCGGCCCCTGCCAGACCGCGTTGACCCCCTCCATGCCGACCTCGGCCACGACCCCGCGCACGAAGCGCGCGCCGTCGGCGTACTGCCTCGTCTTGGCGTCCAGGCCCAGCAGCCGGCGGGTCACCTGGTCGAGCCCGCCGCGCCCGCGGCGGCGCTGCGTGAAGCGCTTGCGGATCCGGGCCACGGAGGGCACGACCTGCGGGCCGACGTCGTCCATCACGACGTCGGCGTGGCCCTCCAGCAGCGACATCACGGCCACCATCGAGCGCACCCGCTCGCGCTGGCTCGGCGACTGCACGAGGTCCAGCACCCCGGTGCCGGGGCCGTCGTCGCCCCCGCGCAGCAGCTCGGGCAGCCGGCGGACGACGTCCTGCAGGCGCTCGGCGAGGGCCCGGGGCTGGCCGAGGAGGTCCGCGGCGAGGCTCCGGGCCTCCTCGAGCACCCAGCCGCGCAGCCACGGGTTCGCCCCGAACTGCAGGCGGTGGGTCTCCTCGTGCAGGCACACCCAGAGCCGGAAGTCGGCCGGCGGCACGTCGAGCTCCCGCTCCACCTGCAGCACGTTGGGGGCCACGAGCAGCAGGCGGCCGGGGCGGCCCTCGTCCGCGCCGGAGAACGCGTCGAACTGCCCGAGCACGCGGCTGCCGAGGACGGCGAGCAGGCCCCCCAGCTCCGCGCCGGTGGTGCGCCGTCCCACCGCGACGGCGGCCCGGTCCAGCGGCACGGCACGCGGGCCGCGCCGCTCGGGCAGCGGCACCCGCACGGGGCCGAGCAGGGCCTCGAAGCCCTCGACGTTGGCGCGGGCCCAGGAGGCCCGGTCGACGACGAGGACGGGGCCCTCCGCCACGTCCGGGTCGCGCTGCAGGCGGGCGACCTCCGCGACGGGCCCGACGGCGGCGAGGGCGCTGGCGCGCAGGGCGGCGACGGCGTCGTCGGCCTCGTCGCGGCTGACGGCGGGGCCGGGGCGCACCAGCCGGGCGGCCGTGCGGGCGGCGAGCTCGAAGTCGACGAGGGAGCCCACCGCCACGGTGGTCGCGCCCGCGCCGGCCCCTGCTGCGCCGTGCGCGGGGTGGGTGGTGTCCTGCCCGTCCGTGCCCGCTGTCATGCCGTCACGCTACGCGCCGCGCAGGGCGGCCGCGCCCGCACCAGGCGCCACCGGTGCACCAGGAGCCACCTCCGCCGCTGCCGTCCCGGGAGCACCGCGCGGCGCATCCGGCTCAGCGGCAGCCGCACTCCACGAGGACGGCCGCGATGCGGTCCATGGCGCGCCGGGCGGCC
This sequence comes from Kineococcus xinjiangensis, assembly GCF_002934625.1. Lineage (GTDB taxonomy): Bacteria > Actinomycetota > Actinomycetes > Actinomycetales > Kineococcaceae > Kineococcus_A > Kineococcus_A xinjiangensis. The sequence continues at coordinate 69,067 of NZ_PTJD01000010.1, read as the reverse complement.
AGCGTCCCCCCGGACGGCACCGCGTCCGCCATCACGGCGAAGGCGAGCAGCTGCCCGTCGGTGGTCCGCAGCAGCCCCGCCAGGGAGGTGACGCCGTTGAGGGAGCCGGTCTTCGCCCGCACCACACCCGCCGCGGGTGCGGCCGGGGGCTGCTCGAAGCGCTCCGCGAGGGTGCCGGTCGCCTGCGCCACGGGCAGCCCGGTGAGCGTCGCCCGCAGCTCCGGGTGGGCGTCGGAGGCCGCCGCGGCGAGGACGCCCGTGAGCGTGCGGGCGGGCACCGTGCTGCTGCGGCCCAGTCCGCTCGTGCCGACGAGGTGCACGCCGTCGACCGGCACCCCCAGGGCGGCGACCTCCGCGCGCACCGCCGCCGAGGCGCCGTCGAAGGTGGGCGGCAGGCCCCGCTCGCGGGCGATGAGGCGGCCCAGCGCCTCGGCGGAGACGTTGTCGCTCGTGGCGAGCATCCACTCCACCTGCTCGGCCACCGGTGCGGAGGAGACGGCGGCGAGCTCCTCGGCGCCCGCGGGGGCGGGGGCGCGCAGCACGGGGCCGGCGACCTCGACGCCGTGCTCGGCCAGGCGCTCGGCGAACGCCTCGGCCGCGGCCATCGCCGGGTCCGGGTGCCGCGGCGCGACGGGTGCCGGGCGCAGCCTGCCGGCGTCCACCGCGAGGGCGGAGACGGGTGCGACGAAGCCGCTGCCGACGTCACCGGGCGCCCAGCCGGCGGAGAGGCCCGGGCCCTGGAACGCCGTGTCGTCGACGCGCACGGAGACCACCGGCCGGTCCTGGGCCCGCAGGGCCGCGGCGGTCTCGGCGGCGAGGTCCCCCAGCCCGGCGCGGCCCAGGACCCGGTCGGGGTCGCCGGCGCCGGCGGCGAGCAGGACGTCGCCACCGCCGACGAGGACGACCTCGCCGGGCACGGCGCCCTGGACGACGCGGGTGCGCAGCACCGTGGCGGGGCCGAGGGCCCGCAGGGCGGCGGCCGCGGTGAGGACCTTCACCGTCGAGGCCGGGGTGCGGGGCACGGCGGCCTGCACGTCGAGCAGCGCGCGCCCGTCCGTGGCGTCGAGCACCGAGGCCGACACGCTCGGGCCGAGCGCCGGGTCGGCGAGCAGGGGCCCCAGGACGGCCGCGAGGCCCTCCTCCGACGCCGCGGGTGCGTCCTCCTCCAGCGGGGGCAGCACCGCCGGGGCCGCGGTGGGCGGCACCACGGCGGCGGGGGCGGTGGGCAGCGGGGCGGCGGTGGGGGCGGAACGGCGGGTGAGGGGCCCGGGCGCGACGTCGGCGGCGTCGAGGGCGGCGTAGCCGGCGAGCAGGAGGACCACCCCGCCCGCGGCGCCGAGGGCGGTGGCGAGGGGACGGCGACGGCGGACGCGGGCCCCCTCCGCCGTGGGCCCCGGCGCGGACTGCTCGGCCTCCGACGCGGGCGGCTCGGCGGGAGGTGCGGCCTCGGGCGCCAGCGGCTCGGCGGGCTGCTCCGGTGGGGGTGCTCCGTGCGCCGGCACAGCCGTCTCCCGCCCTCGTCGCTCCGCGCGGGCCGCTCCCCCGCCGCGGGGGCCGTGCGCCGTGGAGGGCACGGATTCGGACAGGCTCCGCCCGTGCGGGACACTAGCGCTCCAGCGAGGAGGCCCTCGCCCCGGACGGCGGAGCGACCAGCAGGGTCGACGAGGAGGAGCAAGCGTGACCAAGCCCATGGAGTTCGACGTCACCATCGAGATTCCCAAGGGTCAGCGCAACAAGTACGAGGTGGACCACGAGTCGGGGCGCATCCGCCTGGACCGGATGCTCTTCACCTCCACGCGCTACCCGGCCGACTACGGGTTCATCGAGAACACCCTCGGTGAGGACGGCGACCCCCTGGACGCGCTGGTCATCCTGGAGGAGCCCACCTTCCCCGGCTGCCTGATCAAGTGCCGCGCGATCGGCATGTTCCACATGCGCGACGAGGCCGGCGGCGACGACAAGGTCCTCTGCGTGCCCGCGGGCGACCCCCGCGTCTTCAAGATCCAGGACCTGACCGACGTCAGCGACTTCGACCGGCTGGAGATCCAGCACTTCTTCGAGACCTACAAGGACTTGGAGCCCGGCAAGTCCGTCGAGGGCGCGCACTGGGTGGGTCGCGAGGACGCCGAGGCGGAGATCCGCAACTCGCTGGAGCGGCTGAAGCAGCAGGGGCACTGACCGTCCCGGCCGCGCCGGTCAACGGCGCGGCCGGGCCGTCGAGCCGTGCCGGGACGGCGGCTCCGGGCGGGTGGCGCCTGCCGCGACAGCGCCACCCGTCGTCCGCGGACGACTACGCTCAGGTGGGGCCGCGGCCCCACTGCAGTGGCCCCCTGGAGGGCTGGAGGGAGGGCGGGAGACGTGTCGGAGACCGCGTTGGGAGCCGTGTCGCAGGCCGACTCGGAGGGATCCGCCGTGGACGTCCCGGACCGCATGCAGATCGGCGAGGTGGCGGAACGGCTCGGGCTGAGCCTGCGCACGATCCGCTACTACGACGAGATGGGTCTCGTCACCCCCTCGGCGCGCACCCCGGGGGGGTTCCGGCTCTACACGGAGCTGGACCTCTACCGCCTGTTCGTCATCAAGCGGATGAAGCCCCTGGGCTTCTCCCTGGAGGAGATGCGCGAGCTCCTCACGACCCTCGACGCCCTCGACGGCCGCCTCGAGGCGGGGGCCACCCGTGAGGAGCTCCTGGAGCGGCTGGCCGCCTTCCGGGAGGCCGCCGACAAGCGGGTCGAGGAGCTGCGCCGCCGGCTGATGATGGCCGAGGAGTTCGCGCAGCGGCTGCGCACGGAGACGGCCGCGCGCGCCCCCGGGACCGACGACGAGGCCGCGTCCGTCCCCGTGGACGGGCCGCCGTTGCCCACCCGGCCCGCCCAGGGCCCGGTCGCGGACTGAGGCCCGGTCGCGGACTGAGACCGGCCCCGACCGGGCCCGACGCCTCGGGCCGCACCCGGTCCGGGCGGGCGCCCGCTCAGCCCGCGAAGGGCAGCACCGGCAGGCCCCGCACCCCGGGGCGGAAGGTGAACAGCGAGCCCGCCACCGGCTCGGCGTCGTCGGGCAGGTTCTCCCGCGACGTGGTGATGAAGAGCTGGTCCAGGTCCTCCCCGCCGAAGGTCACCGCCGTGACCTGGGAGGCGCCGGGCACCTCCACCACCCCGTCGAGGGTGCCGTCGGGTGCGTAGCGCCGCACCCCTCCCCCGCCGAAGAGCGCCACCCACACGTAGCCCTCGGAGTCGACGACGAGGCCGTCGGGGTGGCTGCTGCCGTCGTCGTTGACCTGCGCGAACGGGCGGCGGCCGGTCAGCCCCGCGGCGCTGTCGTAGTCGAGGACGTCGATGCGGCCGGTGGGGGTGTCGACGTAGTACGCGCGGGAGCCGTCGGGGCTGAACCCGAGGCCGTTGGAGATGGTCACGCCGCTCCAGGCGACGCCGACCGTGCCGTCGGGGTCCAGCCGGTACACCGTGCCGCGCCCGTCGCCGCGCTCCTCGGCCTGGTCGTAGGCCATGCAGCCGACGTAGAGGCGCCCGTCGGGGTCGCAGCCGCCCTCGTTCATGCGCAGGCCCGCGTCGGCCGCCCACAGCTCGGGCAGCGTGCGCAGGCTCCCGTCGGGCTCCTGCAGCGCGAAGCCGCGCTCGACGGCGATGACCGCGCCACCGCCGGTGCGGGGCCGCACGACGGCCGCGACGTCGCCGACGTGCTCGCGGGACACGCTGCCGTCGGCGCCGAGGGAGAGGACGTCCCCGGCGAGCATGTCCACCCAGCGCAGGCCTCCCCACTGCGGGGACCAGCACGGCCCCTCCGCGTGGTAGGCGACCGGGTCCGTGAGCTGCGAGGCCGTCGACACGTCGCACACCCTAGGGCCAGGCCCCGGGCAGGCGCCTACAGCGGCGTGCGCGGCACGTAGCCGGTCTCGGGGCGTCCCGGCCCGCCGTAGCGGGGGACCTTCCCCACCTGCCCGGTGGAGACGAGGTGCTCCAGGTAGCGGCGGGCGGACTCCCGGGACAGCCCCGTCCGGGTGGCGACCTCCGCGGCGGACAGCCCGGCCCCGCCCTGCGCCTCGCGCAGGGCCGCCACCACGAGCTGCAGGGTGCCGGCGCTGATGCCGCGGGCGGCCTGCTCCGGCGCCTGGGGCCGCAGCTGGGCCAGCGCGGCGTCGATCCGGCCCTGGTCGAGGACGGCCGGTGGTGCGGCGGGCGGGCCGACGACCTGGTCCCGGAACCGGGCGTAGGCGAGGAGCTTGTCGCGCAGGGCGGCGGCCGTGAAGGGCTTCAGCAGGTACTGCACCACCCCGAGGGACACGGCGGCGCGGACGACGGGCAGGTCGCGGGCGGCGGTGACGGCGATGACGTCGACGGGCACCCCGGCGGAGCGGACCGCGCGCAGGACCTGCAGGCCGTCGGCGTCGGGCAGGCCCATGTCGAGCAGCACGAGGTCGACCCCTGCCCTGCCGCCCCCGCTGCCGTCCTCGCGGCTCCGGGCGCCCGGCGCGGTGCTCCCGAGGGCGGCCAGCGCCTCGCGGGCGCTGTGCGCCACCGCCACCACCCGGAAGCCGGCCACCCGGTCGACGAAGGCGCGGTGCGCCTCGGCCACCAGCGGCTCGTCCTCGACGACGAGCACCCGCAGCTCCGTCCCGCCCGGCCGCGCGCTCACGGACCCGCCACCTGGTCGGCCCCCTCATCGGCCCCCTGGCCGGCGACGGGCAGGCGCACCAGCACGCGGCTGCCCGCGCCCGGCTCCGCGGGCAGGGCGCTCACCGACCCGCCGTGGCGGCGCACCACCTGCCCCACGAGCGCCAGCCCGAGCCCGTGCCCGTGCACCGGGTCCGGCCGCAGCCGCTGCGCCTTGCGGGACCAGCCCCGCCGCAGCGCCTCCTCCAGGTCGCCGGCGGCGATGCCCGACCCGGAGTCCGCGACCTCGACCACGCACTCGGGCCCCTCGACGGCGAGCAGCACCCGCACCCAGCGGGGTGCCGGGGCGGCGAGGGCGGCCTCCACGGCGTTGTCGACGAGGTTGCCGAGCACCGTGAGGAGGTCGCGGACCGGCACGGGAGCCGTCGTCAGCGACGTGGCCGGGTCGAGCCGCAGCTCCACCCCCCACTCCGCGGCCTGGGCGCTCTTGCCCAGCAGCAGCGCCGCCACGGCCGGTTCCTCGACCTCGCTGACGAGGAGGTCGGTGAGGCTCTGGGCCACGTCCAGCTCGGCGGTGGCGAAGCGCACGGCGTCCTCCGTCCGTCCCATCTCCACCATCGCGACGACCGTGTGCAGGCGGTTGGCGGACTCGTGCGCCTGGGAGCGCAGGGCCTCGGCGAGGTCGCGGGTCTCGTCGAGGTCGCGGCTCAGCTCCCGCAGCCGCGTGTGGTCGCGCAGGGTCGTGACGCTGCCCAGCACCCGGCCCTCCCACACGGCAGGGGCCTGGTCGACGAGCAGGACGCGGTCGGCGCTGAGGAGCACCTCGTCGCTGGCCCCGCTCCCCTCGAGCAGCAGCGCGCGCAGCGCCGGCGGCAGCGGGAGGCCCTCGACGGCCGTGCCGGGCCCGGCGTCGTCGAGGGCCGGGGCGAGGAGGCGGCGGGCCTCGTCGTTGACCAGCTGCAGCCGCTGCTGCCGGTCCACGACGAGGAGGCCCTCGCCGAGGGCGTGCAGCACGGCCTCGGAGTACTCGTAGAGGCGGGTCAGCTCGGCCGGTTCCATCCCGTGGGTGCTGCGCCGCACCCAGCGGCTGATCGAGACGCTGCCGGCGGCGGCGAGCAGCAGGGCGAGAGCGAGGGCTGCGAGGAGGGCGGGCAGCTGCCGCACGAACGAGCGGCTGATGGCCTCGCGGGTGACGCCCACGGCGACCATGCCGACGACGGGTGCGTCGGCCTCCGTGGAGGCGCGCACGGGGACGACCGCCCGCACGGACGGCCCGAGGGTGCCGGTGAAGGTCTCCGTGAACGCCTCCCCGCGCAGGGCGGGGGCGGTGGTGCCGAGGAAGGTGCGGCCGATCTGGGCGGGGTCGGGGTGGCTGAGGCGGGTGCGGTCGGTGCCCATGACGACGACGAAGTCGGTGCCGGTGGCGCGGCGGACGGCCTCCGCGTACGGCTGGACGGCGGCGCGCGCCGCGGGCGGGGCGCCCTCCAGCGGCAGGGCCGCGGTGACGGCGGGGGCGAGCGCGACGGTGGCGGCGACCCCGGAGGCGCGGGCGGCGGCGGCGCGCTCCTCCGCCTGCCGTGCCTCCCAGAGGACGCCCGCGCCGCCGCCGAGGACGAGGACGGCGAGCACGAGGAGCTGGGCGCGCAGCACCGCACCGGCGATGCCGCGCCGCCGGGACCGGGGTGCGGCGGGTGCGGTGCGCCGCGCGCGCCAGGCCGCGGGCAGTGCCCGCCCGTGACCGGAAGTTGCACAACGTGGCACCGTCACACCCTCTCCCTCAGAGTGGTCTGCAGGACCGGACGCACAGTGGAGTGCGCCCGGCGTCGCAGCAGGAGGAGACAGTGAGCGCTACCGCTCGCCCCGCCGACCCGAACGCGCCGGCGAAGAAGGACCGCACCCACTTCCTGTACATCAGCGTCCTCGTGGCGGTGGCCCTCGGCATCGCCATCGGCCTGCTCGCCCCCGCGTTCGCCCGCGAGCTGAAGCCGCTCGGCACCGGTTTCGTGGCCCTGGTCAAGATGATGATCGCGCCGATCATCTTCTGCACGATCGTGCTCGGCATCGGCTCCGTGCGGAAGGCCGCCCAGGTGGGCCGGGTCGGCGGCATCGCCCTGGCGTACTTCATGGTCATGTCCGGCTTCGCGCTGGTCATCGGCCTGGTGGTGGGCAACGTCCTGCCCACCACGCAGCTGCAGCTGACCGAGGAGATCCGCGGGGAGGGCGCCGAGCGGGCCGGGGAGGCCGCGTCGACGTCGGAGTTCATCCTCGGGATCATCCCGGACACCCTCGTCTCGGCCCTGACGGAGGGCGAGGTGCTGCAGGCGCTGTTCGTGGCCCTGCTGGTCGGCTTCGCGATCCAGGCACTCGGCGAGCGCGGCGAGGGGCCGCTGCAGGCCATCGCCGCGGCACAGCGGGTGATCTTCAAGATCCTCGCCATGATCATGTGGGTGGCTCCCATCGGGGCCTTCGGTGCCATCGCCGCGGTCGTCGGGGAGACCGGCGTCGACGCCCTCGTGAGCCTGGCGTGGCTGATGGGCGGCTTCTACGCCACCTGCTTCCTCTTCATCGTGGTCGTCCTCGGGGTCCTGCTGAAGGCGAGCACCGGGATGTCGATCTTCAAGCTGTTCCGCTACCTCGCCCGGGAGTACCTGCTCATCGTGGGCACCTCCTCCTCGGAGACCGCCCTGCCCCGCCTCATCGCCAAGATGGAGCACGCGGGCGTGCAGCGCACGACCGTCGGGATCGTGGTCCCCACGGGCTACTCGTTCAACCTCGACGGCACGGCCATCTACCTCACGATGGCGTCGCTGTTCATCGCCAACGCCCTGGGCGACCCGCTCTCGATCGGCGAGCAGGTCTCGCTGCTCGTCTTCATGATCATCGCCTCGAAGGGCGCCGCGGGCGTCACCGGCGCCGGCCTGGCGACGCTGGCGGGCGGGCTGTCCTCCCACCGCCCCGAGCTGCTGGAGGGCGTCGGGCTCATCGTCGGCATCGACCGCTTCATGTCCGAGGCCCGTGCGGTGACGAACTTCTCCGGCAACGCCGTCGCCACGCTCGTGATCGGCGCCTGGACCCAGCAGGTGGACCTGGACCGCACCCGCCGGGTGCTGGACGGGGACCTGCCCTTCGACGAGTCGAGCATGAGCAGCGACCCGCACGACCACTCGCCGCGCCCCGACAACGTCGACCTGACGGCGGCCTCCGCCTCGCCCGCCTCGTCCCCGGAGGACGTGGCGCGCGCCCGGCAGCACTGACACCCGCGCAGCACAGGGCCCGGCGCGCAGCCGGGCCCACGAGGAGAGGGCGCCCCGCCGGTGGCGGGGCGCCCTCTCCTCGTCTGCAGTGCGACTGCCGGTCAGGCGCGGCCCGCCGGCGAGCGCCCGGCCCGCTCCCCCAGCTCCAGCGCCTCCAGCACCAGCGGCACGAGCTGGTCCGCCTCCAGCAGGAACCCGTCGTGGCCGAACGGCGAGCGGATGACGCGCAGGCCACCGACGGTCCCGGCGGCCGCCTCGGCGATGAACCGCTGCTCCGCGATCGGGTAGAGGCGGTCGGAGTCCACCCCGGCCACCACCAGCGGCGTGCGGCAGGAGCGCAGGGCCGCCTCCGTGCCGCCGCGGCCGCGGCCGACGTCCCAGGTGTTCATCGCGTCGGTGAGGGCGACGTAGCTGCCCGCGTCGAAGCGGCGGACCAGCTTGTCGGCGTGGTGGTCCAGGTAGGACTGCACCGCGTAGCGGCCCCCGACCTCCGGGACCTCGCCCTCCTGGGCGTCGCGCCCGAAGCGCAGGTGCAGCTCCTCCGCCGTGCGGTACGTCAGCTGCGCGATGCGGCGGGCCAGGCCGAGGCCCGTGTGCGGCCCGCAGCCCGGCGGCAGGTCGTGGTAGTCGCCGCCGTGCCAGCCGGCGTCGGCGCGCACCACCGCGATCTGCGTCGACTGCGTGCCGATCTGGTCGGCGGTCGCGGCGGCGCTGGTGGCCAGCACGAGGGCCGCGCCCACCCGGTCGGGGTGCCCGACGGCCCACTCCAGCGCGCGCATCCCGCCCATCGAGCCGCCGATCACCGTCGCCCAGCGCCCGACGCCGAGGTGGTCGGCGAGCCGGGCCTCGGCCGTGACCTGGTCGGCCACCGTCACGCGCGGGAACGCCGAACCCCACGGCCGGTCAGTGCCCGGGCGGATCGAGGCCGGGCCGGTGCTGCCCTGGCAGCCGCCGAGGACGTTGGCCGCCACGACGAACCAGCGGTCGGTGTCCAGCGCCAGGCCCGGCCCCACCAGGCCGTCCCACCAGCCCGGGGTGGGCTGGCCGGGACCGGCGGGGCCGCTGACGTGGGCGTCACCGGTGAGGGCGTGCAGGACGAGGACCGCGTTGCCGCCGTCGGCGTCCAGCGTCCCCCACGTCTCGTACGCCAGCCGCACCCCGGGCAGCTCGCCGCCGAACTGGAGGGGCAGGGTGCCGAGGTCGGCGAAGCGGCGCCCGGCCACCGGGTCGCCCTCCCGCCAGGCGCCCGTGGCCGCCGGCAGGGGCGCCGTCCGGGCGCTCTGGTCGGGCACCGCCGGACGCGGCAGCGGGCCCGTGGCCTGCGAGGGGTGCGCCACGGCCGTCATGCCGAGGCCGTCGCGGCAGCCCCGGAACCGGCGACGCTGCGCGCGGCGGCGAAGCCGGTCTCGAGGTCGGCGAGGATGTCGTCGACGTGCTCGATGCCCACGGCCAGGCGCACCAGGCCGGGCGTCACCCCGCTGGCGAGCTGCGCCTCCACGTCGAGCTGCGAGTGCGTCGTCGAGGCGGGGTGGATGACCAGCGAGCGCACGTCGCCGATGTTGGCGACGTGGCTGTGCAGCGTCAGGGCGTCGACGAACGCGCGGCCCGCCTCGCGGCCCCCCGCGATCTCGAACGCCAGCACCGCACCCGTCCCCTTCGGCGCGTACTTGCGGCCCCGCTCGTACCAGGGCGAGCCGGGCAGCCCCGCGTAGCGCACGGACTCGACCTGCTCGTGGGCCTGCAGCCACTCCGCGACGCGCTGGGCGTTGGCGACGTGCCGCTCCATGCGCAGGGCGAGGGTCTCGATGCCCTGGGCGATGAGGAACGCGTTGAACGGGGTGGCGGCGGGGCCGAGGTCGCGCAGGAGCTGCACGCGGGCCTTGGCGATGTAGGCGGCCGGGCCGAGCGCATCGGTGTAGACGACGCCGTGGTAGCTCGGGTCGGGGGTGGTCAGGCCGGGGAAGCGGCCGGCGTGGGCGGCCCAGTCGAAGCGGCCGCCGTCGACGATGACGCCCGCGACGGCGGTGCCGTGCCCGCCGAGGTACTTGGTGGCCGAGTGCACGACGACGTCGGCGCCCCACTCCAGCGGCCGCACGAGGTACGGGGTGGCGACGGTGCTGTCCACCACGAGCGGCACCCCGGCGGCGTGCGCGGCCCCTGCGACGGCCTCGATGTCGAGGACGTCACCGGCGGGGTTGGAGATCGTCTCCGCGAAGAAGAGCTTCGTCTCCGGCCGCACGGCCCGCGCCCAGGAGGAGGGGTCGTCCGGGTCGTCCACGAACGTCGCGGAGATCCCGTACTTGGGCAGCGTGTGCCGCAGCAGGTTGTAGGTGCCGCCGTAGAGGCGGGGGCTGGCCACGACGTGGTCGCCGGCCTCGGCGATGTTGAGGATCGCGAGGGTCTCGGCGGCCTGCCCGCTGGCGACCAGCAGGGCCCCGATCCCGCCCTCGAGGGCCGCGATGCGCTCCTCGACGACCGCCTGCGTCGGGTTCATGATCCGCGTGTAGATGTTGCCGGTCTCGGCCAGGCCGAAGAGGGCGGCCGCGTGGTCGGAGTCGCGGAAGGTGTAGCTGGTGGTCTGGTAGATCGGCAGCGCGCGGGCGCTGGTGGCCTCGTCGGGCACCTGCCCGGCGTGCACGGCCAGGGTCTCGAAGCGCAGGGGACGCTCGGGGGCGCGGTCGTGCGCAGGGGTGGGGTCGGTCACGGGGGTCCTCCGGGGACGGGTGGCTGCTGCGCGGGGGCAGCGTCGTGCCGGTCAGGGGCGGGAGCTGACCTGGCGACACCAGCCGTCGAAGAGGTAAGGACGGCGGCCCGGCCAGAACTCGTCGAGGAGCGCGCCGGGAGCCATGTCGCCGATGGTCCTCCACGGGGTGCCCGCGGAGCAACTCCGCTCACCTGCTGGGACGCCGCCCGCACCCTGGCCGCCCCGACGCCTCCCCTCGGGGTCTCCTCCCCCGGGGGCTCCTCCCCCGGGGGCTCCTCCCCCGGGGGCTCCTCCCCCGGAAAGGACCCTTTCCGGGCCCGGAGAGGGCGAAAGGACCCCGGAAAGGGTCCTTTCCGGGGAGGAGAGAGGGGTGGCGGCGCTCCCGGAGGGCGGCGCACGGCCCGTCCGGGGCAGGGTGGGAGCGGGAGGAGAGCCATGGAGAAGATCACCCCGAAGCTGCTCAACTGGGCGTCCGACATCGAGCCCGACACCCTGGAGCAGGCCCGCCGCACCAGCGAGCTGCCCTTCGTGCAGCCGCACCTGGCCCTGATGCCCGACGCCCACCTGGGCAAGGGCGCCACCGTGGGCTCCGTCATCCCCACCGAGCGCGCGATCATCCCCGCCGCGGTGGGGGTGGACATCGGCTGCGGCATGATCGCGGTCCGCAGCCAGTTCTCGGAGGACGAGCTGCGCGCCCGCGGCTCCCGCAAGCGCGGGCTGTCGCCGCTGCGCGAGGCGATCGAGCGGGCGGTGCCGCTGTCCGCCGGTGCCCGCAACCGGAAGGTGCTGCCGTCCGCCGCGCCCCGCGTCGAGGAGCTGCAGGCGATGGCCCGGCGCGACTACGGCGCCGTCCTGGCCCACTGGGACCTGCAGCTCGGCTCGCTCGGCTCCGGCAACCACTTCATCGAGGTGACCCTCGACGAGACCGGCGCGGTGTGGCTGTTCCTGCACTCCGGCTCGCGCGGCATCGGCAACAAGCTCGCCCAGCAGCACATCGCGGTGGCGCGCCGGCTGGCGGAGCGCACCGGGCTCGTGCTGCCGGACATGGACCTCGCCCACCTCGAGGAGGGCACGCCCGAGTTCGACGCCTACCTGCGCGACCTGCAGTGGGCGCAGCACTTCGCGCTGCTCAACCGCGAGGAGATGATGGACCGGGTCGTGGCCTGCCTGGCGGAGTTCATGGGCGCCGACGTGGTCGAGCAGGAGCGCATCAACTGCCACCACAACTTCTCCCAGCCGGAGCGGCACTTCGGCCGGGACCTGTGGATCTCGCGCAAGGGCGCCATCCAGGCCGACGCGGGCCGGCTGGGGCTGGTCCCGGGCTCGATGGGGACGGCGAGCTACGTGGTCCGCGGCCTCGGCAACGAGCTGTCCCTGCACTCCTCCCCGCACGGGGCGGGGCGCAGGCTGTCGCGGACGAAGGCGCGCAAGCAGTTCAGCGTGGCGGAGCTGCGGGAGGCGATGGCGGGCATCGAGTACCGCGACACCGACGCCTTCCTGGACGAGCACCCCCTGGCCTACAAGGACGTCGACCGGGTGATGGCGGACGCCGCCGACCTCGTCGAGGTCCTGCACACGCTGCGGCAGGTGGTGAACGTCAAGGGCGACTGAGGCGGCCGCGCCCCCGCTCGCGGGCGCCCGCCGAGAGCTGCCCGAGCGGACGGCCGGGCGGGCGGGCGAGTGCGCGGGCACCCCCGGCCCCCTAGGGTCACGGGAGGTTCCACGGCGGCGAGGAGGAGGAGGGTCGGTGCTCGCAGTCCTCGCCGCTCACGCGGGGTTGGCGGTGCTCGCGGGGCTGCTGGCTCCCCGGCTCGGGCCCCGCGCCTTCTACGTGGCCGCGCTCGCCCCCCTCTCCGGGGTCGTCCTCGCGCTCGCGGCGGCGCCGGACGTGCTCGCCGGCCGGGCCTGGGGGCGCGAGGTGCCCTGGGTGCCCGGCCTCGACCTCACCGTGGCGCTGCGCCTGGACGCCCTGTCGCTGCTGATGCTGGTGCTGGTCAGCGGCGTCGGAACCCTGATCTTCCTCTACTGCGCCTCCTACGCCGACCGCGACAGCCCCCTGGTGCGCTTCGCCGCCACCCTGACCGCCTTCGCCGGAGCGATGGTCGGCCTGGTCCTCGCCGACGACGTGATCCTCCTGTACGTCTTCTGGGAGGCCACGACGATCACGTCGTACCTGCTCGTGGGCCTGTCGGACGAGGACCGCACCGCCCGGCGCGCGGCGATGCAGGCGCTGCTCATCACCACCCTGGGCGGGCTGGCGATGCTGCTGGGCCTCATCGTGCTGGCGCAGCAGGCCGGCACCACCCGCCTGTCGGAGATCGTGGCCGAGCCCCCCTCGGGCGCCCTGGTGACCGCCGCGCTGCTGCTGGTGCTGCTCGGGGCGCTGACGAAGTCGGCGCAGGTGCCGTTCCACCCGTGGCTGCCCGCGGCGATGGCCGCCCCCACGCCCGTCAGCGCCTACCTGCACGCGGCGGCGATGGTGAAGGCCGGCGTCTACCTCGTGGCGCGGCTGGCGCCCGGCTTCGCCGAGCTGTCCTGGTGGCGCCCGCTGCTGGTGTCGGTCGGGATCGCGACGATGCTGCTGGGCGGCTGGCGGTCCCTGCGCCAGCACGACCTGAAGAGCCTGATGGCGTACTCGACGGTGAGCCAGCTGGGCTTCCTGACGGCGGTGGCCGCGTGGGGCTCGGCGGAGTCGGCGGTCGCGGCGGCGCTGCTGCTGCTGGCGCACGGCTTCGCCAAGGCGGCGCTGTTCCTGACGGTGGGCGCCGTGGACCACGCCGCCCACACCCGTGACCTGCGGCTGCTGGACGGGCTGGGGCGGCGGATGCCGGTGCTGGCGGTGGCGGCGACCGTGGCGGCGCTGTCCCTGGGGGGCGTGCCGCTGCTGCTGGGGTTCATCGCGAAGGAGGAGGTCTACACGGCCTTCGCCGAGGCCGAGGGCACCTTCGCGACGGTGGCGCTGGCCGGGCTGGTGCTGGGCAGCGTCCTGACCCTGGGCTACGCGGGGCGGTTCCTGTGGGGGGCCTTCGCGGGCCGCCCGCAGCCGTCGGGGGCGGAGGACCTGGACGCGGTGCCGGCCGGGGAGCGCGCCGTGGCGGCGCAGGACGTGCACGCCCCCGGCGCCGGGCTGGTCGCGCCCGTGGTGGTGCTGGCGGCGGCCGCGGTGGCGCTGGGGGTGCTGCCCGCGCTGCTGGACCCGCTGGTCTCGGCCGTGGCCGCGCCGTACCCGGGCGCGGGCGAGCCGGTGCACCTGGCGCTGTGGCACGGGGTGACGCCGGCGCTGCTGCTGTCGGTGCTGACGCTGGCGCTGGGGGTCGCCCTGGTGGCCGCGCGGCGGCGCTGGGGGCTGCTGCAGCGCTCCGTCGGACGGGTGCTGCCGCAGGCGCTGGACGCCGACCGCACCTACGACGCGGCCGTGTACGGGCTGGACTCCGCCGCGGACGTGGTCACCGGCCGCACCCAGAGCGGCTCGCTGCCGCGCTACCTGGGCGTCATCGCGCTGTCCGCGACGCTGCTGCCGCTGGGGGGCCTGGCCCTGCGCGGCGCGGACCTGGCGCCGGGGGTGATCGTCGACCGGCCGGTGCAGATCGGGGTGGGCGTCGTCATCGCGCTGGCGGCGCTGGCGGCGGCGCGCACGTCGTCGCGCTTCGCGGCCGTGCTCATGCTGGGTGGCGTCGGCTACGGCGTGGCGGCGCTCTACGTGCTGCAGGGCGCCCCGGACCTGGCCCTGACGCAGTTCCTCGTCGAGACGCTCTCCGTGGTGATCTTCCTGCTGGTGCTGCGCCTGCTGCCGCGCCGCTTCCCGGTGCAGACGCGGCGCTCGCGGCTGCGGCGCGCCGCGGTCGCGGTCACGGTGGGTGTGGGGATGACGGTGCTGACGCTGGCGGCGACGTCCGTGCGCGTCAGGCCGAGCGTGGCGGAGGAGTTCGTGGCCCGCTCCAAGCCGGAGGGCGGCGGGCTGAACGTGGTCAACGTCATCCTGGTGGACTTCCGCGGCCTGGACACCCTCGGCGAGATCACGGTGGTGCTCATCGCGGCCCTGGGCATGTCGAGCCTGGTGCTGACGCTGCGCCGCGGCCGGCCGGGGGCGGACGGCCCCCACGACGCGGTGCGCCGCGAGGAGCCGGAGGTGCGGGCGCCGTGAGCACACCGGCCGGTCCCCGCCCCGGCACCCCGTCCCCGCGCCGCCCGTCCGTGCTGTTCGAGGTCGGCACCGGGCTCGTCCTGCACGCCGTCCTGGTGACCTCGCTGTTCTTCCTCTTCCGCGGGCACAACGCCCCCGGTGGCGGCTTCATCGCGGGCCTGGTGGCGGGCACGGCGCTGGTGCTGGCCTACCTCGCAGGGGACACCTCGGCGGGGCGGCGGGCCGCGGGCGCGACCCCGCGGCCGGGGGTGGTGCTGGGGGTGGGCCTGCTGCTGGCGGCGGGGACGGCCGTGGCGCCGTGGCTGGGGGGCGGGCAGGTGCTGGAGAGCGGCTACTCGCACCCGCACGTGCCGGTGCTGGGCGGAGTCTCCCTCGCGTCCGTGCTGATCTTCGACATCGGGGTGTACCTGGTGGTGGTGGGGCTGGTGCTGGCGGTGCTGTCCACGCTCGGGGAGCAGGCCGGCACCTCGCTGGCCCCGGGTGGGGAGGAGGACCGGTGAGCGCGCTCGCGCGGGCCGCGGCGGAGGGCACGGTGCTGGCGCCGACCGGCTCCAGCCTGGTGCTGGCGCTGGTCGTGGGCGTGCTGTTCGCGACGGGGACGTACCTGCTGCTGCAGCGGCCCCTGACCCGGGTGCTGATCGGGCTGGCGCTGCTCACCCACGCGGCGAACCTGCTGCTGCTGGTGGCGGGGGGGCTGTCGGGGGCGGCCCCGTTCATCGGCGACGACGGCAGCGTCCCCGAGCGCATGGCCGACCCGCTGCCGCAGGCGATGGCGCTGACCGCGATCGTCATCTCCTTCGCGGTGAGCGCCCTGCTGCTGGCCGTGGCCTACCGCAGCTACGCCCTCACCCGTGACGACGTCGTGCAGGACGACCCGGAGGACTCGCGCATCGCGCACCACGTCGAGGAGGGTCCGTCGTGACCGACGTGCTCACGGGGCTGGCGCGGACGGTTCCCGCGGGGGTCCTCGTCGGCCTGCCCGTGCTGCTGCCCCTGCTGGGGGCGGCGCTGGCGCTGCTGCTGCGCCGGGCGGGCACCCAGCGCGCGATCCCGCTGCTGGTGCTGCCGGTGATGGCGCTGGACGCGGCGGCGCTGCTGCTGCGGGCGGACGCCGACGGGCCGCTGGCCGTGCAGGCGGGGAACTGGGACGCGCCGTTCGGCATCTCGCTGGTGGCCGACCGGCTGTCGTCGCTGCTGACGCTGGTCTCGGTGATCGTCCTGATGGTGGTGCTGGTCTACGCGATCGGGCAGGGCGTGGCGGACGCCGCCGACGAGCGCAGCGACCGGGTCCGGGTGGTCTTCCACCCGGCGTACCTGGTGCTGGCCTCGGGGGTGTCGTTCTCCTTCCTCACCGGCGACCTGTTCAACCTGTTCGTGGCGTTCGAGGTGATGCTGACCGCCAGCTACGTGCTCATCACGCTGCAGGCGGGCCCGTCGGCGGTCCGCTCGGCGATGACGTACATCGTCGTGTCGCTGCTGGCCTCGGTGCTGTTCGTGACCGTCATCGGGCTGGTCTACGCCGCCACGGGCACGGTGAACATGGCGGACCTGCGGGGGGCGCTGGCGGAGGTGCCGGGCGGGGTGCGGCTGTCGCTGGCGCTGCTGCTGATCGTGGTCTTCGGGATCAAGGCGGCGCTGTTCCCGCTGTACTTCTGGCTGCCGGACTCCTACCCGGTGGCGCCGGCGCCGGTGACGGCGGTCTTCGCGGGCCTGCTGACGAAGGTCGGCGTCTACGCGATCATCCGCACGCAGACGCTGATCTTCCCGGACGACACGGCGGTGACGGGGCCGGTGCTGCTGGTGCTGGCGGGCGCGACGCTGCTCGTCGGCATCCTCGGGGCCATCGCGCAGAACGAGATCAAGCGCGTGCTGTCGTTCACGATCGTCAGCCACATCGGCTTCATCGTGATGGGGCTGGCCTTCTTCACCGTGGCGGGCGTGGCCGGGGCCGTGCTCTACATGGTCCACCACATCGTGATCCAGACGACGCTGTTCTGCGTGGAGGGGCTGATCGAGCGGCGCACGGGCACGAGCCGGCTGGACCGCATCAGCGGCCTCACCCACCGCTCGGCGCTGCTGGGGGTGCTGTTCGCGCTGCCCGCGCTGTCCCTGGCGGGCATCCCGCCGTTCTCGGGGTTCCTGGCGAAGCTGGCCCTGCTGCAGGCGGGCAGCGCGGTGGGCTCGTGGGTGATCGTGGGCCTGGCCGTGCTGGTGAGCCTGCTCACGCTGTACTCGATGGCGCTGATCTGGGGCTCGGCGTTCTGGGGCTCCCCCTCCGACGTCGTGCCGGACGAGGACCCGGAGGACGCCGTGCAGGTGGGCGTGCGCACGGTCCCGGCGACGATGACGGCGGCGACCGCGGCGGTGGTGCTGGTGGGCCTGGCGATCCCGGTGCTGGGCGGTCCGCTGTACGCGCTGTGCCTGCGGGCCGCGGCGGACCTGCTGGCGGCGGGTCCCTACGTGGAGGCGGTGCTGGGATGACGGCGGTGCCGCGGTGACGGCGGTGCAGGCGCCGGGGGCCGCACCCGGGCGCCGGGCGGGCGCGTGGCGGCGGAACCTGCCGCGGCTGGCGTGGCTGCTGGTGGTGTGGCTGGCCCTGTGGGGCGACGTGTCCTGGGCGAACGTGCTGAGCGGGCTGCTGGTGGGGGCGTTCGTCCTCCACGTCTCGCCGCCGGTGGAGCACGGGCCGTTCCGGTGGCCGGCGCCCCTGCCCACCCTGACGTACGCGCTGCGGTTCGTGCGCGACCTCGTGGTGGCCACCGCCGAGGTGGCTCGGCAGGTCCTGTGGCCGGTGTCGCGGCTGCGCCCTGCGGTCGTGGAGGTGCCGCTGCGCTGCCGGGACCGGGCGCTGCTGTCGCTGGTGTCGAACTCGATCACCCTGACACCGGGGACGCTGACGCTGGAGGTGGACGAGGCGGGCCCGAGGATCTGGGTGCACGTCCTGCACCTGGAGGACCGGTCCGGCGCGGCCGAGGACGTGGTCCGCCACGCGCGCTCGCTGGAGGAGCACGGGGCGCGGGCGCTGCGGATCGACCTGGCGCAGGCCGGCGGCCGGCCGGGGGCCGGGCGAGCGGAACGGGAGGCCCGGGGATGATCTTCGTCTACGCCGTCTGCCTGGCGGGGCTGGCCCTCGCGGGGGCGATGGTGGCGGTGCGGCTGCTGCAGGGGCCGAGGGCCAGCGACCGGGTGGTCGCGCTGGACACCCTGCTGCTCGTGGCGGTGGGGCTGGTCGCCGTGCAGGTGGCGCGCTCGGACGAGGAGGGCTACGTCGGGATCCTCGTGGTGGTCTCGCTGCTGGCGTTCGCCGGCACGGTGACGGCGGCCCGGTTCCTGGAGCGGCGGGAGGAGCCGTGAGCGCGGTCCTCGACGTCCTCGCGGCCGTCCTGCTGCTCAGCGGGGTGGGCCTGACGCTGCTGGCGGGCATCGGGCTGCTGCGCTTCCCCGACGCGCTGACGCGGATGCACGCGCAGACGAAGCCGGCGGTGCTGGGCCTGCTGCTGGTGCTGGCGGGTGCCGCGCTGGACACGCGCAGCGCCGGGCTCAGCGCGACGATCCTGCTGGTGGCGGTCTTCCAGCTGATCACCTCGCCGGTGGGGGCGCACGCCATCGGCCGGGCCGCCTACCGCAACGGCGACGCCGACCTGAGCCTGCTCGTGCGCGACGACCTCGCGGGGCGGGACCCCGCGGACGGGCCGGTGGACGGGGGCCGGGGCCCGGCGGGCGGCTGAGCGTCCGCGCCGCGGCACGCCGTGCAGCGTCGGGCGGACGCCCTCGACGGACGCTCGAAGCAGTCGGCGCGTCACGCTGCGTGGTCGACGGGTCGGAGCGGAGTCGCCGGCTCACGACGCGAATCTCCGTTGGACCGAAAGTGGAGAGGTCGATGTGAGCGTTAACAGAAGGCCCTAGAGTGTGCGAGCCAGCACCATGAGCTGCGCAGGAGAGCAGGCACGGCGCCGTGCCGGAGGGGGAACCGGGATGTCCATGATCGCCGAAAAGGCCACCCACGTGAGCACGCCGGAGGCCGCGAACGGCACGAGAGCCGCCGCACGCACGGGCCGCGCAGTGCTCGTCACCGAACCGGGATCCCTGAGCGTCGTCCCGGTGGACGTCCCCGCCCCGGGCCCCTGCGAGGTGCTCGTGCGCATCGCCTGGTGCGGCATCTGCGGCTCCGACCGCGAGGTCCTCGCCGGCACCCGGCCCGCGCAGTTCGTGCGCTACCCGGTCGTACCCGGGCACGAGTGGTCCGGCACGGTGGCCGCCGTGGGCGAGGGCGTGGACCCCGCGCTGGTGGGCAAGCGCGTCGTCGGCGAGGGGATCCGGCCCTCGAGCGCCAACCCCGCCTCGGTCGAGGGCGACGTGGACGGCTCCACCACCGACTACGAGGAGACCGGCTTCACGCTGCCCGGCGGCTGGAGCGACTACCTCCTCCTGCCCTCCAACCTCCTGCACGTCCTCCCCGACGACGCCGACCTGCGCGCCGCCGCGGGCATCGAGCCGGCCGCCTGCGTCGCCGAGGCCGTGCTCCTCGCCGACCTCACCGTCGGCAGCAAGGTCGCCGTCATCGGCGCCGGCGCGCTCGGCCTGCTCGCCGCCCAGCTCCTCAAGGGCGCCGGGGCCGAGGTCACCGTCCTGCACCACAACGACTCCCGCGAGGAGCTGGCCCGCCGCTGCGGCGCCGCCCACTACGGCGTGTCCGGCACGGCCGAGGAGGACGGGCTGTTCGGCACGTTCGACGCGGTCATCGAGGCCGCGGGCGCGCCCGGTGTCGCACGGCTGGCCACCCGCCTGGGCCGCCCCGGCGCCCGCGTCGTGCTCACCGGCATCCCCGGCGAGGACGCCGACGACCTGTCCTCGCTGGAGCTGGTGACCAGCCAGGTGCACGTCCTCACCGTCTTCGGCGCCCCGACCCGCGCCTGGGCCTACGCAGTCCGCGCCTTCAAGCAGGGCATCCTCGACCCCTCGGTCATCGTCACCCACGAGTTCGGCATCGAGCAGGCGGAGGAGGCCCTCGCCCTGCTGGGCGACCGCTCCTCCGGGGCGCTGAAGGTGCTGCTGCACCCCTGACCCCGGTCCGGGGACGACCCCGCCGACGAACGGCCTCCTCCTTCGGGAGGAGGCCGTTCGCGTCCCTCCCCCCTGCGGAGGGGAACGGGCGGTTCCGCAGCAGGATCCGCGGCCTGACCCGGCTCCCTAGCGTCGGAAGCGGCGGCGAACGGTGCCGCCCCCGACAGGAGGAGGCGGACCGTGAACCCGGTCCAGGAGACGAGCACCACCGGCCCGGCGCGCACGGCGAGCGCGGTCGCGGCGCGCGCGGAGTCGCTGACCAAGGTCTACGGCCGCGGGGAGGCCCGGGTCGTGGCCCTCGACGCGGTCGACGTGGCGTTCCCCCGGGGGGCGTTCACCGCGATCATGGGCCCGTCGGGCTCCGGCAAGTCCACCCTGATGCACTGCATGGCCGGGCTCGACGCCGCGACCAGCGGCCGGGCCTGGATCGGTGACGTCGAGCTCAGCGGGCTCGGCGACGCCCGCCTCACCGCCCTGCGCCGCGACAGCGTCGGCTTCGTGTTCCAGTCGTTCAACCTCCTCCCCACCCTGACCGCGGCGGAGAACATCACCCTCCCCCTCGACCTCGCCGGCCGGCGGGTGGAGCAGGAGTGGCTCGACACCGTGATCGACGCCGTCGGACTCCAGGGCCGCCTCTCGCACCGCCCGTCGGAGCTGTCCGGCGGGCAGCAGCAGCGCGTCGCCTGCGCCCGCGCCCTCGCCGGGCGACCGGAGATCGTCTTCGCGGACGAGCCGACGGGCAACCTGGACAGCCGCAGCGGGGCGGACGTGCTGCGCTTCCTCCGCAGCTCGGTGCGCGAGATGGGCCAGACCGTCGTCATGGTCACCCACGACCCCGTCGCCGCCTCCTACGCCGACGAGGTGCTCTTCCTCGCCGACGGCCGCGTCGTCGACTCCCTCGCCGCCCCCTCCGCCGACGGCGTGCTGGAGCGGATGAAGGCCCTCGACCCCCGCGGCGGTGCGTGATGCGGCGCGTGGTCTGGCGCAACCTCCTCGCGCACAAGGTGCGCCTCGCCCTCAGCGGCCTCGCCGTCGTCCTCGGCGTCGCGTTCGTGGCCGGCACGCTCGTCTTCACCGACACGCTCGAGCGGACCTTCACCGCCCTCTTCGAGAGCACCACGGCCGACGTCGACGTCAGCGCCGAGCGGGCCTTCGAGCCCACCGGCGCCCCCGGCGGCGCACCGCCGCAGCCCCTGGACGCCGCCCTCGCCGGGCAGATCGCCGCCGTCGACGGCGTCGCCTCCGCCACCGGGTACGTGCAGTCCCCGGGCGTCTACGTCATCGGCCCCGACGGCAAGGTCGTGGCCACCGGCGGCGCCCCGGGCATCGGCACCGGCTGGGACCCCGCCGAGGGCCTGGGCATGACGCTGACCGCCGGGCGCGCCCCCGCCGCCCGCGACGAGGTCGTCCTCGACGAGGCGACCGCCGAGCGGACCGGCTACGGCATCGGCGACACCGTGGAGCTGCTCACCCCCGGCCCGCGCCTGAGCGCCACCGTGGTCGGCACCCTGCGCTTCGGGGAGAGCGGCGGCCTCGCCGGGGCCTCGCTGGTGGCCTTCGACACCGCCACCGCCCAGGAGCTGCTGGCCGCGCCGGGGACGTTCCACGGCGTGAGCGTGCAGGCCGCCGACGGCGTCGGGCGCGAGGAGCTCGCCGAGCGCGTGGACGCGGCGCTCGGCGAGGGCTTGGCGGTGGCCACCCGCGAGGAGGCCAGCGAGAAGCGGACCGAGCAGCTCGCGGAGTCGCTCGGCTTCATCGACGTGTTCCTGCTCGTCTTCGCCGGCATCGCGCTGTTCGTCGGCAGCTTCATCATCCTCAACACCTTCTCCATGCTCGTCGCGCAGCGGACGCGGGAGCTCGCGCTGCTGCGTGCGCTGGGCGCGAGCCGGCGCCAGGTGACGGGGTCCGTCCTGGCCGAGGCGCTCGTCCTGGCGGTGCTCGGCTCGACCGCGGGGCTGCTGCTGGGCCTGGCCGTGGCGGCGGGACTGCGCTGGGCGTTCGGGCGGGTCGGCCTGACGCTGGACGGCTCCCTCGTGGTGGCGCCGCGCACGGTCGTCGCGGCCTACGCGGTGGGCGTGCTCGTCACCGTCCTCGCCGCCTACCTGCCCGCCCGGCGCGCCGCGAAGGTCCCACCGGTCGCGGCCCTGCGCGACGACCACGCCATGCCCGACGGCTCCCTGCGGCGACGCACGCGGGCAGGTGCGGTGCTGGGCGTCGCCGGCGGGACCGCGCTGGTCGCCGGCACCGCCCTGGACGACGCCCCCGCCACGCTCGTCCTGCTCGGCTCCCTCGCCCTGGTGGTCGCGGCGATCGCCCTGAGCCCGGTGCTGGCCCGGCCGTTCCTGCGGGTCGCCGGCGCGGCCCTGCCCCGGATCTGGGGGCCGGCGGGGCGGCTGGCGCGGGAGAACGCCCTGCGCAACCCGCGCCGCACCGCCGCCACGGCCTCGGCGCTCATGGTCGGGGTGGCGCTCGTGACGGGCTTCAGCATCATCGGGCAGTCCGCGAACGCCTCCATCGGCTCGGCCGTCGCGGAGCGGATGCGCAGCGACTTCATCGTCTCCAGCGCCGTGACCCAGCCCTTCTCCCCGCAGGTCGCGGAGGAGGTGCGCGGCCTGGACGGGGTGGCGTCCGTGGGGGTCGCCCGCCTCGGGTTCGTCGAGCTCGACGGCGAGCCGACGATGCTGTTCGGCGTGGACGAGACGACCGGCGACGACGTCTTCGCCCTCGACGTCATCGCCGGGCAGGGCGGGGCGCCGGCCGACGGCCAGCTCCTGGTGGACGCCGACCTCGCCCGCGACCGCGGCTGGGAGGTCGGGGAGACCGTCGCCGTGCGCGGGGTCAACGGCGAGCAGCGCGAGCTGGAGCTGCGCGGCATCTACGAGACCGCCCCGTCGGTGGGGCCGGCGCTGCTGCCGCTGGCGACGCTCGGGGAGCTGGGTGGGGAGCCGCTGGACCGGTGGGTGTTCGTGCAGCTGGCCGAGGGCGCCGGCGCCGGGGCCGTGCGGGAGGCCGTCGAGGCCGTGGTGGCCGACCACCCGATCGTCTCGGTGAAGGACATGGGCGAGTTCGTGCAGGAGCAGCAGGGCCAGGTCGCGCAGCTCCTGATGATCATCAACGCCATGCTCGTCCTGTCGGTGCTGATCGCGGTGCTCGGCATCGTGAACACCCTCGCCCTGTCGGTGCTGGAGCGGACCCGCGAGGTCGGCCTGCTCCGGGCGGTGGGCATGGCGCGGCGGCAGCTGCGCCGCACGATCCGGCTGGAGGCGGTCCTCATCGCCCTGTTCGGCGCGGTCCTCGGCCTCGGGCTGGGGCTGGTGTTCGGCGTCGGCCTGGTGTCGGTGCTGGACGGGCAGGGCATCGACGAGCTGGCCGTGCCCGGCGGCAGGCTCGCGGTCCTCCTCGCGGTGTCCGCGCTGGTGGGCGTGCTGGCGGCGGCGTGGCCGGCGCACCGGGCCTCCCGGATGCCGGTGCTGCGCGCCCTCGCCACGGCGCAGTGAGCCGGGTGCAGTGAGCCGGGGCCCTCAGCGGCCCTCGCCAGGCAGGGGGATCCGCACCACGACGCGGGTCCCCTCCCCCGCTGCGCTGTCCACGGCGAGGTGCCCCCCGCACAGCCGGGCCCGCTCCCGCATCGTCTGCTGCCCGTGGCCCCGCCCGGCGGCGGTCTCGGCCGGGTCCGGCCGGGCGGGCTCCGGGAACCCGCAGCCGTCGTCGCTGACCCCCACGACCAGGCAGCGCCCGGGGCCGCCGTGCTCGACCGCGGCGTGCACCAGGACCCCGGAGGCACGGGCGTGCTTGACGGTGTTGTGCAGGGCCTCCCCCACGAGCCGCTGCAGGTGCCGGGCGGCCTCGGGGCCGAGCCCCGCCACGGCCGCGTCGGCGTCGGCGCCGACCTCGACCAGCACCGGCAGCTCGTGGGTGTCGCGCACCCAGCGGGCCAGCGCGCTCAGGGCGGCCCCGAAGCCCTGGGCCGGCGCCTCGGCCGAGCGCAGGTCCCCCAGCACGGCGCGCAGCTCGTCGATGGCCTGCTGCGACACCTCCCGCAGGCCGGCGGCGGCAGCCCGCAGCGTCGTCTCGTCGCCGGCGTCGAGGGCCCGCTCGACGACCTCCGCGCGGCGGTGCAGGACGAAGAGGGCCTGGCTGACGGAGTCGTGCAGCTCGCGGGCGATGCGGCGGCGCTCGGCGGTGGCCGCGGCCTCGGCGGCCCGCTGCACGGTGGTCGCAGCGACGGGCACCGCGGTGGTCGCAGTGACGGGCACGGCCTCGCCCGGGCGCGCGTCGCCGTCCGGACCGAGCGTCGGCTGGACCGGGACGATCCCCAGGTCGGCCACCGTCCGAGCGTAGCCGCGCGGGTTCCTCCTGGAGGAGGAGTCGGGCGGATCACCTCGCCGCCTACCGTGGACGACGTGGACGAGGAAGCCGGCGCGCACGGCGCGGACGCCGACGCCCGCTGGCGGCGCTGGGCGCTGCAGCCGCCCGTGGCCCTGGACGCCGCGCTGGCGGTCGTCCTGGTGGCCGTGGGCGTCGGCGGCCTGATGAGCGGGGCGATGACCAGCATCATCGGCGGGCGGGAGCCGGACGCGCTCGCCTACGCCCTGGCGGTGCTGTCCGCGGCTCCCGTCGCCGTGCGCTCCCGCGCTCCGGTGGCGGCGCTGGCCCTGGCGCTGCCCGCGGCGCTGGCCGCCCCCGCCCTCGGCCACCTCCAGGTCAACGGCGGCCTCGGCGCCCTGCTGTGCCTGTACTCCGTCGCCGCGCTCACCTCCCGGCGCACCAGCATCCCCACCGCCCTGCTCACCGCGCTGGCGCTCACGGTCCTGCTGCTGACGGCCCCCTACGGCTTCGGCCTCGCGGACGTCCTCGCCAACGCGCTGGGCGTCGCGCTCGTCTGGGGCGCCGGGGCGTGGTCGCGCAGCCGCGCGCAGTACGTGCGGGGGCTGGAGGAGCGCAACGCGGCCCTCCTCGCGGCGCGGGAGTCCCAGGCGCGCGCCGCGCTGGCCGACGCCCGCAGCGCCGTGGCGCGGGAGATGCAGGACGTCGTCGGGCACGGCGTGATGGCGATGACGGTGCAGGCGAGCGCCGCGCGCCGCGTCCTCGGGCGCGATCCCGAGGCCGCCGAGCGGGCGCTGGTGGAGGTCGAGCGGCTGGGTCGCTCGGCCGTGCAGGAGGTGCGCCGCGTCCTCGGGGTGCTCGGCGTGGAGGAGGCCCCCAGCCGTCCCCAGCCCGGTCTGGAGGACCTGCCCGACCTGGTCGCGGCGGCCAGGGGCCGGGGCCTGGACGTGGAGCTCACCCGCGACGGGGAGGACGTGGTCCTGGACACCGGTGCGGATCTCGCCGCGTACCGGGTGGTCGAGGAGGCGCTGGCCAACGCCGAGCGCCACGCCGGGCCGGCGCGGGTGCGGGTCCTGCTGCACGGGCGCGACGGGCGGCTGGAGGTGGAGGTGGCCGACGACGGCCGCGGCGCCTCCGCGTGGGGGACGGCGTCCGCGGCCGGGGTGGGGCTGCTGGCGCTGCGGGACCGGGTCGCGTCCTACGGCGGGAGCGTGGAGGCGGGGCCCCGCGGCGGTGGCGGCTACCTCCTGCGCGCCGTGCTGCCCACCTCGGCGCCGGCGGGGAGCCCGCGGTGACGATCAGGGTGCTGCTCGTCGACGACCAGCCGCTGCTGCGGACGGGCTTCGCGATGGTGCTGGGTTCCGAGCCGGACCTGGAGGTCGTGGGCGAGGCCGCCGACGGCGCGGTGGCGCTCAGCCAGGTGGAGGCGCTGCGCCCGGACGTGGTGCTCATGGACATCCGCATGCCGCGCATGGACGGCATCGAGGCCACCCGGCGGCTGACCGCGCGCGGGGACGGCCCCCGCGTGCTCGTGCTCACGACGTTCGACCACGACGAGTACGTGGTGGAGGCGCTGCGCGCCGGGGCGTCCGGCTTCCTGCTCAAGGACGTGCCCACCGACGACCTCGTCGCGGCCGTGCGGGTCGTGCACCGCGGGGAGGCGATCGTGGCCCCGGCCGTCACCCGGCGCCTGCTCGACCGCTTCGCCCAGCACCTGCCGTCGGCCTCGGCCGTCCCCCCGGCGGACCGGCTGGCCGCGCTGACCGAGCGGGAGCGCCAGGTGCTCCTGCTCGTCGCGCGGGGGATGTCCAACGCCGAGATCGCCGAGCACCTCGTCCTCGGGGAGACGACGGTGAAGACCCACGTGAGCAACGTGCTGATGAAGCTGCGGCTGCGCGACCGGGTCCAGGCCGTGGTGCTGGCCTACGAGACGGGGCTCGTCCGCCCCGGCTGAGGGACGCCGGCGCCGCCCGCGGGACCGCCCGCCGGGCTCACCGGGGCGCGGGGAGCTCGACGTAGGAGCGGACCCTGCGGGTGATGACGCGGTCGCGGCCGCCGGCCTTGGCGGCGTAGAGGGCGGCGTCGGCGGTGGACAGGAGCCGGTCGGAGGGGGCGTCGACCGACGCCCCGCCGGGCAGGCCGGCGACCCCGACGCTGATGGTCGTCCGCACGCGGGCGCCGTCGGCGCCGGGCACCTCGACCGCGCCGCAGCGGCGGCGCAGGTCCTCGGCCCGCTCCAGAGCCTCCCCCAGGTCCACGCCCACCAGCACGGCCACGAACTCCTCCCCGCCGAAGCGGGCCAGGAGGTCCCCGGGGTGCACCCCGCCGGTGAGGGCGCGGGCCATCGCGACGAGCAGGGCGTCGCCGACGGCGTGGCCGTGGGTGTCGTTGACGGCCTTGAACCGGTCGACGTCGGCGAGCAGCACGCTGACCGGCCGGCCGGCGGCGAGGGCGGCGGGCACCTCCTCCTCCAGCGCCTCGACCACCCGGCGGCGGTTGAACAACCCCGTCAGCGGGTCGCGCAGGGCCTGCTCGGCCAGTTCCCGCCGCAGGCGCAGCGACTCGGTGACGTCGCGGGCGACGAGCACCCACCCGATGCAGGCGCCGCGGGCGTCGGTGAGCGGCGTCGCGCGCACGTCGACGTCGGTGCCCTCCGCGAGGCCGCCCTGGGCCAGCCGCAGCGTGCACTGGCCGCGGGCGCTCTCGTCGAGGGCGAGGCGCAGCCCGGCGACGGGCTCGGGCAGCTCCATCCCGACCAGTTGTCGCGGGGCGCCGGGCACGGCCCGGCGCAGGAGGGCCTCGGCGGCGGGGTTGAGCTGGACGATGCGGTGGCGGCAGTCCACGACGAGGACGGCGTCGTCGATGGTCTCCACGACGTGGCCGAAGGCGACGGGCAGCACGTCGGGCAGGGCGGAGCGCTGCAGCGCCCACCAGCAGGCACCGGCCGTCGCCAGGAAGAAGATCGACGTCAGGTCGGCGCTGCGACCGTGCGGGAGGAGCCAGACGCTGACGACGTTGCCCGCGGCGGGGGCCAGGCCGCCGAGGACGGGCCAGAGGAAGCGGCGGCGGTGGACGCGGGAGGTGCGCCAGGCCCCGCGCAGCAGCAGGAACGCGGCAGCCGCCAGCAGGGCGTAGCTGTAGTAGGTGTGCACCCAGAACAGCGGCCCGGGGAACGAGCGCAGTCCCGCCGGGTCGCCGACGAGCTGGTGGCCGTCGCGGAACAGGCGGTGCCAGGGGTTGGTGGCCACCGCCACGACGATGAGCACCGGCTCGACGAGCAGCCACCAGTGCCGGCGCCAGCTCCAGGCCCAGCGGCGGTCCGACATGGCCAGCGCGTGGCAGAAGACCCCCGCGACGGCCGCGCAGACGCCGGGGTAGATGGCGTCGAGGAAGAGGACCTGCATCCGCAGGGTCGCGCCGCTCATCCCGATGGCGGTCGTGCCGGACCACTGCGCCAGGCCCAGCATGGTCACGACCAGGGCCGCGACGGCGGGGGTCTCCTCCCGCCGCCGCCACATGATCCGGGCGGCGAGCAGGGAGGCGATCGCGGCCGCGGCGAAGGGCAGGGCCAGCGGTTGCCACTGGAACATCCGCTCCGACCTCCCTCACGTCCGCGCTGCCCGGTCTTCTGCCGCCCGAGGCGCGAGCCGCCTGAGGTGGGAGCTGCCCGGGGCCCGCGCACGGCGGGTGCAGCCGTGCGCAGGGTAGTGGGGCGGGGCGTGCGCCGTCCCGCCCCTGCGGGAGGACGACGAGGACGTCAGTGCGCGGCGGCGACCTGCTCGGTGAGCACACCGCTGGAGACCACCCGGTTGCGGCCACCGGCCTTGGCGGCGTAGAGCGCACCGTCGGCGGCGACGAGCAGCCCGTTGGTGTCGGGCACCCGGGCGCCCGGCAGCAGCCCGGCGGCGCCCATGCTCATGGTCGTGCGCACCGTCGCCCCACCGGCGCCCTCCACCTCGACCTGCGCGCACCGGGCGCGCCAGACCTCGGCGCGCGCGAGGGCCTCCTCCAGGCCGACACCCGGCATGACGAGGACGAACTCCTCGCCGCCGAAGCGGGCCAGCAGCTCCCCGGCGCGCAGGTCCTCGGACAGCGCGGCCGCCATGCCGATGAGGATGGCGTCGCCGACGGCGTGGCCGTGGTTGTCGTTGACGCCCTTGAACTTGTCGACGTCCATCATGAGCAGGCTCACGGGGCGGCCGGCGGCGAGGGTGTCGGGCACCTCCCGGGAGAGGAACTCCACCATGCGCCGGCGGTTGAACAGCCCGGTCAGCGGGTCGCGGGTGGCCTGCTCGGCCAGCTCCCGGCGCAGCCGCTCCACGAGGTCGAGCTGCTCGCGCAGGGCGTCGCTGGCGGCGACGGCCTCGGCGCGCTGGCGCTCCAGCTCCGCTCGCTGGCGCAGGGACTCGGTGACGTCGCGGGCGACCAGCACCCAGCCGATGCAGGCGTCCTTGGAGTCCGTCAGCGGCGCGGTGCGCAGGTCGAGGTGCAGGTCGAGCTCCTCGACGGCGAGGGTCCGCTGCTCGGGGCCGGCGGTGCGGGGGCTGGGCCCCATCGGGTCGGCGAGGTCGCGCAGGGAGGTCCCGACGAGCTTGGCGGGCGCCTGCGGGGCGAGGGAGCGCAGCAGGGTGTCGGCGGCGGGGTTGAGCTCGACGATGCGCTGCTTGCGGTCGACGACGAGCACGGCGTCGCCGATGGTGGCGACGACCTGGCTCAGCGCGACGGGCAGCACGTCGGGCAGGGCGGAGTTGTACATCGCCCACGCGCAGATGGCGGCGGTGGCGAGGAAGAGCACGGAGGTGAGGTCGACCGGCAGCTCCGGCATGATCATCACGCTGACGATGTTGCCTACGGTGGGGAACAGGCCGCCCACGATGGGGAGCACGAACCGGACGCGGTGGGCGGCGGAGACCCGGAAGGCCCCGCGCAGGAGGACGAAGAAGGCCGCCCCCAGCAGCGCGTAGCTGTAGTAGGTGTGGATCTGGAAGAGCGGCCCGCCCTCGGAGGCGAGGATCGGCGGGTCGCCCTCGAGGCGGTAGCCGACGCGGAAGAGCTGGTGGGTGGAGTTCGTCAGCGCGACGACCACGCAGAGGACCGGCTCGATCAGCAGCCACCAGTGCCGGCGCCAGTTCCAGGTCCAGCGCCGGTCGGTGAGCGCCCGGGCGTGGCAGTAGAGGCCGAGGACGACGGCGCAGACCCCGGGGTAGATCAGGACGCTGAAGACGGACTGGATCGCCAGGCTGCCGAAGAGCATCCCGACGCCCCGCATCCCGGACCACATCGCGGCACCCAGGACGAGCACGACGAGGGCGACGGCGGCGGGCGAGGTGCCGCAGCGGCGCCAGATGACGCGCGCGGCGAGCAGTGAGCCGATGGTCGAGGCGAGGAACAGAACCGCCCAGGGCTGCCAGACGAGCACCGCGCCCCTCCCTTCCCGCTGCCCGGGGCAGCGTTGCGTCGTGGCCGCGCCGGCCACCTCGTCTGGCACATCGGCACCGGGGGCCCGGGCCTGTAGCAGGGTCACACGGGTTGCGCCCGTGCGCCTCAGGCGATGGCGGGCTGCTGCGCGCGGGAGCGGGGGCCGGCGGTGACGACGCGGTCGCGGCCGCCGGCCTTGGCCTCGTAGAGGGCTGCGTCGGCGGCGGCCAGCAGCTCCTCGACGCGCACCACGGCGCCGCCGTCGGCGGTGACCAGGCCGATGCTCATGGTGGTGGAGACCTTGGTCCCGGCGGCGCCGTCGACCTCGACGAGGGCGCAGCGTGCGCGCCACTCCTCCGCCCGCTCCCTGGCCTCCGCGGCGCCGACGCCGGGCAGAACGATGACGAACTCCTCCCCGCCGTAGCGGGCCAGCAGCTCGCGCGGGCGCACGCCGGGCGACAGGGCCTGTGCCATCCGGATGAGCACGGCGTCGCCGACGGCGTGGCCGTGGGTGTCGTTGACGCCCTTGAACCGGTCCACGTCCATCATCAGCAGGCTCACCGGATCCCCCGCGGCGAGGCGCTCGGGCACCTCGCGCTGGAGGACGTCGACGAGCTTGCGGCGGTTGAACAGGCCGGTCAGCGGGTCGCGGGTGGCCTGCTCGGCCAGCTCCCGACGCAACCGCTCCACCAGTTCCAGCTGCTGGTGCAGCGCTCCGTTCGCGGCGACGGCCTCGGCCCGCTGCCGCTCCAGCTCCGCCTGCTGGTGCTCCATCGCGCGGCGCAGCCGCAGCGACTCGGTGACGTCGCGGGCGACGAGCACCCAGCCGATGCAGATCCCCCGGGCGTCGGTGAGGGGGGCGGTGCGCACGTCGACGTCGACCTCCGCGGCGGCCAGCCGCAGCACGCGCTGCCCGCGCCCGGCCTCGTCCAGCGGCAGGCGCAGCTCCGCCACCGGCTCGGGCAGCTCCTCCCCCACGAGCTGTCGCGGGGCGTCGGGCACGGCCCGGCGCAGGAGGGCCTCGGCGGCGGGGTTGAGCTGGACGATGCGGTGGCGGCGGTCCACGACGAGGACGGCGTCGTCGATGGTCTCCACGACGTGGCCGAAGGCGACGGGCAGCACGTCGGGGAGGGCGGAGCGCTGCAGCGCCCACCAGAAGGCGCCTGCGGTGGCGAGGAAGAAGATCGACGTCAGGTCGACGCTGCGCCCGTGCGGCATGATCCAGACGCTGAGGACGTTGCCGACGGCGGGGAAGAGGCCGCCGAGGACCGGCCAGACGAACCGGCGGCGGTGCACGGGGGATGCCCGCCAGGCCCCGCGCAGCAGCAGGAACGCGGCGGCTCCCAGCAGGGCGTAGCTGTAGTAGGTGTGGATCCAGAACAGCGGTCCGGGGATCGAGCGCAGTCCCGCCGGCTCGCCGACCAGCTGGTAGCCGTCGCGGAACAGGTGGTGCCAGGGGTTGGTGGCGACCGAGACCACGATGAAGACGGGCTCGACGAACAGCCACCAGTACCGGCGCGGGCTCCACGTCCACCGGCGGTCCGCCATGGCCTGGGCGTGGCAGAAGATCCCGGCCACCGCCGCGCAGACGCCGGGGTAGATCCCGTCGAGGAAGAACGCCTGCATCCGCAGGGTCGTGCCGCTCATCCCGATGGCGGTCGTGCCGGACCACTGCGCCAGGCCCAGCATGGTCACCACGAGGGCCGCGATGGCCGGGGTCTCCTGCCGGCGCCGCCAGACCATGCGGGCGGCGAGGAGGGAGGCGATCGCGGCGGCGACGAAGGGCAGGGCCAGCGGCTGCCACTGCAGCATCGCGCACCACCTTCCCACCGTCGCGCCCCGCCGGGCGGGGTCCTCGCTGGGTCATCGACGGGCGGGGGGCCGTGCTGTAGTCCGTGACGCCCCGTCGGGCGATCGCCGGGGAGGCGTCGTCAGGCCCCGGCCGGCTGCACCGCGGCGGGCTGCAGGCGGCCGGTGACGACGCGGTCGCGGCCGCTCGCCTTGGCCTCGTAGAGGGCGGCGTCGGCGGTGGCGAGGAGGTGCTCGACCTCCACCGGCGAACCCGCGGTGGCGGTCACCAGGCCGATGCTCATGGTGGTGGAGACCTTGGTCCCGGCGGCGCCGTCGACCTCGACGAGGGCGCACCGCGCGCGCCACTCCTCCGCCCGCTCCCTGGCCTCCGCGGCGCCGACGCCGGGCAGGACGATGACGAACTCCTCCCCGCCGTAGCGGGCCAGCAGCTCGCGCGGGCAGATGCCGACGCTCAGGGCGCGGCCCATCCCGATGAGGACGGCGTCGCCGACGGCGTGGCCGTGGTTGTCGTTGACGCCCTTGAACTTGTCGACGTCCATCATCAGCAGGCTCACCGGATCCCCCGCGGCGAGGCGCTCGGGCACCTCGCGGTGGAGCATCTCGACGAGCTTGCGGCGGTTGAACAGGCCGGTGAGGGGGTCCCGGACGGCCTGCTCGGCCAGCTCCGCGCGCAGCCGCTCCACGAGGTCGAGCTGCTCGCGCAGGGCCTCGTTGGCGGCGAGCACCTCCTGCTGCTGGCGCAGGGCGGCGGTGACGTCGCGGGCGACGAGGACCCAGCCGATGCAGGTGCCCCGGTTGTCCGTCAGCGGGGAGGTGTGCACGTCGAGGACGACGCCGTCGTCGGGCAGGTCGAGGGTCCGCTCCTGCGGGGCGGAGGGGTCGAACTCGAAGCCGAGGGGCCCCGTGAGCTCCTGCAGGACGGTGCCCTCCAGCCGCGCCGGGACCGCCTGCGGCCCGCTGCGCCGCCGGGCCGTGCGGCGGAGGAAGGCGTCGGCGGCGGGGTTGGCCTCGAGGATGCGCCCGCGCCGGTCGACGACGGCCACGCAGTCGCCGATGGCGGCGACGACCTGCGGCAGCGCGATGGGCAGCACGTCGGGGGTGACGGAGCGGGTCAGCGCCCACAGGCAGATGAGGGCGGTGATGAGGAAGAGGATGGGTGCGGGGTCCACGGGCAGATCCGGTAGGACGAAGATGTTCAGGACGTTTCCCGCGATGGGGACCAGGCCGCCGATGACGGGCCAGACGAAGCGGGCGCGGTGGGCGCGGGAGACGCGCAGGGCGCCCCGCAGCAGGAGCAGGAGGGCGCAGGCCAGCAGCGCGTAGCTGTAGAGCGTGTGCACCCAGAAGAGGACCTCGGGGTCGTACCGGAGCTTGGGCGGGTCGCCCTCGAGGCGGCGGTTGCTGGAGACCAGGTTGTGCCAGCGGTTCGTCGCCAGGAGGGCGAAGAGGACGACGAACGCGATGGCGAGGAGGCCGTCGCGGTTCCACCGCCAGGTCCAGCGCCGGTCGCACATGGCGCGGGCGAGGCAGAAGAAGCCGAGGACGACGGCGCAGATGCCGGGGTAGGCGACGACGCCCATGAGGATCTGCGCCTCGATCGAGGCGAGGCTGAGGCCGAGGGCCTTGGCGCCGGACCACAGGCAGGTGCCGAGCATCACGACCGAGAGCGCCGCCACGGCGGAGGTCTCGTGGCGCCGTCGCCAGGTGGCCTGCGCGGCGAGGAGCGAGGCCAGGGACGCGGCCGCGAGGAGCAGCGCCCAGGGTTGCCAGAGGAACACGGGTCGTCCCTCCGTCCTGGGTGGTTCGCGGTCCTCACAGGACATCGGCCGCGGCGGCGCGCTCCTGTAGCGGGAGGGGTGCCGGCGGGCGTCGATCGGTGAACGCTCACATTGACAATCCCGCCACGGACGACGCACGCTTCCTCCCAGCGCTCGTGAGAGCGCTCTCAACGAGGAGGAACCACGTGCCGCTCAACCACCACCGGAAGCGCCGCGCCGGCGCCCTCACCGCGGCCACCGCTCTGCTCGTCCCCTCCGCCCTGGTCCTCGCGCCCACCCCGGCGCTCGCCGCGGACCAGATCACCAACGGGGACTTCAGCGATGGCACCGCGGGATGGACGATCTACCCGAACCCCTCCGTCCTCGACGGCGCGGGCTGCAACACCGTGCCGGCGGGCAGCGGCCCCTACAGCGCCGCGATCCAGCAGGACGTCCCCCTCGTCGCCGGCGAGGAGTACCGGCTGAGCTTCCGCGCCCGCAGCACCCCGCAGATCCAGGGCCCCGTCCGCGTCGTGGTCCAGGAGAACGGCGGCTCCTACGAGCAGTTCCTGCCCGCGGAGAAGCCCACGTTCACCGAGGCCTTCGGCGAGCACGAGTTCTTCTTCACGGCCTCGCGCTCCCTGACCGCCCAGCTCGCCATCCAGCAGGACATCACCAACCCCGTCGCCTACACGATCTGCGTCGACGACGTCGTCCTCGAGGGCGGGGCCG
Organism: Kineococcus xinjiangensis; assembly: GCF_002934625.1. GTDB lineage: Bacteria > Actinomycetota > Actinomycetes > Actinomycetales > Kineococcaceae > Kineococcus_A > Kineococcus_A xinjiangensis. Next base: position 35,228 of record NZ_PTJD01000010.1, on the reverse strand, counting down.
AGGCGCCGCAGTACCAGCCGGACACCGGCCCGCGCGTCCGCGTCAACCAGGAGACCTACCTCCCGCAGGGACCCAAGGGCGCCACGCTGGTCACCGACTCCACGTCCGCGCTGCCCTGGCAGCTGCGGGACGGCTCGGGAAGGGTCGTCGCCACCGGCACCACCACCCCGCGCGGCGTCGACCCCACCGCGGCGCTCAACGTCCACACCATCGACTTCGGCGGGCACCGGAGCGCCGGCACCGGCTTCACGCTCACCGCGGACGGGGAGACCAGCCACCCGTTCGACATCGGCGCCGCCGCCTACGAGCGCCTGCGCGACGACTCCAAGACGTTCTTCCACACCAACCGCAGCGGCATCGCGATCTCCGACGCCCTGGTCCCCGGCTACGGCCGCGAGGCCGGCCACGTCGGGGTCGCGCCCAACACCGGCGACACCGCCGTGCCCTGCCAGCGCCTCGACGACGACTCGCAGGAGCTGCTGGTCGGACAGGGTGACGAGCCCTGGACGTGCGACTACACCAGCGACGTCACCGGCGGCTGGTACGACGCCGGCGACCACGGCAAGTACGTCGTCAACGGCGGCATCGCCGTCGCGCAGCTGATGCAGGAGTACGAACGCAGCCTCACGGCCCCCACCGCCGACCGCGGCGCCCTGGGTGACGGCACCCTGCGCATCCCCGAGGCCGGCAACGGCGTGCCCGACCTGCTCGACGAGGCGCGCTGGGAGCTGGAGTGGTTCCTGAAGATGCAGGTCCAGCCGGGCCGGCCGCTGGAGGGCATGGTCTTCCACAAGGTCGCCGACGTGGACTGGACGGGCCTGCCGCTCGCCCCGGCCGACGACCCGCAGGAGCGCGTGCTCTACCGGCCCTCCACCGCCGCCACCCTGAACGTCGCCGCGACCGCCGCGCAGGGCGCCCGGCTGTTCGCGCCCTACGACGAGGAGTTCTCGCAGCGGTTGCTGGCGGCGGCGCGCACCGCCTACGCCGCGGCGCAGGCCAACCCCGCGCTCTACGCCCCGGCTCCCGACGGCGCCCTGGACCCCAACCCCGGCAGCGGCCCGTACAACGACCGCGACGTGTCCGACGAGTTCTACTGGGCCGCCGTCGAGCTGTACCTGACGACCGGTGAGCCGCAGTTCCGCAAGGACGTCCTCCGCTCCCCCGTGCACACCGCCGACGTGTTCGGGCCGGGCGGCTTCGACTGGGGCCACGTCGCGCCGCTGGCCCGGATGGACCTCGCCACCGTCCCGAGCCGCCTCAACACCGCCGAGCTGCGCCGGGCGCGGGCGTCGGTGCTGGCAGCCGCCGACCGCTACCTCGCGGACCAGGCCGCCCAGCCGTTCGGGCAGGCCTACGCCCCCGGGGACGGGAACTACGTCTGGGGCTCGAACGCCCAGGTCCTCAACAACATGCAGGTGCTGGGGACGGCCTTCGACCTCAGCGGTGAGACGCGCTACCGCGACGCGGTGGTCCGCTCGATGGACTACCTCCTGGGCCGCAACGCGCTGAACCTCTCGTACATCACCGGCTACGGCGACGTGGACGTGCGCAACCAGCACTCCCGGATGTACGCGAACCAGGTCGACCCCTCGCTGCCGAACCCGCCGGCCGGCACGGTCTCCGGCGGGCCGAACTCCACCGCGCTGGCCACCGGCGACCCGATCGCCCTGAAGCACCTGCAGGAGCAGTGCGCGACGGCGGCCCAGCTCTGCTTCATCGACGACATCGGCTCCTGGTCGACCAACGAGATCACGGTCAACTGGAACGCCCCGCTGTCCTGGGTGTCCTCGTTCCTGGCCGACCAGGACAACGGCGACGACAGGGGTTCCGCCCGGAAGCACTGACCCGCTCTCCCCGCACCGCGGGCCCTGCCCCTTCCCGGAGGAGCAGGGCCCGCGTCCGTGTGCGGCAGGGCCCGGCGGAAACCGCCTCGACCGCCCGCTCGCCGGTGCGCCAGGATCGACCGCCATGGGACGTCCGCACGCACTCCGCGCCCCGGCGCCTCCCCGGCTCACCGACGGGCAGGACCTGCTGCTGCGCCCGCACACCGCCGCGGACCTGGACGCGCTCGTCGCGCAGTGCCAGGACCCGGAGGAGCAGCGCTGGACCCGGGTCGCCGTCCCCTTCGGCGCGGCCGAGGCCGAGGAGCACCTCGCCCGGGCGGAGCAGGGGTGGGCCGACGGCACGCTGGTGTCCTTCGCGGTGGAGCACGACGGCCGCTACGTGGGCCGGGTGCACCTGCGCCCCGACGACAGCGGATGGGCGGAGCTCGGGTTCGCCACCAGCGCCGGGTTCCGCGGGCGGGGCCTGACCGTGCGAGCCGTGCGGGCGGCGCTGGGCTGGGGCTTCGACGAGCTCGGGCTGGAGGGGGTCCACTGGAGGGCCCGGCTGGGGAACTGGGCCTCGCGCCGGGTGGCGTGGGCCTGCGGCTTCCGGGTCGAGGGGGTCCTGCGCGGCGGATGCGTCCTGCGCGACGGCCGGCACGACGCGTGGGTGGGCTCCCTGCGCCGGGAGGACCCGAGGGAGCCGGCCTCGCCGTGGTTCGACGTGCCGGTCCTCGACGGGGACGGCGTGCGGCTGCGGCCGTGGCGGGCGGACGACGCCGAGCGCGTCGTCGAGGCGTGCGACGACCCCCGGACCCGGCGCTGGCTGCCGCACCTGCCGGCGCCGTACACCCGGGCGCACGCGGAGTGGTACCTCGACTTCCAGCAGGAGGAGGCCGCCGCGGGCGGGGGCGTCTACTGGTGCGTCGCGGACGGGGACGACCGCTGCGTGGCGTCGGTGAGCGTGATGATCGCCGGTCGTGGTGCCGGGGCGGGCGCCGCGGAGCTGGGCTGGTGGACCCACCCGGCGGCGCGGGGACGGGGGGTGATGACCCGCGCGGCGCGGCTGGCGGCGGGGCACGCCCTGGCCTCCAGGGAGGCCGGGGGTCTCGGCCTGCACCGCCTCCTCGTGCGGGTGGCGGAGGGCAACGCGGCCTCGCAGGCGGTGGCGGTGCGGCTCGGGGCGCGGGAGGTGGGACGGGACCGCGAGGCGGAGCTCCTGCGCGACGGCAGCCGGCAGGACCTCCTCCGCTACGACCTGCTGCGGGAGGAGCTCGACGGCGGGTGAACCCGGGGATCCGCTCGTCGACGGATGCGACCTCGTCGTGCCGCATCCGTCGACGGCGCGGGGCCGTCAGCCCGGCAGGAGCCGCCGCAGCGCGCCGCGGGCGGTGGTGCCCGCCCGGTAGGACTGCACGAGCGTGGAGTTCAGGGCGATGTTGGCGCCCGCGAACACGGGCACGAGGTACTGCGAGGCGCGTTGCCGCCGCTGCCAGACGGCCAGCTCCGCGGGCGTGCCGGCGGTGGGGATCGAGGCGTCCTTCACCTCGACGTCCCGCCCGCGGGCGTGCAGCTCCTCGGCGACCCTCCCCACCTTCATGCCGCTGTAGGCGGCGAAGGCCGTGGCGGCGGCGCCGGCGACGCTGACGGCCACCTTCGCGGCGCCGAGGCTGGGATAGCCCTGCTGCACGACGTAGCGACCGGCGCTGCCCGCCGTCAGCTTCGCCCCGGCGACGAAGACGGCCGTGATCCCGGCCCACTGCACCGGCGCGAACCGGCTCCACGCCGAGCTCGCCACCCTGATGCGGTCGATGCCCTGGGACAGGTCTGCGCCGGACTTGTTCACCCCCGCGATCCCCATCACCGCGCCGCCGAACCACAGCGCCGAGCCGAGGTCGTGCACCGTCTGCGCGAGCGCCTGCCGGTCCGAACCGACCCCGTCCGTGCCCCACCACTGCGAACCCATGCCGCCTCCGCTCCGTGCGCGGCCGGGCGGCCGCTCCTGCCGGGCACTACCCCGCGACGCCGCGCCGATGCGCGCCGCGGGGGCGGTGGGACGGCGGGGCGCTCCCGGGGGCGGGAGCGCCTCAGCCGCCCCGGCTCCGCAGGGCGCTGCAGCCGGGGGCGTGGTCCCCGGCTGCTCCCCCGTCCGGCTCGTCGGGGAGGCGCCCGCAGTCCGGGCAGACGCGCTCCAGCCAGCACACGGACTCACCGCCGAGGTCACCCCCGAGGTCACCGCCGAGGTCACCCCCGGGGTCACCGCCGAGGTCGTCGCCCGCACCGGTCATGCCGGCATCCTCCCGCGTCGGGACGGCCCGCACGAGACCCGCCGCCCGAGGGGCCGCGGGGGCAGCCCGGCCGGTTCCCCGATACCGTCCGGAGGTCCACTTCGAGGCGACCGATGGCCCCCGCACTGCTAGACCAGTGGGGGTGGACGTGCGAGGAACAGCGAGGATCCCCCTGTGAGCAACGAGGACGACGGCGGCACCGAGGTCGTCGAGCACGACGCACCGGAGATCACCTACGACGAGTCGCGCTACCCGCGGCGCCCGCAGCGTCTCCGCCCGCGCGCTCAGCTGAGGGGCGGCGGCGGCCGGCGGACCACGGACCCGCGCACCGCCGACGGGGGCAACCCCACCTACGTGCAGTGGCTGGTGGGGCAGTCGATGCTCGCCGACGCCGACGTCCTCAGCCGGCAGCTCTCCGGGCAGGCGAGCATGTGGCGCAACCCCTACGCCCGCCCCGACGCCCGCCGCGCCCTGTCCACGGCCTCCGTGTGGTTCACCGCCTACCCCATCTCGCTGATCACGAGGCCCGGTGAGTCCTTCCTGGGGGCCATCGGGGACGAGGACCTGTGGCAGGCGTTCCAGAACATCGGCATCGACGCCATCCACACCGGCCCCGTGAAGCTGGCCGGGGGCATCACCGGCTGGGAGCAGACGCCCAGCGTCGACGGGCACTTCGACCGCATCAGCACGCACATCGACCCCGCCTTCGGCACGGAGGACGAGTTCCGGCGGATGTGCGAGGTCGCCGACGCCCACGGCGGCAGCGTCATCGACGACATCGTCCCCGGCCACACCGGCAAGGGCGCGGACTTCCGCCTCGCGGAGATGGCGTACGAGGACTACCCCGGCATCTACCACATGGTGGAGATCCCGGAGGAGGACTGGCACCTGCTCCCCGAGGTGCCGGCGGGCCGTGACGCGGTCAACCTCGACGCCGCGACCGAGGCCGAGCTGGCCGAGCACGGCTACATCATCGGCGCCCTGCAGCGCGTCATCTTCTACGCGCCCGGCGTGAAGGAGACGAACTGGAGCGCCACCGGCCCGGTCCGGGGTGTCGACGGGAAGGTGCGCCGCTGGGTGTACCTGCACTACTTCAAGCAGGGCCAGCCCTCCATCAACTGGCTGGACCCGACGTTCGCCGGGATGCGGCTGGTGATCGGCGACGCCCTGCACTCCCTGGGCGACCTGGGCACGCACGCGCTGCGGCTGGACGCCAACGGGTTCCTCGGGGTGGAGAAGAGCGCCGAGGGCCTGCCCGCCTGGTCGGAGGGACACCCGCTGTCGCAGGCGGCGAACCACGTCATCGCCGGCATGGTGCGCAAGGTCGGCGGGTTCACCTTCCAGGAGCTGAACCTGACGATGGAGGACATCCGCGACACCGGCCGGGTGGGTGCGGACCTGTCCTACGACTTCGTGAACCGCCCCGCCTACCACCACGCCCTCGCCACGGGCGACACGGAGTTCCTCCGCCTGACCCTGCGCACGTCGCGGGAGACGGGCGTGGACCCGGTGACGCTGGTGCACGCGATGCAGAACCACGACGAGCTGACGTACGAGCTCGTGCACTGGGCGACCCTGCACAGCGAGGACACGTTCCGCTTCCGCGGCCGGGAGGTGCGGGGCGGCGCGCTGGCGGAGACGATCCGCGCGGACCTGCTCAAGCACCTCACCGGGGAGGCGGCCGACTACAACCTGGTCTTCACCACCAACGGGATCGCCTGCACCACGGCCTCCGTCATCGCCGCCACCCAGGGGCTGCGGACCCTGGACGAGATCGGCGAGGAGCACGTCGAGGGCATCCGCCGGGCGCACCTGCTGATGGCGATGTTCAACGCCTGGCAGCCCGGCGTGTTCGCCCTGTCCGGCTGGGACCTGGCGGGGGCGCTGCCCGTCCCCGCGGAGCAGGTGCGCGACCTCATCGAGAGCGGCGACACCCGCTGGGTCCACCGCGGCGCGCACGACCTCATGGACGTCGCGCCGGAGGCGACGGCCTCAGCGTCGGGCATGCCGCGCGGGCGGGTGCTGTACGGGTCGCTGCCGAAGCAGCTGGAGCAGGAGAACTCCTTCGCGTCGGGCCTGCGCTCGGTGCTCAAGACCCGCACGGAGCACCGGATCGCCTGCGCCACGCAGATCGACGTCCCCCCGGTCGCGCACCCGGGGATGCTCGTGATGGTGCACCGCCTCGACGAAGGCGACGCCGGCCGCGAGGACGCCCCGATCCAGGTGACGGTGCTGAACTTCACCGGGGAGACCATCGAGGGCACCGTGCACTCGGAGGCGTTCACCCCGCGGCTGGCGGTCGTGGACGCCAGCACGGGCGCGGAGATCGGCTGGGTGGACGACCTGCAGAGCTTCGGCGTGTGGCTGGGCCCGTACGCGGGGCTCTTCCTGATCCTGAAGGACACCGCCGCCGACGACGACACCGAGGACGTGCGCGAGCTCGCGATCTCCGAGTAGGCGCCCCGGGCGGGCGACGCTGCAGCAGGCACCACGGACGGCCGGGCCCTCGGGCGCGGCCGTCCGTCGTGCCCGGCCGGCACTCCAGCGGCACGACGGACGTCAGGCCACGACCCGGACCCTGGGGGTCGCGGCGGCCACGACGCGGTCCCGCCCCTCGCGCTTGGCGGCGTAGAGGGCCACGTCCGCGCGGCGCACGAGCGCGGCGAGGCTCTCGGTGCCGTCCCAGGCGGCGACGCCCGCCGAGAACGTCTGCCCCGCCGGGGTGGTGCCGCGCAGGCCCTGCAGGGCCCGCTCGACGTCGCCGAGGGTCCGCCCGACCGCCACGGCCTGGAACTCCTCCCCGCCGTAGCGGGAGAGCACGATGCCGCTGCCCTTCAGGCCGGACCTCCACGCGGCGGCCGCCCCCCGGAGCAGCTTGTCCCCGGCCTGGTGCCCGAAGGTGTCGTTGAAGCTCTTGAACCGGTCGAGGTCGATCATCGCGACCACCAGCGGCCGGCCCTCCTCCTGCGCGCGCTCCCGCATGCGCTCCAGCTCCGCGTCCGCGGTGCGCCGGTTCGGCAGGCCCGTCAGCGCGTCGGTGCGGGCCATCGCGGCGAGCGCGCCGGCCTGCTCCTGGACGCGGGTGAGGAGACCGTTCATGCGCAGGACGACGAGGCCGAAGAGCGCCACGGAGCTGACGACGACCGCCCACGCGTCGAGGGTTCCGCCGAGCGCGAGCTGCACCCCGAGGACGCCGGGGGCGACCATGCTGGCCGCGGTCAGCGCGAGCAGGCGGCGACGGGTGAACACGACCGCCGTCTCCGGCGCGGGTTCGGACAGCAGCCGCATGGAGGGGTGGAGGGCGGCGGCCCCCAGCACCAGGTAGGAGAGGGCGAAGAGCACCTCCGTCCAGCGGAACACCTCGGCCCCGTGCAGCTCCGAGACCTGGAAGCCCAGGTCGGCGGCGAGGAGCAGGGCGCCGGAGGCGGCGAGCATCCAGAACGAGGCGGTGCGGGCACCGGGCCCGGTGAGCAGCCGGACGAGCAGGCCCACGAGGAGGACGTCCATCAACGGGTAGGCGAGGGCGACCCCGCGCTCCAGCGCCGTCAGCTCCGAGTCCGCGGCCGTCGGGCGCACCACGAGCACCCAGGTGAGCAGGCCCAGGCTGATGGTGAAGATGCTCGAGTCGATGAGGCTCTCGCGGTCGCGTCCGGGTTGCCGGCCCCGCACGAGCAGCATGAAGGCCGCCGCCAGCACGGGGTAGGCGGCGAGGTACGCCACGTCCGCGGCCGACGGGAACGGCTCCTGCTCCAGGACCCGCACGTGGTAGCTGAAGATCGCGTCACCGGCGACCAGCAGGACCGTCCCGGCCGCCATCAGGTACCACGGCGCGGGCCGCACCGGCCGGTTGCGGCGCACCCCCACCAGGATCACGGCGACCACGGGGGCGGCGAGGCACAGGAAGAGCACGTCCCGGGCCGCACCTGCCGGCAGGAGGGCGTAGGTGAGCGCCGCGACGGCTGCCGCCGACGCGTAGGCCACCCACCACCGGTCCACCACGTCCCTCCGTCGGCGTCCGCGCGGGCGACCTTGAGCACCGGTCACTCGGACGGCGCAGCGCGGGCACCGGACTGGATCAGCCGCTGCCGGGCCGCCTCGCCCACGGCCGCCGCCACCCGGTCCAGCGACTGCGAGCGCAGCTTCCACTGCTGCCAGTGCAGGACGACGTCCACGCCGCCGCGCGGGTCGACGTCGACGAGTTCGCCGTCCCGTTCGTGCGGGGCGCTCTGCAGGTCGGGCAGCATCCCCCAGCCCATGCCCAGGCGCACCGCCGTGAGGAACCCCTCCGAGGACGGCACCAGGTGCACGGGCGGCTCCACGGGCGCGTCCGGGGAGGGGCGGTCGGCGCGACGGCGCAGGAACCCGTGCTGGAGGTCGTCGTGGCGGTCGAAGACCACGACGGGTGCCTCCGCCAGCGCCTGCGGCGTCGCCCCGCCGGAGAACCAGCGGGCCGCGAACCCCGGTGCCGCCATCGGCCGGTAGCGCATGGCCCCCAGCCGCACGGAGCGGCAGCCGGGGACGGGCTCGGCCTCCGCGGTGACGGCGGCCATCACCGAGCCCTCCCGCAGCAGCACGGTCGTGCGGTCCTGGTCCTCCCGGTGCAGGTGCAGGTCCAGGTCCGCCGCGAGCGGCGCCAGGGCGGGCAGGATCCAGGTGGCGAGGGAGTCGGCGCTGACGGCGACCGGCACGGACGGCCGCTGCCGCGGGGCCTCGCCGTCGCCGGGTCCGCTGCCCAGCTCCCGGGCGGCCTCGGCCGCGAGCAGCGCCACCTGCCGCGCGAGGCGCAGCACGACGCGGCCGGAGTCGGTGACCTGCACCGGCCTGGTGCGGACCAGCAGGACGCGCCCGGTGGCGATCTCGAGCGCGCGGATCCGCTGGCTGATGGCGGAGGGGGTGACGTGCAGGGCCCGCGCCGCCGCTTCGAAGGTGCCCTGGGACACCGCCACGTCGAGCGCGCGGAGCTGGCCGGGGTCGAGGTCCACGAACAGCAACGCTAATGGTCGGGAAGGAACATGAGCTGGAGTGAGGATGGGACGGCGCCTAGCGTCGAGGGGTGCTCCTCTCCGCGGCGCTGCTCGCCACCCTCTCCGGCCTCGGCCTCGGGCTGTCCCTGATCGTCGCGATCGGCGCGCAGAACGCCTTCGTGCTGCGCCAGGGCCTGCGCGGCGAGCACCTGCCGGCGGTGGTGGCGCTGTGCGCGGTCTCCGACGCGGTCCTCATCGCCGCGGGTGTCGGCGGTGCGGGGGCGGTGCTGGAGCGGGTCCCGTGGCTGCTGCCGGTCATCCGCTACGGCGGCGCGGCGTTCCTGGTCTGGTACGCCGTGCTGGCCGCCCGCCGCGCGCTGCGCCCGGCCGCGCTGGACGCCGGTGACACGGGTGCGCGGGTGCCGCTGTCCTCCGCGGTGGGCACCTGCCTGCTGCTGACGTGGCTGAACCCGCACGTCTACCTCGACACCGTCGTCCTGCTCGGCTCGATCGCCCAGACGCACGGGGAGCAGCGGTGGTGGTTCGCGGCGGGGGCGGCGGTGGGCAGCGTCGTGTGGTTCTCCGCGCTCGGCTACGGCGCGCGGCTGCTGCGGCCGGTGTTCGCGCGGCCGTCGGCGTGGCGGGTCCTGGACGGCTCCATCGCGGTGGTGATGACGGGACTGGCGGCGTCGCTGGTGCTGGCCCCCGCCTGAACTCCCGAGCTGGCCCCACTCGGGCGGGGACGTTCCGCACGCGACACGCCGGCGTGTCGCGGCCGAACGTCCCCGCCCGACCCACGCCCCCCACGCTTCGGCCCGCTCCGGCCGGTTCCGCTCAGGCCAGCGGCAGTTCGACGGCGAAGGTGCTGCCCGAGGGGATCCGCGGCGCGTGGTCCACCGTTCCGCCGTTCGCCTCCGCGAGGCCCTTCACGATGTAGAGGCCGAGGCCGTGGCCGGACACGCTGCGGGTGGCGCTGGCCCGGGTGTAGCGCTCGAACAGGTGCGGCCGCAGTTCCTCGGGGACGCCGGGGCCGTTGTCGTGGACCTCGATGCGCGCCCGCCCCGGCTCGCCGGGGAGCACGGTGGCGGTGACGGCGATGGCCCCGCCACCGTACTTGGCGGCGTTGGAGAGGAAGTTCGTGACGACCTGCTGGAAGTGGGCCGGGTGCACGAGCACTTCCAGGCCCTCCGGGCAGGAGACGGGAACGTCGGTCTCCAGTGCGGCCTGCAGCTCCGCGAGCGCTCGCGCCACGTGCAGGGGCTCGGGGTTCGCGTGCATGCGGTCGGCGTCCAGGGTGCACATGGTGAGCACCTCCTCGCGCAGCTCGGCGACGCGCGCTGCCGCGCGCTGGATGGCGCGCAGTCCCGCGCCGGTGCCCTCGTCGAGGGCGGTGGGGTCGTCGAGGAGCATCTCCGCGTAGCCGGAGATCGTGGTGAGCGGCCCGCCGATCTCGTGGGAGAGCATTCCCATGAGGTCGAGCTTGAGGACGTTGGCGGCGGCGAGCTGGGTGTTGCTGGACTCCAGGTCGCGGTTGCGCTGCGCCAGTTCCGCGGCGGCGGCGTCGCGCTCGCGTTCTGCGGCGAGGCGGGCGGTGACGTCCTGGACGACGGCGACGAAACTGCGCGGACGGCCTCCGCTGTCGCGCACGAGGGACATCCCGATGGTGGCGTCCACGGCGCGCCCGCCGGCGTGCAGCAGGCGCTGCGTGCGCTCGATGGAGTCCTCGTCACCGGCGAACAGCCGTGCCGCCGTGCGGCGGTTGCCCGCCCGGTCGTCGGGGTGGGTCACCTCGTCCATCGTGCGCCCCAGGAGGTCCTCCACGGTGCAGCCGAGCATCGCGGCCAGGGCCGGGTTGAGCTGCACGAACGCGCCGTCGAGCCCCATCGTCGCCTGGCCCACGGTCGCGAGGGAGAACTGCGTGCGCAGCCGCTGCTCGTTGTCGGCGAGCTCCTGCTCGGTGCGCTTGCGGTCGGTGACGTCGAGGTTGAACTCCAGGATGGCCGCGGGGGCTCCGTCCGGACCGCGCTGGATCGCCTGGCGGCTGAGGACGGTGATGCGGGTGCCGTCCGCGCGCAGGTGGTCGAGTTCTCCCTCCCAGCGCCCGGCGGCCTCCAGCGCCTCGTCGACGGCCCGCCGGCTGACCGGGAACACCGTGTCCAGCAGCCGGTGTGTGACGCAGCCGAGCGCGGAGGACGCCTCCCAGCCGTACATCTCCTGCGCCGCCCGGTTCCAGTACGTGGCCCGGCTGGCGAGGTCGCGCACGATGATCGCCGCGGGTGCCAGTTCCAGGAGCGCCGCCTGCTGCCGCAGGGCGTGCTCCGCCTCCCGGCGCCCGGTGATGTCGGTGCTGACCCCGTCGACGTAGTGCTCCTCCCCCTCGTGCCGGGGTGCGGCGCGGAACCAGATCCAGCGGACGCGGCCGTCCACGCCGCGGACCCGGCACTCGACCTCCGCACGCCGCCCCTCCACGGCCACCGCGCGATGGAAGGCGGCGAACGCGGCCGTGTCGTCCTCGTGCAGGTTGCGCGTCAGCGCGGTGAGGACGTCGGCGTCAGCGGGCAGTTCCCCGCCGTGGACGTGCCGCCCGCTGGGGCTGGAGTAGACGCGCTCCAGCCGGCCGTCGGGCAGGACCTGCACGGTCCAGAGGTGGTCGGTGACGTTGGCGATGGCGCGGTCGAAGTCGCGCCGGGTGCGCGCGAGCTCGCGGTTCAGGTCCTGGGCGCGGCGGCGGTGCACGAACTGCCCGATGTGGCCGCTGAGCGCCTCCAGCGAGGCCAGCAGCTCGGTGTCGCGCTCGGCGTGGCGACGGCGGTCGAAGAGCACCAGGACGCCGTCGACGTCCTCGCCGTTGCGGACGGGGATGGCCACGCAGGTGCGCAGGCCCAGGGCCTCGGTGCGGGCGGAGCGCCGGCAGGCCACCGCGCCGGGCTCGGTGACCCACTGGGCTCCCCCCTCGGCGAGGACGCTCCCGAGGACGCCCTCGTCGAGGCTGCAGTCGGCGACGGCACCCATCCCGGCGGCGACGGCGGGGTCGCCGGACCAGCCGGCGAGGCGGACGAGGCGGCCGCGCGCAGGGTCGAGCTGCCAGTGCTCGACGTAGTGCCAGTCGAGGCCCTCGCCGACGCAGCGGACCACGGCGTCGGCGGCCTCGAGCACGGAGCGTGCGGACAGCAGGACCTGGGAGACGTCGTGCTCGACGTCGCGGAGCTGCTGGCTGCGCTTGCGGGCGCTGATGTCGCGGAGGAAGGCGTGGAAGGTGAGCCCACCGGCCCCCTCCATGGCGGTCATCGCCAGCTCGACGGGGAACTCCCGCCCGCCCCGGTGCACGGCGCTGAGTTCGAGCAGCCGCCCGGAGAGCGCGGAGGCGCCCGCGGCCACGGCCCGGGCGAGGCCCTGCGCGTGGCAGGCTCCGAAGCGCGCGGGGATGATCAGCTCGTCGAGGGCGTGCCCCAGCGCCTCCACCTCGTTCCAGCCGAACAGGGCTTCCGCAGCCCGGTTCCAGCCGGTGATCCGGCCCGCGCCGTCGAGGGAGATGAAGGCGTCCTGGGTGGTTTCGAGGATCCGCTGCGTGCGGGTGGCGGCTTCGAGGGCCTCCTGTGCGGCCAGCCGGGCGGCGATCTCCGAGGACGCGGCGGCGGCGAGGTCCTCCAGCAGCGCGACGTCGGCGGCGGTCCAGTTCCGGGGTTCGGTGTCGAGGGCGCACAGCGAGCCGAGGACCTGGCCGCCCGGGGTGCGCACGGGGACGCCGAGGTAGGCGATCGCGTCGTAGTCGGCGATGGCGGGGTTGCCCCGCAGCAGGGGGTGCTCCCGCGCGTCGGGCGCCACGAGGGTCTCACCGGTGTCCACGACGTGGCGGCAGTAGGAGTGCGTCAGGGGCGTGCCGCGCTCCTCGGCCAGGGACCCGGTGAGTCCGACCTCGCTGACGAAGCACTGCCGGTCGGCGTCGACGAGGGAGACCAGGGTCACCGGGGCGCCGAGCAGCCGGGAGGCGAGGCCGGTGAGCCGGTCGAGGGCGGGCGCCCAGCCCGGACCGACGCCCGGGGCGCCGGGGGTCTGCGGGCGGGGGACGAGGCCGGTGGCCGCGAGCGCCGCCAGGCGGGTGGGGTCGGAGACGCGGTCCGTCCCCGGCTGACGCCCCTCCTCGTGCCCTGCCTCGCCCGCTCCTGCGCTCATCCCCACCTGCTGTTCCGCTCACGTGCGGTCGTCGGTCGACCACCTCCTCCATCGGCGGGTGCCGCGAGAACTTGAGTCCCCCGGATGGAGCAGTTCCTGACCGGCGCCGACACGCGGCGTGACGGTCGGCCGGTGTGCGCCGTCCCAGGGGGACGCGAGGCCGACAAACTCTCAACTAACTGTGTGCAATCGCGTGACAACCGCCTGTCATCAGGTGATGCTGGAGGGCCGCCGGGCGACCGACGGCTCACCGGTTCTCCGCAGAAGCGGCCGGACCCCACCAGGAGGCGGACGACGTGGCTGCAGCACGCCGACCGGAGCCCACCAGCTCCGCGGTCCTCAGCAGGGCAGGGGTGCGGGCGGTGCCCGACTCGGTCCTGGCGGTCATCTTCCTGGTGACCGTCCTCTTCGGCCTGACGTCGCTCGCGACGCCCGCGCCGCCCGCCTTCCACGCCGTCGCCGCGGTCGGCCTGCTCGGGCGGGCGGGCGCGGCCGCCTGGCTGCTGGCCACGCGCGGGCGGCGCCGGCACCGGTGGACCCTGCCGGTCCTGCTGCTGCTCGACATCGCCGAGCTCGTGCTCGCGTTCTCCCTGGTGCCGTTCGCGCACGCGGCGCTCATCGCGCACTGCCTGCTGCGGGTGCCCTTCATCTGCGCCGCCCTGCCGCGGCGGCCGATGCTCCTCGTGCTCGGGGTGATGCTCGGCGGCGCCGGAGCGCTGATGGGCCTTCCGGTCCGCACCGCCGGCCTGCCCGCCCTGTGGATGCCGGTGATGTTCGGGGTCGCGGTGCTGGTGGCCGCGTACTCCACGATCCACCTGTCCCGGGCGCTCGCGGCCAGCGAGGCCCGCGCGCAGGAGCAGTCCCTGCACGACGCCCTGACAGGGCTGCCCAACCGCACCCTCTACGCCGACCGCCTCGCCGCGGCCGTCGCCCGCACCCACCGCTTCGGCACCGACGTCGCCGTGCTGCTCATCGACGTCGACCGCTTCAAGCTCGTCAACGACAGCCGCGGCCACCGCTGCGGCGACGAGCTGCTCGTCGCCATCGCCCGGCGCCTGCGGGGAGCGATGCGCGCCAGCGACACCCTCGCCCGCCTCGGCGGCGACGAGTTCGCGGTGATCGTGCAGGACGTCCACGAACCGCGCGACGCCCTCGTCGTCGCCACCCACCTGCGGGAGGTCCTGCGCGCCCCCTTCCTCATCGGCGGGACGGAGCCCGGCGACGAGGCGCAGGAGGTCCACGTGACCGCCAGCACGGGCATCGCCTTCGCCCGCGGCCGCGACGGCGACAGCGACCTCGGCGCCGTGCTGCGCGAGGCGGACGCGGCGATGTACAAGGCGAAGGCGCGCGGGCGCGGGCACACGGAGCTCTTCGACGAGAGCATGGGCCGCGACGCCCAGCGCCACCTCGACCTGGAGAACCAGCTCCGCCACGACGTGGAGAGCGGCTCCGGGGCGCTCTCGGTGGCGTTCCAGCCCGTCGTGGACCCCGCCAGCGGCCACGTCCTCGGGGTGGAGGCCCTGGCCCGCTGGAACTGCGAGCGCTACGGGGCGGTGCCGCCGGAGGAGTTCATCGCCATCGCCGAGGACTCCGACCTCATCCACACCCTCGGGCGCACGGTGCTGCGCACCGCCCTGGAGCACACCGCGTGGTGGCAGAGCCTGCACCCGGCCTTCGAGGTCGCGGTCAACGTCTCCCCCGTCCAGCTCCAGCGCCCCGGATTCGCCGCCGAGGTGCAGCGCCTGCTGGCCCAGACCCGCGTCAGCCCGCAGCACCTCTGCCTGGAGGTCACCGAGGGCGTCCTGCTGGAGGCCAACGAGGTCAGCAGCGCCAACCTGCGCGCCCTGCACGAGGCGGGGGTGGAGCTGGCGGTGGACGACTTCGGCAGCGGCTACTCCTCCCTCGCGCAGCTGCGCCGCTTCCAGGTGGGCAAGCTCAAGGCGGACAGGTCGTTCGTGACCGACGCGCCGATCCTGCGCGCGGTCGCCGACCTGGGCGCTGCCCTCGGGGTGCGGGTGCTCGCCGAGGGCGTGGAGACCGCTGAGCAGCAGCGGGCCCTGGTGGAGCTGGGGTACCCGCAGGCGCAGGGCTACCTGTGGGCGCGGCCGCAGCCGGCCGACGCGATCACCGACCTGCTGCGCAGCCGGCAGCAGGTGCCCTCGGCGACGCCCGTGGGGGCGCCCGCGGGTTCCTGAGCGCCGCGTGGCGGTGGGCGCCCCGGTCCGTTCGCGGGTGCCGGAGCAGCCCGCGCCGCTACGGTCGGCCCATGGTGCCCGGTGCCGACGAGCTGACGCTGGCGATGGTGCGGACGTTCCTCGACCGCGTCCACCTGGCCACCCCGGGGCAGCTGCCCGAGGTCGTGCTGGAGTCGGCGCGGACGCTGGGGTGGACAGCGGTCCTGCACGTCGTCGACTACGAGCAGCGACTGCTCGTCCCGGCACCGCCGATGGGGATGCACCCCTGCCGGCCGCAGGCCGTCGACACCACCCTGGCGGGGCGCTGCTTCCGGACGGTGCAGCCCGTGACCGCCTCCGGCGAGGGGCGCGGGGTCTGGATCCCCGTGGTGGACGGCGCCGACCGCCTCGGCGTCCTCGAGGTGAGCGCGCCCGGCGGCATCGACCTCGACGACGCGACCGACGCCGAGCGGTGCCGGCTGCTGGGCCACCTGACGGGGCACCTGATCGCCGCCAAGCGCCCCTACGGCGACGCCCTGGACCGGCTGAAGCGCCGCCGCGAGCGCACGGTGGCCTCGGAACTGCTGCAGCAGCTGCTGCCGCCGCTGACGTTCGCCTGCGACGGCCTGGTGCTCTCCGGGTTCCTGCAGCCCTGCTACGACGTGGCGGCCGACGCCTTCGACTACAGCGTCGTCGACGACACCGCCCACCTCGCCGTGCTGGACGCCACCGGGCACGACCTGCGGGGCACCGTGCTCGCCGCGGTGGCCCTGTCCGCCTACCGCAACCGCCGCCGGCAGGGCCACGACCTCACCGGCAGCGCCGCCGCCATGGACGAGCACGTCGGTGCGCACAGCAACGGCGAGCGCTTCGCCACCGGCGTCCTGGCAGAACTAGACCTGCCCACGGGGCGGTTGCGCTACCTCAACGCCGGCCACCCCGCGCCGCTGCTCATGCGCGAGGGCAGGGTCGTGAAGGAACTCAGCGGCGGCGTGCGCATCCTCTTCGGCCTCGGCGACGGGCACGCCCCCGTCGCCGAGGAGGCCCTCGAACCGGGCGACTGGATCGTCTGCTACACCGACGGCATCACCGAGGCCCGGGGCCGCGACGGGGAGTTCTTCGGGCTCGACCGCCTCGTCGAGCACCTGGAACGCTCCGCCTCCGCCCGCCTGCCCACCCCGGAGACGTTGCGCCGCATCAGCCACGACGTCCTCGACCACCAGGGCGGGGTCCTGCAGGACGACGCCACCCTGCTGATCGCGGAGTGGAGCACGGGCGGCGAGCACACCCTCCTGTCCACGGGGACGGGCGGCATCGCCGGGGAGGACCTGTCCCCCTCCCCCGTCGACGGCGAGGACGTGCCGCGGCGCTGAGCGGGCCCGGTGGCGCGTCGGCCACCCCGTTCAGAAGGCGACGCGCACCGGGAACGGCGCCCCGCGACGGGGGTGCACGACGAGCCGTCGGCCACTTCCCGCCGTACGTCGGCTGCGCGATCGGGGCCGATCGGGACCGGGCTCGCCGGCCGCGGTCACCGATCAGATGATCCCGTGGGCGTGCATCGCGTGGGCCACCCTGGTGAAGCCGGAGATGTTGGCGCCGAGCACGAGGTCACCGGGAGATCCGTACTCCTCGGCCGCCTGCGCGCAGCAGGCGTGGATGTCGTGCATGATCTGCTGCAGCCGGGCCTCGGTGTGCTCGAAGGTCCAGCTGTCCCGCGAGGCGTTCTGCTGCATCTCCAGAGCCGACGTGGCCACTCCGCCTGCGTTGGCCGCCTTGCCGGGACCGAAGGCCGCACCCGCCTCGCGGAAGACCTCCACCGCCTCCGGCGTGCAGGGCATGTTCGCTCCCTCGGACACGGCGATGCAGCCGTTGCGCACCAGGCGCGCGGCGTCGTCGCCGTCGAGTTCGTTCTGGGTCGCCGAGGGGATCGCCACCTCGCAGGGGACCTCCCAGACGGACCCGGTGGTGCTGTGGCGGGCGGAGGGAACCCGCTCGGCGTAGCTGCTGAGCCGTCCCCGTTCCACCTCCTTGACCTGCTTGAGCACCTCGAGGTCGAGACCCGCCTCGTCGACGACGAACCCACCGGAGTCGGAGCAGGCGATGACGCGGGCGCCGAGCTGGGACGCCTTCTCCACGGCGTACAGCGCCACGTTGCCGGAACCGGACACGACCACGGTGCGACCCTCCAGGGAGGTTCCGCGGGCGCTGAGCATCTCCGAGGCGAAGAAGGCGGCGCCGTAGCCGGTGGCCTCCGTGCGGACCCGGGCGCCACCCCAGCCGAGGCCCTTGCCGGTGAGGACGCCGGACTCGTAGCGGTTCGTGATGCGCTTGTACTGCCCGAAGAGGTAGCCGATCTCGCGGCTCCCGACACCGATGTCACCGGCGGGCACGTCGGTGTGCTCCCCCAGGTGCCGGTAGAGCTCCGTCATGAACGACTGGCAGAACCGCATGACCTCCGCGTCGGAACGGCCCTTCGGGTCGAAGTCGGCCCCGCCCTTGCCCCCGCCGATCGGCAGCCCGGTCAAGGCGTTCTTGAAGATCTGCTCGAAGCCGAGGAACTTGACGATGCCCAGGTAGACCGAGGGGTGGAACCGCAACCCGCCCTTGTAGGGGCCGAGGGCGGAGTTGAACTCCACCCGGAACCCGCGGTTGATGTGGACCTCGCCGTGGTCGTCGGTCCACGGCACCCGGAAGATGATCTGCCGCTCCGGCTCGCAGATGCGCTCGATCGTCTTCAGCTCGGCGTACTCGGGGTGGCGTTCCAGGACCGGCGCCAGGGAATCCAGGACCTCCCGGACCGCCTGGTGGAACTCCTCCTCGGCGGGGTTGCGCCGCAGGACGTCCTCGTAGATGCCCTCGACGATCGATGCGGCGCTGCGAGCCATGGCGTGCTCCCTCGTGCTGTGACGGTGCGCGCCATGTCGGTCGTCGATGACCGTGCGCCCTCCTCCGGACGCGCGCAGGGCCCGCGTCGGGCGCGGTGACGCCTGCGGCACGCCTTCGCAGCGTAGGTCAGGTCCGCGCCGCCCGCCGGTCGTGCGGCGGCGGCCGGGACCGGGTGCCATGCTCGGGGGGTGCGGAGGTGGGACCCGGTCCAGGACCAGCGGACGCGGCACCAGCGCCGGTTCGCGGCGGCGGGTGCTCCCGACCCCCCGACGGCGGGGGTCGAGGGCTTCGAGGGCTACCCGCGCTACTACGTCAAGCGGCAGCGCGGGCAGGTCGTGGACGTCGCCTC
The DNA here is from genome assembly GCF_002934625.1 of Kineococcus xinjiangensis. GTDB lineage: Bacteria > Actinomycetota > Actinomycetes > Actinomycetales > Kineococcaceae > Kineococcus_A > Kineococcus_A xinjiangensis. The sequence continues at coordinate 16,571 of NZ_PTJD01000010.1, read as the reverse complement.
GTCCTTCGACGAGCTGGTGCGCTCCGCCCGGGGCGGCTGGGCCGCCGGCACCACGGTGACGGCCACGCACCGCGCTCCCGACGGGCACCCGGTGGTGCTCGACGCCGCTGCCTCGGGACGCTCCTGCCGGTCCAGCCGGTGGGTCGCGGAGGTCCCCGGCGGGCCGGTCGCGGAGGTGGTCGCGGCGCTGCGGACGCTGCGCGCCTTCGGGGCCGGACTGGCGCCCGGCGTGCAGGAGGGCCTGCTGGACTCCTCCGCGGCGCAGCGGTCGCAGCAGGCGTGGCTGGAGGGGGACGTGAAGGCGGGCGTCGACGGCTTCCGGGTCGAGTGCCCGCTGGAGGCCGGCCACGAGGGGCTGTGCGCCGCGCGCTCGCAACTGGGCGACCTGGAGTGGCGGTGGGATCCCCGCGAGGGGGTCATCCGGTCCTGAGGCGGCTCCCGGGACCGCGCCGCCTGCCCGGGGAACTCCTCAGCGACCGTCGGGGCCGTCGCGCTCGACGACGATCCTGCGCATCCAGCGCGGCACCCCCTCGCGGTCGCCGTCGAGCAGCAGCGCCACGTACGTGGCGTCGGGGTTCTCCGGGGGCGGGTCCTCGGGCCAGGGGGTGTCGCCGTCGGTGGCGACGATGACGAGGTCCACCCTCGGGCGCAGCGCGGCGGCCGCGGCGATGCCGACGCGCATGTCGGTGCCGCCACCGCCGACCATCGTGAGGTCCCGCATCCGCCGGACGAGGCGCGCCCGCCCCGCGGCGGCGTCGCAGGCGATGACCTGCACCCCGGCCCCGTGGCAGCGGCGGATGATCGCCTCCGTCTCCGCGTGCACCCGCGAGAGCATCTCGTCGGTGACCGAGGCCGAGGTGTCGACGACCTCGGCGGCCCGGGGCGGTCGTGGCTGCCGCATCGCGGGCAGCACCACTCCCGGGGTCGAGGAGCTGCGCCGGGAGGGTCGGGCGTAGGAGTAGTCGCGCATCCCGGCGACGTGGGCGCTGACCCGCCGGGTGACGCTCGCCAGCTCCCGGCGCCAGTCGACGACCGGCGTGAGGGTGGACTCCGCCCACCGCTGCAGACCCGCGGGAACGGAACCCCGGCTGCGGGCGTGCTCCAGGACGTTCTGCGCGGTCTGCCGCCGGATCAGTTCGGCGCGTCCCGCGTCCACGCTGCCGTCGTCGTTCCCGGCGGCGTCGCGACCGCCGGAGTCTCCCTCCCACGGGCGGCGCGGACCGCCGGCACCGGAACCGCAGTCGTCGTGGCCGGCGGTCGCGGGCAGGGGCGCCGTCCCCTCGGGACGGTCCGCGCCGACGGTGAGGGTCGCGACGGCTCGCTCACCGGCCGTGGTGACCACGACGAGGTAGCGCCCGTCGGGCAGGCTGCGGGTCAGTTCCACGTTCAGGACGCCCGGGCCTGCCACCGTCGGCCTTCCCGTCGCACCGGCCAGCGGCGCGGTTCCGGCCGCCGGGTCGAGGAGGTCCACGGTGCTCGTCGCGTCGAGGGTCACGTCGTCACCGACGAGCGCCACCGGCGCCGGTACCGCGTAGCCGCTGGGCAGCCGGCCGGGGCTGAGGTCCAGGTGCGGCAGGCCGACGGGGAGCACCGCCTGCACGACCTCGCCGCCGTCGCCCACGCGCACGAGGTAGGCGCCGTCGGGGACGGGGCCGAGGTCGAACGTCAGGTAGGTGGCGCTGACGTGGGCGACGTTCGACACGACGCCCGGCACGACGCCGGGCGCTGCGCCGGGGGCACCGCCCGCGTCGAGCACCTCCACGACCGACGCGGCGGTGAACCGCGTCTCCCGGCCCGCGACCACCACCTTCTCCCGCTCACCGCGCCTGCGGGGCAGGTGGTCCGGGCGCAAGGCGATCGTCGGTGCCGTGACCTCCAGCACGGCGCTCGCGCCGGTGCCACCGCAGGTGACCTCGACGGTGTGCTCCCCCGCGGGCAGCCGCACCCGCAGGTCGAAGGAGACGGTGCGCTCGTCGTGGACCGTGACCGGCCCGGTTGCCGGCGAACCGCCCTCGCCGGTGCGGGCGGCGCCGTCGGGGCCGCGGAGCACGACGCTGGCGAGCCCGGTGAGGAACGCCTCGCGGGTGTGCCCGAGGACCCGGGTCGGCACCCCGTGGTCGTGGCGCAGAGCGGCGGGGAGCAGCAGCAGGGACGGCGAGGCGGCCGCCAGCCGACGGCCCGCGGGGCCGGCGACGAGGAGCCGGTAGATCTGCTCCGCCGTCATGCCAGGACCGGCACCGGGCACCCGTTCCGGGTACCAGGCCTTGAGGGCGGGCAGGCGGATCCCGGCCGCCCGCAGGTCGTCGTTGATGGCGCAGTCCCCGGCCTGGTTGAACAGCGGGTGGCGTTCCTGCGGTTCGGCGAGGGCCTCGAACCGCTCGTGGTGCCCCCGCAGGGGGTGGCCGACCTCGTGCAGCCAGACGCCGACGACCTCGGCCACGTCGAGGGTGAGGACGAACTCGGGGTTGTAGTGCATCCGCCAGCGCGGGTCGATGCCGGCGGTGGGGATCGCGGTGGTGGGAACGGCCTTGACGGCGTACAGCGCGTCGCTGAGGTACGGCATCAGGTCGCAGGCCCTGGCACGACCGGCGGCCAGGCGCAGGGCGGCCCGCTCCTCCAGCGACTCCCCCGCCGCGGCGCCGCCCCCGCGGCCCGGGGTGCGCTGCCCGCCCCGCTCCCGCCGGTTCATGCGTCGCGGGTCAGCAGGCCGAGTTCCTGCAGGATCGGGCCGAGGGAGGCGATGATCTGCGGTGTCGGCATCGCGCCCGCCGGGCGGTCCTGCGCCCACCTGCGGCCGTAGGAGAACGCGATGTCCGCGCTGCGGGCGTCGGCGATCCTGGCCAGCACCCGGCCGCAGTTCAGCCACCGCTCGACGGTGTTGTCCGCGGCGGTCGCGGCCCACACCGAGGCCGCCACGGCGTACGTCTTGTCGGTGCGCTGGGGGTCCACGACGTAGGAGTCGGGGTCGCGCAGCAGTTCCTCGGGGTCGGGCAGGTCCAGTTCGCGGACGTAGGCCAGGAACGCCCCGGCCGCGGCGACCCCCACCGTGCCCGCGACGAGGAGGGTGACCACCGTGCTGTTCATCCCCGCGGCACGGGCGTGGGCGTACAGCCGTGCCGCCATCTCCCACGAGCGCGGGGTGGGGAACGCGCGGCCGGCCTCCTCCGAGGACGACGGCATCCGCGTGACCAGTTCGGGCTTCGAGCCGAGGAACACCCCGACGAGCGTCGTCGCCTGCTCCAGCAGGGCCGCGACCTCCGCCTCGTCCGCCTGCGGCACGGTGACGGCCGGCCAGCCGCCGGTGAACCCCTCGCGCACGGTCGCGGCGTCCAGGGTCCACGTCAGGTGCAGGAAGCGGTTGGCGACCGGCGGGGCGAGGTCCCACCCGTCGGCCGCGACGTCCGGCGGGTTCGCCGCGGCGACGGTGCGGACCTGCGGGGGCAGCCGCAGGTCGCCGACGACGCCCTCGAGGATGGGGCGCAGCAGCGCGGCCTGCGTCGCGGGGGGCGCGGTCGAGACCTCGTCGTAGAACTGGATGCCCGCCCGCCCCTCCTCCACCGCGTCGCGCAGCCGCACCGCCCACGACGGCGGCGCCAGGACGGCCGTTCCCGAGCCGGCGTCGACGATCGGCAGCCCCGCGAAGTCGCTCGGCTCGCGGATCGAGGCGATGACCGTCTCCAGGTGGGCGCCCATGCCCTCCGCCAGTTCCCGGATGACCGACGACTTGCCCTGCCCGGGCGGCCCCCACAGGACGACGGGGACGTTGGCGAGCAGGGCGATGCCCAGCGCGTCGCAGGTGTCCGTGTGCTGCTGGCTCATGCGGGGGTTCTCCCGGATCCGTCGAACATCCGCCCGTCCACTCCCTGGAAGGCGGCGAGGAACTCGATGCGGTCGGGGGTCAGCGTCCCGGCCGCGTGGGCCGCCTCGACGTCCGCCGCGCTCAGCCCGACGTCGGCCGCGGCGAGCACCAGGCGCAGGTCGAGGCCCCCGCCCGGGGGGTGCGCGGCGAGGAACGAGCGCAGTTCCGCGTGCAGCAGCGCGAAGGCCAGGACCTCCCCGGGGTCGAGGTCGACGCGGCGCCCGCTCAGCACGCCGTGCGCGCGCAACCGGGCCGCCGGGTCGGCCAGCGCCAGCGGGGCTCCGTCGAGGCGGGTCAGGCGGACGGTCGCGCCGAGCGCGGCGACCTCCACCCGGTGCCGCAGGTCCGGGAGCAGGAGGTGGCGGTGCAGCGTCACCAGGACGTCGGGCCAGTCGAACGGCGGCTGCTGCCCCGCCCATGGCGAGGGGGCGGACGCCGGGCGGCTGTGGGTCAGGGTCAGCGGCCGCGCAGGCGGCCCGTCGGGGCGGCGGGCGCGCCACGCGCTCCACACCGCACCGGGGACGCCGCCGTGGGGCAGCGGACGGGCCGGCGGGTCCGCGACGAGGTCCAGGGCGTCGAGGGTCACACGCGCCGGCGCGGGCCCCGGGCGGGGGCGTCGGTGACGGCGTCGGGCGGGCACCGGCCCAGCGTAGGCAGGCCCGCGCGCACGGCGCCGCCCCGGCGGCGGAGGTGGGGCGCCGATCCGGCGTTAGGCTCGGTCGCATGCCTCAGCTCCCCCCGTCGGCGACGACGGCCCTGCTGGGCGTCCGGCTCGGCGAGGGGTCGCTGGAGGACGTCCTGCACCAGCTCGTCGTCATCGCCAGGGACTGCCTGCACGGGGCGGACGAGGTGTCGACCACGCTGGTGCGCAGCGGCAGGCCGTGGACGGCGGCCCACACCGGCAGGCTCGCCCTGGACGCCGACGAGCTGCAGTACGAGCACGGCTACGGCCCCTGCATCGAGGCCGGCCTCACCGGCACCGTCCTGCTCATCGAGGACACGCGCTCGGAGACCCGCTGGCCGGACTACACCGCCCACGTCGCCGCCCACGGCGTCCGGAGCTCCCTCTCGGTGCCCCTGCCGGTGCAGACCGAGATCGTCGGCGCCCTGAACTGCTACTCCCGGAAGCCGGGGGCCTTCTCCGACGAGGACATCGCGGTCGCGCACGAGCTGGCCTCCCACCTGGCGGTCGCGGTCGGCAACGCCGTCGCCTACACCGGCGCCGCCCAGCTCGCCGAGCAGATGCGGACCGCGATGGACAGCCGCGCGGTCATCGACCAGGCCATGGGCGTGATCATGGCCCAGAACCGCTGCGACGCGCAGGCGGCCTTCCGGATCCTGACCAGGGCCTCGCAGAACCGGAACGTCAAGCTGCGCGACCTCGCCGCCGGCATCGTCGCCGGCGTCGCCCAGCCGACCGGCTCCTGAGGGTCCGGGCGGCGCCGCGGGTCGCGCCGCCCTTCGCGCCGCAGCCGCACGACCGCGCATGACGTTCTTGCGTCATTTCCGGCCCCGGGCGGTCGCGGGCGCGTGGAGGTGCCGGGCCGGGGGCACCATGAGCGGCATGGCCGCCGCCTCGACGTCCCCCGCTGACCAGGGCCGCTCCGAGCGGGAGCGCGGCACGGCACGGCGCGGCGCCCTCGCCGGTGTGGCGGCGGTCGCCGCCGCCCTGGGCGCCGTGGAACTGGCCGCGGGTCTCGTCGGGCCGGTGCCGTCCCTGGTGCTCGCCGTGGGTGACGCCGTCATCGACAGCGTGCCCGGATGGCTGGAGCGGGCCGCGATCGCGCTGCTGGGGCGCGCCGACAAGCCCGTCCTCGTCCTCAGCATCCTCCTGGTGTGCGCCGTCCTCGGTGCCGCCCTCGGCGTGCTGGCCCGCCGGTGGTTCGTCCCCGCCGCCGCCGCCTTCGCGGCCGTGGCCGCCGCCGGGGTGGCCGCCGCGCTGCAGGACCCGCGGACGGCGGCCCTTCCCGCGGTGGCCGTCGGCGCCCTGGGGGTGCTCGTCGGCGTCGCCGTGCTGCACCGGCTGCTCCGGATGGCGGTGCCGCGCACCGCGGACGGCACCGGGGTGGACCGGCGCCGCTTCGTCGCGTTCGCCGGCACGGCCACCGCGCTCGGCGTCCTGGGCGGCGCGGGGGGCTGGCTGCTGGCGGGCCGCGAGCAGCTCGGGCGCCTGCGCGCGGCGGTCCGGTTGCCGGCCCCGGCCCGGCCCGCGGGCCCGGTGCCCCCGGAGGCCGACCTGGAGATCGCCGGCCTGACCCCGTTGTTCGTGCCCAACGATCGGTTCTTCCGCATCGACACCGCGCTGCGCGTTCCCGTCGTCGACCCCGAGACCTGGAGCATGGAGGTCCGCGGGATGGTCGACCGGCCGTTCTCGCTGACCTACCGGGAACTCCTGGACCTCCCGCACATCGAGGCGGACGTCACGCTGTCGTGCGTGTCCAACGAGGTGGGCGGTGACCTCGTCGGCAACGCCCGCTGGCAGGGCGTGCCGCTGCGCGAACTCCTCGAGCGCGCCGGGGTGCAGGAGGGAGCGACCCAGCTCATCGGCCGCTCGGTGGACGGTTTCACCGCCGGGTTCCCCACGGTCACCGCCCTGGACGTGGGCGAGGCGATGGTGGCGGTGGGCATGAACGGCGAACCGCTGCCGCTGGAGCACGGCTTCCCGGCGCGGCTGGTGGTACCGGGCCTGTACGGCTACGTCTCCGCCACCAAGTGGCTCGCCGCGATCGAGCTCACACGCTGGGACGACGTGGAGGGGTACTGGATCCCGCGGGGATGGGCCAAGGAGGGCCCCGTCAAGACGCAGTCCCGCATCGACGTCCCCCGCCCGGGGACCACCGTGCCCGCCGGTCGTGGCGTCATCGCGGGGGTGGCGTGGGCGCCGACCCGCGGCATCGAGCGCGTGGAGGTGCGGGTGGACGACGGCCCCTGGCAGACCGCCGAACTCGCCGCACCGCTCGACGTGGACTGCTGGCGGCAGTGGTACCTGCCCTGGGACGCGACCCCCGGTGAGCACGTCATCTCGACCCGGGCGACCGACGGCCGCGGGGAGGTCCAGACGGACGAGCGCACGCCCGTGGCGCCGGACGGGGCCTCCGGTCACCACACCGTCCAGGCCCGGGTCCGGGACGTGTGACGCGGCCCCCGACATGACATGAGGGGAGCGGCATGACGCCGCTCCCCTCATGTCGTGCGATGCGCGGCCGGACTCACCAGGACCGGTGAGCCGCCGCCCGCGCGCGTCGCCCCTGCGTCAGCGGTTGCGGGAGCCGTCGCGGGTGTGCGCGTCGGTGCGCTCGTCGTCGTCGCCCTCGATCTCCTTGGCGAGCAGGCCCGAGCCGATGGCCCACAGCGCAGCACCGAGGATGCCGACGAAGATGCCGAACTGCGCGGAGACGTCGTCACCGCGCTCCATGCCGCCCATGGGGTTGAAGGCGTAGGCGGTGCACCACAGGGTGGCTGCGATGCCGGTCGCCATGGAGGTCAGCGTCAGGCCGCGGTGCTGACCGCGCCGGGCGCGCTTGAAGGCGTAGGCCATGGCGACCAGCAGCCCCAGGCCGAGGTAGGCGATGAACGGGACGAGGGAGTCGCTCTCGTAACCGGTGCGGGGGTTGTCCTCGCTGTTGGGGTCCACCCAGTTCAGGAAGGGTGCGACGTTGAAGACCAGGATGCCGGCGGCAGCGACCGCCAGACCGGTGGACCGTGCCCGGCGGGACTCGTGCGGACGGAACGCACCGACGGTGTCGTTGTAGCTCGAAACGCCGGGGGTGCCTGCAGTGCTCACGAAACTCCTTCAGTGGTGGACACAGCAAAAGCGACGCAGAGAGCCGGGAGGGCGTCTGCGCCGCTGCTGGGGTCCAACGGGTGATGACGATCAAAGTGCCATGCGCCGGGGCACGCCGCCATCCGAAACCGCGGCGGGCTCGGAGTTCGCGGATCCGAGGCGCGGGACCGCTCAGACGAGCCGGGCGGTGTAGCCGGCGTCGACGAGGCGCCGGTACGCGGCGCGCACCTCGTCGGGAACCTCCTGCGCGATGGCGAAGCCCTCCTCGGCGTACACGTCGATGCGCTGGGTGTCCCCGACGAGCATGTTCACCACCCGGTCGGCGTCGCCGATGCCGGCGACGTAGTCGTCCAGCGCCATGGGCAGGGAAGCGCAGTAGACCTCGATCTCAGGCCAGAGCTTGCGGCACGTGGCGTGGGCGCGGCGCTGCTGGTAGGGCCGGGAGATCAGCGTCACCGACGCCACCTCGACGCCGCGGGCGGCCAGCAGCTCGCGCACGAGGGTGATGTTCTCCCCGGTGTTGCGGGCGCGGGGCTCGACGACGATCGCCTCGTCCGGAACGCCGAGGGACAGGGCGTGCTCGCGGTAGTGCACGGCCTCGCCGCGGGGGAAGCGCTCGATGGTCGTGGGTGCGTTGGCGCCGGTGAAGACGACGAACGGGAAGCGGCCGGCGGCGTAGAGCTGGGCCGCGCAGGTCGCCACGCCGAGGTCGTGGCTGCCGAGGCCGATGCCGACGTCGGTGGTCGCGGGCGGGTGGTGCAGCTGGTGGTAGCCCCACAGCGTCTCGACGTCGGCCCGGATGCCTGCGGGCAGGGCGGTGGCGGTCACGGCGGCTCCCCCGGCTCGGCGCGGTCCCAGCCTGACACTCTCCCTGCACCCCGGCCGTGACACGCCGCTTCGAGCCGCCCACCAGCGGGCGTGTCGCGCGCAGCGCGCAGGCTCGCCGTCACCCGGCCCGCACGTGAGCGGGCGCCCCGGCGCACTGCGCGCTTGATCACCACATCGTGGCGCGTTAGCCCCTCAAGGTTCGGCCAGAAGTGTCCGATTGGCTACGCAGAGTCACAAGGCTGAGCGCTCACGGAACGCTCGCGGGGCAGACGGAGGACACCATGGGCACAGGTCGTCAGCGCAACCGATGGGCCGGCCTCGCGGCCGCGGCCCTCATGGTGGCGGGAACGCTCGCGGGCTCCGGAGCCGCCTCGGCCTCGACCTCCACCACCGGCTCCTTCACGTTCGCCACGGCCGGCGACCACGGCTCGGCGAGCCCGGCGGCCACGCTGATGCAGCGGGTGGGCGCGGAGAACCCCTCGTTCTTCCTCAGCCTGGGCGACCTCAGCTACGACACGATCGCGCCCGCGTCCTGGTGCACGTTCGTGAAGGACAACATCAACCGCGGTGCGGGCAAGCCGGCGGGCGACCAGTTCGGTGAGACGTTCCGCTTCCCGCTGGTCCAGGGCAACCACGAGACCCACAACTTCGACGAGTACCTGCCCTGCCTGCCGGACCGGATGGGCAGCACCGTCATGCCCGGCAGCACCCACGGCCGCGACTACTACTTCGACCACCCGGCGACGGCGCCGCTGGCCCGCTTCATCGTGATGTCCCCCGGCCTGGAGTACACGTTCGCCAGCGGCTCCCCCGAGCACACGTGGCTCAGCAACAGCATCGACCAGGCCCGCGCCGCAGGCATCAAGTGGGTCATCGTGGCCAACCACATGAACTACATCACCACCGGGAGCAAGGTCGACCAGATCGGCTCGGCGTTCTTCAACACCGTCGTGAGCAAGAAGGTCGACCTCCTGCTCCAGGGCCACGAGCACGACTACCAGCGCTCCCACCAGCTCGCCCACGGCAGCGGCTGCACCAGGGTCCCCACCAACACCGTCAACTCCTCCTGCATCGCCGCCAGCGGGAACGCGGGCGGCTACGAGGCCGGCAAGGGCACGGTCCTCGTCATCAGCGGGCTGGGCGGCCGTCCCCCGCGCACCGTCAACCCCAGCGACACCGAGGCCGGGTACTTCGCCGTGACGGAGGGCAACGCCGACCTCCCCACCTACGGCTACAACCGCATCGAGGTCACCGCCGACGCGCTGACGTCCACGTTCGTCAACACCGGCACCACGGCCTTCGCCGACCGCTTCACCATCGGCCGGTCCGCGACGTCGCCGGCGTTGCCGCCGGTGCTGGAGAGCCCCACCACGACGACGAAGACCTTCACCGCCGTGGCGGATGCGACGGTGCGCCAGGCCACGCCGACCACCAACGACGGCGCCACCACGAGCATCGAGGTCGACGCCAGCCCCGTCGAGGAAGCACTCCTGAAGTTCTCCGTGACCGGAACCGAGGGCTACACCGTCCGCAGCGCCCGGATCCAGATGCAGGTGACCAACCCCTCCACCAGCGGCGGCAGGCTGCACCGCACCGCCGCCACCGGCTGGGACGAGCGCACCGTCACCTGGAGCACCGCCCCCGCCGCCGACGCCACCGCACTCTCCACGCTCGGCGCCGTCACCACCGGCACCTGGGTCGAGCACGACGCCACCTCCGCCATCACCGGCGACGGCACCTACAGCTTCCGCACCGCCTCCTCCTCCACCGACGGCGCCGGCTACGGCAGCCGCGAGAGCACCACCGGCAAGCCCCGACTCGTCCTCACCCTCGAACCCAAGACCACCACCCCCACCACGAAGACCTTCACCGCCGTGGCGGATGCGACGGTGCGCCAGGCCACGCCGACCACCAACGACGGCGCCACCACGAGCATCGAGGTCGACGCCAGCCCCGTCGAGGAAGCACTCCTGAAGTTCTCCGTGACCGGAACCGAGGGCTACACCGTCCGCAGCGCCCGGATCCAGATGCAGGTGACCAACCCCTCCACCAGCGGCGGCAGGCTGCACCGCACCGCCGCCACCGGCTGGGACGAGCGCACCGTCACCTGGAGCACCGCCCCCGCCGCCGACGCCACCGCACTCTCCACGCTCGGCGCCGTCACCACCGGCACCTGGGTCGAGCACGACGCCACCTCCGCCATCACCGGCGACGGCACCTACAGCTTCCGCACCGCCTCCTCCTCCACCGACGGCGCCGGCTACGGCAGCCGCGAGAGCACCACCGGCAAGCCCCGACTCGTCCTCACCCTCGAACCCAAGACCACCACCCCCACCACGACCGAGCCGGCCCCGACGCAGACGACGACGCTGCTGCCCGCGGACGACGCCACCGTGGAGTCCGGGGCGCCCGCGACGAACTACGGGACGCAGACCACGTTCGGCACCGACGGCGAGCCGCTCAAGCACGCACTCGTGAAGTTCAACGTCACCGGCCTCGGTGGCGCGCCGGTGAAGAGCGCGAAGCTGCGCCTGCACGTCGCCAACGGCTCCGACAAGGGCGGTCACGTCCACCCCGTCGCGGACACACTGTGGAGCGAGCGGACCGTCACCTGGCAGACGGCACCGGCCGCCGGCGCGACGAAGCTGGCCGAACTCGGGCCCGTCACGACCGGGCAGTGGCAGGAGATCGACCTGAGCAGCCACATCACGGCTGAGGGCGTCTACAGCTTCCGCATCACCGACGCCTCCACCGACGGCGCCTACTACACCTCCAAGGAAGCCACGGGCAACAGGTCCCACCTGGTCCTGACGTACTGACGCGGCAGGCCCTGCGGAGGGCGAGGAGGTCGTCACGGTCACCCGGTGACCGCGGCGGCCTCCTCGTCCTCGTCATCCCCTCGCAGCGCGGCCGGCGGTCACGACTGAGGCGAGCAGGCCCAGGACGCCCAGCAGGAACAGCAGCAGGGCACCCTGAACGAGGTAGACCTCCGGACCCTCGACCGGGCACCCGGCCCCCAGCGGAGCGTCCTCGTACTCCGCGCACTCCGTCCACGGCCGGAAGAACATGACCACGCTGGCGACGAAGCCGAGCACCGTCACACCGAGGCTCCCTCGCAGCAGGAGACGGAACCAGGCGGGCCCGGCGGAGGGCGACGATCGCATCCCCCCACCGTGGCACCTCGACGCGACCCCCGGGACGGGTCGCCGGCCCGCTCACGGATCCGACCCCGCATCGACGCACCTCCGACCGGAGGCGTCCACCGGTCCCGCCGAACCCCGGGTCCCGCGTGGCGGACTGGCATCCTGGTCGCCATGCCCGCGCCCGTCCGCCACGTCCTGTTCCCCGGCCGGCACCACCTGGTGACGCGCTTCCAGACGGTGCACCTGCGTGCGCTGCTGGCCGGGGAGCTCGCGGACTCGTCGGGCGCGCGGGTCGAGTGCACCCCCGACGCGGACGTCGTCTGGGCCGTCACCTCCGCCACCCACAGCGGCACCCGGCGCAACCCGATCCCGGCGCACCGGCGCGAGGCGATGATCGAGCGCGTCACGGCCGTCGAGGGCCTTCCCTCGCTCATCGCCCCCGTGGCCGACGTCCCGCCGAGCCCGCGCTTCGCGCGCACGGTCCTCGCGAGCGTCGAGCTCTCGACCGGGGTCACCGCGAGCCCGCGCGAGACGGTCGTCGCGTGCTCCACCCCGCAGGTCGCCGCGATGTACGCCGAGCTGGGGTTCCGCATCGTCCCCGTCGAGGACGCGGCCGAGGACGCCCCGGCCCGCCCGTGGGACGTGCTCGAACTGCTGGCCGCGGGCGACGAGCGCTGGCGCGACCTGGCCCACCCCGAGGTCGTGCGCTTCTACGACCGGTACCGGCTCGACGCGCACATCGCACTGATCCACGCCGACCCGACGGTCTCGACCGAGGGCGACCTCACCACGACGCGCGACTACCGCAGCTACACCGCGGCGTTCGACGACGCCTCGGACCGCAAGTGGGAGCAGGTCGCCCCGTTCGTCGAGCCCGGTCGCGTCGTGGACCTCGGCTGCGCGGCGGGCGGGCTCCTGGAGCGCGCGGCCCGCGACCCGCGCCTCGCCGAATCCGACCTCTACGGGGTCGACGTCTCACGCCACCTCGTCGCCGAGGCCGAGCACCGACGCGCGCAGGGCGTGTTCGCGAACCCGAACGTCTTCTTCGCGCAGCGGAACCTGCTGCGCTCCGCCGTCTTCCCCGTCGCCTCGGTCAGCACGACGCTGACCGTCGCCCTGACCCACGAGATCGCCAGCTACGGCGAGGGCCGCAGCGACCTCGAACTCCTCGCGACGCGCATCCACGAGCACACCGCGCCCGGTGGCGTGTGGGTCTGCTCGGACGTGCTGGGCCCGGTCGGCGGGGACCGGCTCGTGCACCTCGTGCTCGACGGCACCGGTGCGGGGGTCGCCCCCGTGAACCTGAGCGGCTGGACCGGGGAGGCCGTCGCCGGGCACGTGGCCGCGCTGTCGCCGGCCGAGCGCCTCGTGCAGTTCGCGCAGGACTTCCCGGCCCTGTCCGGCGGCGAGTGCGACGTGCGCTGGGTCGCGGACGGCGTCGCGGAACTCACCCTGCGGGCCGCGATGGAGTTCCTCTACACCCGCGACTACGTCGACAGCTGGCTGTCCGAGTGCCACGAGCGGTTCTGCGACATGACGTGGCCCGACTGGGTCGCGCTGCTCGAGGGCGTCGGGTTCTCCGTCGAGCCCGCGAGCGGGGCGTGGCGCAACGAGTGGCTCGTCGAGAACCGGCTCTCGGCCGGTGCCGCGCTGCGCGACGCCTCGACCGGCGAGCGGGTGGAGTGGCCGGACACGCACGTCACGTTCGTGGCGCGCCGACCGCTGTAGCGGGCTCGACCTACCCCGCCTCGGCGGCATCGGTGACCTGCTCTGATGACCGTGCTGAGTGGTCGGCCTCCGCAGCGGATGGTGTCATTCGGTCGCGGTTGCCCACCCGATCGAGGGCACCCACGTCAGGCGATGCGTCAGCCCAGGAGGCGACCCGGACATGAGCAGGACCCCCGCCGTCAGCGACGCGCAGATCGCGCGCGTCCTGGGCGCCTACGCCGGCATGGTGGACCACATCCTCACCGACCCCCAGCGGTGGCTGGGTCTCGACGACGACCCGCCACCCACCGCCTCCTTCCCCGCCCGCGCCTTCGACGCCCTGCGCGACCGCGCCCTCGGTGAGGTCACGCCCGCTTCCCCGACGTGGCGCAGCCGCCCCGTCTCCCAGCGCGTGGACTGGTGGGTGACCCGGATCGGGATCAGCGCCGGGCTCGCCGCCGCCGCCCCCCGCTTCGCCGGGGCCCTGGCCGACCGGCTGCCCCTGCAGGCCGCCCTGGGCGCCTCCGCGGCAGGACTGGCGGTCTGCGCGACCGCCCGCGAACACGGCCGAACCGACCCTGCGGACTGGGTGCCGCTCCTGGCCAAGGTCCTGTTCGACCGCGACGTGCGCTCCATCGACCCGCCCATCCCCGCGCCGGAGGAGAGCGAGCAGCGCCTCGACGCCGAGGGCGAGGGCGAGGGCGAGGGCGAGGGCGAGGGCGAGGGCGAGGAGGACGACAGCGGCCGCGTCGCGACGCTCGGGCGCGGCGCCAAGAGGGCAGCCCGTACCGTCTGGCGGCTCGCCCGGGCGTTCTTCGAGGTGCAGAACCTCCTCGACGAACGCCCCCGCGGTGGCCTGCTCACCCGCGCGATCGGCAAGCTCCCCGTCGTCGGCGTCGCAGGCGGCTGGCTGGACGAGAGAGCAGGGATCCGCAAGGCCGCCCGCGAGACGAGCAAGCTCCTTCCTTAGGTGTGGTGGGCACGGATGTTGGTGACGTGCCCGGGCGTAGGCATCAGGGACTGCCCCGGACTCTGGTGGCACCTACGCCCGCTTGGAAGGACTCGGCCACCGGCTCGACCACGTCGAGGAGCGGATGCCCACCGCTGAGGAGAGCCGCATACTGGCGCTCGCCTGCGGAGCGCCGGTGTTCCACCTGCTCCGCACCGCCTACGGCATCGACGGCACGCTCGTGGAGGTCTGCCACACGGTGATGGCAGCGGACTCCTTCGTGCTGTCGTACACGCTCCCCGCGTCCAGAACGGCAACCCGCTGACACTCTCCCTGCGGGCTGAGCCCGACACGCCGCCGCAACGGCCGCCCTCACCGGCGCGCCGCAGCCGGGGTGCAGGCAGAGCGTCAACCGCGGGCAGCAAAGAGCCCCGCAGGTCTGTGACCTGCGGGGCTGCTCTGAGCCGCCTCGGGGAATCGAACCCCGGACCTACGCATTACGAGCCAGTTCCAGGGTGCGGAGGGGTGGCCGAGGCGGTGCCGCCGTGCTTGTCCGGCAGTCGGTTGATGGGGGCTGCCGGGGGCAGGCGCGGCGGCACCGGGGGCACCTCGGGGGCACAGGGCACCACTCCACCCGAGAGGCTGGGAGACTGCCGCTGTGGCGCTGACCGTACGAGTGCAGGAGTACTCAGGAACGCTGGTCGAGGAGGACTGCGAACACCCGTACAGCAGGCTGGTCGATGTCGCGGCCGCGACGCCCGCCGACTTCCCACTCCTGGCGGGCGTCGACCGCTACGACGACACGATCTTCAACCCCCGTCAGTGCAGGGCGCTCCTCAAGGAGGTCCAGGCGCTCATGCAGCAGGTCGAGGATAAAGACCTGCGCCGTACCGCGGAGCGCTTGAGCACTCTGGCCGACCTCGTCATCCCGTCTCGCGACCATCGCACGACCCATCGGCGCTTGTGGTTCAACGGCGACTGAGAGGACGAAGGCACTGGCTCTCGGGGACCGTCACCGACCTCTGCCCTACGAGACCCCTCGTGGTGATCAGCTGGCCCGTGCGGATGCGCCATGGTCGGCGGTGATGCTTTTCAACAGTTGCCGCTGGCCGACTGCTCCTTCTGGACGTCCGCGGACTGGTTGTGAACCGGCTGAAGCCCAGGCCGCGACGAGCGACGTCCGCCGATCAAGTCTCAGTACAGCTCAGCCAGCCCCAGGCCCGGCAGCAGGTTCTTGACAGTCCAAGACATCTCGAATCGCCGCTCCGCTAGATCCTGACGGGCTTGTGCGACCCAGTCTTCCCGCGACAGTAAGTCGATGTACTGGCCGCGGAGCCTCAAACGCTCATCCCTGGAGGTATTCCGCAAAGCATCCTCGTCACCGAGATACTCGGCGATCATTGCCGCATGTAGGTGCCGCTTCGCTGCTGGCGGCCGCTGCGTCGCCGCTCGGACATGAGCTCGGACGACCGTCTGCCCGTGCTCGTAGTGCTTCAGCGTCAGGCCTGTGTTCGCGGCCCTTGTCATGACGGCGAGGAGCTGTCCGGTGTGATCAATCAGCTCACCATCCAAGGCGCTATCGGTCATCGCTTCATGGAGACGCGCAGCGACGGCAACCTTGCCAGCGAAGTACGTGTCGAGACCTCCCCCACAAGATCGCCGCAGCAGCCACGGGCGGGCCTCCTCGGGTGCGATGCGGCACAGCGCTTCCACGGCGTGGACTCGTCCCCAGACGGCCACATGCTCACCCAGCCAAATGAGGGCGTCCACATCCCTGAAGCGGTACTCGAAGATCTCGGCCGCGAGAGTGCCGAAGCACTCCAGCACAGCGATGGTCTGGATCATCGGGATGTCACGCGGTTGGGCCGTCACTGCCAGCAGTCCAAGCCCCACGTTGACCGAGCAGCGATCGGGGCTATGACGGACTAGCCAGCGCCCCGTCTGCCGCAGCCGGCGAGGATCGATGTCAGCGAGGACGGCCAAGATCTGCTCGTAGTCGTGGAGACTGAAGTAGGCACTGAAAGCGCAGAAGGCTGGTACGAGAGCCGACCCATCGGCCTCAGGCTCGGCGAAGTGCTCCGCCAACACGGCAGCGACCCCGTCAGCTCGGGCCTCCTCGGCCAGGCGTGGCTGCCCACGCTTGAGGAGGTGGGTCTCGTGATCAGGCAGGATGTCTCCCCCATGCCCGAGCGGCGAATCGGGACACGGGTCTGCTGCATGATCCGGTGTCAGATCAGGTCACGCGGCCTGATTGGCCGGTGCGGTCATGATGGTCTCGTACTCGATAGGGGTCAATCGGCC
>NZ_PTJD01000009.1 GCF_002934625.1 Kineococcus xinjiangensis | reverse complement strand
GACCAGGTGCACCAGCAGCCCCGTGCTGCCGGCACCGGCAACGGTGCCTCAGGGACTCGCCGGCAGGAAGAGTCTGACCAGTGAGCGGAAGATCAACTGAAGTCATGCGGAGTCCGCCGACGGCATGCTGCCGCCTGGGCGTGTGAAGCGCGGGCGGGTTCAGCGCTGGCCGTGGTGACCGAACAGGGTCTCGGCCTCGCTGAGGCGATCCCACCGCCACATCGCAGGTGGCGTCACGTCCCGCAGCGGTGTACGCAGGGAGCTTGCGGCGTCCTCAGCCGCGTTGCGCAACCACTCCACCCGATCTTCGCCCCACTCCAGGTCCGGCTTCTTCAAGAAGCCCAGCCGCCGCGGCGGGAGCACATCGGCGGCGATGTGTGCGTGTCGGCGCACCTGCGCAGCGAGCCGTTCCCGTCCCTCAGTCTTCCTCTGCTGCACCACAGTCTTCTTCTCCTGCACCACCAGGTACAGATCGCAGAACTGCCGCAGCAGCCACAAAGACCGCTCATCGTCCTGGTCGACGTCCTCGCCGTGGATGAGCCGGTTGGCCAGGCGCCAGTCAGAGCGGGCCAGTCGATCGGTGGCAATCTCTCCCGTCGCCACCTGCACACCGCCGCACACCCACACCGGCCGCTGGACACCACGCCGCCACGCCTCGGCCTCCTGCGCCAACACCTCACCCACCGATGGAAGGCGAAGGGCTGCGCCGGTCAAGGCGGTCGCGCAAGCTTCCAACTCCTCCTGCTGGGCCGGGACGTACAGCTGGTCCAAAGCGGCCAGCACACGGCCACGCGCCTCATCGGAGAGGAGCCCGGCGCCATCGGAGCCGTCATGCAAGGCGCCCACGGGCTCCTCGCTCAGGTCCTCCACAGTCCTCACCAGCTCCTCAGACCTACCGCAGGGCGCCACATCATCCTCGACGAGAGGATGGCAGCAGGAAGCACCGCGCCATGCGCACATCGACATAGTGAGATCGCCAAGGCTGCGGCGGGCAGGCCGTGGGTGGTGAGGATGACGTGCGATCGGCTGCCGGTGTCTTCACGGCGGCGGAGCGTGCGGGTCGTGCGCGGCGTCTGGTGACAAGCCCCCCTGTCACCAGACGCGCCGCAACGCTTCCCCCCACAGTGAGCCGGCCTCGTGGTCTGGGTCCCCCCGGACCCTGACCCCGATCCCCCCGGACTCAGTGATCACATCGGCACCGACTGCCAGGGCGTTACACCCCGACCTGGGCGCCTCGCGGCGGCCGCACCTCGCCCCTTCCCGAAGCCTGATCGGAGCCCGGGCGGCTGCTGGATCGGTCAGCGTGCGGGTAGCTCCACACGCCGGCCCATGCCGAAGCCCTCGGCTTCATCGTCGGTGACCATGGCGAAGGCACCTGCGGGCACTCCGCTCCTGGCGGCGATCTTCGACGCGATGGCCAGGAGCTTCTCCTCCGAAGATCCGGTGATGAAGAAGACGTAGGAGCCGTCGTAGTCCTCGCTGTCGTCGAGGCACTCCGCGCCGTCGGTCTCCTCGTCCAGGTCCATGACGTAGTCGTCGAGGTCCAGGATCCACGGGTACTCGTACTCCCCGTCTGCGACGTCGGGGGCAGGGACGAGTGGGACGTGGATCTCCACGACGAGCTTGGGCATGGCGGGACCGTAGCCAGACACTCCGACAGGCACGCCCCTCCATCCACGTCACTGCTGGCCGGCGCTTCCGGTGTCGAGACGGTGGGTCACGCACTCCGGCGGCAGATCAGCAGCGCTAGCCGTCTCGGAATCGACCGGTTGTGAGACGCCCGTCGCGGGGTCGCGACGCGCCAGGGTGGGGTCTCAGAACCCGTGTCCGCGACCTCTGTCTCACAGCCGCCGTTGTCGGTGGGTTCCGAGACAGTCCATGGTCTGGCCGCCCACTTGCTCGGCTACGCCCGGGTCTCCGCTCCCGCCCAGGACGTGGCCTCGGTCGCTGACGAGAGTCCGTCGACACCACCACCGCCACTGGCCGCCTGGTGCTCTCGATCTTCGGCAGCCTCGCGCAGTTCGAGCGGGAGCTGACCCGGGAGCGGACCATGGCCGGCCTCGAAGCCGCGGCCGGCGCGGTGGCCGGCCACAGGTGATGACCCCGGCCAAGCTCACCGCCGCGCGGGCGATGCTCGCCGAGAGCAGCCACAGCGTCACCGCGGCCGCCAAGGCCCTCGGCGTCTCCCGAGCCACGCTGTACCGGGCCCTCGGCTGACCCCGCGGCTCGGGTGCGCGGCTCGCTGTCTTCCGGTTGCCCTCGGGCAGGCTGAGATGGCAGGCGAATTCGGATCAATGCAGGGAACCGCAGGCGTGCCGGTGGTGTCCTAGGACCATGCGTCGACGCAGTGTGGCCACGGCCACCATCACCGCCGGGCTCATGCTGCTCGCCGTCTCCACCTCTACCGCCGCGCCCGGACCCACAGAGGCTGCCCAGACCGGGGCTGGCCAGACCGGGGCTGGCCAGACCGGGGCTGGCCAGACCGGGGCTGGCCAGACCGGGGCCGGTCGGGTCGGACCTGGGCACGGGCGACTGCTCGCGTTCTCCGGCTGGGTGAGCGGGGACGGGGAGCAGAGCGTGCTGGCTGTCGACACCACCAACGGGCGAGTCCGCACGATCGCCCCGGGCGGTGGGGTCGTGAGCGCGCTGACGTGGACCCCGGACGGTCACCGCGTCGTCTGGATCGGCCCCGACGCCCGCCGCGACGGCGGCGCCGTCTTGTCCAGCGCCCGCCCGGACGGCTCCCAGCGGCACACCCTGCTGGAGGGCTTCGACCTGCGCGCGCTGGCCACCGCTCCCGACGGCACGCTGGCCGTCGTGCGCGCGGACATCCCCGACAACGTCGACTGCGCGACGAAGCCCCCTGTCCCGCGGGCCGAGATCGTCCTGATCGCGCCGGACGGTGGGGTGCGCAGCCTGCGGGAGGTGCCGGTGGTCACTCCCTGGCTGCTCTTCTCCCCGGATGGCTCGCTGCTGCTGTGGCACGGTGCCTCGGGTGATCCTTGCGGTGATGTGCGCGAGTCGCAGGTCTTCCTGACCGACCTCGCCGACGGCAGGACCCGGCAAGTCAGCGGAGAAGCGCAAGGCACCGGGTGGGCGTCGTTCTCCAAGGGCGGCTCGACCGTGATCGTGGCGAAGTCCGACGGCCTGGGGCAGGACCTGGTGCGCATCGACGTCGCCTCGGCGACCTCGGTGCGCCTGCGCACCCCCGACTTCGCGGAGTCGTTTCCGGTCTTCTCCCCCGACGGCACGAAGCTCGCCATGATCCGCACTCCCGGGGTGCCGGAGGAGGGCAGGATCTTCCGGCCCACCGGCGCCCCCAGGATCGTGATTGCTGACGCCGGAGGCCGGCTGCTGCAGGACTTGGGACCTGCACCGGTGGAGGTCGAGCACCTGGCGTGGGCACCCGATGGTGCTTACCTGGCCCTAGGCGGCTTCACCTCCGTGCCGGCGTGCCCGGGCTGCGACTACGGCTCAGCCGACCCAGGATTGTGGAAGATTCCGCTCGACGGACGCGCACCCTCCCAACTCACCACCGCCGGCGGCTTCGCCAACGCCGGTCTCGCCTTCCAGCCCACCATTCCCACCTCCCCTGTCATCGACCGTCAGGCCCGGCAGCCCCGATAGACCGGCAGGTTGCGTCCTTCATCTGCCGGTCCAGACGCTCAGAGGCGGGCGCCGATACCACTGCCCATCAGGGGCGCGACGACCTCGATGGGTTTGCGCTGCGCGACTGCGACAGTGTGATCGCCTCAGCGTCCAGCAAGCCGGTCATGGTTTCCCACTCCCTGCCAGCCCCAACGCGTCGCAACCGAAGGCGACCTACTCCTTGCGGTGAAAAACGAACACTTCCTCGGAACCCCACGCAACGGCTTCGCCCGAAGCCTTGGCCTCGAAATTCACGCTGACGGTATCGGGGTAATCGGCCGCAACCTCTCGTCGTGGAGGAGGTCGAGGTGGAGGTCGTCGCTGGCGGCGTCTCGCCAGTCGGTGCGGTAGCGGTGGTAGTCGTCGCGGACGGTGGCCCAGTTGTCGCGGGGGTCGCCGTCGTCGATCCCGAGCAGGCCGGCGGTGCCGGTGATGCTGCCGTGGATGAGGTCCTCGATCTCTTCGGGTGCCGTCTGGGCGAAGCCGTTCCACTGGTAGCGGTGTTCGTCCTGCTGGGCGGTGAAGAGGGAGGCACCCGCCTCGCGGTGGACGCGCGGGTCCATCTCTGCCGCCAGTCGTGCAGTGAGGGCGTCCAGCTTGGCGGCGGCCTCGTTCGCTGCCCAGGCCCTGGCCCTGGCCCTGGCCCTGGCCCTGGCCCTGGCGGCGAGCATGACCTGGTTGTCCACCTGCATGTCAGCGCCGTAGACCGCGGCCGCGGTCTACGGGGGTGAAGATGCCGGCGGCGGTGGAGGCGAACCACACCTCCACCAGGAAGGAGCCGTGGCGGGTGGGGGCACCTCCCGCGCGGAGCGTGGGGGAATGTCCAGGCCCGCGGTGACCACGCCCGCACCGGCGGTGGCACCACGCATCAGCTCGGTGCGCGCGGTCAGCGTCTCAGCGAAGCGGGCCGGCGACCTCCCCGGCGTCGCCATCGAGGAGCCCGGCGACATCACGCAGGCCCTCCGGTTCCACCGCGAAGCCACCGCCGATGGCCACCATGTCGCTGCCTCACCCAGTCCGTTCAACGAGGTTCCGGTCTCCGCGGCCGACAGCCCACGCCCCGAGCGCGGTCACGTCCTGGGGTGCGGTGCCGACCGTCATCGCCCGGGCACGGTGGCACAGACTCCCGACGCCACCACGGCCTGCGCCCCGATCGCGGGATACCCGTGACCCCTGCCTACGGGCCCTCACGTCCGTGGCGGCGGACACCTCAGCCAAGGTCACGACACCGGACCGCGGGCTGCAGCGGCCGCGCCGTCGCCGCACTTCATCTGATCCCTCTTCGCGACACGCCGCCCAGCTTCCAGGGCCGTGGCGTCACCGGGCGCCTGGGGGGAAGATCATCTAGCCGGGAACCGAGCGCCTCAGCCCGTCACGCCCACCCGGTCGGTGAAGGCGTTGGCGAACCTGCGTCCCGGGTCGTGGCGCGCCACCAGCGCCCGGAAGTCCGCGAAGCGCGGGTAGAGGGCCTCCAGCCGCTGCGCGGGAGTGGTGAACAGCTTCCCCCAGTGCGGCCTGGCGTCGAGGCCGTCGAGCGCCGCCTCGACGTCGGCGAGCAGCGCGAGGACCTCCGGCTGGCGCTGCGCGAACGTGAAGTGGACGGCGACGGTGTCGCGGCCGCAGGAACCCGACAGCCACAGCTCGTCGGCGGCGACGGTGCGGATCTCGCTCACGTGCAGCAGCGGCGCGATGCGGGGGCCGAGCTCGCGCAGCGCGCCGATGGCCTCCAGGGCGTGCTCGCGGGGCAGGAGGTACTCCGCCTGCAGCTCCTCCCCCTTGCTGGGCGTGAAGCTGAACCGGAAGTGCGGCAGCCGCTCGTGCCAGGGCCCCGGCATCCCCAGCTGCTGCGTGGCGTTGCGCACGTCGGCCTCGGGGACCGGGTTCAGCGGTTCGGTGCAGGGACGCGCCCCGAACAGCTCCGCCGGCGCGTCGGCGGAGTCGGCCAGGCGCGTCTTGAGCCAGACCTGGGAGGTGTCGGGCCCCGTCCAGTCCGTGAACACGCTGACGCTGTGCGCGGCGGAGGTCACCGCGTCCAAGTTCTCCACGAGGGCGTCGAAGGACAGCCCGGAGTAGACGTCCTGGCGCACGTCGTAGGTCGGCAGGACGTCCAGCTCCACGTGGGTCACGACCCCGAGGGCGCCGAGGGCGACGACGCTGCCCGCGAAGTCCTCCTCGCCGCGCTCCACCCGCCGCAGCTCCCCGTCGGCGCCGACGAGCTCCACGGCCCGCACGACGGCGGCGAGGTTGCGGGCGCGGTCGCCGGAGCCGTGGGTGGCCGTGGCGACCGCCCCCGCGACGCTGATGTGGGGCAGGGACGCCATCGTCGCGAGCGCGGCCCCGTGCGCGTGCAGCTCCTGCGCGAGGACGCCGTAGCTGGTGGCGCCGCTGACCCTGGCGGTGCCGGCGGCGCTGTCGACGTCGACCTCGGTGGGCAGCCCCTCCAGCGTGACGAGGTCGCCGGGCGAGTCGGCGACGTCGTTGAAGCAGTGCCGGGTGCCGAGGGCCCGCACGTGCCGGGCCGTGGTGACGACGCGGCGCAGCTCGTCCAGCGACGTCGGCCGGTGCAGGGTCCGCGCCGAGTAGCGGAGGTTGCGGGCCCAGTTCAGCCCCGGAGTCGTGCCGGAACCGCCGGAGGACGCCGTCTCGGTGCTCACCGGGGCACCGTAGCCGCCGGGGTCGCCGTCGCCACCCCCGCCGGGTCAGCGTCGGCGGGCGCGGGCGCGGGCGCGGTGGTGAACTCCGCCAGCACCGCCACCAGCAGGCCGAGCAGCGCCTGCACGACGGGCAGGCCGGTCAGCAGCTCCAGCGACGGCGGCGGCGCCTGCGGGCCCGCGGCGGCGTAGGCGCCGACGAGGAACCCCGACCAGGTCAGCAGCGGGGCGAGGACCGCGAACGCCCGCCACCGCGCGCGCCGCTGCGGTGCCGGGCGCAGCACGCGGGCCAGCACGTCGATCAGGATGCCCGCGAGGACCACGCCGGCGATCGGGGCGAGCCCGTTGAACCCCGTCACGGCAGCGGACAGCAGCCCCGCGACGCCGGCGAGGACGGTGGCGGCGCCGAACGGCAGCGGCCAGCGCCGGGCGAGGGTGAGCAGCGGCACGAGCAGGACGAGCCCGGTCAGCGCCACCGAGGACGCCAGGTCGGCCATCACCCCCACCTCCCGGCCGGACAGCGCGACGACGACGCCGACCTCCCCGAACGCGAGGGCGTTGCCGTACTGGAGGAACAGCAGCACGAGGACCGCGCCGAGGGCGGTGGCGAGCATCGCGGGTCCCAGCCGGGTGGGGACGCCCGGGGCGTCGGGGCGGGCCCAGGCCGAGCGCACGGCGGTGGTGACGATCACGAACATCGACGCGGCCAGGCCCAGGTGCGTGGGGCTGAAGAGGATCTTCAGCTCCTGCTCGATCCCGAAGATCGTGTGCCAGATCCAGTCGCCGGCCCCGCAGACGGCGAAGACCGGCAGCGCCAGCAGCGTCGCGCCGTACGCGGGGGGCATGGCCTGCCAGGCGCCCCGGCCCCGCCGCAGCGCGTGCCGCACGGTCCACAGCACCCACAGCGCGGTGGCGGCGAAGCCGGAGTAGAAGACGCCGTGCCAGGGGGTGAGGAACGACTCCAGGCCGGGCAGGTTGTTGTGCGCCCAGGAGTCCAGGAGCAGCCCGAGGGTGAACCACCCCGCGAGCAGGGTGGTGACCAGGTCCGTCCGGTGCGGGACGGGGGCTGGGGTGGCGGGCATCGCTCCTCCTCGGGCGCAGGCGTGGCGATCACGCTAGGGGACGTGAGGGCACCCCGGCCCGGGTGCCCTCACGTCCCCGGCAGCGGCGCGAGGTCCTTGGCGAAGTGGTGCGCGGCGATGTGCATGCGCCGGGTGAAGTAGAAGCGGTGGGCGTCGTGGCGCTGGACCCCGGAGTCCAGGGTGAGCTTGGTGCAGCCGGCGTCGCGGGCGCGCTGCTCCAGCTCGCCGAGCAGGAGGGCGCCGACCCCGCGGGAGCGGGAGCCGGTGGTGGTGACGAGGTCCTCGACGTAGAGCTGGCGGACGGTGGAGGTGTTGGCCCACAGCCGCCAGCCGGCGACGCCGTGGCAGGTGCCGTCGTCGTCGAGCGCGGCGCTGAAGCGCAGGCCCTGGGGGCCGCCCTCGTCGGCGACGGCGGCGAGCAGGTCGAGGTCGAGGTGGGGGCGCAGCTCGCGCAGGACGGGGAGGGCCGCGGCCCAGCGCGGGTCGGTGCGGGGGTGGTCGAGGTCGGCGACGTGCATGCGGGCTCCTGTGCTGAGGGGTCGGCGTGCGGGTGGCGGACGAGACGAGCGCCGCCCGTGATCTCATCGTCGTCGACGGGAGCGGCAGTGCGGTGTCGCATCCGTCGACGACGCCGGGATCACGCCCGCAACGGCGGAGGGCCGCCCACCGGTGGTGGACGGCCCTCGCGGGACCGGGCACGAGGTCTCGACGCCCTCGCGCGATCCGCACTACTGCTCGATCGCGTCCTGGCAGGCCTGCTGGGCGGCGACGTCGTTGCCCGCATCGGCGAGGCACTGCAGGAACTCCGGGCCCCCCTGCTGGTTGAACTGCTGCACGGCGTAGACGCTCACGGCGATGGACAGGATGAGCGCCAGGGCCCCGGTGATGATGCCGACGAGGGCCATGCCGCCGTTGGTGGCCTGCCCCTTCTTGGCCCGGTTGCGGCCGATGATCCCGAGGATCACGGCGAGGAGTCCGAGGAAACCCCCCACGAGACCGATCAGGGGAACCCAGGCGCCGAGCAGGCCGAGGATGCCCAGGACCAGGGCTGCGATCCCGAGCCCGTTCTTCGGGGCGGCGGAGCCGCCGCCGTACTGGGCGGGCTGGGCCCCGTACTGGCCGGGCTGACCCCCGTACTGGCCGGGCTGACCCCCGTACTGGCCGGGCTGACCCTCGTACTGGCCGGGCTGGGCCCCGTACTGGCCCTGCCCGTGCTGACCTCCGGGCTCGCCCGGCGGGGGCGGGTAGGACGACGACATGCTGGTTCCTCCTGATGGTCCGGTCGATGCGGGGAGGAGCCTCGCAGGTCATCGACCCCGTGTCTCGGTGTTCGGGCGCTCAACCAGTCCGCGTCCCCGGCCGGGACCTCAGCGGTGGGTGATCGTCACCTGGCGCGTGTCCCAGGAGTAGGTGGCCGAGCCGCCCTGGAACTCCTGCCGCACCCCACCGGGGACGGCCTGCTCCCCCGTGCGCGGGTACCCGAGCCGGCCCGTCTCCCAGCCCTGGCGGGCCCACGCGTCGCGGATGGCGCCGCGGACGACCTGCGCCCTCGTGGTGGGGCTCCAGTACACCGAGCCGCCCTGGAAGTGGTTGAAGGCACCGCCGCGGAGGAGGACCTCGCCGGTCGTCGGGTGGCCGAGCACGCCGTCCTCCGCGCCGGCCGCGGCGTAGGCGCCCAGGATCGCGCCCCGCACGTCGTGCGCGCCCGTGGCCGGCGACCAGTGGATGCGCCCGCCGGTGAAGCGCTGCACGACCCCGCCGCGCGCGGGGACCTCCTCGCCCGCGGGGAAGCCGAGCGGGGACAGCTCCCAGCCCATCGCCGCCCAGCGGTCGCGGACCGCGCCCAGGACGACCTGGGCGCCGGTGGCGGGGCTCCAGTAGACGGAGCCGTGCTCGAACTGCGTGAAGGCCCCGCCGCGCACGGGCACCTCGCCGGTGAGCGGCCACCCCAGGAAGCCGCCCTCCGCGCCCGCGGCCCGGTAGCGGGCCAGGATGGCGCCCTTGACCACGACGCTGGCGCCGTCGCGGGTGTAGCGCACCGAGCCGTCCCCCTGGGTGACCACCGGGCCGGGGGCCGGGGCGGCCGCGTCCACGGCCGCGGCGACGTCGAGCACACCGCGGCCGTACCCGGCGGGCCACGCCGCGGGGGTGACGGCGCTGGACTTCAGGATCTCCTCGACCGCTGCGGGGCCCAGGTGGGGGGCCACGCTGCGCACCAGCGCCGCCGCGCCCGCCACCTGCGGGGCGGAGAACGACGTGCCGCTCATCGAGGTGTACTCCGAGCCGTCGTAGCTGCCCGTGCGCGGCGGCACCGCGCCCAGGACCCGCTCACCGACGGCGGAGAGGTCGACCATCTCGTTGCGCACGGCCCAGGACGAGGCCACCCCCGTCGCGGAGGCGGAGGAGACGGAGATCACGCCGGCGTGGGCGGCCGGGTACATGACGGGGTTGCCGCAGCCCGTGGTGGCGGTGCCCGCGCAGGGCGAGCCGTCGTTGCCCGAGGAGGCGACGACCACCACCCCGGCGGCGACGGCCCGGTTGACGGCCTCCTCCACGACGCGGCTGTAGGAGGGGCCGGCCACGGAGAGGTTGATGACGCGGGCCCCGCGCGCGACGGCGGCGTCGATGCCCGCGGTCATGGCCGCGCTGGTGCAGGTGGGGGCGCAGATGCGAACGGGCAGGATGCCGGCGCCGGGCGCCACCCCGGCCGAGCCGACGCCGTTGCCGAGCCGGGCGGCGATGATCGAGCTGACGAGGGTGCCGTGGTAGCCGAGGCTGCCGGGCTGCTCGTCGAGGGCGGTGGGGACGGTGTTGAGCTGCGGCAGGACGGCGCCGCGCAGGTCCGGGTGGTCGGCGAGCACGCCCGTGTCGAGGACCGCCACCACGGTGCCCGCACCGGTCGTGCGCTCCCACGCCCGCGGCGCCCGGACGGCGTGCAGGTGCGCGGAGGAGGCCAGCAGCGGGTCGGCGGCCGCGGGGGCGGCGGCCAGCCCGACGGGGTGGTATTCCACGGTCACGTCGGCGGCCAGGACGTCGGTGCGTGCGTCGAGGCGCTGCGCGAGGGACTCGGCGGCGCGCTCGCTGGCGGCGGGGACGGTGGAGGTGATCGGCCTGCCGTCGACGATCCGGGTGACGTCGACCGTGGCGGGCTGTGCGCCGGGGGCCTGCGGGGCCGCCGCCGCGGCCGGGACGGCCACCAGGGGGACGGCCGCCAGGACGGCGCTGACCAGGAGGGCAGCGGCCCCGCGCGGCCTACCGCGGACGGGCATGGTGCCTCCCTTCGGGTGGTGACCCCCTTGAATCGGCCGTTCGGGGGAACACTTGAGCGTAGGGGCCGGGTTCGTCCGGCGCGGTCGTGCCCGCCGGCTCAGGAGCCCACCGTCCCGTCGTTGTGGGGCAGCAGCGGGGCCACCGCCGGGAAGACGACGGTCATGCACAGCAGCAGGACCGCCGCGGCGAGCAGGCCGCACTGCAGGACCCGCAGCCACACCGGTCCCGGCAGGTGCCGCCACAACCACCCGTACACGTTCCCCCCTCAGCTCCGGGCCCGCTGCAGCACCGGCGGCGGGCCGTCGGCGCGGGGCCGGACCGACTCCAGCACGGCGTGGACGATGTAGCGCTGCCGCGCGGAGTTGATCGGGTGGCAGGCCGTCATGGTGAGCAGGCGCTCGGTGGGCTCGGCGCCGGGCCGGTTCGGCACGGGGGCGATGACCTCCACCGCGGAGGGGCTGACGATCTCGTGGCCGCGCACCCGGTAGGTGAAGAAGTCGGTGGCGGTGGCGACGACGACGGGGTCGCCCTCGCGCAGCTCGGCGATGTCGTGGAAGGGCCTGCCGTAGGTGACGCGGTGCCCGGCGAGGGCGAAGTTGCCGACCTCCCCGGGCCCGGCGGTGCGCCGGTAGTGCCCGACACCGTCCTTCAGCACCTCGGCGGTGGTGCCCTCGACGACGGGCACGGCGTAGTCCTCGCCGAAGCGGGGGACGTGGAGGATCGCGAACGCCCTCCCCTGCGGCAGGGCGGTGTCGGCGGCCGGGGACGGCCCGGGAGCGGGTGCCGCGGCGGTGCCGGGCGCGCCGGCGGGTGCGGGCTCCGGTTGGGCAGGGGCGGAGACCTGCCAGGCGCGCTGCAGCTCCTCGACGGTCTGCTGCTGGGCCCGGCCCGAGGTCAGGTCCGTCCACCAGAGCTGCCAGGCGACGAAGAGCAGCACGAGCACGCCGAGGGTCAGCAGGGCCTCCCCGAGGCCGGACGCGACGGCCTGCAGGGTGCTGCGCCGGTACGGGCGGGCAGGCCCCACCGCCTGGGCGCTCATGCGGGCGCTCCCTGGGCGGGCCGGGCGTGCTCGAGGGCCAGCGCCCCGTCGTAGGCGGGTGCCACGACGGTCGCCGGCTGCTGCACCTCGTACCCGAGCCCGTACGCCGCCACGTACTGACGGTAGACGGCGAGGTCGGGGGCGGCGTCCAGCGCGGCCCGCATCGCGCCGGGGTCGCCGATGGCGGCGATGCGGTAGGGCGGGGAGTAGGTGCGGCCCTGGAGGATGAGGACGTTGCCCACGCAGCGCGGCGCGCTGGTCGCCACGATCCGCTGGTCCATGACGGTCATGGCCTCCGCGCCGGCCGACCAGAGGGCGTTGAGCACCGCCTGCACGTCCTGCTGGTGCACGACGAGGTCGTTGGGGCCGGCGCCGGGGGGCGCGGGGCGGTCGCGCGGGGCGTCGTCGAGCACGACCACGAGGCCGGGGCCCTGCACGGCCTCGGTGCCCACGACGGGCGCCAGCTCCGCCGCGGCGGCCTCCTCGGCCAGGGCCGCGCCGCCGGTGGTGCGGGTGCGGGCGAGGGCGTCGACCTCGGCGCGCAGCTCCGCCACCCGGGCGCCCTCCGCGGCGATGGCTGCGGACTCCTCGCGGACGAGGCCGACGAGGTCGCCGCCCTCGGCGCGCAGGTCGGTGCCGCGGGAGGTCTGCGCGCTGGTCACGAAGAGCACGCCCGCCGCTGCGAGGACCACGGCGACGGCTGCACGGCCGCCCGCGCGTCGCCGGCGGACGGCACTGCCCCGGCCGGGGGACGCGCTGCGCCGGCGGGTGGGCGCGGGGGCGCGACCCGCCGGTGGGAGGTCCGTCCGGTGGGTGCCCGTCCGGTCGGTGCTGGTCACGGTGCGTCGCCGGAGCCTGCTCGACCGTGCACCCGCACTACGCTAGCCATTCGGCTGAGACGATCTGCGGAGGTTGATGTGGCCCGATCCCGCCTGCGGCGGTCCGACCGGAACGAGTCCCCGGAGCCGAGGATCGCCCGGCCCACACCGCGCTGGTACGTGGTGGTGATGGTCGGGCTGATGCTGCTGGGGCTGGCCTGGATCGTCGTCTTCTACCTCTCCCAGACGCTGTACCCCGTGCAGGGGTGGGGGAACTGGAACCTCGTGGCGGGCTTCGGCCTGGTCCTCGTGGGCTTCGCGATGACGACGCGCTGGCGCTGAGGGGAACCGAAGGGGCGCCGCTTCGGGGCTTTGGGCACGCTGCGCTTTCAGTCTTGCACGCACAGTGAAGCCCACACCCTGTGGACCGCTCCCCCTCGTCCCCAGGCTCCGTCCCCACCTTTGTCCACCGCCATGTCCACAGCCTGTGGATAGATGTGGGTAAGGGGGGCCGCTTTCCACATCCCTCCCCACACCTCGTGGATATCGGCCCCCCGATTCGCACACCTGTGCGAGGAGCCTGTGGACAGCGCGGGGCCTGGGGAGGACGGGGAGGTGGCCCCCGCGCGGGCGGCGAGCAGGCGCCGACACCGGCACCCTCAGCCGACGAAGGGCGCGAAGGCGCCCATCCGGGCGGCGGCGTGGACGAGCAGCGCCACCAGGACCGCACCGATGACCGCCACCCCGCCCCACTGCACCAGCGAGCGGCGCCGCCTCGGGGCGTAGGCGAGCACCGCCGCCACCACGCCGCCCGCGACGAGGCCGCCGAGGTGGCCCTGCCAGGAGATGGCGGGGAAGAGGAAGCCGAACGCGACGTTGATGGCGATCAGGACCGCCACGGGGCCCACCTGCCGTCCCAGCCGGCGCGAGACGACGAGCGTCGCGGCGAACAACCCGAAGACCGCCCCGGAGGCGCCCACCACCGCGGTGCCCGCCGTCAGGGGCAGCAGCGTGGCGCCCACCGCACCGCCGAGGGCGGAGAGCAGGTACAGGGCGATGAAGCGCGCCCGCCCCAGCAGCGACTCCAGGTACGGGCCCGTCACGTACAGGACGTACATGTTGAAGAGCAGGTGCAGCGTGCTGGCGTGCAGGAACGCCGACGTCAGCGGCTGCCACCAGTTGCCCGCGGCGAAGGCGTACGGCGCGAAGGCGGGGAAGTTGTACAGCCGCAGGTAGGCGTAGAGCTCCAGGGGCACCACGAACTGCGCGACGTACATCAGCACGCACACCGCGATGATCGTCTTGGTGACGGCCCCGGGCGCGCCGCCCAGCCCGCCGCCCAGCGCGGTGCGGGCGGAGCGGACCGTGCGGTTGCCCTCCGCCACGCAGTCCACGCACTGCACGCCCACCGCGGCCTCCCGCTGGCACTGCGGGCAGACGGGCCGCTCGCAGCGCTGGCAGCGGACGTAGGACTCCCGCTCGGGATGGCGCGGGCAGACGGGGGCCGCGGCGGGGACGGGCCCGGACTGGGGAACGCTCACAGCGGCATCGACCTCACACCGTCCTCAACGCAGCGCGGGGCCGCCGTGTGCCCTTCCCGCCGGTGTTCCGGCGGAGGCACGACGACGACCCCGGGCGACGACCCGTCCGGTCAGTCCTGCTCGACGGTCACGCTGGTGATGACGACGGCCTCGCGGGGACGGTCCATCGAGCCGGTGGGCACCGCGGAGATGCGGTCCACGACGTCGCGGCCGGCCTGGTCGGCGACCTCGCCGAAGATGGTGTGTCGGCCGTTGAGGTGCGGGGTGTTCGTCGTGGTGATGAAGAACTGCGAGCCGTTGGTGCCGGGGCCGGCGTTGGCCATGGCCAGCAGGTACGGCTTGCTGAACTGCAGGTCGGGGTGGATCTCGTCGCCGAACTTGTAGCCCGGCCCACCGCGGCCGTCGCCGATGGGGTCCCCACCCTGGATCATGAAGTTGGGGATGATCCGGTGGAAGGTGAGGCCGTCGTAGAAGCGGTCCGTGCGCGTCTCGCCCGTTTGCGGGTCGCGCCACTCCTTGGTTCCCTCGGCGAGACCGACGAAGTTCGCGACCGTCTTCGGTGCGTGGTTCGGGAAGAGCTCGAGACGGATGTCGCCGTGGTTGGTGTGCAGGGTGGCGTGCATGGCCTCATCCTTACATGCTTGGAAGATCACCTCCCGGTGGCGCCCGGCACCTCCGGGGGTGGCCTGGGAGCGCACGAGGCCCGCACCACACGTCGAGCGCACGGCGCCCGCACCTGACGGCAGCAGCATCAGAGCAGTGAGAGGGGAACGCATGTTCCGCAAGAAGACCGCACCGCCGGCGCCCGAGCCCGTCCGCCTCGGGGCCCTGGCGGGGGCCGCCCTCGCCGGCGCCGCGCTGGCGGAGAAGGTGGCACCGCACGTCGAGCACGCCAGGGAGTGGGCGACCCCGCACGTCGAGCACGCCAGGGAGTGGGCCACGCCCCACGTCGAGACCGCGGCCGTCAAGGTCGCCCCGGCCATGGAGGCCGCCCGCGAGAAGCTCGTCGACGACGTCCTCCCCGCCGTGGAGTCCATCCGCGAGAAGCTCGTCGAGGACATCCTCCCGAAGCTCACCGAGGTCGCGGCGGGTGCCGCTGCGGCGACGACCGCGGCGGCGGGCGCCGCTGCCGTGGGCGGGCGGGAGTTCGCCGGCGAGGCGCGCCACCGCTCCACCGACGCCCTGGCCGTGCTGAAGGGCGAGGCCGTCGTGACCCGCCCGAAGCAGAAGAAGCGCCGCGGCGGCCGCAAGCTCCTCCTCCTGCTGGTGCTCGGCGGGGCCGCGGCGGCAGCGGTGGCGGCGCAGCAGCGCCGCAGCGAGGAGGACCCGTGGGCGACCCCGGGGGCGACCTGGACCACTCCGAAGGCGGGGGCGGCGCAGACCTCCCAGGACACCGAGGGCGGGCCCACCGTCATCGACGTCTCCACCTCCGCCTCGACCGCCTCCGGCACGTCGACCGCGAGCACCTCGGCCTTCGGGTCCGGGGGTAGCACGGGGACCGGCACCGAGGGCAGCGGTGACGGCACCGACGGCACCTCCCTGACGACCGTCGAGTCCTTCGGGGCCGAGTCCACCGCGACGGAGGCCGGCGGGGCCGCCCCCAGCACGGACGCCCCCAGCACGGGCGGCAGCGCCGACGAGAGCCAGGTCGACCAGGCCGCCGACGCCGCGCGGGACAAGGGCCCCGGCCCGTTCCAGGGCTCCTGAGCCACGGCTGACACGACGAAGCCCTCCTCACCGGCCGGTGAGGAGGGCTTCGTCGTACGGGGTGGAGGCGAGGGGACTCGAACCCCTAACCCCCTGCTTGCAAAGCAGGTGCGCTACCAATTGCGCCACGCCCCCGTGCCGGTCGCCCGGCTGCGGACCTCGCGACGGCCCGTCAGCGGATCGTGTCCGTGGCCTCCGCCCAGAGGTCGCGCTCGGCCCTGTCGGACGCCCGCCGCCGCCAGACGAGGATGCCCCCTGCGGCGAGAGCCAGCAGCAGGACCTTCTTCACGGCGAACCTCCAGGACAGTTCGAGGCTGCGCGCCGGACGTCCCGGCCCGCCTCCGGCGTCGAGGCTAGCACGCAGATCACGGCCGGGCCGGGGCGCTCAGCCGGCCGGACGCCGCGCGTACCGGCGCTCCCGCCGGAGCGTCCGCCACAGCAGGAAGCCCGCGGGCAGCAAGGCACCGACCACGCTCGACGCGACGTACGACGGGGAGCGCCCCGTCAGGAGCAGCACCACCACCGCGGCGAGGACCGCGAGGGCGAAGGTCCCCGCGCCCCCGAGCAGCAGCGAGCGCAGCGTGACGTCGGCCCGCCGGTACAGCACCGGCCGCCCCGGCTCCCGCACCAGCACCCCCCGCGCGACGAGTGCGTCGACCGCCTGGAGCGCCTGCGAGCGCAGTGCGGGCACCTTCATCGCCAGCTCGTCCTCGTCGAGGTGCACGACGGTCTTGCGGGCGAAGGCGCGCAGCACGTCCTCCTCCACGGGCGTCGTGGCCTCCCGCGTCCGCCACCTGCGGCCCATCCGCCCCCCGCTCGCTGCCGGTCCTCACCGTCCCGCCCGGAGCCGGGACCCGCGTTCACCGAGGACGCGCCTGGCGGAGCAGGTCGAGGAGGTAGTCACCGTATCCGCTCTTCCTCCACCGCTCCGCGCGCTCGGCGAGCTGCTCGTCGTCGAGCCAGCCCTGCCGCCACGCCACCTCCTCCGGGCACCCGATCTTGAGGCCCTGGCGTGCCTCGATGGTCGACACGTAGTTCCCGGCCGCGAGCATCTGGTCGAACGTGCCGGTGTCCAGCCACGCCGTCCCGCGGGGGAGCACCTCCACGTGCAGTCGTCCGCGGGAGAGGTAGGTCCTGTTGACGTCCGTGATCTCCAGCTCCCCCCGGGGGGAGGGCTCGAGGTCGGCCGCGATCTGGATCACGTCGTTGTCGTAGAAGTACAGCCCCGGAACCGCGAAGTTGCTCCTCGGAGCACTCGGTTTCTCCTCGATGGAGAGCGCGCGTCCGTCGTCGTCGAACTCGATGACGCCGTAATCCCGGGGATTGCTCACCCAATAGGCGAAGATGGTCGCGCCGACCGGGTCCAGGAACTGCGAGAGCCGGGTCCCGAGTCCCGGCCCGTAGAAGATGTTGTCGCCCAGCACGAGCGCGACGCCTTCGCGCCCGATGAAGTCGGCACCCAGCAGGAAGGCTTCCGCCAGCCCCCCGGGCGTCGGCTGCTCGGCGTAGGAGAGGGCCATGCCGAACTGCGCGCCGTCGCCGAGGAGGGACCGGAACTGCGGACCCGTCTCAGGAGTCGTGATGACGAGCACGTCGCGAATGCCCGCCAGCATGAGGGTCGTGAGCGGATAGTAGATCATCGGCTTGTCGTAGACGGGGAGCAACTGCTTGCTGACCCCCACCGTGACCGGGTGGAGCCGAGTGCCGGAGCCGCCGGCGAGGATTATCCCGCGCATGAAGCACATCATCGCGCATCAGGCATATCATGTCGTGATATGAGGCTCCTGGTCACCGGCGGCGCTGGATTCATCGGCAGTCATTACGTGCGGTCGGTGCTGCGAGGTGCTTATCCGGGCTTCGCCCCCGAAAGCGTGGTCGTCCTCGACAAGCTGACGTACGCCGGCAACCCGGCCAACCTGGCGCCGGTCTCCGGGGACCGCCGGCTGGAGTTCGTGCAGGGCGACATCTGCGACGGAGCGCTGGTCGAACGACTCATGGCGACGTCGGACGCCGTCGTCCACTTCGCCGCCGAGAGCCACGTGGACAGGTCGATCCACCGGGCTGCGGAGTTCACCCGGACGAACGTCCTGGGCACGCAGACGCTGCTGGAATTCGCGGCGCGAAGCGACGTCAGCGCCTTCGTGCACGTCTCCACCGACGAGGTCTACGGTTCCATCGACAGCGGTTCCTGGCCCGAGGAGCACTGCCTGCAGCCCAACAGCCCCTACTCGGCGAGCAAGGCGTCGAGTGACCTGATGGCCCGGGCTTACCACCAGACGCACGGGCTTCCGGTGCGGACAACGCGGTGCTCGAACAACTACGGCCCCTACCAGTACCCCGAGAAGGTCATCCCCTTCTTCATCACCTCCCTCCTCCGGGGGGGAACGGTGCCGGTCTACGGCGACGGCAAGAACGTCCGCGACTGGCTGCACGTGGAAGACCACTGCCGCGGGATCCAGGCGGTCCTCGAAGGCGGCCGTCCCGGCGAGGTCTACAACATCGGCGGAGGCACCGAGCTGAGCAACCTGGAACTGACGGCGCAACTGCTGGATGCGGTGGGAGCCGGCTGGGACCGGGTGCGCCACGTACCGGATCGCCGCGGGCACGACCGCCGGTACTCGGTGGACATCACGAAGATCAGCACGGAACTGGGGTACGCGCCGTCTCGATCGTTCAGCGAGGGCCTGGAGGCCACGGTCCGCTGGTACCGCGACAACGAGGAGTGGTGGACCCCGCTCCTGCGATGACCTCGCGCCCCGACGGGCGGACGTGGCAGCCCCGCGCTCGCCGTGCCGGCGCACGGTTCGCAGCGGCGTCCGGACGCAACGCGGGAACCCCCCGGCCGGCTCGGTGCCGAGACGGCCGTGAACCGGGCGGGACGCGTGCCCCGGTCAGCGCCCGGCGAAGCCGATCACGACGCCGACGGTGCGCACCAGGATCTCGGCGTCGAGCCGCGGTCCCTGGTGCTCCAGGTAGTGGAGGTCGCGCCCGAGCTTGCGGGCGGTACCGTCCGGGTCATCGGTGTAGCCCTCCATCACCTGTGCCCAGCCGGTGATCCCCGGCCGCACCAGGTGCCGGTTGCCGTAGCGGGGGATCGTCCGGACGAAGGACTCGACGAACTCCGGCCGCTCGGGGCGGGGCCCGATGAGGGACATCTCCCGGCGCAGCACGTTCCAGATCTGCGGCAGCTCGTCGATCCGCGACTTCCGCAGGAACGCGCCCACGGAAGTGGCCCGGTCGTCGTTCAGGGATGCGAACCGCGGACCGCCCGCCTCCGCGTCGACCGACATGGTCCGGAACTTGACGATGTGGAACAGCCGACCGTCGACCCCGACGCGCAACTGCCGGTAGAACACCGGCCCCGGCGAGGTGGCGCGGATGGCCATCGCCACCACCGGCCCGATGACCAGCAGGACGACGAGCGCCACCAGCACGGCGACCATGTCGAGGAGCCAGTTGGCCGTCCGGTAGAGGCCGTCCCGGCGCGGACGGATCCAGAGTTCTTCCGTCGCCTCCGCCGTGTCCGCCGTGGGGGCGGGGAGGAGGCCGGCCGAGAACGTCTGGACGGTCTGCACCGGGATGCCGTGGGCCCTGAGCCTCGCAACCTCGTGCACCGCCCCCGGGCTGCGCATCTGGCGGGAGCCGAGGAGCACGAGACCGCATTCCTCGGAGCGGACGGTGCTGAGGATGTTCTCGCTCTCGGACTCCCGGATCCGCACGAGGCTGGGCAGCTCCGCCGCCGCTTCCCCGGGGGACGGGTCGCGGGGGTTCGCCCCTCCGGACGCGCGGCGACTTCCCTCAGCGTGTTCCGCGACCAGCAGCGCCTGCGACAGGGCGAGGTACTCCTCGTCGTCGCAGAGGCACGCCGCGCGCGGGGTGTGGGCTGCCGTGGTCCGCCGGGCACGGCCGACGCCCCTGGCGAGCACTGCGCTGGGATGAATGCCCAGAGACGCGTCGATAGCCATGGAGGTCCCCCTTCCCGTCGTTCGGTGTCGAGCGCCCGGTGTTTGACCGAACGTCCTCAACGTCGACGGGGACGGGGACTGGCTTGAGAGACCGCCACACGAACGGCGGAGCGGGTGGCGCGCTCCTCAGGCGTCAGGTGCCGCTGAAGGAGCCCTCCAGGACCACCTGGCTGGCGAGGATCTGCGGTCTGATCCGGGTCAGCGCGAGACCGCGGTCCCCCATGCGGTACGTCAGCGGGCCGATGTAGGCGGTCCTCCGCAGGCGAACCCCGGCACCCTCCAGCAGTTCCCGAGCCGTGGCGACGGTGAAGAAGCGCAGATGGGTCCGGTCGAAGATGCCGTGCTCCTCGTAGGTCCACCGCCCGCTGAGCAGGCGCAGGCGTGCGAGCAGGTAGGCGATGTTCGGCAGCGACACGATCACCGTGCCGTCGGGGGTCAGCAGGTCCGCCGCGGCCTGCAGCACCGGCCCCGGGTCCGTGGTGTGCTCGAGCACGTCCGCGAAGACCACGTGGTCGAACGGACCGCTGCTCCGGGCGGCGTCGAACGCTTCCGGCGCGAAGCCGTGGATGACCTCGAAACCCTCTTCCCGGGCGGCAGTCGCGGCGGGGCCCGACTCGATCCCCACGCAGGTGCACCCGCCTGTCGTGCTCATGACCTTCATGAGGTAGCCCGAGGCGCACCCGACGTCCAGCACTCGCGACCCCGGGCGCACCCACCGGGCGATGACCTGATGCGTTCCGACACCTCGGGTGTTGAGGAGATAACCGTCAGTCATGTCACCATCCTCCACGCCCCGGCCTCGTGAGGCTCCCCAAACGCGCCGGCGGGCACGCCGGGCCACTCCAGCCGGACGCGGCCCGCCCGGGCGTCAGGAGACGGGGACCCTGGGAGGCGGTGGCGACTGCTGCGCCGCGACACCGTCCCGGGCAGCGCGCCGGCTGCCGGGTGCAGGGCCGTCCGCGCTCCGCCGTGCCTGCCGGCTCCGCTCGCAGGCGCCCCCACGTCGCCAGACGGCGTCGATCACGGGGGCCGCGCCGACGGCCAGCCCGGCGAGGAGGTTCGTGGGATAGGTGTACAGGGCGGGGCTCGTCCAGCCGGTGACGACCACGTAGGCGAGCGTCCCCGCCGCCGCCGCGCTCCCGGGCAGCCCCCGGCGCACGCGGGTCAGCAGGATGACGCTGAGCAGCGCCGCGACGCAGCCGGCCCAGCCCGTGCGGAAGACGTGTGCGACGTACTGGTTGTGGATGTAGTGCGACAGCCCCGCGGTGACGTTGCCGCCCTCCGGCATCATGTACGTCGCACCCCACCCCTCGCCCCGCACCGGATCGTCCAGCTGCGCGAGCACCGCGATGGACTCGAAGCTGCGCTGCTGGTAGGTGAAGTCGGTGTTCCGCTGGGTCAGCGAGGTGGCCTTCTGCGTCGCGAGCTCCGCGAACTCGGGTGCCATCGCACGCACCGCCACGACGGCCACCGCGCAGAGGCCCAGGATGGCCGTGATCCTCCTCGCCTTCGCCAGCCGCAGGTCCTGCCGTGCGAGGTACAGCGTCGCGATCACCAGGACGCCCACCACCGCCCCGGCCCACATCCCCCGGGTGAACCCTGCGAGCACCAGGACACCGGCCGAGCTGAACCAGAGCACGGCCCGCCGCGACACGCCGTTCCACAACAGATCGGTGAGGGACCAGAGGAGCAGGACGGGAGCGACGAAGTTGATGTTCCGGCGGACGTCGCTGCCCTCCGCTGCCAGGAAGTCGACGCGCCCGAGGGCGTTGGCGACGCTGATCGCCAGGACGGCGGCGAACAGCCCCCACAGCGAGCGCCTCGACAGGAGCCCGACGTCGTGCCCTCGTGCGAGCAGCAGCGCGAGGTAGAAGACGAGGTACTGCAGCGCATCGCCGACGATGTAGACCGGCGGGTTGCCCACGACGACAGCCGTCGCGAGGGGAAGCACCAGCCCCACGCCCGCCAGGAGGATCCCGGCACCCTCCCTCAGCGGCGGCCGGCGGTGAGCGCGGCCGAGGAGCATCCACATCGTCAGGAGGATCAGCGTCGTGACCGGCACCGCCATCGCGGGGTACACCGACGCCGCTGCCGGGGCGCTCAGGAGGAGCGGTAGCGACTCGACCCGCAGCACGGCCCTCCGGATGGGGGGCGCGGTGAGCACCACGAGCACGACGGTCAGCACGGTCGCCAGGAGGTAGCCCGTCGGCACGAGCGCGATCAGACATCCGAGGGCGGCGGGCACCGCGAGCCAGAGCAGGCGGGTTCCGTGCGACAGGGCGCTTCCCAGGGAGGCCGCAGGCACGCGCTTCGCTCCCCCGCCGGCGGACGGGCGCGGGCCCCGAAGACCCAGTCCGGCCACCAGGATCGCCAGCAGCAACGTCTGCGCGCCCAGCTTGGCGATCGCGGCCCCGAGCATCCCGAACGCGGGGATCAGGGCGACGTTCAGCGCCAGGTTGACGATGAGGGTGCTGAGCTGCGCGAACGCGTACCGACGGTCCGGCAGGACGGCCGTGCATGCGGGGATCACGGCGGACACGAGCGTCATGACGGCGCTCGAGACGACGAGGACCGCCGCGGCGGCCGCCGCTTCCCGGTAGCGCGGGCCGAAGAGGACGGGGACCACCAGGGCCACCAGGGGTGCGCCGACGAGCGTCGCCGAGCCGACGACCGCCGCCAGCTTCCACAGCCGGGGCCGCAGGTGCGCCAGCCCCTTCTCCCGGTCGGCGAGCATGGCCACGACGGACGGCATGCAACTCGTGCTGATCAGTCCGACGACCGCGAGCCAGGCGTTGGGGAGGCGCTGCACCGTCGCGTACATGCCGGCGTCGTCGGGGGTGACCAGCAGGGCCAGCAGGCAGGCGTCGAGGATGGCGACCGCTTGGTCGGCCAGGGTCGCGGTGGCCATCCAGCCGCCGACCTCGGCGCCGGCGGGTGCCTCTCCCCGGGGCATGCGGTTGAGGGCGAGGGAGACGGCCAGGGCCGCGCCGTAGCTGCACGCGAGGGCGACCGCGAACGAGGCGGTCGTCGGGGGCACGGCGAGGGCGAGGGCGAGCAGAACCGCTCCCTGTGCCACAGCGGGCACGCTCGCCGTGACCATGCGTCGCTGGCCGAGCGCCATCCAGTCCCGGTTCAGCCCCTGCTGGGCGATGACGAGCAGCAGCGGCAGCAGCACCGCGTACTCCACCGCCACCACGGAGACGGCGTAGACCGCCCCGACGGCGACCATGAGGCGTTGGCGGCGCCGGATGAGGGGCTGCAGGGATTGCGGTGGAGCGCCTGCGGCGAGCTCACGCACGCCGACGTACTTGGCGCCCCAGTCGACGAGGACGCCGCCGTACCTGCACAGGAGGAACGCGACCACGAGGTGACCGAGCGCCTCCCCCGGCAGCCGCCGGGCGGCCACGACCCAGGCGGCGAACTCCAGGGACTGCCCGAGCAGGCGCAGGACGACGAGCGTCCCGTGCTGCCGGACCGCGGGGAGCCGACTGCGCATCACGGGATCAGCCGGGGGATCCTGCCGTGTGTGGCACCTGCGCCGGAGGTGCCCGGCGTTCGGGCTTCCTCGAGGACCTCGGCCGCCCACGCCGCCCACCGCTGCACGCTGAAGCGGTCGTCGATGGCTCGCCGCCCGCGATCGGCGAGCTCGCAGCGCCGGACCGGGTCGTCGAGCAGCGTCACGACCTCCGCGACGATGTCCTCGTCGGTGCGGGCGACGACGGCGGGGAAGTCCGATCCGACACCGGCGAGCACCTCGGGCGACACGACCTGCGGCAGGCCGCGCACCGCCGCCTCCAGCACCTTGTTCTGGATCCCGGTGCCCTCGGTCAACGGGGCGACGGCGAGGCGGGCCGCACCGTAGACCTCGTCGAGGGAGGCGAAGTCCGGCCACATCGTCCATCCGTGCTCGTCGACGAGCCGGCGGACCTCGGGGGTCGGCCGGCTGCCCGCGACCAGCAGCGAGGTGCCCGGCCGCACCTCCTGCAGCCTCGGCCAGAGGCCGGCGAGCCGTCGCACGGCAGCGACGTTCGGGGAGTAGTCGAGCGTGCCGACGAAGAGCACGTCGTGCGCAGGAGGCCCGGAGGGGCGAGCGCCGGCGGTCACGACGTTCGGCACCCATTCGGCTCCGAGCGCCGCCGCATCGGCGGCGCCGGCCGCGACGCGCCTCGCGGCTCCCGACGGCCAGCGCTCGAACCGGGCCATCCGACGGGCGAGGACGCGGAAGGCGGCGGCTCGCGCGGGATCGGAAGCGAGACGAGCACGGCGGTCGTAGTTGGCGCTCAGCAGGTCGACGTAGTCCAGGACCAGCCGGGCGGAGGCGGGGACGGTGCCCGGGGCGAAGCTCCGCGCGGTGGTGACCACGACGACCTGGGGATCGAGGGCCGCCAGCCGGTCACGCAGACGAGAGGGTCGCCACATCGCGCTCTCCGGTACCCGGCCCGGGAGCAGGCAGGCGCGGACCGCGGCGGGGAGGACGTGGTGGGGGGCGGCTGCGCACTCGTCGAGCAGGCGGACCACCTCGACCTGGGCTCCGGCCGAGGAGAACACCGTGGTCCAGGACTCGACGCGCCGCGTGGCACCGAGGGCGCTCGGCCGTCCGAGATCGACCACGGCCACCTTCGGACGCCTCACGAGGTCCTTCCGGGGCGGGTCGGCAGGGACGTCATCGACAGGACCAGCGAGCACGCCGTCCAGCCGGTTCCCGCCTGCCCGCGTGCGTAGGTGTGCGCCGACCGGCGACGGATGCTGCGGACCAGGCGCGTCCCGGCCGATCGGGCGGAGCCACCGACCGCGTGCATGGCGGGGCCGGCTTCGCACCGCAACCGGATCCGCATCCGGGGGTACCGCGTCCCGAGCTTGGCGCAGAGGTCGACGTCCTCGTAGTACAGGAAGTACTGCTCCGAGAAGCCACCGACCGCGCGGAGCCTCTCGGAGTCGACGCTGAACAGGCTCCCCGAGACCCAGTGGTCGGCCAGGGAGAGGACGACCTCCTGCCGGGAGGTCTGCGACGAGGTCAGCAGGTCGACGTGGGCCGCGCCCCGGCTTCCGAGGCAGCGGGCTGCGAGAGCTCGACGGCGGCTGCCGCGGGGCATCCACCGGCCGACCCGCCAGGCCGAGGCGAGGAGTCCGGCAGCGGAGAAGTAGCGGTTGACGACGGAGTTCGGCGTACCGGTCAGGTCCTGCTGGGGCACGGTGATCACGTCGTCGGCACCGCCGTCGTCCAGCAGGGACCAGTGCGCCGCCGTCACGGCCATGTCGGGGTTCGCCAGGACGACCCGCTCGGTCCGGACGTGCGGGAGGGCGGCGTTGACGCCTGCACCGAAGCCCAGGTTGCGCCCTGGACGGACGTGGGTCAGGAAGGGCGAGGCGCAGACGAGCTCCGCGAGGGAGTCGTCGTTGTGCACCACGACCACCGGTGCGTGGGCCGGCACCCAGGACAGGTCGATCGTGCGGTGGCCGAAGGCCACGACGACGAGCGTGCTCTGCCCGGTGGGCCGCAGGGGGCCGGCGGCGCGAAGCGGCGCGGCACTGCGATCGGTCTCCACCATCGGCCTCCTTCCGGTGTTCCCGTCCATCGTCGGCATCGGGGGGCGGGGCCTTGAGCGGTCGGGGTGGCCGCCGGCCGCCGCACCGCCCGCTCCGGCGGGTGGCCCGTGGGCCGCGTCTCCTGCCGGTCCTGCGGGCAGGGGCTCCCGAGCTGCGGGTGGGCCCGCCCCAGGGACGTCACCGAGGGGATGAGCACCTCATCGACACCAGGGGCGCCACCAGCCTCAGGAGGATCGTCCGTCGGGTGACTCCCGCTCAAGTTCGCTCGTGAGGAGCCGAGACAGGGAGCGGAGAACATCTGTTCTGCTGCGGGGCGACTTGGGGGAGAGACGTGACGTTCGAATCCTCGTCGGGAGGGCTGCAGGAGTCGGCCGTCTCCGGTCAGGGTTCCGGGCACTCGTGCCTCCAGTCCGCAGGGACCGCCTCCGGCGAGTCGGCGGACACCCTCACACCCGGCGGGGCCTCCGAGGCGCAGGTGCGCCACTACATCAGCGTCCTGCGGAGGCGCTGGCTGTCGATCGTGCTGTCCATGCTGGTCACGATCGGCGCCGCCATCGGGGTGACCGCAGCGCTGACGCCCTACTACGAGGCGCGGATCCGGCTGTTCGTCGTGGTTCCGGAGGGCTCGGTCAACGTCGGGAACGCCTACCAGGGTGGCCTCCTGTCGCAGCAGCGGGTCGCCTCGTACGCAGAGCTCGTCAGCAGCTCGACCGTGACCAAGAGGGTCATCGACAGGCTCGACCTCACGCACACGCCGGTGGAGCTCCAGGAGCACATCGTCGCCAGCGCGCTGCCCTACACGATGCTGATCAACATCACGGTCACCGACCAGTCAGCCGACACCGCGCGGCGCGTGGCCGACGAGGTCGCCGCCGTCTTCTCCGAGCACGTGCACGCGCTCGAGGCCCCCACAGCCGGCGGGAAGAGCCTCATCCGGGTCCGCACGCCCGACCCGGCACACGTCTCCCCCGCTCCGGTCTGGCCGAAGCCGGCGCGCAGCATCGCCGTCGCCGCCGCTCTCGGCCTGCTGCTCGGTCTCGGCATCGCTCTCCTGCGCGAGGCGCTCGAGACCTCGATCAGCGACGCCGAGCAGCTGTCGAACTCCGCGAGCGCACCCACTCTCGGCGTGCTCCCCGAGGACCGGCAGACCCAAGACCTGATCCTGATCAACGAGGACGATCCGTACTCCCCGCGCGCGGAGGCCTTCCGCCAGCTGCGGACCCACCTCCAGTTCGTCGACATCGACTCCCCCGCCCGCTCCCTCCTCATGACGAGTCCACGGGAGGACGAGGGGAAGTCGACGACCGCCTGCAACCTGGCCATCTCGTTGGCGCAGTCCGGCGTCAGGGTCTGCCTCGTCGAAGCCGACCTGCGCCGCCCGAGGGCCAGCCACTACCTGGGGCTCGAGGGAGGACAGGGGCTGACGAGCGTGCTCGTCGGTCAGGCGACGCTCGATGACGTCACCCGGTCCTGGCAGGACGGGCTGATGGACGTCCTCACAGCCGGACCGATCCCGCCCAACCCTGCGGAGCTGCTCGGGTCGTCGGCGATGCGGCACGTGCTGAGCCAGCTCGAGGCGCGCTACGACCTGGTGCTCTTCGACTCGGCACCGGTGCTGTCCCTGGCGGACTCCGTCGTGCTGGGTGCGCTCACGTCCGGGGTGATCCTCCTCGGCCGCTCCGAGCGCACGAGGCGGGAGGACGTCAAGCGCGCGTCGGCCCAGATGCGCAGCGTCGGCGCCAAGGTCTACGGCACCGTCCTCGTCGGGGTGCGCAAGAAGCACGTCCGCGGGTACGGGTACGGCTACGGGTACGACCCGAAGGTCTACTCGCCGACGAAGTCCCACAACGACCTCGTGCGGAACCGCTAGGTCCCACGCGCACGGAAGCCGGTGGCGCACGGGGGGCTCGCCCTCCCGCAGCCGCACCTCGCACGCGGGGGATCCGGGTCACGAGGAGATCTTGAGCAGTTCCCGTCGTTCCCTCAGCGCGTTGAGCAGGGCGGAGGTCTCCACCTGGTCCTTGCCGTCCAGCACCGACTGCTTGGCCGCCAGCTCCGCTGCCGCGGCGACCTCCTCGTGGCTGAGACCACCGGCGGTGGACGCGACGCGCGGCCACTCCACGGCCGTGAGGTCGAACTTCCGCAGCCGGCGCTGGATGAGGTCGTGGATCACCCCGGTCGTGGGGAGGACGTAGTGGATGAGGACGTCGAAGCGGCGCAGCAGTCCCCGGTCCAGCAACTGGGTGCGGTTGGTGGTGACCACGAGCACGCTGGGCGACTCGTCCTCCTCGAGGAAGCCCAGGAACGAGCGGATGAGGTGACCGCCGCTGCCCGCCGCGGCTGACGCATCGTCCTGCCCGGGTTGCCCGACGAGGGCGTCGAGGTTGTCGAAGAGGAACACCCCGCGGGTCTGGCTGACCAGGTCGAAGACGAGCCGCAGCTTCGTGACCGCCTCGTCCACGGTGAGGTCCACGAGGTTGTCGAGGCGGATGGAGAAGGACGGCAGGTTCAGCTCACCGGCGACGACGTCGGCGGTCATGGTCTTGCCGGTGCCGGGCGGCCCCGACAGCAGCACCTTGCGCATCGGCTGGAACCCGTGGGTGCGCAGGGTCTCCTGGCGGCGCTGCTCGGCGAGGATGCGCTGGATGCGTCGCAGCACTTCCAGGCTGAGCGCCATGTCGGTCAGGTGGGCGGTGGGGTATCCGACGGTGAGGACCTGGGCGAGCTCACCGCGGGGCTGCGCCACCTGCACGGCGCGGCTGGTGGGGGAGAGGTAGCGCCCTCCGGCGCCGGCGACGCGTCCGGTCTCGACGAGGTTGCGCAGGTCCTCGGAGAAGCGGACGCGACCGCTCTTGGCGGCGCTGTCGGCGATCTGGAGCGCCACGGAGTAGAAGCGGGCCTCGTCGCCCTGACCGTGGCTCTCCACGAGAGCCTTCACCTGTGCTGCCGTCGCCATCCTGACCTCCCGCCGCCTGTCGCCAACTTACAGTGATCTCTCGATCACGGCTCGCTCATGGCGGTTTCCGCCCGGCTGCGCCCGGCGGGTGATCCTGCGCGCTCGCCCCCGCTGCCGGCGGGAGGCGTGCGACGCTCGGCCCGTGCTCGACCTGGACGTGGACC
Source organism: Kineococcus xinjiangensis (assembly GCF_002934625.1). Classification (GTDB taxonomy): domain Bacteria; phylum Actinomycetota; class Actinomycetes; order Actinomycetales; family Kineococcaceae; genus Kineococcus_A; species Kineococcus_A xinjiangensis. The sequence goes on along the minus strand of NZ_PTJD01000009.1, from coordinate 179,405 downwards.
TGCTGCTCGTCGCGGTGGCCGCCGCGTGCACCATCCACCTCCTGCTGCGCCTGCGCGGCGGACGGCGCGGACCGTCCGCATCCGGGCGGTTCGCAGCGGGGTCGGCGCTGCGCCGGATCCCCCCGCTGCGGGCGCACCCCGAGATGGCGCTGGGTCTGGCCTTCCTGTCCTGCCTGGGCCTGCTGCCGGCGGCGACGGCGCTCGCCGGCGGACTGCTCTCCGGGGAGGACGCGCACCCGCTGGACGCGGTCGACCTGGCGTTCACCGTGCAGGGTGCGCTGTTCGGGGCGGCGCTGGCCGGGTGGGCGCTCCTCGCCCGGGCGGAGAGGGTGGGCGGGGTCCCGTCGGCGCCCCCGGCGGGAGAGCGGCTGCTCGTGGCGTCCTCCGACCGCCACGCCTCGCGCGCCCTGCGGCCGGGGTACCTCGCGGCGGCCGTGGCGACGGTGGTGGCCGCCGCCACGGAGGATCCGTGGTGGCTCCTGCCCGGCGCGGGGGCCCTGACCCTGACGTGGCTGCGGGCCCGGTGGTGGGCGCGGTTCCCCGCCCGCAGCACCCTCCACGACGACGGCGTCCACCTGGTGCACCGCCGTGACGGCTGGGAGGTGGGCCGCTACCGGTGGGCGGACGTCCACCAGGTGCGGGTGCAGCGCGGGGCCGTGCGCCCGGAGTGGACGATGGACGACGTCCACACCTCCGTCACGCTGTCGGTCCGCACGACGGTCCGGGGCGACGACCAGCCGGAGTTGGAGGGCTTCCTCCTCCTCGACGACGAGGAGCGGGCGGCTGCGGTGGCGGTGCTGCGGACGGCGTGCGCGGAGCACGGAGTGCCGGCGTTCGCGTCGTACCTGGACCCGGTGGAGCCCTCCCCGCCGCAGCCGAAGCCGGTGCGGCGGGGCCCGCCGCACCGGCCCCGCCACCGCAGGGAGCGCTGACGCCGCGGAGCCCCGCTCCCCTCCCAGGGGAGCGGGGCTCCGCGGCGGGGCTCCGAAGGTGCGGGTCGGCTCAGCGGCCGAGGCCGGCCTTGTCGACCTTGCGGTGGAAGCGCATGCCGCTGAGGCCGCCCAGGACGGCGCCGCCGAGGGCGACGACCGCGGCGAGGATCGCGGTGATGATGCTGGCGGTGCTGAGGGACGCACCGTCCAGCGGGAGCGTCGGGAAGCTGCCGAGGCGGCCGAGGATGTCGAACTGGGAGCCGACGAGCGCGGTGAGGATCGCGACGACGACGGCGATGACGACGGCCCACAGCCACACCGCGAGGCCCTGCTTGGCGCCGTTGAAGCGGGCCATCCGGCCGGCGACGTAGCCGCCGCAGAAGTACGAGACGAACAGCACGACGAGCAGCGCGATGCCGCTGATGATGCCGGCCGTCCCCGCGTTCGCCTGTGCCTGGCCGACGGCCTCCCCGGCGCCGGTGTCGGTGGCTGCGCCGACGGCGGCACCGAGGGCGGCGAGCAGGGCGGTCAGGAGGACGGCGGTGCCGGTGGCGGTGAGCCAGCCGAAGAACGCCGAGCCGACCTTGACCCCGCCGTACTGCTCCTTCTCCCGGTTGACCACGGAGAGGCGATCGAGGCCGAGGCCCGCGACGGACCTGGCGCCGCCGGGACCGGAGGTGGAGAGCCCACCGCTGGGGTCGGTGCCGGTGGTCGGCCCCTCGCCGGGGACGTGGGATCCGCTGGGTGTGCTCATGGGCTCTCCCGGAGGTGTGGAAGGTCACGACGGCTGCCCTCGCGCCGGGATCGGCGGCGGGCGCGCCTGCGGTGGCGCTCAGTCGTGGGGTACCCGGATCGAGCCGATCCATGCACGCGCCCCGCGCGTCGTAGGGCATCCGGCGCAGCGGTTCCCCGACGTCGTCCGGGTGGGGTTCGTCCCGGCCGGGCAGCGCGTGCGACCCGGCCGGGGCGGGCGCTCAGTGCGCCGCGGGCACGCCCCGGGGGCCCGGCGTCAGCGACCCGCCGCGTCGGCGAGCGCGGTGAACACCCGCCCCGGCTCCTCGGCCATCCGGTTCAGGACGTAGAGCCACCACTGCGTGCCGAACACCACGTACTCGGAGGTCCGGTAGCCCTTCCCGCGCAGCCGGTCCAGGGAATCCCCACCGAGCCCGAGCAGCATCTCGAACAGCACGTGCCCCCCGCCCAGCGCGTCCCCGCAGCGCTCCTCCAGCGCGGCGAGGAGCTCCCCGTCGTGGGTGGCGACGGACACGGGGTGCCCGCTGCGCACGAGTTCCGCCGCCATCTCCAGGTACGCCCCGCGCAGGGCGGTGCTGCCGCGGGTGAGCGCGACCTCCTCCGGCTCGGAGAACGCCCCCTTCACCAGCCGGACGCGGCCGGGCAGCGCGAGGACGCGCCGCAGGTCCCCCGGCGTCCGGTGCAACCGCGCCTGCAGCGTCACCCCGACGTGGGGATGGCTCGACGCGAGGCGCTCGTAGGTGTCGAGCACCAGGTCCGTGCGGCCGGAACCCTCCGCCGAGATCATCAGCTCCGCGCCGGCGGCGGCGGCCGCCTCGGCGATGCGCACGGCGTTGCGGTGGCCCAGCTCGGGGTCGATGACGAGCCCCACGTGGGACAGGTCGAAGGAGACGCTGCCGGGCAGCCCGCGGGCGCCGATCCCCGCGGCCACGTCGAGGAACGTGCGGGTGGCCTCCTCCGCCACCTGCTCGTCGCGGATGCTCTCCCCCACGAACTCCAGGCTCACCCCGTGGCCCCGCGCGGCGATGGCCTGCGCCCGGTCCAGCGCCTCGGGGAGGGACTCCCCCGCGACGTAGCGGCGCGCGATGCGGCGGGCGACCGCGGCCAGAGCGGGATCGGCCAGCACCCGCGCGGCGAGCCCCTCGTCGAGCGCCATCCGGCGCAGGACCTCCGCCGCCTCCGACTCCGCCGCCGTCGTCACACCGTCCACGCCGCCCCCTCGATGCCCGTGCCCGGCCCCAGCCTGGATCTCCGCGGCTCTCGTGTCACGCACCCCGGGTCACGCACCCCGGGTCCGGTGTCGTCCCCCGGCCCGGGACCTCTCGTCGACCTCCAGGCCGAGCGCGTAGCCGTACACCGCCATCGCGGTGAAGGCCCACAGCCACAGCCCCGCGGCGACCGCGGCTCCGACGGCGCCGAACCCGCCGAACGGCGCGCCCAGGTCCACCGGGATCGCGAGGAACAGCACGGCCCCCTGCGAGAACCCGGAGATGAACGCGCCGGTCCCGAAGGACGCCCACAGCGCCGCCCGCCACGACGGCCGCACCGGCCCCAGCAGGCGGTAGGCGTAGAGCAGGACCGGGGACAGCAGCAGCCACACCGCGTTCAGGGCCACGTACACCGCCAGCGCCACGGCCCCGGCCCCGCCCGGCTCCAGCACCCGCAGCAGGAGCCGGGCCAGGTGCAGCAGGCCCAGCACGACGGCGGGGGCAGCGAGCAGCAGCAGCGGCAGGGAGGCCAGCCGCACCCGCCACGTCGCCGTGCGCCCCGGACCCGACGGCGGCAGCTCCTGGCCGGGGGTGCTGACCCGCGCGAACCCGCGGCGCAGGCCCTCCGCCCACAGGGTGGCGGGCAGCACCGCGACGGCGACGAGCGGCCAGGGCAGCTGCACCGCGGTGGTCACCACGGCGGTGACCACCCCCTCGGGGTCGTGGGCGTCGGGCAGCGCCCCCGCGGCGGCGGTGGCCAGCCGCACCACCTGCTCCGCGCCGACCACGGCCGCCAGCAGCCGGAAGGAGATCACGGCCCACGGCAGCAGCGCCACCGCCGCGTAGAAGGTGATGCCGGCGGAGATCAGGTAGAGGTCGTGGCGGCGCAACCGCTCCTGCACGCCCCGCAGCAGGGAGCGCACAGCCTCCACCACGAGCTCCCCCCGTCTGCCCTCCGGTGCGGCCCCGGGCGGGGCCCGGCCCACCGGCCGGTACAGGGGCCAGCCTCGGCCTTGCAGGCGCCCCGCACATCCCGGGCGGTCCCGGCCGTCGAGATGCTAGGGCCGGGACAGCGCGCTACCGGACGGGGGAGGACGCCGTCGCGGCGGGCGCACCGGCCGCGCGGGGAGCGGTGGCCGAGCGCCGGACGACGATGGCCAGGCAGTCGTCGTCGTCGAGGGCGCAGGTGGTGACGTCGGTGAGCAGCCGCCGCGCGAACTCGGCCGGGGGCCGTCCCGCCAGGCCCGCGGCGGTGGCGGCCAGCTCGCGCAGGCCCTCGGCCAGGTCGCGCGTGCCCTCGATGAGGCCGTCGGTGTAGAGCACGAGGCTGTCGCCCTCCGCCAGCACGACCTCCCGCACGGCGAAGCTGCCGGGGTCGGGGTAGCCCACGCCGAGGCCCTCCGCGCTGACCTCGCGCGCCCCGCGGCCGGTCACCACGAGCGCCGGCGGGTGCCCACCGCCGGCGAGGCGGACTCGGCCCGTGGCGGGGTCGAGCAGCGCGACGAGCAGCGTGGCGAGCAGGTCGGGGTGGGTGACCTCCAGCGCGGCGCCGGCCTGGGAGACCAGCTCCTCCAGCGGGCAGCCGGCGACGGCCAGGGTGCGGACGGTGGAGGTGACGGCGAGCGCCTCGCGGGTGGCGGCGGTGCCGCGTCCCATCGCGTCGACCACGACGAGCAGCACCTCCCCCGACGGCAGCGCCACCCAGTCGTAGAGGTCCCCGCCGGCCGGTGCGCTGGCGGCCGGCTCGTAGGCGACGGCGATGTCCAGCCCCTCGACGTGCAGCGCCGGGGGGCGCACCGCGGCCAGCAGCGCGGCGACGTCCTCGCGCTGGACCCGCTCCCGCTCGGCGAGGTCGATGAGGGCGCGTTCGGCGGTGGCGGCCCGCGCCGCGGTGGACAGGTCCCGCAGCGTCACCACGGCGCAGACGGCGTCGTCGGTCTGCACGGGCACGACGGTCACCGACACCGGCACGGCGTCGGCGTCGGCGCCCGCCGGCACGTACGTCCGGTGCGGCGCCACCGGGCGCTCGCCGCGCACCAGCGCGCACATCTGCTGCCCGTCGCACACCCCGGGCAGCAGGTCCTCCAGCGGTACCCCGACAGGGCTGCCGCCCCGCGCGAGCAGGCGCACGGCCGCCGGGTTGGCGTCGACCACCCGCCCGGTGCGGTCGACGGCCACGATGCCGTCCTCGACGGTGCTCACGATCAGCCGGGAGCGGGCGGCGAGGTCCGCCAGCCGGGCGCGCACCACCTCGTCGGCGCGCCAGGAGGCGATGCCGACGGCCGCGGCGACGGCCAGCAGCCCGGCGTGGACGAGCGCCCACACCCAGGGCCGCTCCTGCGCGCCGGGGTGGTTGAAGATCGCCTGCCCGGCGAGCGTGCCCATCACGCCGTGGTGGAGGACGACGAAGCCGATGGCCGTGAGGAACGGCGCCCACGTCTGGTAGGCGGCGGCCGCCCCGACGGCGATGAAGAACAGGAAGTGCGCCTCGATGAGGCCACCGGAGAGGTGGACGGCGACCGCGGCGGCCGTCATGAGCGCCAGCATCACGGCGGAGGAGGCGATCTCCCGGCGGAGCTGGCGGCTGCGGCGCCCGGCGAGGGTGGCCAGCAGCGCGGCGAGGGCGACCGGGACGGCGTCGGCGAGGCCGTGCCACATCCCCCGCGTGGCCGCGGCCCAGGCGAGGACCGTCGCGCAGGCGACCCAGGCGGAGACGAGGAACGCGCGGTGCCGCGCCAGCCAGACGTCGTCGGGCAGCGGCGTCCCCTGGGGGAGGAGCCGCCTGCGGGTGCGCTCCCCGGCCGGTGGCCGCGGGCTCTGGACCTGCACGTTCCGCCCTCCCTCGACGGGGGCACGACGCCCCCGGACGACGTATCGGCACGTCCGGGCCGCTCCTTGAGCCCGTCGCGGGGAGAGGCACGGGGAGGCGTCCCGCGCGGCACCGGGCACCGTGAGGAGGCCGGACCTCCAGCCGGGGCGGCTTCCTGCCGAGGTACAGGGAGTCAGGGAGGCCGTCGCGACACCGGGCCTCCGATGCCGAGCGGTGAGACGGTGAGTCGAGCTTGATGCCCACGATGGAGACGGCCGCGAGTGCCGCCTACGGCCTGCGGCCCCCGACCCTGGCCGATGCCCGCACCGCGGTCGAGCGGGCCTACTCCCGCGCGGCCGTGGAGATCTGGCGGGAACTGCTGGCGTCGGCGCGCCTGACGGGCCAGGAGGGGGACCGGCCGTCGCTGGAGCGCCTCCTCGCCGCGATGGACGCCTACCCCGACGGCGTCATGGGCCTGTGCGCCCGCGCCCTGCGCATCCGGCTCGAGAGCCACGCGCGGCTCACCGCCGCCTTCGCCATGACCCACCCCGCCAGCCGCTCCGGAGCCTCCTCGTGATCGACCACAGCGTCGCCCTCGCCGACTACGACCGCCTCGCCGCGATCGCCGTCTACGACCTGGACCACCCCGAGCTGCGCCGGCGCATGGACGAGCTGTCCGTCCGCAGCGCGCGCGCCCTGGGCCAGCCCATCGGGATGGTCTCGGTGGTGCTGGACTCCGCGATGATGGTGCTCGGGGCCAGCGGCGCACCCGGGCTGTTGGAGTCGGGTGGCGGCATCCCGGTGGAGTGGTCCTTCTGCGCCACCGCGGTCGTCGAGCGCGCCCCCTACGTCGTGCCGGACGCGGCGAACGACCCGGTCCAGCACGACAACCCGTTGCTGCTGCTGGCCGGTGGTGACGCCTGCTACGCCGGCGTGCCGGTGACCACCCCGCAGGGTCACGTCGTCGGTGCGCACTGCGTCATCGGCCTGGCCCCGACCGAGTTCACCGAGGCCGACCTGGCGGTCCTGCGGGCGGGTGCAGCCGAGGCGTCCGCGCTGCTGGAGGAGTACCGCCGCGGCTGAGCGGCCGCGGATCGCGCGACGCCCTCCCCCGCCGTCGAGGCGGGGGAGGGCGTTCGCCGTTCCGGGGATCCGGCGCGCGGGTCGGGCCTGCCGGGGCCCTCACGCAGACGCGGCGGTGTCCTTGAGCAGGACGCTGATGCGCTGGTGGCTGACGCCGAGCAGCTTGGCGATGGCGCGGGTGCTCAGGCCCCGCTCGTGCAGGGCGCGGACCTCCGCGCGGCGCCAGCGGCTGTCGGCCTCGCTCAACCGGGTCACGGCCTCCCCGACGCGGCAGGAGAGGACCGGGACCTGTTCCAGGGCCGGGGCGTCGTCGGGGCCGGCGTCGCCGTCGAGCTGCCCGCACAGCGCCTCGGTCCGGGCGAGGGCCTCCGCGAGGGCGTCGATGCCCTCCTGCAGGTGCCGCCGCAGGTGCGTCAGCGCTGTGGCGGTGCTCGCGGCGGCAGGAGCGCCGGCGCCGGTCGCGGCGTCCGCGGCTCCCGGCACCAGCTCGAGCGTGGAGGGCCGCAGCACCGTCGAGGAAGCGAGCACACACCTCTATCGGCAACAGGGGTTGCCCTCCTGAGCGGAATTCCTGCACGAATGCAGGAACCCGTCCGCTCAGGCGGCAACCCGCCGTTGCCGATGGGGAGTGCTGAGCGCGGATCGAGTCGGTGCGCGCCCAGCCCCGCCGCTGCGACCGCAGCGCCCGGACACCCTTCAAGCAGGTGGAGGACGTCGTGGAGACGGACGCGATGACCCGGTGGCTCGAGCAACGAGCGGTGATCCGCTGGCTGACCAACCGCGGCGTCGCGACCCGCATCCTCGGCGTCATCGCACTCCTGGCTGTCGTGGCGGGCCTGGTGGCGATGGTGGGACTGAAGTCGCTGAGCACGACGAACGCCGGCATGGGAACCCTCTACGACGACAACGTCACCGGTCTCATCGAGCGCGGTCGGGTGCACCAGGAGCAGATCAAGTCGCGGATGCTCATCGGCTACCACGCCTCCTCCCTGGACGAGGCCACGATGGCCGAGTACGAGCAGAAGATGGAGGAGACCGACACCGACCTCGACGCCGCGGCCGCCGCCTACGAGGCCCTCGGCCTGAAGGGCCAGCGCGCGGACTGGGAGACCTTCGAGGAGGCCCTGGCGCAGTTCCGGGCCATCCGGGACGAGCAGCTGATCCCGCTCAGCCGCGCCAACGACCTGGCCGGCTTCCAGCGGGTGCGCGACGAGGTCGCCCAGCCCGTCATCTCCGAGATGGCCGACGCCCTCGACCGCGTCGAGCAGGTCGAGAAGGCCGAGGCCGCCGCCACCGTGGCCGCCGGGAAGGAGGCCTACGCCTCCGCCCGCACCACCATGATCACCGTTCTCGTCGCCGGACTCGGCCTGGCCGTCGGCCTCGGTGTCCTCATCGCCAAGATGATCATCATCGGGCTGCGGCGGGTCGCCTACGCGGTGGAGGGCATGGCCGAGGGCGACCTGACCCGCAGCGTCGACGTCCACACCACCTGCGAGCTCGGCGTGATGGCGCAGGCCCTGCGCACCGCCCAGCGCGGCGTCGGTGCCGCGGTGCAGGCCATCGCCACCTCCTCCACCGCGCTGGCCGCGGCGTCGGAGGAGCTGAGCAGCACCTCCACCCAGATCGCCGCCTCCGCCGACGTCGCCTCCACCCAGGCCGACGCGGTGGCCGCAGCGGCCGGGCAGATCTCGGCCAACGTGCAGACCGTGGCCGCCGGCAGCGAGGAGATGGGCACCTCCATCGTGGAGATCGCCTCCAACGCCGGGCAGGCCGCCGAGGTCGCCGCCTCCGCGGTGTCCGAGGCGCAGGTCACCAACGCCACCATCGTCCGCCTCGGCAAGTCCTCCGCCGAGATCAGCGAGGTCGTCAAGGCCATCACCGCCATCGCGGAGCAGACCAACCTGCTCGCCCTCAACGCCACCATCGAGGCCGCCCGCGCCGGGGAGGCCGGCAAGGGCTTCGCCGTGGTGGCCGGCGAGGTCAAGGAACTGGCCCAGCAGACCGCCCGCGCCACGGAGGACATCTCCCGCCGCGTCGCGGCCATCCAGACCGACACCACAGGTGCGGTCGCCGCCATCGCCGGCATCACCGACACCATCGAGCGCATCAACGCCTACCAGGTCACCATCGCCGCGGCGGTGGAGGAGCAGACCGCCACCACCTCGGAGATGAACCGCAACGTGGGCGACGTCGCCACCGGCGCGGACCAGATCGCCTCCCGCATCGGCGGTGTCGCCGACGCCGCCCGCGTCACCACCGAGGGCGTCGGCCAGGCCCAGCAGGCCACCGCCGAACTGGCCCACATGGCCGCCGAGCTGCAGTCCGTCGTGGCCCGCTTCCGCCTGCCCGAGCAGACCACCTGCCCCTGACCGGCCACCCCGCAGACAGGCCCGCAGACGCACGTCCGTGCGTCTGCGGGCCTGTCTGTCGCTGATCGGAGCGAGCACCTCCGGGGCACCGGCTGCCGGGCCCCCTGCCGGAGGTCGCTCAGTGGTGGAGGGAGTCCACGACGGAACGCGGGCGGCCTCGCTGGAGCTGGACGCGATCTCCCGGATGCTCGCGCCGGACTGCTCGGCGGTGGTTCAGGCGGCGGTGCGGCCGGGCAGGCGCTGGAGCAGCCAGGGCTCGACGACCTCGCCGAGCAGGGCGGCCAGGCTGGCGGCGGCGGCCGGCGAGAGCGGGGCGAACAGCTCCTGCAGCTCGACGCGGACGCGCGCCGCCGCCTGCGCGAGGAGGGCCTCCCCGGCGGGGGTGGGGCGCAGCAGGACGCGCCGCCGGTCGGCGGGGTCGCGCTCCCGCAGCAGCAGCCCGCCGCTCTCCAGCCGATCGGAGATGAGCGTGACGGTGGACTGCTGCAGCGCGAGGACCTGGGCCAGCGCACCGGCGGGGAGGGTGCCGTGGACGGCGAGGCCGTAGAGGGCGCGCAGGTCGGAGCCGACCACGCCGAGCTCGGCGGCGGCGGCGTCGATGGCGGACCCGACGGCGAGACCGGCCTGGATCGTGAGGTAGCCGAGCTCCAGGCCCGAGGAGGGGGCCAGCGCGACGGCCTCCTCCTCGGAGGCGGCGCCGGGCAGGGCTGCGCGGAGGACGGTGGGCGGCAGGAGGGTCACAGGTGCTCCATCGGCCGATGCTTGCGGAACTGAAGGATTCGGCCGATGGAGCGCGGAGGTCACTCCCGCGGGGCGTCCCCGCTGCGGGGCACGAGGAAGGTGCGGCCGTCCGGGGCGGTCACGCGCTCCCAGTCGCCGTACCCGGCGGCGGCCTCCTCGGGGGTGCGCGGGCCGCGCTGGGGCGTGCGGTCGGTGACCCCCTGCGCGGGGCCCACGAAGGCGAACCAGGCCTCCAGGACGGCGTCGACCCAGCGGTGCCTGGAGCGCGGCCGCCGGTAGTAGTAGGGGACGTCGCGGTCGTCGCGCGCCCGGCGTCCGTCCTCGGCCACGGTCTCCCCTTCCCACGACGGATGCGCGCCACCTCGGCGCCCGGGCTCCCGAAGGTCCGGCCACCACGAGTCTGCCCCGGATCGACGGGGGTCTGCCGCCCGACCGGACCAGATGTCGCCGAGGCTCCTCAGCCGTGGCCGACGAGTTCGCGCCGCCAGCGGGCGCACTCGGCGGCGTCGGGCAGCAGTTCCTGCGCCCGCGCCTGGGCGAGCGACGGGGCTGTGGCGTCCTTGGGCGACATCCGCAGCGTCAGCGGATGCCCGTGCCTGTCGGCTGCGGGCCAGTCGATGCCGAGGTCCGTGTCGAGGGGGTGGATGCCGTGCTCCCGGCTCGGCGCGTAGCCCGAGGAACACAGGTAGACGACGGTCGAGTCGTCGTCGAGGGAGCAGAAGGCGTGACCGAGCCCCTCGGACAGGTAGACCGCGGCCCGGTCCACGTCGTCGAGCAGCACCGCCCGCCACGCCCCGAAGGTCGCGGACCCCTCCCGCAGGTCGACGACCACGTCGAGGATCGCACCGGACGTGCAGGTGACGTACTTGGCCTGGCCCGGGGGGACGTCGGCGAAGTGCACACCGCGCACGACGCCCGCGGCCGACACGGAGGCGTTGACCTGGGCGACGTGCAGGGGGTGCCCGGCGACGCCTGCGAGGGACAGCGCCGTGTACTGCTCGACGAACGTCCCCCGTTCGTCGGCGTGCAGCCGGGGGCGGAAGACCCACGCACCCTCGATCCCGAGCTCCTCCACGTCCACACTCGCACTCTAGGAGACGGCCGACACGGAGAGCGGCAGGATGGTCGCCGTGCGTAGTAGCTGGGTGGTCCTGGGCGCGGGCGGGATGCTGGGGCAGGACGTGGTGGCGCACCTGCGCGGGCGAGGTGCGGAGGTGCGCGCCGTGCTCCGCGGCGATGCGGACGTCACGGTCGCGGAGCAGGTGCGCAGCGCGGTGACCGGTGCGGGCGTCGTCGTCAACTGCGCGGCCTGGACGGCGGTCGACGACGCCGAGACCCGGGAGGCGGAGGCGTTCGCGGTCAACGCGACAGGCGCCGCGGTGGTGGCGCGGGAGTGCGCGTCGGCGGGTGCGCGGCTGGTGCACGTCTCCACCGACTACGTCTTCGACGGGACGGCACGGGAGCCGTACCCGGAGGACGCGCCCCAGGCGCCGCGCTCGGCGTACGGGCGCACCAAGGCCGCGGGAGAGTGGGCCGTGCAGGCGCTGGCCCCCGACGCGCTCGTGGTGCGAACGGCGTGGTTGTACGGCGAGCACGGCGGATGCTTCCCGAAGACGATCGCGCGGCTGCTCGCCGAGCGGGAGACCATCGCAGTGGTGGACGACCAGGTCGGCTCCCCGACGTGGACGGCCGACGTGGCGGCGCAACTGGTGGCACTGGTGGACGCGCAGGCCCCCGCCGGCTGCTACGCGGCCACCAGTGCGGGGCGCGCGTCGTGGTGGGAGTTCGCCCGCACCGTGGCGGTGTCGCTGGGCGCGGATCAGGCGCGGATCCGCGCGACGGACACGGCGGGCTTCCCGCGCCCGGCGCCACGCCCCGCGTTCTCCGTGCTGTCCACCGCGGCGACGGCCGCGGCGGGCGTCGCCCCGCCGGGGCCGTGGCAGGAACGCTGGTCCGAGGCGGCGCCGGCCGTCCTCGCGGCCGTCTCCTGAGCGCTCCTCGGTGCCGCCCCGGCGGCGCCGGGCGCTACGGCGTCGGGGTCGGCGTCGGCGTCGGGGTCGGCGTCGGCGTCGGGGAGGTGGGCCTCGGCGGCGCGGGGACGGGCACCTTGGCACCGGTGGCCGCGGCGACGCGCTCCAGCACCTGGGCGGCGACGGCGTTGGAGCCGCCGAAGACGACGCTGTTCCGGGTGAAGTGAGCGGCGTTCTCGTTGAGGAAGCGCTCGGTGACGGTGCCCAGCTCCGTGGCGCCGGCGGCCAGCAGCAGTGGCGACTGGGTGCGGGCCAGCACCGGGCCGGCGGCCAGCGCGTCGGCGAGGTCGTTGCCACCGGCACCGTTGACGCCGCGGGCGATGCCGAAGCTGGCGGCCTCGAAACCGGCCCTCGTGATGGCGAAGCCGGCGATCTGGGCGGCGGTCTCGAACCTGGTGGCGCCGTGGAGGCGGCCGTCGGCGCCGAGCGCCTTCGCGGTCTCGGCGGAGACCGCACCCTCACCGCCGAGGACGATGACCTCGGCGTCGGGGTTGGCGGCCAGGACCTCGCTGGTCTCGGTCGGCACGCTGGTGGGTGCGGTGAGCAGGACCGGCCAGCCCTTGGCCGCGGAGACCGGGGAGATCGCGACGGCGTCGGCCGCACCGGAGGCGACGAAGATGACCGCCGGCTTGGCGCCGGGGACCAGTGCGGCCAGCTTGGCTGCGGTGTCGTAGCGGTTGGCGCCCTCGGCGCGCAGGACCGTGAACCTCCCGGCCAGCTGCTCCTGCACCGCCTGGCTGATCACGGCGTTGCCGCCGGCGAGGACGACGCGCTCGGCGCCCAGACGCTGCAGCTCCGCCGCGGTCTCCGCCGGCAGGGAGGTGGGGGCGGTCAGCAGCACGGGGGCGGAGTTGGCCCCGGCCACGAAGGCCGCGGCGAGGGCGTCGACGGTGGAGGTGCCGCTGGCCAGGACGACGGTCCTGGAACCGCCGGCGGGGAAGGCGCTCGCGGAGGCGTTGGCCGCGGTGGCGTAGCGGGAGTCGCCCTCGACGCGCTCGATGGTGGTGTCGGTGGCGGCCTGGGCACCGGCGGGCAGGAAGCCCGCCACACCGAGACCGACCAGAGCGGCCAGACCGGCACCGGCAGCGCGACGACGGACAGTGATCACACGATTCATCAAGACTCCCTCGTGATCTGGTCGTGCAGCCCCCCCGGGCCCACCCCCGGACAGCCCATCGCGACACCCGCCCCCGGCGCCGAGAACCAAGGGGAACAGCCCTGAAGGACTGGCGGCCAGCACTACCCCGAGGAAGTCACCGTGCACCACCACCCGCGCAGCACCGTCCACCCCGCCACCGCCCCCGCCACCGAGGTGGCCGACCTGGCCCGGTTGCTGCTGCGCCGCCCGGAGCTGAACCACCTCGACGACGACGCGCTCCTGCTGCGCCTGGCACGCACCACCGCCGTCGGGCACCTGCTGCGCTCGCGGGTCGCCGTCGCCGTGCGCGACGCCGAGCGCCTCCTGGACGCCATGCTCCTCGACGGGCGCGCCGTGCTGCTCCACGTCACCGATCCGGCCCCGCGTGAGGGCGTCCTCGCCGTGCGCCGCCCCGTCGCGGCGCACGACCTGACCCGCGCCCGCGACATGGCGCGCTCGCTGGCCCCGCTGATCGCCCGGCGCTGAGCCGCCTGCGCCTGCGGGATGGTCGCAGCGCGCGCATCCGGGCCGGCGGGAGGCCCCCGCCGAGTGGCGAACGGGTGACGCCGCCCGCCCGGCCCTTCACCTCGGCCGTGCGGCAGCCGAACCGGCTCCCAACACGCATCCTGCGCAGCCGGCTCCGGCACGTCGCCGCGCGCGACCGATCACCGAGGTGGACAGCATGAGCTCCGCAACCGCACCCCGCCGGCGCTCGCGCGCCCTGCCCTGGGCCGCGGCCACCTCCCTGGCCGTCCTCGCCGGCGCGCTCGCCCCCGTCGCCGCCGTCGCGGCCCCCGCCCAGCGCACCGCGGTGATCGTCCAGCTCAAGCCCGGGACGGACGCCGCGGCCCTGGCCCGGCAGTCGGCCGGCGCCTCCGGCCGGGTCAGCCACGTCTACGGCTCCGCCCTCGTCGGCTTCGCCGCGACGCTGCCGGCACCGGCCGTGGAGGCGCTGCGCCGCAACCCGCGCGTGCTCTCCGTCGAGCCCGACGCCACGGTGCGGGTCCAGGGCACCCAGACGCCGACGCCGAGCTGGGGCCTGGACCGGGTCGACCAGGCCAAGCTGCCCCTCAGCGGCTCGTTCACCTGGAGCGGCGACGGCAGCGGCGTGACCGCCTACGTCCTCGACACCGGCATCCGCGCCGACCACGCCGACTTCGGCGGCAGGGTGCGGGCCGGCTTCACCACCGTCGCCGACGGCCGGGGCACCACCGACTGCAACGGTCACGGCACCCACGTCGCCGGCACCCTCGCCGGGTCCGCCCACGGAGTGGCGAAGGCGGCCACGCTGGTGCCCGTGCGCGTCCTGGCCTGCGACGGCTCCGGCAGCTACTCCCAGATCATCGCCGGGCTCGACTGGGCCGCCAAGGACCACCTAGCCGGGGTGCCCGCCGTGGCGAACATCAGTCTGGGCGGACCCGCCAGCTCCGCGCTGGACGCCGCGGTGAAGGCGCTCATCAGCGACGGCGTCTCGGTGGCGGTCGCCGCGGGCAACTCCGGCGCAGACGCCTGCCGAACCTCCCCGGCACGGGTGGCCGCGGCGCTGACGGTCGGCGCCACCACCTCCACCGACGCCCGGGCCTCGTACTCCAACTACGGCAGCTGCCTGGACCTGTTCGCCCCCGGGTCCTCGATCCTCTCCGCCTGGCACACCTCCACCACCGCCACGGCGACCTCGTCGGGCACCTCCATGGCCGCCCCGCACGTCGCCGGGGCCGCGGCACTGCTGCTCTCCGCGCAGCCCGCGCTCACCCCCGCGGCCGTCGCCGACGCCCTCGTGAGGTCGGCGACCACGAGCGTCGTCTCCGGCGCCGGCTCCAAGAGCCCCAACCGGCTGCTGCGCACTCCCGCCTGAGCGGCGCGGGGCCGAGGCGCGCCGCCCGGGCGGCGCGCCTCACCCGTCGTCGTGCGCCCCGGTGAGGACGTCGGCCGTCGCAGGCCCGAGCCAGTCCTCGAAACCGTCGCCGCCGCGGATCCCCTCCACCGCGGCCTGCTCGGTCGGGGTCGCCAGCACGCAGGGGAACGCGGCGCGGATCCGGTCCCGGTCCCGCGCGTCCAGCCCGGTGACGACGAGGTGGGTGCGGCGCTCCTCACCAGGTTCCCAGGTGCCGAGGTCGCCGATGCTGAGCTGACCGCCGGCGCCGTCCCAGGCGCAGACGGTGTCGGGGCGGCCCGGCAGCCAGAAGACGCCGCGGGCGCGCAGCCTGCCGGCGCCCAGCTCCTCGAGGCGGTCCAGCAGGCGCTGCGGGTGGAAGGGGCGCGGCGAGGAGAGTTCGAGCGTCCAGGCACCGTCGCCGTCGGGGGCGCCGCTGGGGGCCGCCCGGCGCAGGTCGCTGCGCCCGTCGAGGCCGGCCGCGCCGCGCCAGGACCGCAGCAGCGACCCGGTGTCCTCGTGCAGCCGCAGCAGGTGGAGCGCGGGGACGCAGAGGTGGCGCAGCGCGGCGGTCGTGGCCGGAGAGGGCTCGCCGTCGAGGACGACGACGTCCGCCTCCTCGAGCTGGTGGACGAGGGCCTCCCCCACCGCGCGCCGGTCGTCCTGCGCGAGGGCGAGGCCGCGCTCCTCGAGGAGGTCGTCGCCGAAGGCGTCCGCCAGCAGGGTGTCCGCGTCGGCGACGGCGACGACCCCCGCCACCCGCACGACCTCCTCCATCACCGTGCCGCCCACCTCGCCGGCGACGAGGGCCTGGACGGCGGCGACGGGTTCGGCGGTGACGGGCAGGGCCAGCAGTGCGTGCTCCCAGCGGCCGCTGGCGGCGATCGCGGCGAGGGTGGGCAGGACGTCCTCGCGCAGCGCGCACCCGAGGCAGGCGTGCTCCAGCGGCACGTGGACGTCCTCGACGACGCCGCTCGCGTCGCTGACGGTGCGGCGCAGGCCGTCTGCGCGCCGCGGGCCGAGGTCGTAGCGGAGGACGACGACGCCGCCGACGTCGCAGAGCGCACCCGCGGTGAGCGACTCCCGCAGGACCGCGTCCATGGCCGCGACCACGGTGACGGGCAGGCGGGGGTCGGGGTCGCGCTGTCCGTTCACGCCTGCTGCCCCGGGGTGCCGTAGCGGCGGCGGAACTTCTCGATGCGGCCCTCGGTGTCGACGACCCGCGCGGTGCCGGTCCAGAAGGGGTGGCTGGCGGAGGAGATGTCGACGTCCACGACGGGGTAGGTGCCTCCGTCCTCCCACTGGACCGTCTCCCGCGCCGGGGCGGTCGCCAGCGTGGAACGGGTGAGGAAGCTGGTGCCGGCGGACTTGTCGCGGAAGACGACGGGGCCGTAGCCGGGGTGGATTCCTGGGCGCACAGCGGACCTCTCTATCTGAGAACGATTATGATTAACTACCGTAGCGCACCCGCCCCGACCGAGAGGAACCCCCGTGTCCGCCCGCTGCCAGGTCACCGGAGCCGTCCCGGGTTTCGGCCACGCCGTCTCCCACTCCCACCGGCGCACCAAGCGCCGCTGGGACCCGAACGTCCAGCGCCGCACCTACTTCGTGCCGAGCCTGCGCCGCAACGTCGTCCTCACCGTCAGCGCCCGCGGCATCCGCACCATCGACCGCCGCGGCATCGACGCCGTCGTCACCGAACTCCTCGGCAAGGGAGAACGGCTCTGATGGCGAAGACCACCGACGTCCGCCCGGTCGTGAAGCTCAAGTCCACCGCCGGCACCGGCTACACGTACGTGACCCGCAAGAACCGCCGCAACGACCCCGACCGCCTCGTGCTGCGCAAGTTCGACCCCCGCGTGCGCCGCCACGTCGACTTCCGCGAGGAGCGCTGACCATGGCCAAGAAGAGCAAGATCGCCCGCAACGAGCAGCGCCGCGAGGTCGTCGCCCGCTACGCCGGCCGCCGCACCGAACTCAAGCGCCTGGCCGTCTCCCCCACCGCGAGCGAGGAGGAGCGCGCCGCCGCACGCCTCGGGCTGCAGCGCCTCCCCCGCGACGCCAGCCCCACCCGGCTGCGCAACCGCGACGTCGTCGACGGCCGCCCCCGCGGCGTCTGGCGCGCCTTCGGCCTCTCCCGCATCCGGTTGCGCGAGATGGCCCACGCCGGGGAACTGCCCGGCGTCACCAAGTCCAGCTGGTGACCGCGGCCTCCCGCCCGGCGCCGTCCTCGAACCCTCGCAGCACCCGGAGGACCCGTGAACCGTCGTGAGCTCACCGTCGCCCTCGCCCAGCGCAGTGGCGTTCCCGAGGAGCAGGCCGACGCGCTCCTGACGGCGCTCGGCGACGTCCTCGTCGAGGCCGTCGCTGGGGGGGACGACGTGCGGCTCCCCGGTGTGCTCAGCGTCGAACGGGTCGAGCGGGCCGCCCGCACCGGGCGAAACCCCCGCACCGGGGAGACCCTGCAGATCGCCGCCGCATACGGCGTGCGCATCAGCCCCGGCACCCGGCTCAAGGCTGCCGCCGGCAGTTCCGCACCCGCCTGACACCGCCCCGCCCGATACCGCCCCGGCCACCCGCATCCGGTCCCGCCGCCCAGCAGGAGGAACGCCCGTGAAGGTCCGCGCATCCCTGAAGTCCCTCAAGAACAAGGAGGGCTCGATCGTCGTCCGCCGCCACGGCAAGGTCTACGTCCTCAACAAGCGCAACCCCCGGTGGAAGGCCCGCCAGGGGTGAAGCGGCTCGACCGACCCCTGCTCCACATCCTGCTCGTCCCCGCCGAGGTCGGACTGCTGCACCGGCTGCGCCCCGTCGTGCGCAACCGCTCCGACGCCGTGCTCATCCGGCTGGAGACCCCGCCGCCCGGCTGCCCCGGCGCGCAGGTCGGTCTCGCGCCGGTGCCCTTCCGCGCGCTCTGCCTCGACGTCGTCACCTGGCTGGGTGGGCTCAGCGCCGCCGACGTCGAGCAGTTGCTCACCGCGATCCGCGAAGGGCGGGAACACCCCTGCCTCGCGCTGCGGCACCGCGTGCTCCTCCCCGCCGCCGACGGGTCGCGGGAACGGTGAGGGTCCGAGACTCCGCGACACCGGAGTGGTGTGGCAGAACGGAACCAGTCGGGTCCTCGTCGCCATGCGCTGACCGCGCCCCGCGCCGGGGTCCTCAGCTCGGCGCCGCCTGCCACAGGCAGGACAGCACCCTGTCCTTCCCCGACCGCTTGGCGGCGTAGAGCATCTCGTCGGCCTGCTGCACCAGCATCTCGCGCATCTCCGCGGCCGCGCTGCCGGCGCCGCCGGTGGCGACCCCGATGCTGACCGTCATGCGCAGGCCGGGGGCCACGTCGTCGAAGGAGAGGCCCGCGACGACACCGCGCAGCCGCTCGCAGCACGCCACCGCCTCCTCCGAGCGGGTGTCGGGCATCAGCAGGACGAACTCCTCCCCGCCGGTGCGAGCCACCACGTCCGACGCCCGGCTGCCGGTGAGCAGCGCGCCGGCCACGCGCTGGAGCACGACGTCCCCGACGTGGTGGCCGAGGGTGTCGTTGACCCGCTTGAAGTCGTCCAGGTCCGCCACGACCACGGAGACGCACTCCCCCTCCTGCGCGGCCGAGGCGACGCGGTCGAACTCCTCGTCGAGGCGACGGCGGTTGTACAGGCCGGTCAGCGGGTCGCGGGCGGAGAGCTCCGCGAGCTGGCCGGCCAGCGACTCGGACCGGCTCAGGGCGGCCGTGAGCGCCGCGGTGCGCTGCTCGACCCGGTCCTCCAGGTCGGCGTTGGCCTCCTGCAGGGCCGCGGTCAGGCGCTCGGCCTCGGCGAAGGAGCGGTCGATGACCCAGTTGTTCACCCCCGCCATCAGCGTCGCGAAGGTCGCCACCACCGTGGTGAGCGCGAGGAGTTCCACGTAGGCGACCGGTTCGGTGCGGCCGCCGACGACCAGCGGGAGGCAGAACGTCGCGGCGAAGGACGCGACCAGAGCGAAGGGCAGCGCGCGCGTCGGCAGGGAGATGCCGGCGATCAGGACCAGTGAGACCAGGAAGATCGGCGCGTTCGACGCGTGCCCCTCGGCCAGGACGCCGGCCAGCGTCGCGGAGAAGTTGAGGACCAGCAGCGCGACCGCGGACACCGTGACGTGCCCGGCCCGGGCCAGTGCGATCATCGCCGCGTTGGCCAGGCACAGCCCGGTGATGAGCGTCGTGGAGAGCCACCAGTCCGGGAGCACGGCCATCAGCGCGAACATCGTGGGGATGAGCGCCACGATGCTGCTCGCGGCGACGATGACGAGGACGCGCCCCCGACGCCGCACCCGGGGATCCTCGTGCCCGATCCGCACCAGCCACGACCACAGGGCGCGCGCAGTGGACCACCGCTCCCGCCACCTCAGCACGCGCGCTCCCGATCCCCGGCCGACCCCGTTGACAGACGAACCCCTCGACGGACGAACCCATCGATCGAGCGAACTCGTCGCTCGACTCCATCGACGCCGGAACCGGCTTCCTGGAGAGCACGCCCCCCGGGTGGCGCAGCCGTGGGGGTCAGCGGTGGTGTTCGAGGGTGAACGGCGCTGGGCACGGCCGAGGCAGGCTGCCGGCGGCAGGGGAAGCTCCGGGTATGGCCCAGGTCACCGCGCCGGACCCCTCCACCTGGAAGGCGCAGCTGCCGAGGATCGATTCCATGGAGATCGACCACGACGTTCGGGCCGAACCGGCCAGGTGGCTCCCGCGCGGGGTGCTGCTCGACGAGCAGGCCTTCCGCGCCCGGCACCGCCTCCTCCTGGCCCTGCTCGTGCTGCACGTCCCGGTCCTGGCCGTGCTCGGCGTCTGGCAGGGTCAGACCGGCCCGGCGCTGTGGGGCCAGCTCGCCGCCGTGGCCGTCGCGGCGGTCCTGGGGAACGTCCTGACCTCCCAGGCCGGGCGGGCGAGCGCCGTGGGCCTCGGCCTGATGGTGTGCGCCGACGTCCTCGTCCACGTCGGCGGTGGGCTGACGGACCTGCACATCTGGTTCTAC
Source organism: Kineococcus xinjiangensis (assembly GCF_002934625.1). Lineage (GTDB taxonomy): Bacteria > Actinomycetota > Actinomycetes > Actinomycetales > Kineococcaceae > Kineococcus_A > Kineococcus_A xinjiangensis. Next base: position 159,470 of record NZ_PTJD01000009.1, on the reverse strand, counting down.
GTGCTCCTCGCGATGATCTCCCTCTACCAGGCATGGGCGCCGTTCCTGCTCGCCGTGGCCTTCGTCGCGGTGCACCACGTCGCGCTGACCCTCCTCGACCCGCACGCCGTCTTCTCCGACCCCCGCGCCCAGGCCGACCCGATCCCGTTCGCCGCACTGCACGCCGCGTTCCTGCTCGCGGAGGCCACCGCCCTCGCCTACGGCTGGAAGTTCACCGAGCAGGCCGACCGGGCCCGCCGCCAGGAGCAGCAGCGCGCAGCCGCGCAGCAGCGGGCCCAGGTCGCGGCGCAGGAGGCGCTGGCCGCCGAGCGGGCGGCCGCCGCGGAGGAGGCCACCCGGCGCCTGCAGGAGCGCGAGGCCCGCGCCGCCGAACTGGCGGGCGCGCTGGCGCAGCTGCAGAGCTCCGGTGCGCGTCTCACCGACAACGTGGCCTCCGCCGACGAGGTCATCTCCGGGCTCAGTGAGGCGTTCTCGAGGATCGCCGCGGTGGCGGACCGGGCCAGCGGTACCGCCCAGGACGCCGACACGCGCTCCCGGGCCAGCGCGGTGACGATCGAGCGGCTCGCCGGCACGATGACGGAGATCGACGCGATCGCCACGAGCATCTCCGGCATCGCGGACCAGACGAACCTGCTCGCGCTGAACGCCACCATCGAGGCCGCGCGGGCGGGAGAGCTGGGCAAGGGGTTCGCGGTGGTCGCCGGGGAGGTCAAGGACCTGGCCTCCGAGACGGCGCAGGCCACCGAGCGCATCCGCCGCGTCGTCGACGCCGTGCGCGGGGACGTGCAGGAGGCGGCGACCTCCCTCGGCGCCATCCAGGACGTCATGCGCGGGGTCGTGGAGGCGCAGGGCACCATCGCCTCCGCCGTGGCGGAGCAGAGCAGCGCGACGGCCGGAGTGCGCTCCACCATCGCCGAGGCCGCGACCGACGCGCAGCGCATGTCGCGCAGCCTCGAGGGCATCACGCTGCTCACCTGAGCGGCGGCTGGAGGGCGTCAGCCGCCGGTTCGACGCGGTGGCGGTGGCGTCACCGTCGCGTGCGTCTCCCGTCGGGGGCCGAGCAGGTCGGTGATGGCGGTGGCGGGCTGAGGCCGCGCCCAGAGGTAGCCCTGGGCCTGGCGGTAGCCGAGCCGGACGAGGCTCTGCTGCTGCTCCGGGGTCTCCACCCCCTCGGCCAGGGCGGAGGCGCCCAGGGCGGCGGCGAGGTCGGCGACGGCACGCAGCAGGGCGGGATCGTCGACGAAGGAGCGGTCCGCCTTCAGCTTGGAGATGGCGAAGCGGCGCAACTGGCCCAGGGAGGAGCAGCCGGAGCCGAAGTCGTCCACGGCCAGCGCGATGCCGTCCTCGTCCAGGGCCTGCAGGTTGGCGACGGTGGCTCCCTCGGTGTCCAGCAGCACGCTCTCGGTGATCTCCAGGCACAGCCGCTGCGGCACCACCCGGGCCCGGGCCAGGGCGGCGCTGACCTGCTGGGCGAAGTCGGGCCGGCGCAGCTGGACGGGGGAGACGTTGACCGCGATCTCCAGCTCGGGATGCAGGCTGTGCCACCAGGCGGCGTGCTCGAGGGTGGTGTGCAGCACGGAGCGGCCCAGGTCGTGGATCAGCTCGCAGTCCTCGGCGATGGCGATGAACTCGTCCGGCCCGATCACCCCGTAGGGCGTGCTGTTCCAGCGGGCCAGGGCCTCCACCCCCAGGACGCGCCCGTCCCGGGGGTCGACCAACGGCTGGAAGGCGACGGAGAGGGCGTCGGAGCCGGTCTCGACGTCGTGGCGCAACTGGTTCTCCAGGTGCAGGCGGCGCTGGGCGACCTCGCCCATGGACTCGTCGAAGACCTCCACCTCCCCGCGCCCGCGGGCCTTGGCCAGGTACATCGCGGCATCCGCCTCCCGCAGCACCACCTCGAGCTCCCCCTCCCCGCGCCCGCGGGCGAAGGCGATGCCGGTGGAGGCGGTGACGTAGACCGACTGCGGGCCTGCCGTGCCGGTGCCGTCGAGAGGGAAGGGCTCGCGCAGCGCCGCACGCAGGTGGGCCGCCGCGGCGAGGGCGTCGGCGGGGGTGTGGACGTCCTGGACGATGACGGCGAACTCGTCCCCGCCCAGGCGGGCCAGGGTGTCGCTGGCGCGCACCGCCCGGGTCAGGCGCCGGGTCAGGGCGATGAGCAGTTCGTCGCCGCACTGGTGGCCGCGGGAGTCGTTGACCAGCTTGAAGCGGTCCACGTCGATGAGCAGCACCGCCACGTCCGCCCCGCAGCGCTGGGCGTGGGCGGCGGCGGTGGCGAGGCGGTCGGCGTAGAGGACGCGGTTGGGCAGGCCCGTCAGGGCGTCGTGCATCGCGTCGTACTCCCGCCGCGCGGCCAGTTCCTGCGCCCGCGCGGCCAGCTCCTGCGCCTGCCCGGCCAGATCCCGGGCCTGCGCCGCGGAGACCCTGGCCTGCGCCTCCGACGCCTGCGCCTGGGCGGCCAGGGCCTGCGCGTGGGTCTGCGCGGCGGCCAGCGCCCGGGTGACCCGCAGCGTGCTGCCCCCGATGACGAGTGCCGCGACCCAGTACAGCCACAACACCCCCAGCTCCCACCCCCCCCCACGAACTGCACCCGGTGGGCGAGCACCACGGCAGGCGGCAGGAGCAGCGCCGCGACCGCCGCCCACAGCTGCCGCCCGCGCAGGACCGAGCAGACGAACGGCAACCGCCCCAGCAGCGAGATGAGGATCCCGACCTGGGTGACGCCGATCACCGCGAAGCTCCACGTCAGCAGCGCGACGTCCGCCAGCACGATCGCCAGCCACGTCCAGGGACGACGGGGGCGGCCGGCGGTGGACAGCAGCCAGACCCCGGCCAGCACCCGCAGCGCGAAGCCCGCCGCCTCCGGAACCACCATCGGCGCGTTCCAGTGGACGTAGGGGTTGAGCACCACTGCGACCTGGATCGCCGCCGTGCCCAGCAGCGCCGCCGCCAGCAGCTGGTCGGGCACCGCGTCCCGGGAGGAACGCCGTCGCAGCCGCGGTGTGCTCGCACGGACCTCCTGCGCGGCCACGGGACCTCCTGGACTTGACGACGTCGATCCACCCAGGCGCCAACCGCTGCACCACGAAGGAAGGACTGCTCCCAGCATGGCCCCGCTGACGCCGGGCGACCAGGGGCTGCGCCCGTCAGTAGCGGAAGCGGCTGACGAGCTGCTGCAGGTCGGCGGCCATCCGGGCCAGGTCGGCGGCGGAGTGCGCCGTGCTCTCGGCGTCACCGGTGGTCTGGCTGGCGGCGCGGGCCACGGTGGTGATGCTGCCGGCGATGTCCCCGGCCCCGGCTGCCGTCTCGGCGACGCTGCGCGCCATCTCCGCGGTCGTGGCGGTCTGCTCCTCCACCGCCGAGGCGGTGGAGGCCTGGGCGTCGCTCATGGAGTGGATGACCTCGGTGATCTGCGCGATCGCCGCGACCGCACCGGCGGTGTCCTGCTGGATGACCTCCACCCGGCGGGTGATGTCCTCGGTGGCGCGGGCGGTCTGCTGCGCCAGTTCCTTCACCTCACCGGCCACGACCGCGAAGCCCTTGCCCATCTCCCCGGCCCGGGCCGCCTCGATGGTGGCGTTGAGCGCGAGCAGGTTGGTCTGCTCCGCGATCGTGGTGATGCTCTTGACGACGTTGCCGATCTCGGCGGAGGACTCCCCCAGCTTGCCGACGGTGGCGCTGGTCCGCTCCGCGATGGCGACGGCCTGGATGGCGACCTCGGCGGCGGTGGAGGTGCCGGCGGCGATCTCGCGGATGGAGGCACCCATCTCCTCCACCCCCGCGGCCACCGTCTGCACGTTGGCCGAGACCTCGTCGGCCGCCGCGGAGACGCTGCTGGCCTGCTGCGCCGACGCCTGCGCGGAGCTGCTCATGCGACCCGAGGTCTGCGTCAGCTCACCCGAGGCCGCGGCCAGCTCCCGGGCGTTGCCGTCGACCGCGCGCAGCGTGCCGGCGACGGAGTCCAGCGCGCCGTTGAGAGCGGCGGCCATCTGCCCCACCTCGTCGCGGGAGTCCACGGGCAGCCGCTGGTCCAGGCGCCCCTCGGCCACGCCCTGCAGGACCTCGACGGTGCGCCGCAGCGGCACGCTGATCATGCGGCCGACCAGGACGGTCAGGGCCAGCCCGGCCAGCGCGGCCGCCACCAGCAGGGCGATGATCAGGGTGCGGGCGCTGCGGGAGTCCGCCGACGTGGCGGCGGCCTCGGCGGCGGCCTCGGCGTTGGCGGCCGCGACGATCTCCTCCAGTGCGGCGCGGGCGGCCTCGACGTGGGCGAAGCCCTCCTCCACGCGGACCCGCTCGAACCCGGCGTAGTCCTTCGCCTCGGCCAGGGGCAGCATCTTCTCGTCGCGGATGCTGCGCCAGGAGCCCAGCGCGGCGGCGAAGGCATCGGCCTGCTTCGCGGTCTCGGAGAACTCCAGCGCGGTGTAGTGCTTCCACGCCTCGTCGAGGGCCGCGTCGACCTTGGCGATCTTCTCCTCGGTCTTGGGGTGGTCGGCCGGGTCCTGCGCCAGCGCGAGCTCGGCGACGAGGAAGCGGCTGCGCTCGAAGGAGGCCCGCACCGTGGACACGTCGGAGACCGCCGCGACGTCGCGGGTGGCCATCGTGTGCATGTGGTGCTCGGCCTGGCTGAGGCGGTCGATGCCCACCACGCCCACCGTCACCGTCGAGGCCAGCACCAGCAGGCTCACCGCCTGCAGCTTCCCGGCAGTGGGCAGGTCACGGAAGAACTGGACAGCCGCCACGGTGCTCCATCTCGATTCAAGGGGGTTCGGCGCGATGTCTGGGGTCGACCCGTCACGCGGGGCGACCACCAGGGGCGTTGAACCCCCATCGGAGGATCCGCTCGCGGCCTTGAGGACTCTGCGTCACCCCGGCTCCCGGCGGACCCCTCGCAGGCGGCGGATGCGACCGCCCCGGGTGCCCCCGCCCAACGCCAGAGGCCCGCACCCCCGAGGGGGTGCGGGCCTCTGGCCTGCGGTGATGCTGTGGGCCTAACAGGACTTGAACCTGTGACCTCTTCCTTATCAGGGAAGCGCTCTAACCGTCTGAGCTATAGGCCCGTGCCGCCGTGGCAGCGGTACACGACTCTACCGCACCCGTGGAGGTGCGCTCACCGGGTACCGGCCCGGGAGCGCACCGGCGGCTCAGTCGTCGGACAGGGTGACCCGCAGGCCGCCGACGAGGGCGGCGGAGACGTTGTAGAGGAACGCCACGAGCGTCGCCAGGGCGGTCAGGAGCACGACGTCCACGACCGCCACCACCGTCGCCAGCGAGATGACCTTGCCGAAGCCGACGTACTCGAAGACGTCCACGCCGGCGTTCGGGCCCACGATGTCGCGCAGCACCCCGTTGACGTCGCTGAAGACGCCCATGCCGTTCAGGACGACCCACACCACACCGGTCGCCACGACCAGCGCCATGCCGATCGCCACCGACAGCAGGAAGGACAGCTTCGTCACCGTCCAGGGGTCCACCCGCGCCAGCGTCAGGCGCACCCGGCGGGGCACCCCGTCGTGCGAGACGGCCGGGCCACCGGGCCGGGCGGCCGGCCGGCTGGGGGTCGCCGTGCCCGACTGGGCCTTGCCGGACGCGGGAGCGCCCTGGCCGTAGGTGCGTTCCACCGGGGTCACTCCGTGCCTCCTGCGTCGTCCGTCGGAAGAGTTGACGGGTCGTCAGACGGTACGCCATCCACAGGCCCCTCGGCACCGGCATCCACGGCACCCTCACCCGCTCCACCCACACCGCCGTCGCCGGCGGCCAGGTCGTCACCCGGCCCGGCCTCGTCCGGCACGTCCACCGGCGACTGCTCGGCGGCGCGCACCTCGGCGCTGCCACCGGCGTCCTCCACCGCCGCGACCTCCTCCGCCAGGGCCCGCTCGGCGTTGCGGGCGACGGCGATGATGTGGTCGCCCGCATCCGGCTTGGCGAACGTGACGCCCATCGTGTCGCGGCCCTTCGCGGGCACCTCGTCGACGCGGGAGCGCACCACCTTGCCGCCGGCCATGACGACGAGGACCTCGTCGCTCTCCTCCACGGTCAGCGCACCGACCAGGTCACCGCGCGCCTCGGCGAGCTTCGCGACCTTGATCCCGAGGCCGCCGCGGCCCTGCCTGCGGTACTGGTCGATGGGGGTGCGCTTGGCGAAGCCGGCCTCGGTGACGACGAAGACGTCCTGCCCCTCGCGGGCCACGGCCAGGGCGAGCAGCTCGTCGTCGCTGCGGAACTTCATGCCCGTCACGCCCGAGGTCGCCCGCCCCATCGGGCGCAGCGCGGAGTCGTCGGCGGTGAAGCGCACCGACATGCCCTTGCGGGAGACGAGGAAGAGGTCGTCGCTGGAGTCCACCAGGGACGCGGCGAACAGCTCGTCGGGCGTGCCGTCCTCCCGCTCGCGCAGGTTGATGGCGATCAGGCCGCCGGAGCGGTTGGAGTCGTACTCGGACAGGCGGGTCTTCTTCACCAGCCCGCCGCGGGTGCCGAGGACGAGGAACGGAGCCTGCTCGTAGTCCTCGATGTCGAGGACGGCGACGATCTTCTCGCCCGGCTGGAACGCCAGCAGGTTCGCGACGTGCTGACCGCGCCCGTCGCGGCCGCCCTCCGGCAGCTCGTACGCCTTGGCGCGGTAGACGCGGCCCAGGTTGGTGAAGAACAGCAGCCAGTGGTGGGTCGTCGTGGTGAAGAAGTGCTCCACCACGTCGTCCTCGCGCAGCTGCGCCCCCCGCACGCCCTTCCCGCCGCGGCGCTGCGCCCGGTACAGGTCGGTGCGGGTGCGCTTGGCGTAACCGGTGCGGGTGACGGTGACGACGACGTCCTCGACGGGGATGAGGTCCTCGACGCTCATGTCCCCCTCGAACGGGAGGATCTGCGTCTTGCGCTCGTCGCCGTACTTGTCGACGAGCTCGCTCAGCTCGGTGCCGACGATCTGCCGCTGCCGCTCCGGGCGGGCGAGGATGTCGTTGTAGTCGGCGATGCGGCGGGCCAGCTCGTCGAACTCGTCGGTGAGGCGCTGCCGCTCCAGGGCCGCGAGCTGGCGCAGCTGCATCGTGAGGATCGCGCGCGCTTGCACGTCGTCGATCTCGAGCAGGTCCATCAGCCCGGCGCGGGCGTCGTCGACGGTCGCGGAGGCGCGGATGAGGGCGATGACCTCGTCCATCGCGTCGAGCGCCTTGAGCAGGGCCCGCAGGATGTGGGCGCGCTCCTCGGCCTTGCGCAGCCTGAACCGGGTGCGCCGCTGGATGACCTCGACCTGGTGGGTGATCCAGTGCTTGAGGAAGGCGTTGAGCGGCAGGGTACGGGGCACCCCGTCGACGAGGGCCAGCATGTTCGCGCCGAACGTCTGCTGCAGCTGGGTGTGCTTGTACAGGTTGTTCAGCACGACCTTGGCGACGGCGTCGCGGCGCAGCACCACGACGAGGCGCTGGCCCGTCTTGCCGGAGGTCTCGTCGCGCACGTCGGCGATGCCCGCGATGCGGCCCTGGTTGGCCAGCGAGGCGATGTTCTCCGCGAGGTTGTCCGGGTTGACCTGGTAGGGCAGCTCGGTGATGACGAGGCAGGTCCGGTTCTGGATCTCCTCGATCTCCACGACGGCGCGCATCGTCACGGAGCCGCGGCCGGTGCGGTAGGCGTCGGCGATGCCGCGGTGGCCGAGGATCTGCGCTCCCGTGGGGAAGTCCGGGCCCTTGACGCGCTGCATCAGGGCGGCGAGCTGCTCCTCGTCGCTCGCCTCGGGGTTCTCCAGCAGCCACTCCACGCCCGCGGCGACCTCGCGCAGGTTGTGCGGGGGGATGTTGGTCGCCATGCCGACCGCGATACCGGCCGAGCCGTTGACGAGCAGGTTGGGGAACCGGCTCGGCAGGACGGACGGCTCCTGGTTGCGGCCGTCGTAGTTGTCGACGAAGTCGACGGTCTCCTCGTCGATGTCGCGGACCATCTCCATGGCCAGCGGCGCCATGCGGCACTCGGTGTAGCGCGGCGCCGCGGCCGGGTCGTTGCCGGGGGAGCCGAAGTTGCCCTGCCCGGCGACGAGCGGGTAGCGCAGCGACCAGTCCTGCGCCAGTCGCACCAGGGCGTCGTAGATCGAGGCGTCGCCGTGGGGGTGGTAGTGACCCATGACGTCACCGACGACGCGGGCGCACTTGGAGTAGGAGCGGTCGGGGCGGTACCCGCCGTCGTACATCGCGTACAGCACCCTGCGGTGCACCGGCTTCAGGCCGTCGCGCACGTCGGGCAGCGCCCGCGACACGATGACGCTCATCGCGTAGTCGAGGTACGAACGCTGCATCTCCAGCTGCAGGTCGACCTGCTCGACGCGGTCGCCGGGGTGCTGCTCGGTGGTGTCGGTCACGGGTGGGGTCCTCTGCGGCCGGTGCGGTCGGGGAGTCGGTCGGGCGCGGGGCGCGTCAGACGTCGAGGAAGCGGACGTCGCGGGCGTTGCGCTGGATGAAGGACCGGCGCGAGTCCACGTCCTCCCCCATCAGCACCGAGAAGATCTCGTCGGCGGCCGCGGCGTCCTCGAGGGTCACCTGCAGCAGCGTGCGGTGCTCCCGGTCCATCGTCGTCTCGGCGAGCTCGTCCCAGTTCATCTCCCCGAGACCCTTGTAGCGCTGCACCGCGTTCTCCTTGGGCAGCCGCTTGCCAGCCTCCTGCCCCGCCTTGATGAGGGCGTCGCGCTCGCGGTCGGAGTAGGCGAACTCGTGCGGCACGTTGTTCTGCCACTTCAGCCGGTACAGCGGCGGCTGCGCGAGGTAGACGTGCCCGGCCTCCACGAGGGGGCGCATGTAGCGGAACAGCAGCGTCAGCAGCAGCGTGCAGATGTGCTTACCGTCGACGTCGGCGTCGGCCATGATGATGACCTTGTGGTACCGGAGCTTGTCGAGGTTGAGCTCCTCGCCGATGCCCGTGCCGAACGCCGTGATGAGGGCCTGGACCTCCTGGTTGCCCAGCGCCCGGTCCAGCCGCGCCTTCTCCACGTTCAGGATCTTGCCGCGGATCGGGAGGATCGCCTGGGTGCGCGGGTCGCGACCGCGCACCGCCGAACCGCCCGCGGAGTCGCCCTCGACGATGAAGACCTCGCACTCGGCGGGGTCGTTGGACTGGCAGTCCTTCAGCTTGCCGGGCAGGGAGTTGCGCTCCATCAGGCCCTTGCGGCTGGCCTCGCGCGCCTTGCGGGCCGCGTTGCGCGCCACCGACGCCGCCACCGCCTTGCGCGCGATGGTCTTGGCCTCCGCCGGGTTGCTGGCGAACCAGTGCCCGAGGTGCTCGGCCACCTGCTGCTGCACGAACGTGCGCGCGACGGTGTTGCCGAGCTTCGTCTTCGTCTGCCCCTCGAACTGCGGCTCCGACAGCTTCACCGAGATGATCGCGGTGAGGCCCTCGCGGATGTCGGAGCCCTCGAGGTTCTCCTTCTCCTTCAGCAGCTTCTGCTCGCGGGCGTAGCCGACGACGAGGTTCGTCAGCGCGGTGCGGAAGCCCGCCTCGTGGGTGCCGCCCTCGCTGGTGTTGATGGTGTTGGCGAAGGTGAACACCGACTCCGAGTAGGACGTCGTCCACTGCAGGGCGACCTCGACGGAGATCTGCCGGTCGGTGTCCTCGCTCTCGAACGACACCACCGTCTCGTGCAGCGGGTCGTTCTTCTTCTGCGCGTTGATGTGGCGCACGTAGTCCACGAGGCCGCCGTCGTAGCGGTACGTCACCTCGCGGGGGGCGATCTCGGTGTCCTCCGCGTCGTCCTCGGTCTCCGGCAGGCGCTCGTCGACCAGCGTCAGCGTCAGCCCCTTGTTGAGGAACGCCATCTGCTGGAAGCGGGTCCGCAGGGTCTCGAAGTCGAAGTGGGTGGTCTCGAAGGTCTCCTCGCTGGGCCAGAACGTGACGGTGGTGCCCGTCTCGACCGTCTCCTCGCCCTTGGCCAGCGGGGCCTGGGGCACGCCGTGGGCGTAGGACTGCCGCCACACGAACCCCTGCCGGCGCACCTCGACGTCGAGGCGGACGGAGAGGGCGTTGACGACGGAGACGCCGACGCCGTGCAGGCCGCCGGAGACGGAGTAGCCGCCGCCACCGAACTTGCCGCCGGCGTGCAGGACGGTCAGCACGACCTCCACCGCGGGGCGGTTCTCCACCGGGTGCAGGTCGACGGGGATGCCGCGGCCGTTGTCGGAGACGCGCACGCCGCCGTCGGGCAGCAGGACGACCCGGATCGTGTCGCAGTGACCGGCCAGCGCCTCGTCGACGGAGTTGTCGACCACCTCGTAGACGAGGTGGTGCAGGCCGCGCTCACCGGTGGAACCGATGTACATGCCGGGGCGCTTGCGGACCGCCTCCAGGCCCTCCAGCACCGTGATGGCGCTGGCGCCGTACTCGCCGTCGATCTCCTCGCGCGTGAGCGGGGTGACGGCGGCGTCGGCGGGTAGCACGTCGGCCAGCGACGGGACCGTGCCGTCGGCCCCCTCCGGACCGGGGTGCTGCCCGTGCGGAGCGGCTGCCGCCCCGTCGGGCCCCTGCTGGGGGTTCTCGGCCGGGCGCGCGTCGTCGCTGGGCACGGGTCTGTGCTCTCCCCTCCGGAGGACGGCGGCCGCGCGGAACCCGCTCCCGCGTGGGCGGGGACGGACACGGCTCCGAGCGGCTCCGTGGCCAGGCGGCCGCCTGGACGCCCCAGTCTACCCCGAGGGAGGGCGCCGGCCGGGACGCCAGGCCGCCAGAAACGGCCCTGTGTCGCCCTCAGACGGCCTTTCCGCCCCCCGGGCGAGGGCCCCCACGTTCCCCGGGAGCAGAACGGCCCTGCCGCGCACCTGCGGCCGCTTCCCTGCTGGGTCCGGGCGCCGGTGCGCCACCGCCCGCCCAATGCCCTTCCGCTGGTCCCCGCAGCGGCGTCCGGGTGGTCCTCCGGGTGGTCCCGCGGCGAGCCGGGGACGGCGGTGGAGGCGCGGACCGGGGTGGTCGTTCAGCGGGCCTCGGCGCCGCAGGGACCGGTCGGTCCGGGCGAGCCGGCCGCCGAGGGTCCGGTCCTGAGCAGGTGCCGGACACACCGGGGGACACCATGCCGGAGGCAGAAGTGCTCCACAACACTCCAGTACGCTCCGGACCGTTCGCGGGGTGCTCCCGGAACGATGCCGAGCGCCTGGAGTCTCGATGAGCCATCCGGGGAGGGAGATCAGCGGTCCATGAACACCCAGGAGGACGAGCTCGTGCAGGTGCTCGTGCCGCGCAAGCACCTCACGGCCGTGTACGCCCTCATCGCGCAGCGGGACGGAGCCCTGCCGCCCGACGAGCAGGCGGAGGTGGCGACCCCCGCCGCTCCGGCAGTGCCCGCTCCGGCAGTGCCCGCTCCGGCGGACGACGCGGCGCACGTCGCCGCGGTCCCGTGGGAGCGGGAGGACCTGCAGCGCTTCGCCCGGACCCCGCACGCGATGAACACGACCCTCTGCGCCGTCCTCGACGTCCTCGCCGACGACCCCGGCCAGTACTTCGCCACCAGCGACCTGGAGGAGGCGACCGGCATCTCCCGCGGCAGCCTGCGCGGCGCGTTCTCCGCGCTCACCCGGCACCTGCGGGTCCACTACGAGGGTCGGGGCTGGATGCTCTCCCGCGCCTGGGGTCCCACGCTGGACCCGCGCAACCCGGCTGAGGCGTGCTACCGGCTCACCGCCGACCAGGCCGAGCGCTGGCGGGCGGCCCGCACGGGCGCCTGAGCCGCGACTCGGCAGGGCCTGCTGCCCGGGCCTCCGATGCCCCGGCCGGGGCGGTGCGGACTCCCGGCCGGCTCAGCCGTACGTGTCGCGCGGACCCCGCGCTCCGGGGGCGCTGCGGCCCCCCTTGCGCCACGACGGTCCCTGCGGTCCCCGCACGACGACCGCCGTGACCACCCCGCTGCCCAGCTCCTCGTCGAGGCGGCGCAGCACGTCCGGCACCAGGAGGCGCACCTGCGTCGCCCACGCCGTCGACTCCGCCCGCACGGTGAGCTTGCCTTCGTCGAACGTCTCCGGGCGGCAGTGCTGCGCCACCTCCGACCCCACGACGGCGTCCCAGCGGCCGAAGACCCCACCCACCGACACCGGCTCGCGCCAGCCGCGCTCCCCCACCAGCCGGTCCACCAGCGACTTCAGGGGCTGCGGGTCGCGCGCGTCCGGCCAGGCACCCGAGCGGGCCGCGGCGCTGCGGCGGCGGTCGCGCTCGGCAGCGCGGTCCGCGGCCCGGTCCGCAGCCGTGCGGGGCGCCTCGAAGCCCCCGCCCCGGGTGCGCGCCGTCGGGGTCAGCCCGCGGGCCGTGGCGGCCGCCCGCGCCCGTCCCAGGGCCGCCCGCACCGCATCGGCGGTGCCGGCGGCGGGATCCTCGGGCTCCGTCCGCAGGTCCACGCCCGGTGGCGGCAGCAGCGGCTCCGGCTCGTCCTGACCGGGCTCGTTCTCACCCGGCACGGACGGCGCTCCCCGAGACGACGTCCACCCGGTGGGTCCCGGCGCCCTGCAGGGCAGGGGGCACGTCCTCCGGCACCGCCGCGGTCACCAGGACCTGCTCGGCCCCGGCCACCACCTCCGCCAGCCGCTCCCGCCGTCCCGTGTCCAGCTCGGCGAACACGTCGTCCAGCACCAGCACCGGCGCGCCGCCCGGGTCGCCCTCGGCGTCGCCCAGCAGCAGCCGGTAGCTGGCCAGGCGCAGCCCCAGCGCCACCGACCAGGACTCCCCGTGGCTCGCGTAGCCCTTCGCCGGCATCCCCGACAGGTCCAGCTGCAGGTCGTCGCGGTGCGGCCCGACGAGGGTGACACCGCGGTCCAGCTCCGACCGGCGCTGCTCCTGCGCGTCGGCGAGGAGCGCCTCCCGAACGTCCGCGACGGTGGGCACCTCGCCGTAGGCCTCCGTGGCGACGGAGCCCTGCAGGGCCTTGAGGTTCGACCGGTACCACAAGCCGAGGTCCCCCTGGCCTCCGCTCAGCACCTGGTACGCCTCGGCCGCGGGGCGGCGCAGCTGCCGCAGCAGGGCGAGGCGCGCCACGAGGAGCTCCGCCCCCGTCGTGGCGAGCTGCTCGTCCCACACGTCCAGGGTCCGCACGTCCGCGCGGCCGGAGCGCATCGCCGCCCCCGCCGACTTCAGCAGCGCGGTGCGCTGGCGCACCACCCGGTCGTAGTCGCTGCGCACGCCCGCCAGCCGCGGCCAGCGGGAGACCAGCAGCTCGTCGAGGTAGCGGCGCCGCCCGTCCGGGTCACCCTTGACGAGCGCCAGGTCCTCCGGGGCGAACAGGACCGTGCGCAGCGCCCCCAGGACCTCCCGCGGCCGGCGCACCGGTGAGCGGTTCACCCGCGCCCGGTTCGCCCGGCCGGGAGTGATCTCCAGCTCCACGAGGGTGTGCCGCTCCCCCCGGGCGGGGTCGTGCCGCACGACGTCGGCACGCACCACCGCCCGAGGAGCCCCCTGGCGGACCAGGGGGGCGTCCGTGCTCACCCGGTGGCTGGACAGCGACGCCACGTACCCGATGGCCTCGACGAGGTTGGTCTTCCCCTGCCCGTTGCGCCCGAGCAGGGTCGTCACCCCCGGCGAGAGGGACAGCTCCAGCTGCGGGTACGAGCGGAAGTCCGCCAGCGACAGGTGGGCGACGTACACGCAGACCGCAGCTCGGTCAGCTGACGGAGCCGGTGCCGGAGGTCGGTCCGGCCTCGGTCACGGCGTGCCCGCCGAACTGGTTGCGCAGCGCCGCGACCGCCTTGATCGACGGGGAGTCCTCCTGGCGGGAGGCGAAGCGGGCGAACAGCGCCGCGGCGAGGACCGGCATCGGGACGGCGTTCTCGATCGCCTGCTCCAGCGTCCAGCGGCCCTCACCCGAGTCGGAGGCGTAGCCGCGCAGCTTGGCCAGCTTCGGGTCCTCCTCCAGGGCGTGCACCAGCAGGTCCAGCAGCCACGAGCGCACGACGGTGCCGCGGGTCCACGCCTTGAAGACCGCCGGCACGTCGGTGATGATCCCCTTCGCCTCGAGGAGCTCGTAGCCCTCGGCGTAGGCGTGCATCAGGCCGTACTCGATGCCGTTGTGGACCATCTTCGCGTAGTGGCCGGCGCCGACCTCGCCGGCGTGCGCGAAGCCCTCCTCGCGCGGCCCCTCCGGGCGCAGCGCGTCGAAGACCGGCATGGCCAGGTCGATGTTCGCGGAGTCGCCACCGGCCATGAGGCCGTAGCCGTTCTCGCGGCCCCAGACGCCGCCGGAGACGCCGCAGTCGACGTAGCCGGTGCCGCGCTCGGCCAGCAGGGCGGCGTTCTTCTCGTCGTCGGTCCACTTGGAGTTGCCGCCCTCGATGACGAGGTCGCCCTCGCCGAGGAGCGGCGCGAGGGAGGCCACGGTGTCGCGGGTGATCTGCCCGGACGGCACCATCACCCACACGACCTTGGGGCTGGGCAGCGCAGCGACGAGGTCCTCGAGGCTGGCGACGTCCGTGACGTCGGGGTTCGGGTCGTACCCGGTGACCTCCACGCCCTTCTCCCGCAGCCGGGCGCGCATGTTGCCGCCCATCTTCCCGAGACCGACCAGTCCGATGTGCATCTGGATGCTTCCTCCCTGACCCGGTCCCCCGGGTCCGTGCGTCGTGTGGGTGGTCGGGCGACCGCAGCCGGCTCAGGTGGCCAGGCGGACCGGCATCAGCAGGTAGCGGTAGCTCTCGTCGTCGTCCCCCTCGGCCTCCCGCTGGCCCGTGAGCACCGCGGGACGGGTGGCCTGGGTGAAGGACAGGCGCGCGTAGGTGGTCGAGAGGGCACCGAGCCCGTCGAGCAGGAACTGCGGGTTGAAGGCGATGGAGATGGACTCCCCGGTCAGCGTCGCGTCCAGGGACTCCGAGGCCTGCGCGTCCTCCCCCTGGCCGGCCTCGAGCGCGAGGACGCCGTCCTCGAAGCGCAGCCGCACGGGGGTGTTGCGCTCGGCGACCAGCGCCACGCGCTTGACGGCCTCCATGAGCGGCGCACGCTCGACGACCGCGTGGATCGGGGACTCCGCCGGGAAGAGGGCTCGCACCTTCGGGTACTCCCCGTCGACGAGGAGGGACGTCGCGTGCCGGCCCCCGGCCTCGAAGCCGATCAGGTCGGCGCCGCCCTGGCCCAAGGCCATCGTGATGCTGCCGGTGGCCCCCATGGAGCGGGCGACCTCCGACAGGGTCCGCGCCCGCACGAGGGCGATGGCGGAGGTCTCGGGCGCGTCCGGCTGCCACTCCAGCTCCCGCATCGCGAGCCGGTAGCGGTCCGTGGCCATGAGGGTGAGCCGGTTGCCCTCGATCTCCATGCGCACGCCCGTGAGGATCGGCAGGGTCTCGTCGCGGCTGGCGGCGATCGTCACCTGGGCCACCGCCTCGGTGAAGGTGTCCCCCGGCAGCGTGCCCGACCCGCTCGGCATCGCGGGCAGGCTCGGGTACTCCTCCACGGGCATCGTGAGCAGGTTGAAGCGGCTCGCCCCGCAGCTGAGCGTGACCTTCGTCCCCTCGGTGACCAGCTCCACGGGGCGTGCCGGGAGGCTGCGGCTGATGTCGGCGAGCAGCCGGCCGGAGACCAGGGCCCGTCCGGGCTCGTCGACCCGTGCCGGCACCTCGACCCGGGCGGAGACCTCGTAGTCGAAGCTCGACAGCGTCACGGTGCCCTGGGCGTCCGCCTCCAGGAGGACGCCGGCGAGGACGGGCACCGGCGGCCGGCTCGGCAGAGCGCGCGCAGCCCAGGCCACGGCCTCCGCGAGCACGTCCCGCTCGACCTGGAGCTTCACGGGCCACCGCCTTCCTCCGTGCCGGGCCCCTGCCCGGCGTACCCGTTCGTCTGGTGCACCCGTGCCCGGGAGGGCCCTCGGATCCACCGCGGGTGTCCACAGTCCTCCACCGGTGCGGGGAGCGGCTCCCGACATTACGCGAGTCGACCGACACCGGTGAACCGGGGAGCGGGCCCGCGCAGCGGGCCGTTCTCCCCAGCTCTCCTCCCCAGCCCTCCGCATCCACGTCCACCGGTAGATGTGGGCTGACGACCCTCTCTCCTGGGGGAATCATCATCGTCATAGCCCTTGTGGAACCTGGGGATGAACCAGTGTCTTCGCAGGTCAGAGGCCTGTAGGGGCCATCCGGGCCTGTGGAGCCGCTGCGGAGCGCGACGCGTCGTCGTCCACAGGCGCGAGGCGGCCCGGACCGCTGTGCACAGGCGTCCACCGCTCGTGCTGCGAGCGTGCACCGGCGGTCCACCGGGTTGTCCACGGCTTTCGCGGCCTTCGTCCACAGGGTTGTCCCCAGTCTGTGGAGGGAAGTGCACAGGCTGGTCGCCCCTGCTGGGGACGGCGCCGGGACGGATCCGTGGACACGGCCACGGCCCCCGCCCGGGCGTCTGCCGGGAACGGGGGCCGTGGAGGGGGCCTGGGGACGGCGACGGGGCGCCGTGCGTCACACCTCGATCAGGCGCCGGCCTGCTTCTTGATGCGGTTCGTGAGCTCGGTGACCTGGTTGTAGGTGCTGCGCCGCTCCGCCATCTGCTGCTTGATCTTGCGCTCGGCGTGCATGACGGTCGTGTGGTCGCGGCCGCCGAACTGCTGGCCGATCTTCGGCAGCGACAGCTCCGTGAGCTCCCGGCACAGGTACATCGCGATCTGCCGGGCGGTCACCAGCGTGCGCGAGCGCGAGGTGCCGCACAGGTCCTCCAGCGTCACGCTGAAGTAGGACGCCGTCTGCCCCATGATCGTCGATGCGGTGATCTCCGGCGTCGTGTCGTTGGGGATCAGGTCGCGCAGGACGATCTCGGCGAGCTGGGTGTCGACGAGCTGCCGGTTGAGGCTGGCGAACGCCGTGACGCGGATCAGCGCGCCCTCGAGCTCGCGGATGTTGCTGCTGATCTTCGAGGCGATGTACTCCAGCACCTCGTCGGGAGCCTCGAGCCGCTCCCCGATCGCCTTCTTGCGGAGGATCGCGATGCGCGTCTCCAGGTCCGGCGGCTGCACGTCCGTGATCAGGCCCCACTCGAAGCGGCTGCGCATCCGCTCCTCGAAGCCGGAGAGCTGCTTCGGCGGCAGGTCGGAGGTGATCACGACCTGCTTGCTGCTGTTGTGCAGCGTGTTGAACGTGTGGAAGAACTCCTCCTGCGTCTGCACCTTGTTCGACAGGAACTGGATGTCGTCGATCAGGAGCACGTCGACGTCGCGGTAGCGGCGCTGGAACGCCTGCGCCTTGTCGTCGCGGATGGAGTTGATGAAGTCGTTGGTGAACTCCTCCGAGTTCACGTAGCGCACCTGCACCCCGGGGTACAGGTTCTGCGCGTAGTGCCCGATCGCGTGCAGCAGGTGCGTCTTGCCCAGGCCGGACTCGCCGTAGATGAAGAGCGGGTTGTACGCCTTGGCCGGCGCCTCGGCCACCGCCACCGCCGCGGCGTGGGCGAAGCGGTTGCTGGCGCCGATGACGAAGGTCTCGAAGATGTACTTCGGGTTCAGCCGCGCCGTCTCGCCCTTGGCCCCGGCCCGCGACGCGCTGCCCCGGTTCGCCGGGCGCCCCGCCTGCCGGCCCGTACCGGGCCCGCGGTCCACCTGGAAGCCCGTGAAGAGCAGGTCCGGGTCGGAGTCGTCCAGCGGGATGCCGTCGTGGGCCGAGCGGGACGACGGCTGGTCGTCCCACCGGGTGCGCTCCTCGGGGGGCGCCTCCTGCGCAGCGCCGCCGTCGGCCGACATCTCCGCGTGCCCGTCACCGGAGCGCTCGTCGGAGATGGAGCTGTCGACGGTGACGGCGATGCGCACCCCGCGCCCGAGGGCGTCGCTGAGCGCACGAGCCAGGGGCTCGCGCATCTTCTGCTCGATGAACTCCTTGGTCAGGTCGTTCGGCACGGCGAGCAGGGCGGTGCCGTCGAGCAGGCCCAGGGGCTTGGTCAGGCGGACGAAGGCGCGCTGCTGGTGCGTGGCCCCCGAGCTCTCGAGCTGCGCGATCGCGCGCGTCCAGGCCTGGGAGAACGTCTCGCCCTCGGCATCCACTGAAGCCACTCCTGTCCCGCCGCGCTGTGGGGAGGGCGGTTGTCCACACCCCTGTCCACATACTGTGCATGACGGTGGGTGCGGTGATGTGCGCCCCCTCGATCCGCCACTGGATCGGGCGTGGACGCCAGCAGTCGAGCCGGACGGTAACAACCGGGACCCGAGCCGTTCAAGTGGCCCTCACCGGCACCCGGTTGCGCTGGCCCGGACGGGTGAACGCTAGACGGAGCCCGTCGCGCTGTGCATCCGACACGCCGTCCCGGGTCGCGGTCACGGACGCGCTTTGACCCCACCTGCCCTCGGGTCGTACCCTGACCGAGATTGTGTTCTGCGCTGTCTCGGAGTTCTGCACCGGTCCCCTGGGGCCGGTCTGATCGCGGCGGCCAGCACCCCAGCCCCGTTCCGATCGATCCTGGAGACCTGACGTGAGCAAGCGGACCTTCCAGCCGAACAACCGCCGTCGGGCCAAGACCCACGGCTTCCGGCTGCGGATGCGCACGCGCGCCGGCCGCGCCATCCTCTCGGCTCGGCGCGCCAAGGGCCGCGCCGAGCTCTCGGCCTGACCTTCCTCCTCCCTCCGTACGCGCCGTGCTCCCGCTAGCGCGCCGCCTGCACCGTCGGGACGACTTCACCCTCGTCCTGCGGAGCGGGCGCCGCGTGGGGGCACGGCGCGTCGTGCTGCACTACGCCGACACCGGAGAGCAGGGGCCCGCGCGGGTGGGGTTCGTGGTCTCCAAGGCCGTGGGTGGTTCGGTGCAGCGCCACCGCACCCAGCGGCAGCTGCGCCACCTCTGCGCCGACCGCCTGCCACTCCTGCCCGACGGGGCTCTGCTGGTGGTGCGGGCCCTGCCCGCCGCGGCCGGCAGCACCTCCGCCGAACTGGGGGCGGACCTCGACAAGGGCCTCCGGCGCCTGGGGCTGGCAGCCGTGGTGGGGCAGTGAACCGTGGCTGACGCCCCCCGCCCACTGTGGCACCCCCTCCGCTGGCCCAGCCTCGGGCTCGTCGTCCTCGTGCGCGCCTACCAGCTCCTCCTGTCACCGATGCTCGGCCCGACGTGCCGCTTCTACCCCTCCTGCTCCGCGTACGCGGTCGAGGCGCTGCGCACCCGCGGCGCCCTGATGGGCACCTGGCTGACCGTGCGCCGCCTGTCGCGCTGCCATCCGTGGAACCCTGGAGGGGTGGACCCCGTTCCGCCGAGGGGTCGCCCCTCGCACCACTGAGCGGGCACCGGCGCACCAGCCGGTCCCCTCCCCTGCACGTCGCCCACCTCCCGGTCCCGGGATCGGCGCGATCGGCCGGAGCCCCCGGCACCGAGGAAACTGGAGGACTCGCCCCGGATGATCGACTTCTTCTTCAGCCTCATCAGACCGATTCAGTCGGTCGTCGCCTGGATCATGGTGAGGTTCCACGACCTCTTCACCGCCCTGGGCATGGACCCGGCGGGCGGTCCGGCGTGGGCGCTGTCCATCGTCGGTCTCGTCATCGTCGTCCGGATCGTGCTCATCCCGCTCTTCGTCAAGCAGATCAAGGCGATGCGCGGCATGCAGCTCATCCAGCCGGAGATGCGGAAGATCCAGCAGAAGTACAAGGGGAAGACGGACACCGCCAGCCGGCAGGCCATGCAGCAGGAGATGATGGCGCTGTACCGGGAGTCGGGGACCAACCCGATGGCCTCGTGCCTGCCGATCCTGCTGCAGATGCCGATCTTCCTGGCGCTCTTCTGGACGCTCAACGGCATCAAGAACGGCGAGGGCATCGGGGCGCTCACCGACACCCTGGCGGAGCAGGCGCGCGACGCGACCCTGTTCGGAGCTCCGCTGTCCGCCACCTTCTGGGCGAACATGAGCGACCTGCCGACGGTGCTCCTCACGGTCACCATGATCGTGCTGATGTCGCTGTCGCAGTTCATCACCCAGAAGCAGCTCATGGCGAAGAACACCTCCAGCGCCATGGACGAGAACAACCCCTTCGCGCAGCAGCAGAAGATGATGCTGTACCTGCTGCCGGTCATCTTCGCCGTCTCCGGCGTGCACTTCCCGATCGGTGTGCTGCTCTACTGGCTCACCACCAACTTCTGGTCCATGGGCCAGCAGTTCTACGTCATCCGGCGCATGCCGAGCCCCGGCTCCCTCGCGGAGAAGGAGCTGGAGCAGCGGAAGGCCCGCAAGGCCGCCCGCCGCGGCAAGCCGCTGGAGATGACCAAGTCCGACGTCGCCCCTGAGGCCGTCAGCGGAGCGGAGGCCGTGCCGCCCCCGCGCAAGAGCGGTCAGCGCCACCAGCCCAAGCGCGCCGAGCGCAACCGCCGCCCGCGCCCCGGCACCCCGCCGGCCAGCGGCGGATCCACGCGCTGACCGCGACCCACGAACCACGCGGGGCGTCCCACTTCCGGGGCGCCCCGCACGACGTGGCACCGGTGACGGCCGGTGCCTGTGAGGGCTTCCGCGAGGGAGCTCGTGAGGAGGAGCACATGGAGGAGACCACTGCTGAGGCGGCGGAGCCCACGGTCGAGGGTGGAGCGCCCGCGGCGGACGCCACCACGAACGGCTCGAAGGGGCGGCGCTCGGGCAGCATCTCGAAGCTCGAGGAGGAGGGCGACATCGCAGCCGACTACCTCGAGGAACTGCTGGACATCGCCGACCTGGACGGCGACATCGACATCGACATCGAGAACGGGCGCGCCTCGGTCGCCGTCGTCGCCGAGGGGAACTCGCACCGCAGGCTCCAGCGCCTCGTCGGCGAGGGCGGAGACGTGCTCGAGGCGCTGCAGGAGCTGACCCGCCTGGCCGTGCAGGCCCAGACGGGGGACCGCACCCGCCTCCTGCTGGACGTCGCCGGGTACCGGGCAGAGCGGCGAGCATCGCTCACCGCCCTCGCCACTGAGGCCTGCGAGCGGGTCAAGGCCTCCGGCACCGACACCCGCCTGGAGCCCATGCCCGCCTTCGAGCGCAAGGTGGTCCACGACGCCGTGGCCGCGGCCGGGCTCGAGAGCGAATCAGAGGGCGAAGAGCCCAAGCGCTACGTCGTCATCCTGGCGCCGACCAGCGGGGACTGACGGAGCGGTGAGCCGTGGCGGGCAGCACCGCCCGCTCTCGGTAGGCTCCGGGGGTGCTCGGCCCCGACTCCCCTGACCACCCGGCAGACACGGGGGGTGCTTCCGTTTCACGTGAAACGGAAGCACCCCCCGTTGTCGTTCCGTCCGTCGTTCCGCGCGTGTTCGGGGAGGCCGCCGAGCTCGCGCAGCGCTACGCGGACCTCCTCGCCACCGACGGTGTCACCCGAGGGCTCATCGGCCCCCGCGAGGTGCCCCGGCTGTGGGAGCGCCACATCCTCAACTGCGCCGGACTGCGCGAGGTCGTTCCCGAGGGCGCGTCCGTGCTCGACATCGGATCCGGCGCAGGCCTGCCCGGCATCCCCCTGACCCTCGCACGGCCGGACCTGATGGTGACGCTCCTCGAGCCACTGGAGCGCCGCTACCACTTCTTGCGCGAGGTCGTCTCGGAGCTGCAGCTGGGGGACCGCTGCCGGGTGGTGCGAGGACGAGCGGAGGACGTGCGGGGCGAACTGGCGGCGCAGGTCCTGACCGCCCGGGCCGTCGCACCCCTCGAGAAGCTGGCGGGCTGGGCCTTGCCGCTGACCACCACCAGCGGGGTGGTGCTCGCCATCAAGGGGCGGTCGGCCGACGAGGAGGTCGAGCAGGCGTGGCCCGCACTCCAGCGCTGGGGCGTCCCCGCGGTGCCCACCGTCGTGACGTGCGAGACGGGGGTTCCCGATGAAGACCTGACCGTCGTGCGCGTGGAACGGGGGACGGGCGCGCTGCGCCTGCCCACGGCGGGCGGCAAGCAGCGACCCGCATCGTCGGGCGGCAAGAAGTCCGGGCGCCGCGCAGCGGAGCCCGGCAGTGGTCGTGGAAGGGGAAGTGGAGCAGGTCGTGGTCGCTGACATCGGCGGAACCAGCAACGAGGTGCGCCTCAGCCCCGTCGGCTGGCAGGGGCTCGCGCACGGTTCGGGCACGAGCCCGGAGCCCGTCGGTTGGCGGGGGCTCGTTTCACGTGAAACCGACCGACCGACCGCTCAGGCGGACGTGAGTGACGCACGTGCTCGACTGACTCGGGAGGGGCGGGACGCCGACGCGGCGGGGGCGGCCCGCCCGGACGCCGTTTCACGTGAAACAAAGCTGGAGGAGGGCCCTGCGGGGGAGACGGGGGCGCCTGTGGGTGCCGCGCCCCTTGCTCCCTCGGCGACGCCAGGCCGCGACGCGGAGTCGGCCGTATCACGTGAAACGGGACCGAGTGAGGGATCCGTCCCGGAAGCGACGTCGACCCCGGGGCTGGTCCTCGAGGGCACCTCGGCGGCGACGACGCCAGGGGGTGTGGCAGGCGTGGCCGTTTCACGTGAAACGCTACCGGGCGCCACTACGACGTCAGAGTCGGCTGTCGCGCGGCCGACGACCTTGTCGCGCCCCGAGGTGTCGGCTTCACTCGCGAGCGGTGCAGCGGCACCCGTGGAACTCGCCGTTCCACGTGAAACGGGGTCGGGTCTGATCGCGGGGCCCGCGACCCAGAGCGCCTTCCTGTTCGACGACGAGAGCACGACTGCCACCGCCGTGCCGCCTGGCGCTGCCCGTGAGGCGACCCCGGAAGGTGTCTCTGGGGCAAGCGCCGGCGCACCCGTCACCGAAGAAAGCCTCATCGCGGAGGCCGAGATGCTCCCGCCCCCGCGCGACGACCACGGTCGCGTCGAGGCAGAGCTGCCCGTCCTCGTGGATGAATCGGCCGGGCCGTCGGAGGCGGCTGAGGTCGCGGAGCAGGCTGAGGCGCTGGCCTCCGTGCTGCGCACGGCGAAGCTCCGGGCGCGCGAGACCGACACCGAGGAGCCGCACCCGCCGATGGAGGAGCCCGCCGCCGACGTGCGCCCCGTGGACGACGCCGGACCCTCAGCCGCCGAGCACTTCCCCCGCCCGGACGAGACGCGCATCATCACGATCGCCAACCAGAAGGGCGGCGTGGGCAAGACCACCACCGCCGTGAACCTCGCCGCGGCACTCGCGGCTGCCGGCCTCAAGGTCCTCGTCCTCGATGTGGACCCGCAGGGCAACGCCTCCACGGCGCTCGGCATCGAGCACCACGAGGAGGTGCCCGGCGTCTACGAGGTGCTGGTGGAGGGCAAGCCGCTCGCCGAGGTCGTGCAGCGCTGCGAGGAGCCAGGGGACCTCTGGTGCGCCCCCGCCACCATCGACCTCGCCGGCGCCGAGATCGAGCTCGTCTCCATGGTGGCGCGGGAGTCGCGACTGTCCCGCGCGCTCACCGCCTACCTGCGGCAGGTCGAGCGCTCCGGTGCCGGTCGCATCGACTACGTCCTCATCGACTGTCCGCCGAGCCTGGGTCTCCTCACCATCAACGCCTTCGTGGCGGCGCCCGAGGTGCTCATCCCGATCCAGTGCGAGTACTACGCGCTCGAGGGTCTCACCCAGCTGCTGAGCAACATCGACCTCATCCGGCAGCACCTCAATCCGGACCTGCACGTCTCGACGATCCTCCTGACGATGTACGACGGGCGGACGCGGCTGGCGGCCCAGGTGGTCGAGGAGGTGCGCAGCCACTTCGGGGAGCAGGTGCTCGGCGCGCTCGTCCCGCGGTCGGTGCGCATCTCCGAGGCCCCCAGCCACGGCAAGTCGGTCATGGCCTACGACCCGAACTCCAGCGGCGCACTCGCCTACCTCGAGGCAGCACGGGAGCTCGCGGAGCGGGGCGCCACCCGACCGGACGACCTCGACGGTGTGGCGGCTGGCGATGCGAGCTCCCTCCATGCTGAGGTGGGCCCGGCAGCGAGGACGGCCCCCGACCCCTGGTCGCGGTGGACCGAAGGCACGGCGGGCCGTCGCGGGACGGGTGGCCACAGGGAAGGAACAGCGTGAGCGAGAAGCGTCGAGGTCTGGGCCGGGGATTGGGGGCGCTCATCCCCAACGCCCCGGTGGCGCCGCGGTCCGCGCCCGAGCGGGCCTCCCAGCCCCGACCCGTGGACGTCTTCTTCGACCAGCGCCTCGACGTGCCGGACGTGGAGCAGGAGGAGGCTCGCGGCCCCGAGGGCGCCGGGCGCTCCGTGTTCATGGCCCGGACCGGCGCCGGAGCGGTCCGTCGGGCACCGGAACGGGCGTCGTTTCACGTGGAACCACGGGACGAGCAGCAGACGCTGGACGAGATGAGCGCCCCCACGCCCGGCGAGGCCGCCCCCGTCGACCTCGTGCCGAGCCCTGTCCCGGCCCCCGCGGAGGAGCCGTCCGCCCCCTCCGGGGCCGACGCCACCCCCCAGGCCGACGCCACCCCCCAGGCCGACGCCACCTCCCACGGTGCCACCGAACGCGCGGACGGCGAGCCGGCGCAGGAGGCCGAGGAGGCGACCGTCGGTGCTGGTCCGGAGCCGGAGGCGCCCCTCGCGGCGCAGACCGATCCCGAGGGTCTGGTTCCCGTTCCCGGTGCCCGCTTCCTCGAGCTTCCCGTCACCGCGATCGTCCCGAACGCGCGCCAGCCGCGCACCGTGTTCGACGAGGACGAGCTGCGTGAACTCGTCCAGTCCGTCGCGACCGTCGGGGTCCTGCAGCCCGTCGTCGTGCGTCCCCTTCCCGAGGACGAGCGGCGCACCGGCGAGGCGACCTACGAACTCGTCATGGGTGAGCGCCGGTGGCGCGCCGCCACCGAGGCCGGGCTGGGCGTCGTGCCGGCCATCGTGCGTGACACCACCGATGACGACCTCCTCCGCGACGCGCTTCTGGAGAACCTCCACCGCAGCCAGCTGAACCCGCTGGAGGAGGCCGCCGCGTACGCGCAGCTCCTGGAGGACTTCGGCTGCACCCACGAGGAGCTGGCCGGGCGCATCGGCCGTTCCCGGCCGCAGATCAGCAACACGCTGCGCTTGCTGCGGCTGCCACCGCTGGTGCAGCGGCGCGTCGCGGCGGGCGTCCTGTCTGCAGGGCACGCTCGCGCCCTGCTGGCGCTCGACGACGGCGCAGCCATGGAGCGGCTGGCGCAGCGCGTCGTGGCCGAGGGCCTCTCCGTGCGCGCAGTGGAGGAGATCGTGACCCTGGGTGGGGGCCTGCCGCCCTCGCGGACCCAGCGCTCGGCCTCGGCGCCACCGCCGGAGCTGGAGAGCCGCGCCTCCCAGTTGGCCGACCGGCTCGACACCCGGGTGAAGATCACGATGGGGCGCTCGAAGGGCCGACTGACCATCGACTTCGCCGGGGCCGAGGACCTCGACCGCATCCTCGCGGTGCTCGCCGGAACGCCGGACTCCCGTCCCGCCACCTCCTGACGGACTCCCGCCCACGCCCCCTCCTGACGGGCTCCCGCCCACGCCCCTTCCGCGCGGAAACCCGCGCCGCCGGCACGCGGTCGGCGGGCCGGCGGGTGCCCGATGGTCGACGGCTCGGGCCGGTGCCTCAGGAGACTCTCGTCCGGCCCCGTCCCCGGCGGTCACCCCGTGCGGCCGCAGACCGGTGGGGACACGAGAGGGCGCTCACCGAAGGGTGAGCGCCCTCTGCCGTCGTGCAAGACTCAGGAAGCTGCCACAGCCGCCACTTCAGTCACATCAGCCACACCAGCCACGACGGGGCTGAGGGCAGCGTCCACCACGCGCCGGTACAGGTCCTCCAGGTCCAGGCCGGCTGCCACCGCACCCTGCGGCAGCAGCGACGTCTCCGTCATCCCCGGCGCCACGTTCGCCTCCAGGAACCACGGCGTGCCGTCCTCGCCGACGATGAAGTCGATGCGCGACAGGTGCCGCAACCCCAGCGCCTCGTGCGCCCGCTCAGCCGCCCGCGCCAGGCGGTCCGCCGTGGCCTCGTCCAGCCGGGCCGGTGAGAAGAACTCCACCGCCCCGGCGGTGTAGCGGGCCGTGTAGTCGTACGAACCGCCGTCCGCCACGATCTCCACCGCGGGCAGCGCACGGGGCGAGCCGTCCAGGTCCAGCACCGACACCGCCACCTCCGTCCCCGCGACGAAGTGCTGCAGCACCGCCGTCTCGCCGTACGCGAAGCACTCCACGACCGCCCGGGCCAGGTCGCCCGCCTCCCGCACGATGCTCATGCCCAGGGCGGAGCCACCGCGGGACGGCTTCACCACCAGCGGCAGGCCGAAGCGCTCCAGCGCCGCCTCCAGCACCACCGGTGCCCCGAGGTCGCGGAACAGCGCGTGCGGCAGCGCGATGCCCGGCGGCACCGCCAGCCCCGCCTGCTCCACCGTCGCCGCGGCCACCGGCTTGTCCCACGCCCTGCGGCACGCCGTGGGGCGGGTGCCGACGTAGGGCAGGCCCAGCAGCTCCAGGACGTCGCGGATCGAGCCGTCCTCGCCCACCGCGCCGTGCAGCACCGGCCACACCACGTCCGGGGCCTCCGCCCGCAGGGACGGGATGAGGCCCGCGTCGACGTCGAGGACGACCACCTCGCACCCGGCCTCGCGCAGTGCGTCCGCCACCCGGCGTCCCGAGCGCCGCGACACGTCCCGCTCGTGGCTGATGCCGCCGGCGAGGACGGCCACCCGGGGGCTCATGCGAGCTCCGGCCCGGGCGCGTCGCCGCTGCCGTGGTGCAGGTGTGGATGACCGTGCAGTGGTGTTCCGAACATGGCCTGAGTCTCCAACTCCGCCTGGACGACGCCCGCGAGGCGCCGCACGCCCTCCTGGATCCGCTCCGCCGTCGGGAAGCAGTACGACAGCCGCAGGTGCTGGCGGCCCTGGTCGTCGGCGTAGAAGGCCGTCCCCGGCACGTACGCCACCCGGGCCGTCACCGCCCTCGGCAGCATCGCCGTCGCGTCCAGGCCCTCCGGCAGCGTCACCCACACGTAGAAGCCGCCCTTGGGCTGCGTCCACGTCGTCATCGGCAGGTGCGTCGCCAGCGCCTGCAGGGTGGCGTCGCGGCGCTCCCGGTACAGCTCGCGGAAGGTCTTCACCTGGCCCTTCCAGTCGTAGGTGCTGAGGTACTCGGCGACGGCCAACTGCCCGAACGACGTCGGGCACAGCACCGACGCCTCCGCCGCCATCACCAGCTTCTCCCGCACCGCGTGCGGCGCGACCGCCCAGCCGAGGCGGAAGCCCGGAGCCAACGTCTTGGAGAACGAGCCCAGGTGGATGACCCCGTCGGCGTCCAGCGAGCGCATCGCCGGCAGCGGGTCGCCGTCGAAGCCCAGCAGCGCGTACGGGTCGTCCTCCAGCACGAGCAGCCCGTGGCGGCGCGCCACCTCCAGCACCTGCGGCCGGCGCGCGGCGGAGAGCGTCACCCCGGCCGGGTTGTGGTGGTTGGGGACCGTGTAGAGGAACTTCGCCCGCCTGCCCGCCGCCTCCAGCGCGACCAGCGCCTCCTCCAGCGCCTGCGGCTGCAGCCCGTCGGCGTCCAGCGGCACGTGCACCACGTCCGCCTGGTAGGAGCGGAACACGTTCAGCGCCCCGACGTAGCTGGGAGCCTCGGCCACCACCACGTCGCCGGGGTCGAGGAACACCCGTGCCACGAGGTCGAGGGCCTGCTGGGAGCCCGTGGTGACCACCACGTCCTCCGGGGAGGCGTGGATCTGCTGCTCCCGCATGACCTGCACGATCTGCTCCCGCAGCACCTCCTCGCCCTGGCCGGAGCCGTACTGCAGCGCGACCGCGCCGCGCTCGGCGATCAGGCGCTGCGCGATTCCGGCGATGACGTCGAGGGGCAGTGCCGGCAGGTACGGCATGCCACCGGCCAGCGAGACGACCTCGGGGCGGTTGGCGACCGCGAACAGGGCGCGGATCTCCGAGGCCGTCATGGACCGGGTCCGCTCGGCGTAGGAGGACAGCCACGGGTCGAGCCGCGTGCCCACGGCCGCCCGGCCCGCGCCGAGGGGGGCGCCGGCGGCGGCAGCGGCCACGGCCCCGGCGGCGGCAGCGGCCTCGGCTGCGCTCGGGTTCGCGGGACGCTGCGACTGGCTCATCGGTCCTCCTGTACTCGCCGGCGCTGACCGCCGGAACGGCTGGGGGCGGAGCGGGACACCTCCGGTGGCGTTCCTGCGTGCTCGCCGCCCCCTGTCTAGGATGCCTGTGCCGCCGCGGTCCGCGCACGGCCGTGCCCCGTGTCGCCCCTGCGGCCCCTCGGGCCGGGGTCGGCGGGCTCCGGTGGAACTGCCCTGGCGCAACGCGGGAGGAGCTCGTCGATGGGCCGGCGGATGGTCCCGCTCACGCTGGAGTCGCTGTCCGACCTGCCGCTGTCGAGCCGCCGCTGCGTGTTCTGGGAGCTGGACGCCGTGGCGGCGAAGCAGGCTGCGGACGCCGGCTACCCGGACTTCGAGAAGGAGGTCTGGTTCTCCACCGTCCTCCTGCAGTGGGGCTCCTGCGGCCGGCTGCTCTACGTCGACGACGAGCTGGCCGGGTTCGTGACCTACGCCCCGCCCGTGTTCTCCCCGCGGGCCGCGGGCTTCCCCACCTCCCCGGTCAGCGGGGACGCGGTCCTGCTCATGACGGGGTGGGTGGATCCGCGGCACCGCGGCGGCGGGCTGGCGCGGATGCTCGTGCAGGGGGTGGCGAAGGACCTCACGAAGCGGGGGTTCAAGGCGATCGAGGCGTTCGGGGTGGCGGCGCCGCCGGAGTCCGACCGGGAGGTGGCGCGCACGCCCGGCGGGCACGAGGGCGACTGCCTGCTGCCCGCGGACCTGCTGCTGGCGGTCGGGTTCACGACGGTGCGCCCGCACCACCGCTACCCCCGGCTGCGGCTGGAGCTGCGTTCCGCGCTCGCCTGGCGGGAGGACGTCGAGCAGGCCCTGGAGCGCCTCCTGGGGGCGGTGCGGATGCCGGCCCTGAGCGGGCTGGGGGCTCCACCGGCGCACTGAGGGGCACCGGGAGGCGCTCAGGGGCACCGGGGGCGCGGGGGAGGCGCAGGCGGGCCGTGGACCCCGGGTACGGCGAACGGCGCCGCCCGGGGAGGACGGCGCCGTTCGCCAGCGTCAGGCGCTCCTGACGAAGATCAGCCGATGTAGTCGGCCAGCTCACGCAGCAGCGCCGGCTTCGGCCGGGCGCCGATGATCGACTTCACGACCTCGCCGCCGGAGTACACGTTCAGCGTCGGGATGGACGTGACCCCGTAGCGGGCCGCGACCTGCGGGTTCTCGTCCGTGTTGATCTTCACGACCTGGATCTTCTCGCCGTGCTCGCCGGCGATCTCGTCCAGGATCGGCGCCACCTGGCGGCACGGGCCGCACCAGGGAGCCCAGAAGTCCACCAGGACCGGCTTGTCGGACTGCAGGACGACGCTGTCGAACGTGTCGTCGGTGACGGGCTGGGTCGCGCCCACGGGGGCCTCCTGTGTGGTCGGGTGTTCGGGTCGGGTGGGCGGCGGCCCGGTGCGGGCGCCGGCCGGGAGGATCAGAGGCTGAGCGGCTGCGGGCGGGGCACGGTGCCGCCGGACGCCGCCACCGGGTCGACGACCTCCTCGCGCGGGGGCTGCTGGGCCCAGGAGACCTGGTCCAGGTGGGCCAGGTAGCGCTCGGCGTCCAGGGCCGCCGCGCAGCCGGAGCCCGCGGCGGTGATCGCCTGCATGTAGTCGTGGTCGATGACGTCACCGCAGGCGAAGACGCCGTCGAGGTTGGTGCGGGAGCTGCGGCCCGCGACCTCGATGAAGCCCTCCGCGTCGACCTCGACCTGCCCGCGCACCAGCTCGCTGCGCGGGTCGTGGCCGATGGCGACGAACAGGCCGGTCGCGGGGACCTCCCGCTCCTCCCCGGTGACGGTGTCGCGCAGGCGCAGCCCCGTGACCTTGTCCTGCCCGAGGATCGCCGAGACCTCCGTGTTCAGCTCGAACCGGATCTTGTCGTTGCTCTGCGCCCGGTGCTGCATGATCCGCGAGGCGCGCAGCTCCGAGCGGCGGTGCACGATCGTCACCGAGCGCGCGAACTTCGTCAGGAACGTGGCCTCCTCCATCGCGGAGTCACCCCCGCCGACCACCACGATGTCCTGGTCGCGGAAGAAGAAGCCGTCGCAGGTCGCGCACCAGCTCACGCCGCGCCCCGAGAGGCGCTTCTCGTCCGGCAGGCCGAGCTCGCGGTACGCCGAGCCCATCGCGAGGATCACGGCCCGCGCCCGATGGGTCTCCCCGCCGCCGGTCACGACCTCCTTGACGTCACCGTCGAGGCGGACCTCCACGACGTCGTCGGTCACCAGGTCCGCGCCGAAGCGCTCCGCCTGGGCGCGCATGGCGTCCATCAGGTCCGGGCCCATGATCCCGTCGCGGAAGCCGGGGAAGTTCTCGACCTCGGTGGTGTTCATGAGCGCGCCGCCCGCCGTCACCGAGCCCTCGAAGACCAGGGGCTTCAGGTCGGCCCGGGCCGCGTAGAGGGCCGCCGTGTAGCCCGCAGGGCCGGAGCCGATGACGATCACGTTGCGGACGTCGTTCACGAAGAGAACTCCTCTGCCTGGGGCGGTCGGGCCGGCCGCTGCGGCGCCCCTGTCCGGGGTGCCGCTCACGCGCGACAACGGATCCTAGGCGGCTGCTGTTCCCGGCAGGACCGCTCCGGCGTCCCGGTGGGTGAGTTCACAGCGGCACGTCGAAGCGGGCCAGGGGTGGCTGCCCGGGCTCGCACTGCTGCGCCACCACGACCGCCTCGGCCGTCCCCCCCTGCCCGGGCAGGACGACGACGACGGCCGGTGCCCCCTGCCAGGAGGCCACGTCGACGGCCAGGGCGGCCTCCGTCGGCGCCCCCAGCGACTCCGCGCACCCCAGGGCGCGGGCGGCGAGGTCGGCGTCCTCCTGCACGCTGCTCTGCGGCCCCGTCTCGGGTCCCGGGGCGCTGGAGGCGGCGTCCGGCCCGGCGCCCTCCGCCCCCGTGGCGTCCTGGCTGAGGGAGTTGCGGTCCTGCGTCTCCTCGGCCGCCGACTCCTGCTCAGCCGTCGTCGCCGTCGGGGCGAGGAGGGCGGCGACCTGCGCGGCCGCCTCGGCCCGCGTGTACTCCGTGCCGCTGCGCGTGACCACGGCGCTCCCCGGGACGAGCGCCGTGTCGGCTGCCCCGGCCCCTCCCGCGTAGCTCTCGGGCACGTTCCCGCCGCTGGCGGGCGCGGACCCGGCCTCCATCGCGCCACCGCCCGTCAGGGGGCCGAGCTGGGTCACCGCCGCGCCCGCTCCGCCCACGACGAGCACCGCCGCCGCGGTCGAGAGCACCCGCCGCCACCGGCGGGACCGCGCCAGCCGGCGCTCGGTCAGGGAGACCACGGCGGCGCGCCGCTCCGCCCCGACGTCCTCGCCGGCCTCGTCCTCGCCGGCCACGCCCGGGCTCGCCACGTCCGGGGCCCGGACCTCCGCCGTGGCCCGCGCCAGGGCCGCGTCGACACGCGTGGCCACCTCGGCCGGCATCGGGCCCACGGGCGCCGCGGCGCGCAGCAGCGCCCGGATGCGCTCGGTGCCCGCCGCGTCGAGCTCGGGCGGCTCCACGTCCCCGTCCGGCGCGTCCTCGGCGGGCTCGTCGCGCGGGCCGACAGCCCCGGATCCGTCCGTCACCCTCGCCCCCCTCCGCCCGTCCGGCCGCTCGCGTCCGTCGCGCGGGCACCCGTCCCGCAGACCCGGCACGGCCGCACCCCTGCTCCGACGGTCCCGCGGCCGTCCCGGTTCCCTCCGCGGCGAACATCGCCCACCCGGCTCACCGCGCCCCCTCCCCGAGGAGCTGCGCCAGCAGCGCCCGCCCCCGGGAGCAGCGCGACTTCACCGTGCCGACCGCCACGCCGAGGATCTCCGCTGCCTCCCCGACCGGCACGTCGTACATGTCCACCAGCACCAGCGCCGCCCGCTGCGCCTCCGGCAGCCGCTCCAGCGCGGCGGTGACGTCCAGCCTCGCCTCCACCGACCCCGTCCGGTCCGGCGCGGCCACCACGACGGCGCCCCGCCGCGGCCCGTCCTCCTCCCCGGCGGAGGTCCCCTCCTCCAGCGGTGTGGTCGGGCGCACCGCCCGCCGCCGCGCCCGGTCCAGGCAGGCGTTGACGACGATGCGGTGCAGCCACGTCGTCACCGCCGCGTCCCCCCGGAAGCGGTCCGCCGCCCGCAGCGCCGAGACCAGCGCGTCCTGCACGGCGTCCGCGGCCTCCTCGGGGTCCCCGCACGTGCGCAGCGCCACCGCCCACAGCCGGTCGCGGTGGCGGCGCACCACCTCGCCGAACGCCTGCGCGTCCCCCGCGACGTGCGCGGCGACCAGCTCGGCGTCCGTGCGCGGGTCCGCGGTCGCCCCGTCCCCGGGAGCGGGGGAGCGCGGCGCGGGCGGCACCACCGCGTCAGCCCCCGGCCACCGCCGCGGCCGGGGTGCCGGTGACGCGCACCTCCGCCACGTCGGCCCGGTTGTCACCGCCGGCCTGCGGCAGCTCCGTGAACCACAGCACCAGGTAGCGGGCGCGCACCGGCTGCTCGGGCGCCAGGCGAAGCTCGCCGCCGGCGGCGGACTCCGCCACCGGCACGCTGCCGTCCAGCCCCGGCCCCGGGGCGGTGCGAAGCTCCAGGCGCCCGCCGTCGCCGGCCGCGGTCACGTCCACCGACGTCACGTCGTGCTCGGCGCCGAGGTCCAGCAGGAGGCCGAGGCCGTCCTTCAGCCCGCCGAAGGCCGGCGAGGAGTACGCCTCCGACTGCCACGACGTGGCGGGGTCGCCGTCGACGACGGCCGCGGCCTGCGCACCGTTCTCGTCGTCGTCGCCGAGCGGGTCCATCGCCGAGGCGGTCACCGGCAGCAGCACCGGGGCGGGGGGTGCGGGCTCCGGCGCGGGCTCCGGTTCCGCCGGCTCCGGGGCGGACGGGGCGGCCTCGCCGGTCGCGGGGGCAGCGGAGGCGCTCGTCTCCGACCGCGCCGGCGTCAGGGTCTCCCGGTCGGGGAGGACCCCGCTCAGCGACCACACCGCCAGCACGGCGCCCACCGCCAGGCACGCCCCCACGACCCCGAGGACGAACCGCGACTGCTCCCGGGGCGGGCTGGACGTGGGCTCCGGCGCGGTGAACGGTGCCGGCGGCTCGGCCTCCGGCACCTCCTCCCGGCTCGGGAGGCGCTCCCGCACCTCCCGCTCCGCGTGCTCCCCGCGCAGCCGGCGCAGGGTGCCCGCCCACGGCGCCATCGACCACGGCGCCAGCTGCAGGCTCAGCTCACCGGGGTCGCGGGGGCCGTCCTCGTGCGGGCCGAACGTCACCGCGCAGAGGGTGTCCAGGTCGTTGGGGACCTCCGGGCGCAGGTCCTTCGGCGGGATCGGCGCACCGTGGGCCCCGTCCACCGGCGCCGGCGGCAGGCTGGGGTACGGCTCGACGTCCTCCGCCGCCGGCCACCGCCCCGTCAGGCCCGCGTAGACCAGCGCCACCAGCCCCAGGGCGTCGCGGCGGTTGGCGAGGGTGGCCGCCCGCACCGGGGAGACGTGCGGCGGGTCCAGCTCCAGCGCCCCCTCCATCGCCGTTCCGAGGACCCGGACCTGCCCGTCGACGCAGAGCAGGACCGACTCGGGCGTCAGGCGCGCGTGGTGCAGGCCCCGGCGGGCGGCGGCGTCGAGGGCGGCCGCGGCCTCTCCGACGAGCGCGCGCACCGCCGCGGGCTCCAGCGGGCCCTCCGCCAGCAGCTCGCCCAGGGAGACGCCGTCGACGTGCTCCTCGACGACGTAGGCGAGGTCCTCGTCGGTGCCTGCGTCGAGCACCCGCGGCAGGCGCTGCTCGCTCACGAGGGCGGCGCGGCGGGCGGCGTCGAGGAAGTCCTCCGCGCGCGGGTCGGCGGCGGGCAGCGTCCGCACGGTGACCCGCCGGTCGAGGGTGGCGTCGTGGGCGTCCCACATCTGGCTGGAGCTCTCCAGCGGCAGCCGCTGCCGGAG
Organism: Kineococcus xinjiangensis; assembly: GCF_002934625.1. Lineage (GTDB taxonomy): Bacteria > Actinomycetota > Actinomycetes > Actinomycetales > Kineococcaceae > Kineococcus_A > Kineococcus_A xinjiangensis. The sequence continues at coordinate 125,719 of NZ_PTJD01000009.1, read as the reverse complement.
CAGGTAGCGGTCCGCCACGCTGCCGCGGGCCACGCCGTCCAGGACTGCCCCCCGAGCTCGCTCCTCCCGGCCGCTCCCCGGTGGGGGCGGCCTCCGCACGACCGGGCGCGCGGGCAGGCCCATGCTATGCGCGCCGCCGGACCGCAGCCGGGAGCCCGCGCCCCCGCGCGCCGTCCGGTTCCGGAGGCCTCGACGAGGGACGCGGGCACCGTCCGGGGGAGGGGCGGCGCGCGGCCCGCGCGGGATCGGCGACCATCGGGGCGTGAGCAGCGCGCGAACCCCCCGCCCCGGCACCGGCCCCCGCCCGGCCCAGGGACCCTCCCGGGACGGCACCGCCGCCCCCGGCGAGCAGGACGAGCACGAGTCGAAGGCGTCGCTGGCCCGTTCCAGCGCGGTGATGGCGAGCGGCACGCTGGTCTCGCGGGTCCTCGGCTTCGGCCGGGCGTGGCTGCTGACCTTCGCCATCGGCGCCGCGGCCCCCCACGTGGGGGCGCAGGTCTTCGGCGTGGCGAACACCCTGCCCAACGCGTTCTACATGCTGCTGGCCGGCGGGGTCCTCAACGCCGTGCTGGTGCCGCAGATCGTGAAGGCGTCGAAGCGCCCCGACGGGGGGCAGGACTTCGTCGACCGGCTGCTGACCCTGGCGCTGGCGGTGATGCTGGTGGTCACGGTGCTGCTGACCGCCGCCGCGTCCCTGGTGATCCGCCTCTACGCCCCCGAGGAGTGGCCGCGGGAGTGGCTGGTCCTGGGGACGGCGATGGCGCTGTGGTGCCTGCCGCAGGTGTTCTTCTACGGCCTCTACACGGTGCTGGGGCAGGTGCTCAACGCCCAGGGCCGGTTCGGGGCGTACATGTGGGCGCCGGCGCTGGCGAACGTGGTCGCCATCCTCGGCGTCGTCGCCCTGCTGGTGCTCTTCCCCGGCGCGGAGTTCCTCACGGCGCGGGAGTGGACGCCGTGGATGGTGGCGCTGCTCGCGGGCACCACGACCCTCGGGATCGTCGCGCAGGCGCTCGTGCTGCTGGTGCCGCTGCGCCGGGCCGGGTTCCGCTACCGCCCGCGCTGGGGCTTCCGCGGCATGGGGCTGGGCAGCGCGGGGCGGGTGGCCGGCTGGACGTTCGCCGGGATCCTCGTCGGGCAGCTCGTGTACGTCCTCACCACGAACGTGACCAGCGCCGCGGGTGCGGTGCTCACGAAGATGGAGGAGGCGGGCGCGGCCCAGCCGTCGTACCTGAACGCCTACCTGCTGTTCATGCTGCCGCACTCGATCGTCGCGGTGTCGCTGGTGACGGCCCTCTTCACCCGCATCAGCGGCTCCGCGGTGGCGGGGGACGTGCGGGCGGTGCGCCGCGACTTCTCCTCCGGCGCCCGCACGGTGGCCGCGGCGGGTGCGCTGGCCTCCGTCGCCCTGCTGGTGCTGGGCCCGGCGATCGGGCTGGCGCTGTTCCGCGCGCCGGACGGGCTGTTCATCGGGCAGGTCGTCTCGGCGATGGCGCTGGGCCTGGTGCCGTTCGGGGTGATGTACCTGGTGCAGCGCGTCTTCTACGCCTACGAGGACGCCCGCACCCCGTTCGTGGTGCAGGTGGTGGTGGCCGCGGTGATGGCGGCGGGCAACGTCGCGGTGTGGGTGCTGCTGGAGCCGCAGTGGCAGGTCGTCGGCGTGGGCTGGTCGATGACGGCCTCCTACGTCGTGGGGTGCGCGCTCGCGCTGGTGCTGCTGCGCCGCCGGCTGCGCTCCCTGGACGGGCGGGGCCTGGACGGGCACCGCATCCTGCGCACCGCCGTGCGCCTGGCGATCATCAGCGCGGTGTCCGGGGCGCTGGCCTGGGCGGCCGCCCGCGGGCTGGTGGCGCTGCTGGGCGACGTGCTGACGCCGAAGCTCCTGGCCGTCGTGGTCACGGCCGCGTGCGGGCTGCTGCTGCTCGCCGTCTACGCGGGGCTGTGCCGGCTGATGCGGGTGACGGAGCTGACGGACCTGGTGGGCCCGCTGGTGCGCCGCGTCCGCCGCTGAGGCGGGTCCGTCGCGGGCCCGTGGCCCGGGACGGCTGCGTGCTGCCCGGGAAGGCCCGCCGGGCTCACGACGCCGCGCGGCCGTGCTGCGCGTGCTCGTGGAGGGCGGCGCCGGCGTCGGCGGCTGCGGCCGCCACGGCGGCGAGGGTCTCGGCCGTGAAGGCGAGCACCTGCGTGCCGAAGACGCAGGCGGCGCCGAGGACCTGACCGCTCGCGTGGAGGATCGGGGCGCCGGCGTAGGCGGCGAGGCCGCAGCGGGTCACCAGGGGGTTGTGCCGGTGCACCGCGTCGGCGCGCAGGTCCCCGATCACGACCGGCGCCGCGGTGGTCACGACCCGCACGCAGGGGGCGAGCTCCACCGGCACGGCGCCGACGCGGGCCAGCCACCCGGTGACGCCGTAGGAGCCGGCGAAGGACGCCGCGGACTGGTCCAGCACCGTGATCACCGCGATCGGCAGCCCCGCCGCGGCGGCCAGGTGCGCGCTGAGCTCGTCCATCCGCGCCTGCAGGCGCCCGTTCCCCAGGTCGAGGGCGTACACGGCCTGCAGCCGGTTCCACCCCTCGACCAGCGCCAGCTCCTGCGCGAGCAGTTCCCGCACGTTTCGTGACCCGCTTCCCGTCGACCTCGACCCGAGCACCTCTTCGTGGACTGATCCCACCGTCGGGGCCGGGCTCCGAGGACTGAAGCAACGCCTGTTGCCTTCACTCGGCCGGCGTGGGCGCGTCCACCGCTCGGCGCAGTGCGTCTCCGGTGCGTCAGCCGCGGACGCCGCCGGGAGCGTCGTGCGGGGCGCCCGCCGCGGTGTCGCCGGTGGCGGGGTCCTCTGGGCCGGCGCCCCCGGCGGCGGGGTCCTCCGCGGCGGGGACGACGATCTCCGCCTCGTCCATGCGCCGCCGGCCGCGGTGCACCGCCCGCACGAGACCCGACACGAGCAGCAGCCCGGCGGCGGCCGCCAGCCCACCCACCAGCCAGCTCTCCAGGCCCATGCTGATGTTGACGGTCACGGCCGCCGGTGCCCCCAGCGGCGTGCCCTCCGGCGTGCGCAGCTGCGCGTCCACGACGACGCGCCCGTTCGCCACCGCCTCCACCGGCACCCCCACCCGCTGCTGGCTGCGCGCCGGCAGGGTCAGCGTGGTGGAGCGCTCCAGCCGCAGCCGGGGCGTGCGCGGCTGCAGGGTGAGGTCCACCGTGATGGGCACGTCCATCTCGTTGATCACCGTGAGGGGCAGCTCGGAGCGGGTCGCGGCGAGGTTGCGGTCGCTGCCGGGGGCGATCCGCACACCGCCCAGCAGCTCCTGCACCGCCGCCTGCAGCTCACCGCGGGCCTCGTCGCGCTGGGCGTCGCGGCCGCGCCAGGCCACCGACGCCAGGCCCAGCGCCGCCTGCTGCAGCTCCTGCACCCGGGGGGCGGGGCCGTCCACGGCGGCCGCCAGGTCGTCGAGGCGGTCGCGGGCGGACAGCAGGGCCAGCACGTGGGGGGTGGGGAGCCTGCGGGCGCCCTTCTCGACCGTCGCGGGAGGCGTGGTGCGGGCGTCCTCGGGGGTCTCCTCCCGCAGCAGCGCGTCCAGCGGCTGCACCTGCGCCCACGGGGAGGAGTCCAGGGCCGTCAGGAGGGCGGCCACCGCAGCGGGTGAGGGTTCCCAGCCGCGGGGCGCGACGGCGAGGAGGTCGCGGGAGTCGTTGGGGCGCTGCAGGGTGGTGGTGGCGGCCTCCGCGAGGAAGCGCTGGACGTGGCTGGCGGCCTCGTCCTCGTCGGCGGTTCCCGCGAGGGCGGCGGACAGCTCGGGGTCGGCCACCAGCCCGGTGAGCGCGCCGGTGCCCGTGCGGAGGTCGGCGCGGCTCGTGGGGGTGTACGTCAGGTCCGGGTCGGCGGGTGCGGAGGCCTCGTCGAGGATGACGGCGGTGTCCTCACCGGCGGCGATGAAGGCGCTGGTGCGCGGGTCGGCCGCACCGCCCGCGGGCCACGCCACGTCGTCGACCACCGGGCTGCCGAGCAGGGCGGAGGCCTGGGCGCCGACGTCGTCCGCGGCGGCCAGCAGCACGTCCCCGTCGCGGGTGCGGGCCAGGGCGGACAGGTCGGGGTCGGCGAAGGGCAGCGCGAGGACGTCGCGGCCGACGGCGCCGTCGCGGACGCGGTCCAGCCAGGTGGCGACGGCCGCGTCGGGCCCAGGGCCGCCGCCCGTGGTGCCCTCGGCGGCCGCCGCGGCCTGCGCGGCCTGCGCGGTCTCGGCGGCGGGCAGCAGTGCCGGGTCCAGCACCCAGGCGATGCGGGGGTCCTGCGTCGAGGCGAGCACGCGGCCCAGGGAGCCGTCGGTGACCTGCTCGGCGAGCGCCTCGCGGTCGGGGACCCCGTCGAGGGGTTCCCGGTCGAGGGGGCGGGAGGCCACGAGCGGCGCGAGCAGGGTGATGCCGGTGGGTTGCACCCTGCCCTGGGGGGCGGCCGTGAGGAAGGTGCGCTCGACGCCGACGCGCGCGACGCCGGAGCGGACCTCGACGGCGGTGGCGTGCGCGCCCGCTGCGGCACCGAGGGCGGCGGCGTCGACGGCCAGGGTGAAGGGCACCTCGGCCCCCGGCTCCAGCCGGGCGGCGGACACCAGGGGCTCGGCGCCGTCCGCGGGCACGCCGAGCACGGCCTCGGCGACGGTGGGGAAGCTGCCGGGAATGCCGGCGCTCGCCTCCGCGCTCGCCCACCGCTCGACGGCCCCGCGGGTGCGCAGGGCCGAGCGCTGCACGTAGAGGTGCACGGTGACGTCCTCGAGGGCCTTCGTCCCCTCGTTGCGGAGGACGCCGCGGACGGTCACGCTCCCGGTCCCGGGGCTCCCGGGTGCGGCGTCCCCGGCGGGCCGGGAGTAGGCGGCGGGGGTGACGGAGGTGAGCCGGACGTCCACCGGGAAGCTGCCGGTGGCGGTGCGGGTGGGGCTGGGCGTGCGGGTGCTGCCGGCGGCCGGGGCGGGCGCCAGCACCGGGGCGCCGGCGAGGAGGCCGGCCAGGGCGAGCGCGGCCGCCGCCCGGGCCCGGCTGCTGCGGGGAGCGGTCGGCATGGCGGGGTTCACCGGGGGGCCGGGCTCACGCGCTGGCGGCGAGGCGGGAGGCGGCTGTCTCGGCCATCCGGCGCTCGTTGGGGAAGGCCAGGCGGCTGCTCAGCTCCGGCAGCGGCACCCACGCCACGTCCACGGCCTCGTGGTCGGGGTCGCCCTCCACGGTGAGGGTGCCGCCCGTGGCGATGAGCAGGTACAGGTGGACGACCTTGTGGATCCGGCGGCCCTCGGCGGAGAACCAGTAGTCGATGTGCCCGAGGGAGTCGATGACCCGCCCCCGGATGCCGGTCTCCTCCTCGATCTCGCGGACGGCGGCCTCCTCGGGGGTCTCCGTCCCCTCCAGGTGCCCCTTGGGCAGGCACCACTCCAGGCGGCCGGCGCGGTTGAGGCGGCAGATCACCGCGGCCCGCGGCACGGCGGACTCGACGTCGACGACGAGCCCACCGGCGGACGTCTCCTGCACGGTGGGCAGCCGTCGCCGCGGCTCCCGGGCAGGCTTGACCATCGGCTCACTGTAGCCAGGGCGGGTCCACGTCTCTGGCACCCTTGGACCCCGTGCCCCGACCCGACGAGCGACCCGACGAGCGTCCCGACGAGCGAGCCGGGCGGCGGGCCCCGCAGCAGCCCGCCGCGCCGGGCCCCTCAGACGCCCTCGACGCGGCCCTGGAGGACGCCCGCCGCCGCGCGGTGGAGGCGCTGACCCCGGTGATGCCGGTGCTCACCAGCCTCGGGCGGGTCTTCCGCGACGCCGGTCACGAGCTGGCGCTGGTGGGCGGCCCGGTGCGCGACGCGTTCCTCGGGCGGGCCTCGGCGGACCTGGACTTCACGACCGACGCCCACCCGGACGTCACCGCGCCGCTGCTGGCGAGGTGGGGCGACGCGCACTGGGAGATCGGCCGTGACTTCGGGACCATCGGCGCGCGCAAGCGCCTCGGGGACCTCGACGTGGTGGTGGAGGTGACGACGTACCGCTCGGAGAGCTACGACGCCTCCTCCCGCAAGCCGGAGGTCTCCTACGGCAGCGAGCTGGTGGGCGACCTGTCGCGGCGGGACTTCACGGTGAACGCGATGGCGCTGCGCCTGCCGTCGCTGGACTTCGCCGACCCCCACGACGGGCTGCGGGACCTGGCGGCCGGTGTGCTGCGCACGCCGGGTGCCCCGGAGCAGTCCTTCTCCGACGACCCGCTGCGGATGATGCGGGCGGCCCGCTTCGCCGCCCAGCTCGGGCTGCGGGTCGCGCCGGAGGTGGTGGCGGCGATGACGGGGATGGCCGAGCGCATCGCGATCGTCTCCGCGGAGCGGGTGCGCACCGAGCTGGAGAAGCTGCTCCTGGCGCCGGACCCGGTGCCGGGACTGCGACTGATGGTGGACGCGGGCCTGGCGCAGCACGTCCTGCCGGAGCTGCCCGCGCTGCGCCTGGAGATCGACGAGCACCACCGCCACAAGGACGTCTACGAGCACTCCCTGACGGTGCTCCAGCAGGCCATCGACCGGGAGACCGGCTCGGACGGGCCGGTGCCGGGGCCGGACCTGGTGCTGCGGCTGGCGGCGCTGCTGCACGACATCGGCAAGCCCGCCACGCGCCGCTTCGAGGCGGGCGGCGGGGTCAGCTTCCACCACCACGAGGTGGTCGGGGCGAAGCTGGTCGCGAAGCGGCTGAAGGCGCTGCGCTTCGACAAGGACACGACGAAGGCGGTGGCGCGGCTGACGGAGCTGCACCTGCGCTTCCACGGCTACGGCGACGGGGACTGGACGGACTCCGCGGTGCGCCGCTACGTCACGGACGCGGGCCCGCTGCTGGAGCGGCTGCACCGGCTGACCCGCAGCGACTGCACCACCCGCAACCAGCGCAAGGCGCAGCGGCTGGCCTCCGCCTACGACGACCTGGAGCAGCGCATCGTGCGGCTGCGGCACGAGGAGGAGCTGGACGCGGTCCGCCCGGACCTGGACGGCACGCAGATCATGGAGCAGCTCGGGGTGCGGCCGGGACCGGTGGTGGGGCGGGCGTACAAGCACCTGCTGGCGCTGCGGATGGAGCACGGCCCGCTGGGTGAGGACGCGGCACGCGAGGAGCTGCGGCGGTGGTGGGCGGGGCAGCCGGAGGCGCAGGGCTGACGGCCCGGCCGCCGTGTCCGGGGGCGGCCCGGAACGGCGTTCCACGTGGAACGGGGCGCCCGCCCCCTCACCCTCCCCGGGGGGCCGGCTGCCGCTCGCCCACGTCCGCGGGTGCCCGGCGCCCCAGCTCCCGCCACGGCCCGCCGCGCAGCGGGGCCAGCGTCACCAGCAGGTAGGCGCCGCCCGCGACGATCAGCGCGGCACCCAGGCCGATGCCCTCGACGGCCACCCCCGCCAGCAGCGGGCCCGTCGGGGTGCCCACCCAGGTCAGGGCGGAGACCAGCCCCATCACCCGGGCGCGGGCCTGCTCCGGGGTCCGCTCCAGCAGCACCGCGTCGATGATCGGGTTGAGGGAACCGGCGGCCAGACCCGCCAGGGCGAACACCACGAGCAGCCGGGGCAGGGACAGCTCCAGCGCGAGCGCGGCGAAGGGCGGGGAACCGGCGAGCAGGAAGCCGGCGACGAAGGCGGCCCGCCGCGGCAGGCGCGGGCCGAGCGCCCCCCACAGCAGGCAGCCGGCCAGGGCCCCGCCGCCGAAGACGCCGAGCAGCAGGCCGAAGGCGGCCGGATCCCCCAGCACCCGCGCGCTGTGCACGGGCAGGAGGACGCTGAGCAGCGCCACGTCCAGGACGTTCGTGATGAAGATCATCAGGATGAGGCCGCGGAGCAGGGGCTGGCGCAGCACCAGCTGCAGGCCCTCGCGCAGGTCGCGACGGTAGCTCGCGGGCTCCTCGTCGGACTCCCCCCGGGCGGCCGGCGGGACGCACCGGGCCACCAGCGCCGCGGAGAGCAGGAAGGTCGCGGCGTCCACGGCCAGCGCGGCCGGACCGCCGAGCCACACGACGAGCAGCCCCCCGAGCGGCGCGCCCAGCATGGCGGCGCCGCGCTCGGAGCCGGACATCACGGCCGTGGCGCGCTCCAGCGGTGTCCTGGCCAGCGCCGCGAGGGGAGGCAGCAGCGCGTAGCGGGAGCTCTGCCCCGGCACGTCGAGGGCACCGGCGAGCGCGACGAGCGTCAGGAGCGCCCACAGGGGCAGGCCGACGCTGACGTGCAGGAGGGGGGCGAGGCCGATCGCGGCCGCGCTGGCCAGGTCGGCGACGACGCTGGCGCGGCGGTGCCCGATGCGGTCGGCGACCACCCCGCCGAGGGTGCCGCCGAGGACGACGGGTGCGGTGGCGCAGAAGCCGGCGAGGCCGGTCAGGGCGGCGGAACCGGTGGTCTGCAGGACGTGGAGGGGGACGGCGACGAGGGTGATGGCGTTGCCCGCGGTGGAGGTGCCGTGGCCGAGGAGGAGCCCGGTCAGCGGCAGGCGGTCGCGGACGGGGGCCGCGGTGGCGCTCACTCCGGCTTCCGGAACGTGGAGTAGATCAGCCAGGCCGGTGCGGCGCCCTCGCGGGCGGGGTCGCTGCGCTGCTGCCAGCGCTCGGCGAGCGCCTCCAGCTCGGCGCTCAGCTCGGCCAGTTCGGGGGCGGTGAGGTGCACCACGGCGTCGCCGGAGACGGCGGCGGTGACCCACTCGCGGGGCAGGGTCGGCTCGACGTCGAGGTAGCGCTGCTGCTCGTGGGCGAGGCCGGCGCGGACGCTGTCCTGCAGTGCGCGGTAGGCGGCGGCGCGCTCCGGGCCGGCGAGCGCCTCGGCGGGGTCCCAGGAGGACTGGGCGTGGGCGGCGCGCCACCAGCGCTGGCGGCGGTCGCGGGCGAGTTCGGGCGCCTCCTCGACGAGGCCGGCGGCGGCGAGCCTGCCGACGTGGTAACTGACGGAGCCGGGTGCCTCGTCGAGGAGGTCGCAGAGCCCGCCGACGGTGCGGGGGCCGTGGGTGCGCAGCTCGCCGAGCAGCCGGAGGCGGACGGGGTGGGCGAGGGCGCGCATGGTGGTGGGGTCGTCGATGCGGGCGACCGGGCGCGGGCTGTCGGGCACGGCCCCACGGTAGATGCACAAGAGGTGTTGCACAACATCCCTTGTGTAATGTCGGGCCCCGGCGGGGCGTCCCCCTCAGCCGCGCGCCGCCGGCTGCTGCTGGGTGATGCAGTGGATGCCCCCGCCGTTGGCGAAGATCTCCCGCGCGTCCACGAGGTCCACCGCGCGCTCGGGGAACACCCGCCGGAACAGCGCCGCCACCTCCTCGTCGCGGGGGTCGTCGAACCCGCACAGCACCACCCCGCCGTTGGCGAGGTAGAAGTTCACGTAGCTGTAGTCCACGAGCTCCCCGTCGACCTCCGCCACCGTGGGGGCGGGGACCTCCACGACCTCCAGCCGGCGGCCGCGGGCGTCGGTCGCCGCGCGCAGCAGCCGCAGGTTCTCCGCGCACACGTCGTGGTCGGGGTGGGCGGGATCCGGCTGCACGTGCGCCAGCACCACCCCGGGCCGCGCGAAGGCGGCGACCAGGTCGACGTGCCCGCGGGTCCCGTAGGTGCCGTAGTCGGCGGTCAGCCCCCGCGGCAGCCACACCGTCCGCTCCACCCCGAGGGTGCGGCGCAGTTCCGCCTCGGCGTCCTCCTTCGACAGGCCGGGGTTGCGCTGGGGGTCGAGCAGGACGGTCTCGGTCACCAGCGCGGTGCCCTGCCCGTCGACGTGGACACCGCCGCCCTCCAGCACCAGGGGCGAGTCGACGACCGGGACGCCCGCCAGCTCCCCGACGCGGCGCGCGAGGTCCCGGTCGTGCCCCCACGCCGCCCACTCCTGCTGCCCCCAGCCGTTGAACACCCAGTTCACGACGGCCGTGCCCCCGTCGGGCTCGTGCACGAACGTCGGGCCGGAGTCGCGGATCCAGGCGTCGTCCAGGGGCAGTTCCACCACCTGCGCCCGGCAGTGCACCCCCTGCTCGGCGCTGGCGCGGTCGCCGGGGTTGGCGACCACGGTGACCGGTTCGTGGTGGGCGACGGCGCAGGCCACGGCACCCCACGCCTGCCGGGCCCGGGCCAGTCGCTCGCCGCCCTCGGGGCCGAACGTGTCGTTGGCGGTGGGCCAGGCCAGCCAGGTCCGCACGTGCGGCGCCCACTCGGGCGGCATCAGGCGGTGCGGGGGCGCAGTGGCGGAGCCGGCGACGTCGACGGGCATGGCCGCAGTCAACCAGGTGGCCGCGGCCCGCCGGGAGCACCTGCACGGTTGCTCGTGCGAACTTGCACGTGTGAAGCCCGGCACGCCGGGTAGGTCGTCGATGAGCGGCGCGGCGGGTGCCCGCCGCGACCGGTCGCAGCAGCGCCCCCGCTCCGCGACCCCGACCAGACCGGCCAGACCCGACCAGCCCAGCACCGACGAGGCCCACCGCGGCCGACGACTGGAGGTTCGTGTGTTCTTCCACAGGCAAGAGCTGCAGCACGAGGCGAAGCCCGAGAAGCCCGACGCCATCTACGCCCGCAAGCTCCAGGAGGTCCTGGGCGGGCAGTACGGCGAGATCACCGTCGCCATGCAGTACTCGTTCCAGGCGTGGAACTGCCACATCCCCGGCAAGTACCGCGACCTGCTGTTCGGCATCGCCGCGGAGGAGTTCGGCCACGTGGAGATGCTGGCGACGATGATCGCCCGGCTCCTGGAGAAGGCCCCGATCGGCATCACCGAGGGTGCGATCCAGGACGACCCGACGGTGGCCGCGGTCGTGGGCGGGATGGACGTGCAGGCCGCGATCGTGGCAGGGGCCGGTGCGCGTCCGGTCGACTCCAACGGAAACCCCTGGAGCGGCAGCTACATCACCGCCAGCGGCAACCTGCTGGCCGACTTCACCGCCAACGCGGCCGCCGAGATGCAGGGCCGCGTCCAGGTCGCCCGGCTCTACCACATGACCGACGACCCCGGCGTGCGGGACATGCTCGCCTTCATGATCGAGCGCGACACCATGCACCAGCGCCAGTGGGAGGCCGCCGCCGCCGAGCTGCGCGCCGAGCAGCTGGAGAACCTGCCGGTGCCGTCGAAGTTCCCGCGCCCGAAGAAGTACCTCGACGCGGGCCGGCAGTACATCAACTTCTCCGACGGCGAGCACGCGGGCGAGGGCTCGTGGGCGCGCGGCACCACTCCGGACGGCGAGCAGTTCGTCTACGTGCCGCAGCCGCCGCCCGGTGTGCCGCTGGGCGACGTGACCCGCCCGGACGAGCGCTTCTACGGGACGACGGACGAGCCCAACCTGGTGGAGAAGGTGGCGGGCACGGTGAAGGACGCCCTGCACCGCGGCTGAGCCCCGACCTGCGCGGCGCCGGGCGGTCCACCCGCCCGGCGCCGACCCGGCCGCGGCGGTGACCCGCCCGGCAGCGACCCATCCGGCAGCGACCCATCCGGCACCGACCTGGAGGAACGATGAAGGCCGTCACGTGGCAGGGCACCCGTTCGATGAGCGTGCAGGAGGTGCCCGATCCCGTCCTGCAGGAGCCGACGGACGCGATCGTCCGCATCACGTCCACGGCGATCTGCGGGTCGGACCTGCACCTCTACGAGGTCCTCGGCCCCTTCATGACGAAGGGCGACGTCGTCGGCCACGAGCCGATGGGCGTCGTGGAGGCCGTGGGCGCGGGTGTGACGAACCTGCAGGTCGGTGACCGGGTGGTGCTGCCGTTCCAGATCTCCTGCGGGCGCTGCTTCATGTGCTCGCGCAACCTGCAGACGCAGTGCGAGACGACGCAGGTGCGCGAGTACGGCTCCGGGGCCGCCCTGTACGGCTACTCGAAGCTGTACGGGGAGGTGCCGGGCGGCCAGGCGGAGCTGCTGCGCGTGCCGTACGCCGACTACAACCCGATCAAGGTGGGGACGGAGCTGCCGGACGAGCGCTACCTGTTCCTGTCCGACATCCTCCCCACCGCCTGGCAGGGCGTGGCGTACGCCGACGTGCCGGAGGGGGGCACGCTGGCGGTGCTGGGCCTGGGGCCGGTGGGGCAGTTCGCGGCGCGCATCGGCCGTCACCTGGGGCACCGGGTGATCGCCGTCGAGCCGGTCCCGGAGCGTCGGGCGATGGCGCAGCGCTACGGGGTGGAGGTGCTGGACCTCACCGACGACGTGGCGGACCGGCTCCGGGAGCTCACCGACGGCCGCGGCCCGGATGCGGTGGTCGACGCGGTGGGCATGGAGGCGCACGGGTCCGGCGCGGGCAAGTTCGCGCAGAAGGCGGCGAGCCTGCTGCCGGACGCGATCGCGCGGAAGGCGTTCACGACCGCCGGCGTGGACCGCCTCACCGCCCTGCACACGGCGCTGGACGCGGTGCGCCGGGGCGGCACGGTCTCCCTCAGCGGCGTCTACGGCGGCGAGGCGGACCCGATGCCGATGCTGTCGATGTTCGACAAGCAGCTCCAGCTGCGGATGGGGCAGTGCAACGTCAAGAGCTGGATCGACGACCTCCTGCCGCTGGTGGAGGACCCGGCCGATCCGCTGGGGGTGCTGGACCTGACGACGCACCGGGTGCCGCTGGACGAGGCGCCGGCGATGTACGAGCTCTTCCAGAAGAAGGAGGACGGCTGCATCAAGGTGGTCCTGCAGCCCTGACGGGGCCCCGACCCCCCCGCAGGGGTGCAACTGTCAACCACGTGGCGCAACGACCCTCAACCGGAGCCCCGACCTCCCCGATGAACCTTCGTGGGGCGGGCCGGACGACCCGCTCCGAGCAGGTCCATCCGGAGACCCGGACCCATGGAGGGGAAGTCATGCTGCCTGTGCACGTCGTCCTGCGCGACCTCGAGCGTGCGTCCCTGCGGGGGGAGCTGACCCCCACCTTCATCGACGACTACGCCTCGAAGTTCGGTGAGCGGGTGACCGCCCTGTACGCCCTGGCGCGCAAGAACCACATCGCGGTCAACGTCGAGGAGGGTCGCAACGACCACCTCCTCAACGAGTGGGAGAGCACGGTGGACGTCGACGCGGTGACGCGGGCGATGGACAAGCAGTCGGTGGAGGCGTTCCGGCAGCTGCGCGCGGCGCGGCAGGACGACCGGCCGTCGGTGCTGCGGCGGAAGCCGGGCCGGCACGCGGCGTTCGTGCCGAAGCCGGCGCCGCAGCCCGTGGCACCGGTCCAGCGCTGCCCGCCGGGCTGCACGTGCGACCTGGACCACCGGCCCAGCAGGCGCTGAGGGCCGGGCGCCCCGGCGCTGCGGAGGTGCTGCGGCCGGCACCGCACTAGCGTTCCGCCACGGGTTGGACGGCGGAGGGAGCGCGGCGTGCTGGAGCGGCGGACGGACGAGCTGGGCATCTACCTCAACGACCACTTCGCGGGGGCGGCGGGCGGGCTGGCGCTGTTCCGGCGGGGCGCGGAGGCGCGGCGGGGGGAGCCTGCGGGTGAGGTCCTGGCCCGCCTGGCCGCGGAGATCGCGGAGGACCGGACCGCGCTGCGCGAGGTGATGGCGGCGGTGGGGGCGCCGGTGCACCGCTCGAAGGTGGCGGCGGGCTGGGTGGCGGAGCGGGTGAGCCGGCTGAAGCCGAACGGGCGGCTGCTGTCGCGGTCGCCGCTGAGCGACTACCTGGAGCTGGAGGCGATGCTCGTCGGCGTGCACGGCAAGTGGGCGGGCTGGCGCACGCTGCTCGCGCTGGCGGAGCGTGATCCCCGGCTGGACCGGCGGGCGCTGGAGGAGCTGTCGCGGCGGGCGGGCCGGCAGGTGGAGGCGCTGGAGGAGCTGCGGGCGCAGACCCTGGAGCGGGCCTTCGGATCGCGGCGCGGGGAGCGCCCGCCGGTGGCCTGAGCGGGCGGGGTCGTCCCTCGGGGCGCGCATCGTGGGGGATTCGTCCTCGGTGGGCGCCCACTCGACGATCACTCACAATCCGTGCGCATACTGTGACGCAGGGTATGGAACGTCGCAGGGGGATGCATGAGTGCGCTCGCGGACACCATCGACGACCTCGTCCGGCTGAACGCCCGCCCGGACGAGCAGGCCGTCCTGGACGAGACCGTGGACATCGCCGTGCGCAGCACCGGTGCCCGCTCCGGCAGCGCCGTCCTGCTCGGGCCCACCGGCACCACCCACGTCAGCTCCCGCGGCCGGGGCGCGCTCGAGCCCGGCTCCGCACCCGGCGACGACCCCCTCGTCCGCGACGTCCTCCAGACGCGCTGCGCCGTGCGGCGCGCGGACTCCCCGCGGGGAGGCACCCTGGCGGCCCCGATCGTCGCCGACGGTCCCCTCCTCGGGGTGCTCTGCGTCGCCGACCCCGGCGACGGCGGCTTCGGTGACGACCACGAGGTGGTCGTCACCGCCCTGGCGCGGCAGGCGGCCTGGGCCGTCAGCGGCCTGCGCGCCCAACGCGCCGCGGCGGAGCTCGGCGAGCGCCTCGACGAGCCCGCCACGGCCGCCGCCACCACCGCCCTCCAGGTGACCCTGCAGGACGAGGAGCCCATGCGGGCCGTCGACCGCATCCTCGACGTCGCCCGCAACCACCTCGGCATGAGCCTGGCCATCGTCTCCCGCATCGGCGACGGCGTGCAGCGCTACGACCGCATGAGCGGTGCCGCGCAGGACTTCGGCGTCGCCGTCGGGCAGGCCGTCCCGCTGGAGGCCACCTACTGCCACGCGGTGCTCGAGGGGCGCATCAGCGGCCTGATCCCCGATGCGGCGGCCGACCCCTTCGCCGCCGCGCAGAACCGCCGCCTCGGCCTCGGCATCGGCGCCTACTGCGGCGTTCCGCTGCGACTGCCGGACGGGGAGCTCTACGGCTCGCTGTGCACCATCTCCCCCGACGCGGAACCGCTGGTGCCGGGCGACCTGGCGTTCCTGCGCGCGCTCGCGGACCTCATCGGCCACCAGCTCGAGCGCCACGAGCGCCGGGAGCGGGAGCGGCGGGAGCGCAACGCCGCGGTCGACGCGTGCCTCGCCCCGGGCGGGCTGCAGGTGGTGGTGCAGCCGATCGTCGACCTGACCACGGGGTCCGTGGCCGGGGTGGAGGCGCTCTCCCGCTTCCCCTCCTGGGACGGGGGCAGCCCGGCGGACGTGTTCGACGCCGCCCACCAGGTCGGGCGCGGCAACGACCTGGAGCTGGCCGCGATCGACGCGGCGCTGCGCCTGCTGCCCGACCTGCCCCGCGACGTGTACCTCTCCATCAACGCCGGCCCGGCCACCGTGCGCGACGAGCGGCTGCTGGGGCGGGTGGCGCGCGAGCCCCGCGGGCGCATCGTCATGGAGATCACCGAGCACGTGCAGGTGTCGGACTACCCGCCGCTGCTGGCGGCCCTCGACCGGCTCGCGAAGCTCGGCGTGGCGGTCGCGGTGGACGACGCTGGGTCCGGTTTCGCCAGCCTCCAGCACGTGCTGACGGTCTCGCCCCAGCTGATCAAGCTCGACGTGACCCTCGTGCGCGGCGTCGACACCGACCCGAGCAGGCGCGCGCTGGCCCGGGCGATGGTGCTGTTCGCCGAGGAGCTCGGGGCGCGGCTGGTCGCCGAGGGCGTGGAGACGGCGGCGGAGCTGCTGGTGCTGCGGGAGCTGGGGGTGCGCTACGGGCAGGGCTTCCACCTGGCCCGCCCGGCGCCCCTGGGCGAGCAGGTCCTGCTGCGGCGCTGAGCGCGGGCGGCCGGTGGACCGCGATCCGGTCGCTGAGCGTGGCGAAACGCCGCGATCCCGCCCGAATCTGTGACTGTCCGTGACAACCGCTCGCGCAGCGCCATTCCGGTTCGCCGGGAGAGTGCTCTGCGTGCCCACCCCGTTCCGCAGCGCTCCGCTCCGGTGCACCATCGTCACCAGGTGCTGAACAGCACGACGGATGCGATGTGACAGGAGATCGACGTGATGGTTCCGGCCGCTCAGGGCTACGACCTGCAGGTGACCTTCCAGGGTGGGGCGGTCCGCACCCTCCCGGTGCGCACCCCCTCGCGCGTGGTGCTGACCGCGCCGGCCCCGGCCGTGGACGCGCAGGTCCTGCACCGCCTCGTCGACGCCCTCGACGCCCGCGCCTGACCCCTCGGGCCCTTCGGCCCGCGACCGCAGCCGGCGCGCCCTCCGTCCTCCGCAGATCCGCGACGACGGGGAACGCGCCGGCTGCGTTCCGGGCTCACCCGCCCGGCACCCGGACCAGTCGTGCAGCGTCAGTCGTGCGGCATCAGGCGTGCAGCGCGGCGTTGACCATCATCGCGGCGAGCAGGGCGACCGCGAGGACCGGCACCAGCGCCTCGACCGGCGAGTGCGCGCGCGCGACGGCGGCACCGCGCCCGGCGGGGGCCACGTCGAAGCCGTCGCCGTCGTGGCGGCCGGTGCCCAGCCAGTAGCGGCCGACCGAGTGGCCGACGAAGGCGAAGGGCGTCCACAGCAGCCGGAGGATGTTCACGCGGGAGGAGTCGGCATCCGCGGCGCCGGGCTTGAGCGCCCAGCGGTGGCGGCGCCCGGCGCCCCGTTCAGCCGTCCCAGCGCCGCTGCGGGTTCGTGACCTCCAGCGGCCGCCGCTCCAGCCCCGGCGAGTGCGCCCAGCGCACGCCGTTGGCCAGCACCCTGCGCACGTCGGGGTGGTGGTAGACGGGGTAGTCCTGGTCGCCGGGGCTGAAGTAGAAGACGCGCCCCTTCCCCCGCCGCCACGTCGCGCCGGAGCGGAACACCTCACCGCCGCTGAACCAGCTCACGAACACCAGCTCGTCCGGCGGCGGCACGTCGAACGGCTCGCCGTACATCTCCTGCGTCCCGATCACGAACGGGTTCGGCACGCCCTGCGCGATGGGGTGCGCCGGGTCGACCGTCCACACCACCTCCCGCTCGCCGTCGTTGCGCCACGACAAGGAGCACGTCGTCCCCAGCAGCCGCTTGAACACCTTCGCGAAGTGCCCCGAGTGCAGGACGAGCAGGCCCATCCCGCCGAGCACGTGCCGCTGCACCCGCTCGGCGACCTCGTCGGCGACCTCGTCGTGGGCGGCGTGCCCCCACCACAGCAGCACGTCGGTCTGCTGCAGGACGTCCTCGCTCAGCCCGTGCTCGGGGTCGCTGAGCACCGCGGTGCGGATCAGGGCGTTCGGCAGGTGCTCGGCGAGCCCCTGCGCGACGGCGCCGTGGATGCCCTCCGGGTAGTCGTGGGCCATGCTCGCCGGGCGGCCCTGCGACTCGTGCACGTTCTCGTTCCAGACCAGGACCCTCAGGGGCGCAGTCACAGGACGACCTCCTTCTGCTCGCGAGCGGACCGGTAGCAGGCGTCGATGACCCGGGCGCGGGTGAGCGCGGAGGAGCCGTCGAACGCCGGCCACCCCGCGGGGTCGCCGCGGACGACCTCCACGAACTCCTCCACGACGGCGCGGTGGGCGCGGCCGGGCTGCGCGGTGAGGGTGTAGTCGGCGGGGTGGCCGCCGCGCTCGGTGAACACCCGCACGTCGGCCACGGGGACCTCGGTCGCCCCGACGGCCCGCCACTCCGCACCGCCCTCGGTGCCGTAGACGGTGAAGTCCATGACGTCCACCGGGTCGCGGTAGGTCGCCCAGCCGGTCTCCAGCAGCAGCGTGCCGCCGCCCTCCAGCCGCAGGAACGCGGAGGCGAAGTCCTCCACCTCGTACGCGGACGTCTCGTGCGTGAGGGTGTCCCGGGAGCTGCCGCCCCGCCCGCGCGGGCCGAGCTCCGAGTACGCCGACGCGGTGGCGGAGAGCACCCGCGGTTCGCCGAGCAGGTGCAGCGACCAGTCCAGGACGTGCACGCCGATGTCGACGAGGGGGCCGCCGCCGGACATCTCCTCGTTGACGAACCAGCTGCCCAGGCGGGGGATGCCGTTGCGCCGCAACCACGTCGCCCGCGCGTAGTAGGGCGTGCCGAGGGCTCCGCGGGAGATGAGGTCGGCGAGCGCCATCACGTCCCCGCGCCTGCGGTGGTTGAACACGACGTCGAGGACGCGGGCGGCGCGGCGGGCGGCGTCGACCATGACCTGCGCCTCGTCGCCGGTGCGGGCGACGGGCTTCTCCGACAGCACGTGCACGCCCCGCTCCAGCGCCGCCACCGCGATGGGGGCGTGCAGGTAGGTGGGCACGGCGATGCTCACGGCGTCGAGGCCGGGGACCTCGACCAGGTCCTCCCACCGCGCGAACGTGGCGGGCACCTCGTGGCGCCGGCCCAGCTCGTCCAGCAGGTCCGCCTCCTGACCGGCCAGCGCCACGACCTCCACCCCGGGGATCGCGGCGTAGGCGTCGAGGTGCTGCTGGCCGGCCCAGCCGAGGCCGACGACGCCGACGCGCAGCGGCCGGGCGCTCACGCCGCTCCCGCCGTCGTGCGCCGGTGGACGCGCGCCTCCCAGGGGCGCAGCTCGGCCACGTCCGCGGGGTCGCCGGCGACGTTGCCGAGGAGGAGCTCGCTGCCCGCCCAGCCGTCGGGCAGCTCCACCCGGACCTGCTCACCGGAGACGTTGCACAGCACGAGCAGCTCCTCCTCGTCGAGGCGCCGGGTGAAGGCGTAGACCCGCTCGTCGTCGGGCAGCAGCATCGTGAAGTCGCCGTGCGCGACGGCGGGCACGGTGTGCCGCAGGTCGACGAGCCGGCGGTAGTGGTGGAACACCGAGCCCTCGTCGGCGCGGGCGGCCTCGGCGTTGACGACGTCGTGGTTCGGGTTCACCGGCAGCCAGGGGGTTCCGGTGGTGAAACCGGCGTGCTCCGTGGCGTCCCACTGCATCGGGGTGCGGGCGTGGTCGCGGCTCTGCTCCCGCAGGCCGGCGAGGACGGCCTGCGAGTCCGCGCCCTGCTGCACGGCCTGCCGGTAGTGGTTCAGCGACTCGATGTCGCGGAACTCCTCGACCGAGGTGAACGGGTAGTTCGTCATCCCGAGCTCCTCGCCCTGGTACACGTACGGCGTGCCCCGGTGCAGGTGCAGCAGGGTGCCGAGGCAGGTGGCGGAGCGGACGCGGAACTCCCCGGAGTCGTCCCCGAAGCGCGAGACGACGCGGGGCTGGTCGTGGTTGTTCCAGTACAGGCTGTTCCAGCCCACGTCGGCCAGCCCGGCCTGCCAGCGCCCGAACGACGCCTTGAGGTCCGTCAGGCGCAGGTGGTGCGGGTCGAACCGCCCGCCGGGGCCGTGGTCGAGGCTGACGTGCTCGAACTGGAACACCATGTCCACCTCGCCGCGGGCGGGGTCGGTGAACAGCCGGGCCTCCTCCAGGGTGACGCCCGGCATCTCCCCGACGGTGAGGAGCTGCGCGTCGCGCCCGGCGAACACCTCCCGGTGCATCTCCTGGAGGAACTCGTGGATGCGCGGGCCGTTCATGTAGGAGGCGGAGCCGTCGCCGTAGGGCGTTCCGGGCAACGGGGGACCGTCGTGCAGGTTCCCGTCGGCGTCGACGTCCTTGGAGACGAGGTTGATGACGTCCATCCGGAAGCCGTCGACCCCGCGGTCCAGCCACCAGCGCATCATCGCGTGGACGGCCCGCCGGACCTCGGGGTTCTCCCAGTTCAGGTCCGGCTGCTTGCGGGCGAACAGGTGCAGGTAGTACTCGCCGCTCGCCTCGTCGAGCTCCCAGGTGGGCCCGGAGAAGAAGCTGTGCCAGTTCGTCGGTTCCGCGCCGGGCTGCCCGGGTTCCATGCCGGGCCGCGCCGGGCGCCACCAGTACCAGTCGCGCTTCGGGTTGTCCTTCGACGAGCGCGACTCCACGAACCACGGGTGCTCGTCGGAGGTGTGGTTGACGACGAGGTCCATGACGAGCTTCATGCCGCGCCGGTGCACCTGCGCGAGCAGCTCGTCGAACTGCTCCAGCGTGCCGAACGCCGGGTCGATGCCCTGGTAGTCGCTGATGTCGTAGCCGTTGTCGTCCTGCGGTGAGGGGTAGACCGGCGACAGCCAGACGACGTCCACGCCGAGGGCCTCGAGGTGGTCGAGGTGGGCGAGGATCCCGCCGAGGTCGCCGAGGCCGTCGCCGTCGGAGTCCGCGAAGGAGCGGGGGTAGATCTGGTAGACGACCGCGTCGGACCACCAGGCGGGGTTCCGCTGCGGGAGGGGGTGCTCGGCGGCGTGCGCGGTCCTGGTCAAGCCTGCTCCTGGCCTCGGATGCGATCGGGTGGTGCGAGGGCTGTCGATCCGAGCCTCGCACAGCGGCCGCGGGCGCGCCCGTCTCCGCCCCGGCCCTCCGCGGGCCCCAGGACCTCCTCCCCGGAAAGGACCCTTTCCGGGGTTGCGAGGGTGGGTGCCGCCACGGAAAGGACCCTTTCCGGGGTGGGGAGGGTGGGTGGGGGGGCGGGTGGGGTCAGCGCTGCCCCAGCGCCAGTTCGAACGCCACGGCGGGGCCCCCCTCGAACCGGCCGGCGGCCGCGGCCGTGGCCTGCGCGTAGACGGCGCGCGCCTGCTCCTCGGGAGCGCCGCCGCCGAGGGCCTCCAGGTAGGTGCGGTGCTCCAGCAGCGAGGCGATCCCCCGCTCCAGGGTGTCCGCGACGCCCACGGCGTGCGTCGGCGAGGGGGAGCCCGACACCGCCACGTAGCGCACCCCCGCCCACGGCTCGAGGCCCTCCGCAGTGAGCTCGGGGAAGATCCACCGGTTGCCGGCGTCCCCCACGGCGTCGAGGACGCTGCGCCCGACGGCCCGGTGGTCGGGGGTGTTCCACGAGCCGGGTCCCCAGGTGTCGTGGTGGTTGAGGGTGAGGACCAGGTCGGGGCGGTGCCTGCGCAGCGCCCGGGCGAGGTCGCGGCGCAGGGCGGTGCCCGCCTCCACGACGCCGTCGGCGTGGTCGAGGAACTCCACCTCAGCCACGCCCACCACAGCGGCGCTCGCCCGCTGCTCCCGCTCGCGCAGGACGGCGGCCTCGGCGGGGGCCAGGGTGTCGATGCCCGCCTCGCCGCGGGTGACGAGGAGGTAGGCGACATGCTTGCCCGCGGCCGTCCAGGCGGCGACCGCGGCGGCGGCGCCGTACTCGACGTCGTCGGGGTGGGCGACGATCGCCAGGGCGCGCTGCCAGTCGGTGGGCAGGGGGTCCAGCGGGGCGGCGGTCATGGGATCTCCTCCGGGTGGGTGGACGGACCAGCCTGGGACCTCGACCGACGTCGAGGTCAAGTGCCGCGCTCCCCGGGCCGCCGGCGCCCGGACGGTGCTCGGGGGTGCTCAGTCCTCCGCCCCGCGCAGCAGGCTGGAGCCGGGCCCCCTCCCGGCGGCGGCGTCTGCGGGGTTCATCACCCGGCAGGTGCGCATGGACAGGCACCCGCAGCCGATGCAGCCGGTCACGTCGTCGCGCAGCCGCTCCAGGGCGGCGATCCGCTCGTCGAGGTCGGCGCGCCACTCCCGGGACAGCCGCTCCCAGTCGCGTCGGCTGGGGGCGCGGTCGGCGGGGAGGGTGGCGAACGCGTCCGCCACCCGGGCCAGGGGCAGCCCGAGGCGCTGCGCGACCCGCAGCAGCGCGAGGCGGCGCAGGACGTGGCGGGGGTAGCGCCGCTGGTTGCCGACGGTGCGGGTGCTGGTGATGAGGCCGCGGCGCTCGTAGTAGTGCAGGGCGGAGACGGCCACCCCGCTGCGGGCGGAGACCTCCCCCACGCTGAGCCCGTCGTCCTCCCGCACGCCGGGAGCATGGCCCGGGAATCGCGTTGACCTCAAGTCCCGTCGAGGTCCTAGCGTCGGGGGGTGACCGCGACGAACGCCTCCGCCCCCGCCCTGCCGGGCATCTGGAGCGCCCGGCACAGGGCACTGACCCTGGGCATCGTCACCCTCATCGGCACCGCTGCGTTCGAGGCGGTGGCGGTGGGGACGGCGATGCCCGTGGTGGCGGCGGCGCTGGGCGGTCTGCACCTGTACGCGCTGGCGTTCGCGGCGCCCCTGGCGGCGAACATCGTCGGCGTGGTGGCCGGCGGCCTGGCGGGGGACGCCGCGGGGCCGCGCCGACCGCTGGCGCTGGGCCTGGCGCTGTTCGTGGCGGGGCTGCTGGTGGCGGGTCTGGCGCCGTCGATGGCGGTGCTGGCCGCGGGGCGCGCGCTGCAGGGGCTGGGCGGCGGGATGCTCATCGTGGCGGTCTACGTGGTGGTGGGCCGCACGTTCGACCCGTCGCAGCGCCCGCGGGTGTTCGCGGCGATGGCTGCGGCGTGGGTCCTGCCGGCGATGGTGGGCCCGGCGGTCAGCGGGCTCGTCGCGGAGCAGCTGAGCTGGCGCTGGGTGTTCCTGGGGGTGCCTCCGCTGGCGGTCGCCGCGGCGGTGGCGGTGCTGCCCCGCGTCCCCGCCGCGCCCGTGGCCGCCCTCCCCGTGGTCGCCGGGCCCGTGGTCGCAGGTCAGGCCGGCGGGGCCGTCCCGGTCCGGGGGAGTGGCGCGGTGCCCCGCCTGGGCTGGGCCGCCGCCCTCGCCGTCGGTGCGGCCGCCCTGCACCTGGCGGGGGAGCGGGGCGGGGCGCAGGGGGTGCTGCTGGCCGTGGCGGCGCTGGCGCTGGTGGCGGTGAGCGCTCCCCGGCTGCTGCCGGCGGGGACGCTGCTGCTGCGCCGCGGCCTGCCGTCGGTGGTGGTGCTGCGCGGGCTGGTGTTCGCGGGGTTCACCGCTGCCGAGGTGTTCCTGCCGCTGCTGCTCGTCCAGCAGCGGCACCTGTCCGCGGCCGTGGCAGGGCTGGTGCTGACCGCGGGTGCGCTCGGCTGGTCGGCGGGGTCGTGGTGGCAGGGCCGGCACGCCGGCGGCGACCGCTCGGGGCTGCTGCGGCTGGGGCTGGGGCTGCAGGCGCTGGGCATCGCGGTGGCGGCGACGGCGCTGCTGCCCGCGGTGCCGGTGCCGGTGGCGCTGGCGGGGTGGCTGCTCGCGGGGGTCGGGACGGGGGTGGCCTACCCGACGACGTCGGTGCTGGTGCTGGAGATGTCCCCGCCGGCGCTGCAGGGCCGCAACAGCTCGGCCCTGCAGATCAGCGACTCGCTGCTGGCGACGCTGGCGCTGGCGGTGAGCGGGGCGGTGCTGGGGGCCTTGGGGGCGCGTGATCCGGCCGCGTACGCGGCGGGGTTCGCGGTGGCGGTGGCGGCGGCGCTGGCGGGAGCGGTGCTGGCCGGCCGGGCGCGCTGACCGCCGTGCCGCCCGCCGTGCCGGTGCCGGGCGCCGGGGCCGCGCCCGCCGCGGCTCAGTACGGTGGGCGCCGGATCGCGGGTGGTGTCTCGGGTGGTGAGGAGGAGCGCGTGGACGGTGCTGCCCTGGTCGTCCTCGTCGTGGTGGTGCTGGGGGTGCTCGTCCTCGCCCCGCTGACGGTCCTGGGGATGCTGGTCCTGGTGGTCGTCACGATCCTGCGCGGCGGGGGGTCGGCCGCCCGCGACGACGGGGGAGCCGGCGGCTGAACCGCCCCGCCCCCGAGCCTCCGCCTCAAGCTCCCGCCCGATCCTGCCGACGACCACGGCATGGTCCCGGCCCCTCCGTCTCCGCTGCCGCGTCTGCGCAGCCACGGCCTCTCCGCGCCCACGGGCGACGAGTTCCGCGCCGCGGTGCGCCGCGCCGCCGGACCGGACGCCGACGCCGTGTGGGTGCGGGTCTGCGAGCGGGTCGGCGTCGAGCCGGCGGCGTCCCTGCTGCCGGTGGAGCGGCTGGAGGCGCTGGCCGACGCCCTGAGCGCGGAGCCGGGCCGCATCGGCACCGTGGGGATCGCCCTGGGCGTGCGCACCCGCAGCTACCGCGCGCTGGCCGCGCGGCCGGGCGGCGACGAGGACGGCGAGCGCAGCTTCGACCCGGGGCGGCGGACGCTGGAGAAGCTCCTGCGCAACCGCCCCCCGAGCGATGACCGCATGAGCGAGGTCGCGGGCCTGGACCTGTTCTCCCCGGAGGCCCGCAGCCGCCTCGACGACGCCGCCCGCCGCGCCGCGGACCGCTTCGGCGCGGCCATCGGGCTGGTCAGCATCGTGCTGGAGGACGCGCAGTACTTCGCGGGCAGCCACGGGCTGAGCGGGTGGCTGGCGGAGGTGCAGGGCACCCCGGTGGAGTGGTCCTTCTGCGCGACCATGGTCCGCACCCGCGAGCCGTACGTGGTGCCGGACGCGACCGGTGACGTGGTGCAGCGCGCCAACCCGCTCGTGGAGAACGACGGGGTGGCCTTCTACGCGGGCGTGCCGCTGGTCACCTCCCGCGGCCAGGTCATCGGCTCGCACTGCATCATCGGCGCGCCCCGGGACGGCTTCGGCGAGGAGGACCTGGCGGTCCTGCGGCAGCTGGCCGACGAGGTCGTCGCCCTCCTGGAGTCGACCCGCCCCGCACCCGCGCCGTAGCCACCGCCCTCGTCGCCGCACCGCGCGGGAAGTCCGGTCACCCGATCGGCTCAAGACCGCAACCGGTGTTGCCGATGAGGGGGGAAGGCCCGGCCGGGCCGCCGCGTGACGGCAGCGTCACGCGCCACGCAGTGGAGGACTGGAACCGCATGACGAACCAGAACGTCTTCGACCCGTCCGAGCTGGACGCCGGCCTGGCCCGCGCCCTGGCGGCCCGGGCGGTGCAGGAGCGCCTCCTCGTGGTGCTGGACGGTGCGACGCGGGCGCTGGTCTCCGCCAACGAGCGGTTCTGCGCCGTCGCCGGCCGCGACGCCGGGGACGTCACCGCGCTGGTCGCCGACGAGCTGCTGAGCGCCGCGGCGGGTTCGGGCGCGGGCAGCCTCGCCGACGCCGTGGCTGCCGCGTGCGAGGGCGCGTCCGTGCGGCTGCCGCTGCTGCTGCGCACCGCCGACGGCGACGTCCGCACGCTCTGCGCCACCGTGGGTGCCCTACCGGGTGCGCCGCGCGCCGTGCCGCAGGTCCTCCTCGTCGCCGACGACGTCACCGAGCCGGACCGGGTGCTGACGGAGACCCGGGGCATCGCCGCCGCCGTGGACCGCTCGCAGGCCCGCATCGAGTTCGACCTGCAGGGCCGGATCCTCGCGGCGAACCAGAACTTCCTCGACACCGTGGGCTACTCCCTCGAGGAGGTCGCCGGCCGGCACCACCGCATGTTCTGCGACCCCGCCTACGCCGCCTCCGAGGAGTACGCGCAGTTCTGGCGGAAGCTGGGGGCCGGGGAGTTCGTGGCCGGGGAGCACCGCCGCATCGCCAAGGGCGGGCGGGAGATCTGGCTGCAGGCGACGTACAACCCGATCCTCGACGGCGAGGGCACCGTCCTGAAGATCGTGAAGTTCGCCTCCGACATCACCGCCGCCAAGCGCGGCACCCTCGACCACCTGGGCAAGATCACCGCCATCGAGCGCGCGCAGGCCGTCATCGAGTTCAGCGTCGACGGCCGGATCCTCACCGCCAACAAGAACTTCCTCGCCGCCACCGGCTACTCGCTGGCCGAGGTCCAGGGCAAGCACCACCGCATGTTCTGCGACCCGGAGCTGGCCGCCTCGTTCGCCTACAAGGAGTTCTGGGAGCGCCTCGGGGCCGGGCAGTTCGAGTCCGGGGAGTACAGGCGCGTCGCCAAGGGCGGGCGCCCGCTCTGGCTGCAGGCGACGTACAACCCGATCCTCGACGTCGACGGATCCGTCCTGAAGATCGTGAAGTTCGCCTCCGACGTCACCGCCGCCAAGCACGCGACCGCCGAGTACGTCGGCAAGGTCACCGCCGTCGACCGCGCCCAGGCCGTCATCGAGTTCGACGTGCAGGGCAGGGTCCTCGCCGCCAACCGCAACTTCCTCGACGCGATGGGCTACACCGCCCACGAGGTCGTCGGCAAGCACCACCGCATCTTCTGCGACCCCGCCCACACCGCCACCCAGGAGTACGCCGACTTCTGGGAGCGCCTCGGCGCCGGGGAGTTCGAGTCCGGGGAGTACCGCCGCTTCGCCAAGGGCGGGCGGGAGATCTGGCTGCAGGCGACGTACAACCCGATCCTCGACGACGACGGCACCGTCCTGAAGATCGTGAAGTTCGCCTCCGACGTCACCGCCGCCAAGCTCACCGCCGCCGAGGTCGACAGCCGGATGTCGGCCGTGGACCGCTCCCAGGCGTCCGTCGAGTTCGACCTCGACGGCAACGTCCTCACCGCCAACGACAACTTCCTGCGGACGATGGGGTACTCGCTGCGCGAGATCGTCGGCCAGCACCACAGCACCTTCTGCTCCCAGGACTACGTGCGCTCCCCGGAGTACCGCGACTTCTGGATGCGCCTGGCCGACGGGGAGTTCATCGAGGGCCGGTTCCACCGCCTCGGCAAGTACGGCCGCGACGTGCACATCCAGGCCTCCTACGCCCCGGTGCGCAACCTCACCGGCACGGTCGTGAAGGTCGTGAAGTACGCCTTCGACATCAGCGACGACATCGAGCGCGAGAAGCGCCTCCTGCAGAGCACGGAGGCCATGACGAAGGCCGTCCGCAGCCTGACCGGCTCGATCGAGAACATCAGCGTCAGCTCCTCCGTGGCGACGGAGCTCGCGCAGGAGACCCACTCCAACGCCGAGGACGGCGTGGAGGCGCTGCGTGCGTCGCTGGAGGCCATCCAGCTCATCCAGCGCTCCTCGCACTCCATCAGCAAGATCGTCCGGGTGATGGGCGAGATCGCCAGCCAGACGAACCTGCTGGCCTTCAACGCCTCCATCGAGGCCGCCCGCGCCGGCGAGCACGGCATCGGGTTCTCCATCGTGGCCGGTGAGGTCCGCAAGCTCGCCGAGCGCTCCTCCGAGGCCGCGCAGCAGATCGCCAAGCTGATCGAGGAGTCCGAGGAGCGCGTCGACCAGGGCTCGGAGGTCTCCAAGCGCGCGGAGCAGGCGTTCGAGCGGATCGTCTCCAGCGTGGCCAAGACCAACGACGCGGTGCGCACGATCTCCGACTGCACCCGCCTGCAGGAGGAGGTCTCGCAGACGGTGAACGCGCTGATCAGCGAGTTCTCCCCGCCCGCCGCCCGTGCCTGACGTCGCCGCGCCGGGCTCCGGCGCCGTCGTCTACGGCCTGCTCTCCCTCGCCGGCATGGAGGTGGCGCTGCCGCTGTCCGCCCTGCGCGAGGTCGTGCCGTGCCCGGCGGAGTTCTCCGCCCTGCCGGTGACGTCGCCCGGTCTGCTGGGCGCCATGGTGCTGCGGGAGCTGCCGGTTCCGGTGCTGGACCTGCGCGCGCGCCTCGGCGGCGGGTCGGACCTGTCCGGGGACCGGGTCGTCGTCATCCTCGCCCACGGCGGCCGGCTGCTGGGCATCGTCGGCGACCGGCTGCGCGGCATCACCCCCCTGCCCGAGGGCGAGCTGCACGCGGTGGGCGCCCAGGGCGACCCGCTGCTGTTCTCCGCGTCCTTCCGCCACCCCGTCGACGGCGACGTCGTCAGCGTCCTCGACGTCGCCCGCCTCCTCGACCTGCCCGGTGTGCCGAGCGTGGCGGAACCCGCGCACCAGGCCGGCGGCGCCGTGGTCGGCGCGGGCACCGGCACGGGGAGCGGCACCGGTGCCCGGCGCACGCTCACCCTGCTGCGCTGCGGCGACCGGGTGCTCGCGATGGACGCCGCCCACGTCCACACGACGCTGGCCGGTTCCGTGCCCCGCCCCTCCGTGCTCGACAGCGAGGTGTGCCGGGGGGTGCGCGACTACGGCGACCGGGAGGTCGCGGTGGTGGACCCGCTCACGGTGCTCGGCCTGGGGAGGCTCCCCGCCGAGGAGGTGGCCTCCGGCGCCGGGCTGGTGCTCGACCTCGGCCGCGGCTACGTCGTCCTCGCGCTCAGCGCGGTCCTCGACATCGTCGCGGTGGAGCCCGACGCGGTCCTGCCCGTGCCGGCGTTCTCGATGTGCCGCCCCGAGCTCATCGCCGGGATGGTGCAGACCGAGCGGTTCGGCCAGTGCCTCGTCCTGGACGGTCGGGCGCTGCGCGACGACGCGGACCTGCGCGCCTACGGCAGCGTGAACACGTCGACGGTCCAGCCGCTTCCCGGTGGCCCCGACCCCGCCGCGGGGAGCGGGGGCGCCGGCTCCCCCGCCGGCCGCGGCCCGTCCTACCTGACGTACTCCCTCGGGGTGGACGTGTGCACCCCGCTGGAGCAGGTCGCGGAGATCCTGCCGTTCCCCGAGACCTGGACTCCGACGGGTGTGGGCGGGGAGGTGCTGGGCATCGTGCTGCACCGCAGCGGCGCCGTTCCGGTGCTGTGCACGGCGATGCTGCTGGGCAGGCGGGCCGCCCCGGTCGGCCCGGCGACGTGCCTGCTGCTCGTGAAGGTCGACGGCGAGCAGATCGGCTTCGCGGTGGACGCGCTGCGCTCCATCGATCCCCTCACGTGGCAGGAGCCGGCGGGAGCGGACGGGCAGCGCACGCCGCCGCAGACGCTGCACTCCGCGCCGCTGGTGCGCGTCGGCGGCAACGAGCGGCTGATCCCCGAGGTGGACCTGGTGGCGCTGGCCCGCCGCGTCCGCGGGGACGCCGCCGACGCCGAGCCCGCCGGGGAGGCCGTGCCCGCCCTCGCGTCCTGACGGCGGCGCGAGCCCGGCGTCACGCCCAGGGGCGGCCCTGCCGGAGCAGGCCGAGCATCCCCGAGACGAGCCGCAGCGCCGTCACGGTGCGCACGTCGGCGGCGACCAGCCGCGGCGAGCAGACGAGCACCGCGACGGCCTGCGCGCGGGAGAGCGCCACGTTGAGCCGGTTGCGGGAGAGCAGGAACTCCAGCCCGCGCGGCAGGTCGGTCGCCGACGACGACGTCATGGTCGCCACCACCACGGGCGCCTCCTGCCCCTGGAAGCGGTCCACGGTGCCGACGCGCGCGCCGTCCAGCCCCGCAGCGGCGAGGCGCTGCTGCACCAGCCGCACCTGCACGTTGTAGGGCGCCACGACGAGCACGTCCTGCGCGGTGAGGGGCCGGGTGGACCCGCCGTCGTGCCAGTCGCGGCCCACCAGCCCCGCGACGACCTCCGCGACGGCGTCGGCCTCCTCCGGTGAGGACGTCGTGCGCCCGTCGTGGGCGACGCGGGCGACGTGCAGGCCCGGTTCGACGCCGGCGACGCGGCGGCCGGCGGCGCTGTCGTGGGAGTGCAGCAGCCCGGCGTAGGACAGCCGTGACACCGGCGCGCACACCTGCGGGTGCATGCGGCGGGAGACGTCGAGGAAGTAGCCCAGCTCCTCCGGCACGGTGTCGGCGTCGCCGATGAGGTGCCCCAGCGCCGAGGCGTCCGCGCCGTGCGGGTGGGTGCCCTGCACGACCTGCGGAAGCTGCTGCGGGTCGCCGAGGAGGACCAGGTCGTCCGCGGCGGTGGACACGGCGAGGGCGTCGGCGAGGGCGAACTGCCCGGCCTCGTCGACGAGGAGGACGTCGACGGGGTTCGCGCGCATCTCCGGCGCGGAGAACGTCCAGGCGGTGCCGCCGACGAGGTGGCCCCCGGGGTGCTCGTCGCGGAAGCGCACGAGGCCCTTGGTGTCCTTCGGCTGCTCCCACGGCACGTCCGCCAGGGGCTTGCCCTGCGGGCGCTTGGCGGCGGGGACCTCCACGCCCGCGCGCCGGGCGGCCTCCGCGGCGGCGGCGAGGACGTTCTCCACCGCGCGGTGGCTGGTGGAGGTCACGCCCACGGTGCGGCCGCGCTCGACGAGGTGGCGCACCAGTTCCCCCGCGAGGTACGTCTTGCCCGCGCCGGGCGGGCCCTGCA
The DNA here is from genome assembly GCF_002934625.1 of Kineococcus xinjiangensis. Taxonomy (GTDB): domain Bacteria; phylum Actinomycetota; class Actinomycetes; order Actinomycetales; family Kineococcaceae; genus Kineococcus_A; species Kineococcus_A xinjiangensis. Next base: position 96,224 of record NZ_PTJD01000009.1, on the reverse strand, counting down.
CCGCGAGGGTGGAGGAGTCGAGGGCGTCGACGGCGGCGATGACGGCCCGCACCAGGTCGCCGTCGTGGTCGGCGGCGCGCGGCAGGGCACGGCCCCCCACCAGGCGCGGCGGGGTGCGCCGCAGCAGGTCGACCCCGCAGCGCCGGGGCAGGCCGGGCAGGGCCGTGGCCACCTGCCGGGCGAGGTCCTCCACCGCGGCGTCCTTGGGCGCGGGTTTCACCGGGTCGCCCGGCAGGACCGCCACCGGAACCTCCGTGCCGCCGGTGAACGCCGCCGGCGCCACCGACTCCAGCAGTTCCAGGTCCGCGCCCTCGGCGGAGACCACGGTGGCGCCGCGGGTGGAGGCGGTGCCGCCGTCGAGGTAGAGCAGCCGCACGCCCTGGTCCGGGGCGAACGGGTGCGGGCGCTCGGGGTTGCAGCGCGCGTGCAGGGTGCGCTTGTGGTTGCGGGTGCGTCCCGCGGGTTCCACCCAGGGCTCGGCCCGCCAGGACACCGGGACGGCGCAGGCGGAGTCGGTCTCCAGGTCGGACAGGGGCTGCTCGAGGCGGCGGAAGAAGTCCCACCACTCGGGGTCCATCTCGCGGCGGTGGTACCCGGCCGCGGAGGCCAGCACGGCCCGTGCCCGCTGGTCGGCGTCCCACTCGTCCTCGTCGTCGGGCAGCCCGTCCAGCAGCGGGCCGGTGATCGCGGCGAGGGCGGCGGCGCGCTCCTCCCGGGCGAGGCGCCGCTCCTCCATCGCGGCCAGCACCTCCGGGTCGACCTCGAGGGCCGGTGCGGGTTCGATGCCCTCCTGCTCGCGCAGCCGGTGCAGCCAGCGGAACAGCCGGTGGGTGGAGACGCAGTCGTCCTCGTTGTAGGCGGCGATGGAGTCCAGGGCGGTCTTGGCGGCGGTCTCGTCGCCGAGGCGGCGGGCGGCGACGAACTTCTCGTACACCTCGATGGAGTCGGTCGCCTTCTTGACGTCCCCGCTGCGGGCCTGCGGCATGTAGAGGGGTTCGAGGTACTTGATGGAGTACGAGCTCGCCGACACCCGCAGGCCCTTGCGGACCACGGCGTAGAGGTCGACGAACGCGCCCGCCCGCAGCAGGTCCGCGACGGCCTCCTCGCGCGTGCCGTGCTGGGCGGCGAGCCGCTTCAGGGCGATCGTCTCGTAGGGGGCGTAGTGGTAGACGTGCGCGCCGGGGTGCGCGGCGAGCCGGGCGGTGGCGAAGTCGACGAACTCCTCGAACGCACGCTTCTCCTCGCCCCGGTCGTGCGCCCAGAACTCGACGAACCGCTCGACGGGCAGGTCCAGCTCCAGCTCGTCGCCCTCCACCCACTCCCCGTCCAGGACGACGGCCCCGAACAGGTACTCCAGGCCCCGCCCGCCGAGGGCGTAGGGGTCGCCCTCCATGTCGAAGAACACGTCGCCCGGGTCCGGGGCGGGCAGGGCGGCGAGCGCGGACGGGCTCACGACCTCCACGAGCATCTTGCCGTCGGGGTTCCGAGGTGTGCGGGTTGTGTCCCGGCGCACCTGCAGCGCCGCCTGCAGCCGCAGGGACGTCCAGGTGCCGCGGGACATCTCCTCCGGCTTGTCGTCCGGTGCGGCGGCGGCGAGGGCGTCGATGGTCGGGATGCCCGCCGCGACGAGGGTGCGCCGCTGGTCGGAGCGCAGGCCCGCGACGAGGGAGAGGTCGCGGTCGGCCTCGCGGCCGGTCGTGCAGGCCGTGGCGAACGCGCAGGCGGCGCAGGCGGGGCGCTCCTCCGCCCAGGTGCGCTCCGGCAGGGCGGCGGGGGCGGCCAGGCGCTGCAGCAGGCGGCGGCGCAGGTCGTCGACGACGTCGGTGAAGTCCCCCACCCGCAGGGTCTCCCGGCCGCCGTCGCCGAGCCACAGGTGCATGCGCTCCGGGGCGCGGCCGGTGGTGGCGGCCAGGGCCTGCGCGTAGGCGGTGAGCTGCACGACCGCGGCGGGGCGGGCGTGCCGGGCGAGCTTGGTGTCCCACGGCTCGTGCACCGCTTCGGCCCCGGGCCGGCGGGCGCCGGTGTCGGGGTCGAACGCCGTGCTGACGAGGAAGTCGGCGCGCCCGGCAAGGGTGCCGCCGGGCGTGGTCTCCATCAGGACGCCCTGGTAGACGACGGGCACCCCGCCGGCCAGCGCCGCGGCGGTCGCCGCCGCCGCGGCCTCGTAGGAGGGGCGGGTCGGGGCGGGCTGCTCGATCACGGCGATCCCGTCGTCCCCGAAGACCCGCCGGAAGCGCTCCAGGACCGTGCGCTCGTGCTCCAGGCCGTGCGCCAGGACGAGCTGGTCCGGCTTGTCGGTGGGCTGGACCGCGCCCTCCAGGCCGAGCGCCAGGGCGTGCCGCAGCGCGCTGCGGTGCTCGCACTCCAGGAGGTCGACGAGGTCGGTCGGGGAGATGATCGGCCCGTCACCGGGGATGAGCACGCGGCCTCCAGGGGTCGGTCGACCCTCCCAGTGTCGGGGGGAGCCGCACCCTGGCAGCACTCTCCGACACCTTCGGCGTGCCGTGTCGCCCCGGGCCCGCGCGTTCGGGCGGCGGGTCAGGCGGTGGGCAGCGCCTCGGCCTCGACGGGGACGTGCTGCCGCGGGGGCTGACCGGGACCGGCCATGCGCACCTCCACCGATCCGGAGGTCGAGACGGGCAGGCGGACCCAGACGCGCTTGCCGCCCTCCCAGTCCTCCACGCCCCAGGCGCTGCCCAGCGCGGCGACGATGCCGAGCCCGCGCCCCGACTCCTCGGTCTCGGTGAGCTCCTTGACGACGAGGCGGATGGAGGAGCCGTCGGAGACGGCCACCAGCAGGTCCTCGCCGGAGCCCGGCTCGCCGGACTCCAGGTGCAGGCGCGGCACCTCCGCCGCGGAGCCGGTGTGCCGGACGGCGTTGGTGACGAGCTCGGTGATGACGAGCTCGACGACGTCGTGGGTGGCGGCGTCCGTGTGGCCCCACGCGAGCAGGACTGCGCGGGCGGCGCGGCGGGCGGCGCCGGCGGCGCGCAGGGTCGCCGGCAGGTCCAGGGCGCAGCGCAGAACGCCCTGCTGCTGCGGCCGTCCCGCGGCGTCCCGATGCTCCATAGCTCAACTATCGGCACGCCGGAAGATCGAAACAAGCATTGCGGCAATCCCCGTTGCCCCAGGCGAGTGAGATGCAACACGTGTTGCCGGTCGAGGGGGCCCTCTGGTTACGGTGGGTGCGGCACGGGACGTCCGGAGGAGTGCGGTCCGTGTGGCGGGTGCGGTGGGACGTGCCGCGACGGGATGGGGAGGTCCATGGCATGGGCCAGGACAGGACGGACGCGCCGCACGGCGCCGAGCTCGACGGCGCGGCGCCCCCCGGGACGGCGACGGCCGACGGGGCGGACGCGACCCCGCAGGCCACGACCCCGCAGGCCACGACCCCGCAGGGCACGGCGATCGGTCCCGAGCCCGCCATGGTGGCCCTCGACGAGCTGTGCGACGCCGTGCGGGCCTCCATCGTCGACCTCGAGCACGTGCTCGTCCGGGCGGAGGCCGTGCGCGCCCAGCGCGCGCAGGGCCGCAGCTTCGCCGAGATCGCGCCCCTGGAGGCGCGCCCCCTCGCCGTCGAGCTCATCAGCGGCACCATGTCCCGGCTGGCGGAGACGGGCAGCCGGTGGCGCCGGGAGGAGGCGCGCGCCCTGCGCGCCGAGGGCCTCTCCATGGACCGCATCGCGCAGCTCTTCGGCGTCACCCGCCAGCGGGTCTCCGCGCTCCTCGCAGGCGGCAGGCAGCAGGACTCCGCGACGTCGTAGCCCGGCGCCCACCACGCGCTCCGGCGGTGCGACCGCCCGTTCCCCTGGTCGCGGGGGACCGCCTCTGCCACGCTGTGATCAACGCCTCCCCCGACGCGGCCGCCGGCAGCCGGGAGGCCGCAGGAGGTGGTCGTGGTGGCTCTCCTCGAGGCCCTGTTCTGGGTCGCGCTCGTCTGCGCCGTCCCCGGTGCGCTGCACGCGCTCCTCACCCGCGCCCGGCGGCCGAAGGCCCTGCGCGGCAGCGCCGCCCTGCGCGCCGACGGCGGCGCCGGCTACTACGGCCGGCGCTCCGTGCACGGCGGCTGGGGGACGTACGACGTCGCCGGGCTGGAGGTCATGACCGGCGCGGGGGGCCCCGCCCTCGCCGACGGCGGGAGCTGCGGCGGCGGTGACGGCGGCGGCTGCTGAGGCGCCCCCGTCGCTCGATCCCGGCGCTCAATACAGTGGAGGCGTGACCTCCGCACCCGCCCAGACCGAGTCCACCGCCGTGGAGGCCGTGCGGAGCGCAGCCTCCGCCGCCGCGGCCGCCAGCGGCGTCCTGCGCACCGCGCCCGACGACCAGATCAGCGGCGTGCTCTCGGCCGCGGCCGCGCGGCTGCCCGGGGCGGCGGACGCCGTGCTGGCCGCCAACGCCGAGGACGTCGCCGCCGCCGAGGCGAACGGCATGTCGGAGGGCCTGCTGGACCGGCTGCGGCTGGACCCGGCCCGCCTGGAGGGCGCCGCCCAGCAGCTCGTCGAGCTGGCCGGGACCGCCCCCGCCCCGCGGCTGCGCTACGTGCGGGACCTGCCCGAGGGGTCCCGCGTCTTCGAGCGCCGCGTGCCCGTCGGCGTCATCGGCGCCACCTACGAGGCCCGCCCCGCCGTCACCCTGGACGTGGCCGGGCAGGTGCTGCGCGCCCGCAGCGCCGCCGTCCTGCGCACCGGCTCCGCGGCCCTGCGCACCGCGGCCGTCCTCGTCGACGAGGTCCTCGCCCCCGCCCTGGCCGAGGCGGGACTGCCCGCCGGCGCCGTCGCCCTCGTGCGCGAGCCCGGCCACGCCGCGGCCGAGGCGCTCGTCACCCAGCCCGACCTGCTGCCCCTCGTCATCGTCCGGGGCAGCGGGGACACCACCCGCCGCCTCAGCGCGCTCGGCGCCGCGGCCGGGGTCCGGGTCCTCGCCCACGCCGACGGCGGCGGGGTCCTCTACGCCGACGCCTCCACCGACCCCGCCCGGTTCCGCGCCCTGCTGGCCGCCGGCGTGGACCGCCTCGGCGTGTGCAACCGGCTCAACCTCCTGCTGCTGCACCGCGAGCGCTGGGACGAGCTGAGCGCCCTCGCCGTCCGGACCCTCGCCGACGCCGGCGTGCAGGCCCTGCTGCCCCCGCACGAGCACCGCCTCGGCCACGAGTGGGCGCTGGACTCCGGGCGCGAGGCCACCGTCACGGTCGCCCCCGTCGACGGGCCCGTCGAGGCCGCCGCGCTCGCCAGCCGCGAGACCAGCGGCATCGCCGCCACGGTCTGCGCGGAGGACGAGGCCGCCGCCGTCGCGTTCCTCGGCGCCTGGGACGGCACCGGCGGCTTCTGGAACACCACGACGCGCCTGCTCGACGGCTACAAGCTGCTCGGCGTCCCTGAGACCGGCATCAGCGTCGACCGGGTGCCCGGCCCGCGCGGCCCCGTGACGTTCCCCGACCTCGCCCTGCGCCAGTTCGTCATCGTGCCGCCGGGGGAGAACTCCGTGATCGGCGGCCTGGAGGGCTGAGGCGCCGCCTCAGAGCTCCCGCCACATCACGTGCAGCCCGACGTAGCCGTGCCGGGGGTGGTCGAACGCCTCCGGCACGGTCGTCAGGATGCGGAACCCCAGCGACCGCCACAGGCGCACGGCGGCGGTGTTCGTCTCCACGACGGCGTTGAACTGCATGCTGCGGTAGCCCTCGCCCCGCGCCCAGGCCAGCACGTGCTCCCCGAGCGCGCGGCCCACCCCGCGCCCGGCCGCCGCGGGGGCCACCATGAAGCTCGCCGTCGCGACGTGCGCGCCGCGGCCGGGGCGGTTCGGGCCCGACCTCGCCGAGCCCAGCACCTCCCCGTCCTCCCCGACGGCGACGACGGTGGTGCCGGGCGGTTCGGCCGTCCACAGCGCCCGTGCCGCCTCCGACGTCAGGTCCGGCGGGTACGCGTAGGTCTCCCCGGCGTCGACGATGTCGCGGAAGAACGGCCAGATCGCGGGCCAGTCCGCGGCGGTGGCGGGACGGATCAGCACGGGAGGAGAACCTAGCGACGCCCCGGTCCGCGCGCGCCGCGTCCCGGTACAGCGGGGGTGTCAGGCCGGCGCGGCCGCGGCCCGGAAGCTGCGGCGGTACGCGGTGGGGCTCACCCGCCGGCGCAGGGCGAAGTGGTGGCGCAGGGCGTCGGGCCCGCCCAGGCCGCAGCGGCGCGCGACCTGGTCGACGCCGAGGTCGGTCTCCTCCAGCAGGTGCTCGGCCAGCAGCAGCCGCTGCTCCAGCAGCCACCGGTGCGGGGTGGTTCCCGTGGCGGCGCGGAAGCGGCGTGCGAAGGTCCGGGCCGACATGAGCGCCCTGGCGGCGAGGGCGTCGACGGGCATCGGCTCGGCGAGGTTCTCCCGCATCCACGCCAGCACCCCGGTGAGCTCGTCGCCGGCGACGACCGCCGGCACGGGTGACTCCACGAACTGCGCCTGCCCGCCGGAGCGGTGCGGCGGCACCACCATGCGGCGGGCGAGGGCGTTGGCGACGGCGGCCCCGTGCTCGGCGCGGACCAGGTGCAGGCAGGCGTCGATCGCGGCCGCGGTCCCGGCGCTGGTCACGACGGGGCCGTCCTGCACGTAGAGGACCCCGGCGTCGACGAGCACGGCGGGGTGGCGGGCGGCGAGGTCGGGGGCGTAGCGCCAGTGGGTGGCGGCCCGGCGCCCGTCCAGCAGCCCGGCGGCGGCGAGCAGGAACGCCCCGGAGCAGACTCCCAGGAGCAGCGCCCCCCGCTCGACGGCCCGGTGGAGCGCGTCGACCAGCTCGGCCGGCGGGGGGACGTCCTGCGAGGTCCAGGCGGGCACGGCGACGAGGTCGGCGCGCTCCAGCCGCTCGAGGCCGTGCTCGACGTGGACGTCGTAGCCGGAGGTCGTGGGGACCCGGCCGGGCCGGACGGCGCAGACGGTGAAGTCGTAGGTGGGCAGGCCGTCGCCGCTGCGGTCGAGCCCGAAGACCTCCGACAGGACCCCCAGCTCGAACGCGGCGACGCGGTCCCCGACGACGGCGGTGACGGTGCGCAGCACGGCGCCAGTGTGCCGGTCGTGCGGGTCCGACGTGGCAGGAAGTGCCCGGACCCCGGCACCACTGCCACTGGTCGTGCCTGCCGTGCGGGCGGCACGCTCACGGCCATGACCTCCACCGCAGCTCCCACCACCACTGCACCCGCTCCCGGCACCGACGACGCGGTCGCGCACTTCGCCGCCAAGCTCCGGTTCGAGGCCGACCCGGCGGACGTGGCCGCGGCGCGCGCCGCCGGGCGGGGACCGCTGCTGGTGGACGTTCGCGACGCCACCGCCTGGGCGCAGGGCCACGTCCCCGGCGCGCTGCACCTGCCGCTGGGGGAGCTGACGGCCCGCCTCTCGGAGCTGCCGCCCGTGGAGGAGGAGCCGGAGGTCGTCGTCTACTGCTGGGGCCCCGGCTGCAACGGCAGCACGAAGGCGGCGCTCGCCCTGAGCCTGGCCGGCTACCGCGGTGTCCGGGAGATGATCGGGGGCTTCGAGTACTGGGCGCGGGAGGGGCTCGCCGTCGAGACCGCCGCCGGCCGCACCCGGTTCCCCGTGGACGGGCTGACCGCCCCCCTGCCGCAGGGGCGTACGCCCGATCGGTGATTGCCGGGTGCCACCTGTTGGCATCTGTCGCTACGTTGCGTAGCTTTGTTGTTGCTCACCGTGACAGCACGGGAGTGCCCCCGGCGCGCGCCCAGCCCCTGCCGGTGCCGGGGGGAACCGATTCCCACGGCAGGGGGCGGGGGAACCACGTTTTCGGGCGCCGGCGACGGCGCCCTCGGGGTGAAGCTCACGACGTGAGCCGGGTGAACCTTCCACCCGAACCCGACAGCTCACCTCGCAGGCGTCGAGAGGTGTTCTGTCATGCCCTTCGGCTTCCGGGGGCCCCGTTCCGGGCGCTCCACCCTGCTCACCGGCACCGCCGGCCTCGTCCTCGTCGCCGGCCTCAGCACCGGCCTCGCCGCACCCGCCGCCGCCGCGGCGCCTCCCGCCGCGGTCGTCGACACCACTGCCGCCCTCCCCGCCGCGGCCCAGCACCTGGGCGTTCCCTACCGCCTCGGGGGCACCACCCCCGCCGGTTTCGACTGCTCCGGCTTCACCGGGTTCGTCTTCCGCCAGCTCGGAGTCCACCTGCCCCGCACGGCGCACCAGCAGATGCTCGCCACCCGGCCGGTCGCCGCCCACGACGCCCGCCCCGGCGACCTGGTGTTCTTCCTCTCCCGCGGCGGCCGCGCCCACCACGTGGGCATCTACTCCGGCGACGGCAAGATGTTCGACTCCCCGCGGGCGGGGCGCACGGTGAGCGAGCGCCGCATCTGGGCGTCCACGGTCGTGTTCCACCGCGTCGGAGGCTGACCCGCGGCGTCGCTCGCCGTCGCCGCCCGGCGCGGCGAACGCGGCCGGTCCGGCGCCGCGCGGCTCCCCCCGGGGGAACCGCGCACCGCCGGACCGGTGTGCGCAGGTCAGCCCACGCGCTCGCGGCTGATCTCGGTGTACTTCTCGAAGGAGCCGTAGGAGACGTCGTCCGCGTCGTCGGCGAAGCCCATGCGGCCGAGCGCGCCACCGACGATGACCTCGCCGCTGGCGGTGCCGCGCACGCGGCTGCGGTAGGACGTGGAGCCGTCGGTCCACGTCTCGGTACGGGTGAAGGAGGCCATCGGCGTCGTGCTGCGCAGGTCGATGGTGGCGGGCACCACCGCGAGGACCTCACCGGGCTCGCCGTGCCCGCCGTTGCTGACGGTGATCTCGCCGGTGGCCTTGGCGGTCCCGGCGCGGGTGTCCACGACGAGGGTCATGTCGGAGGAGTCGAGGTAGCGCACCTGCACGTGCTCGCAGGTGCTCTCCTCGCCGTGCCCGCCGGGGAGCTCACCCGGGGCGCACTCGAAGTCGATGATCTGGCCCCACACCTTGGTGTACTGGGTGGTGGACTTGATCTTGAGGAAGCCGACGTGGACGTTGCCGGGCAGGCCGAGGACGTTGTCGCGGTCCTCCTCCGTCCAGTCCACGAACGCGGAGCTCACGGTGCGCTTGCTGCTGGCGGAGTCCTTGGGGGCGGCGGCGGCCTGGCCGGCGGTCGCGACCAGGACGCCGGGCAGGACGAGGGCGGCGGTGGCTGCGGTGAGAGTGGTGCGGACGGACATGGCGGAACTCCTCGTGCGCGCTTCCCGGCGCCGGTGCGCAGGGATGTCTGGTGGGTGGGGTCGTGCGGAGGATCAGCGGTCGGTGCGGAGCCGGGCCACGACGAGCGCGCCGACGGCGTCGCCCTGCGCCTTCCCGGCGTCCACGCCGTGCGGGTAGTGGATGCCGCCGTAGATGCGGCTCTGCGCGGCCGTGTCCGCCGCCTCGTGGAAGCTGCGGTAGCTGCGGGTGCGCTTCCCGATCCCCACGGTGGTGGCGAGGGAGGTGTCGTCGAACGCGAGGGACCCCAGCAGCGCCGTCAGCACGGTCGAGGCCGCGCGGGAGCCCACGGAGTGCCCGGAGGTGTGCTCGGGGAACTGCGGGGAGTTCACCCACGTGGTCCACGTCGGGTCGATGTGGCGCCGGACGTAGGTCACGGGCCGGACCAGGTTGTGGCGGTACTTCCACGTCCAGCAGTTCAGGAACGCGTCGTGCAGGGCGATCCCCGTGCGCGCCAGTGCCTCCACGGTGCGGTCCAGGCCGAGCCCGTGCTGCTCGCACGCCTGCACCGCGATGTTCAGCCAGTGCCCGGCAGGCATCCCCGAGAAGCGCGGGTTGTCCGTCCAGAAGCGGGCGATGTCGCGCGTCTCGTCGGTGTTCACCGCGGACTGCTGGTAGGGGACCATCGCCTGCTGCCAGAACGGCGACCCGGGTTCCGTCGAGAAGGGGACGGGCGGTTCGGGGGCGACCTCGTCGGCGGTGCGCAGCACCATCGGCCGGACCAGTGCGCAGTGGGGCTCGACCGCCGTGCCGAAGTTCGGCGGGGTCGGGACCCAGAAGGACTCGCCCACGGGGGGCGTGTAGGGGAGCGCGGCGGCCTCGGCCGCGCCGTCGGTGGCCGCCCACTGCGCCACGGCCGCGCCGATGCCGTGGCCGAACGCCAGGGAGTGCCGCAGGTCGCCCTCGGTCACGCCGGCCGCACGGCGCGCGGCGACCTGCTCCTCGTGGGTCCTGCGCAGGATCTCCTGCGAGGCAACGGAAGCAGCACCGTGGACGCCTGCCGCCGCGGCGCTCACCGCGGCGCTGAGCGCGGTCGGCCAGTCGAGGCGGGAGCGGTGCGCGGGCTGCGGCAGGCGGTGGAGCCCGTTGAGCTGGCGGCCGGTCGAGCGGAAACCCGGCATGCCCGGCACGACGGCCTCGTACATCGCGACGGTGCAGTACGCGTAGGCGCGTGCCGCGGCGGGGGGAGTGAGGCCCTCCGTCGCGGTGACCTGGTAGAGCGCCCGCAGCCACGTCGCGGCGACCTCCGGGCCGTGGTCCCCGGTGAACGATGCGCCGCGGCCGGGTGCCTGCGTGGCCGCCGTGGCCGGTGGTGCGAGCAGGATCCCCGATCCCGTCGTGACTGCTGCTCCGAGGAAACCCCGTCTGCTCCTGCTCGCCCCGCCCGCGGAACGCACTGCGTCCAACACCCCTGCCCCCCCCGTTCCCGGCCCGCGCTCTCGCCGGCCGCCTGCGGAGTCTCGCAGCCGCGCGGGGGGCGCCACCGGGTTTCACGGAAACTGCACGGCCCGGCCTCCGGCCCGCCCGCCGGCCCGTCCGCGACCGGTCGCGGAGGGTCACCGCTGGGGTCAGGAGTGCGGAACCTCGGCCCGCGCGTCGAGGTCGAGCAGGCGCCTGGCGGCCCCCCGGACCACCTGCGGATCCTCGTCGTGGAGGTCGCGGGCGGCGGTGAACACGTCCAGGGCCGTCCGCAGCCGCTGCGCCTGCTCGAGGGTCGCGCCGTTCTCGTGCTCGTGCGCCTCGGCGTGGTCGTGCTCGGCCGCCACGTGCGCCGCCTCCTGCGCGAGGAGGTCGCGCATCTCCGGTGACGCGCCCCGCGTGCCGCCCTGCCGGGCGGCCTCCCGGCTGGCCCACCGGTACGCGCCGGTCTCCCGCGCCCGGATGTGCAGGTCCCGCTCTCCACCGCGCCGCCTGGAGTCGTCGCCGTCCATCGCTGCCTCCGCTCCGTCGTGTCCGCCCCACTGCGCTGCGTGAGGCGCTCCGCACATCGTGCTCCCGGTGCTCGCGCCCGGCCAGGCGACGGGACGGGCGGCGGCAGGGGCGGCGGCGGTCCGGCGGACCACTGGGCCATCTGGTTGATGTGCGGGCGCGGACCGGTCGAAGTGACTGCGTCGTGATCAATGGCCTGGCAAAATTGCTCGGTTCGGCCGGTTGACGTCGCTCTGTGACGCTGGTTACGTTCCGTGTGCGGCGCCGGTCGCCGCAGATCCCCCCACCTAGAACGCCCCACCCCTCCGCGTGCTGCCCCCGGCACTCGGCACGGATCCCCCACCACGGTGGGGCGCTATCACTCCCGGATGCAACGTTGCATCCGGTGCTGTCCAGAAAGGGCACACGTGAACCGCACCGCTCTGCTCGCCCCGCTCGCCGCCGTGGCTCTCGGCCTCACCTGCGCCGCCTCCCCCGCCGCGGCCGCTCCTGGGTCCGAGGTCCGCGTCACCTCCGCCGGCGCCAACGCCGTCAAGGGCTCGTACATCGTCACCCTGGAGGACGGAGCCGACGCCAGGGGCCTGGCCCGCGCGCTGCAGGTCTCCCCGCGCTACGTCTACACCAGCGCCCTGAACGGCTTCGCCGCGACGCTGACCGACGGCCAGGTCCGGGCCCTGCAGCGCAACGCCGCCGTGGCCGCGATCGAGGAGGACCAGGTCGCGACCGTCGACGCGACGCAGCCCATCACGACCTCCGGGCTCTACGGCCTGGACCGCATCGACCAGCGCAACCTGCCGCTGTCGGGCGGCTACACGTACAACACGGGTGCGGGCAACGTCTACGCCTACGTCATCGACACCGGCATCGCCACCTCCCACAGCCAGTTCGGCGGCCGGGCGAGCAACGTCTACGACGCCCTCGGCGGCAACGGGCAGGACTGCCAGGGTCACGGGACCCACGTCGCCGGCACCATCGGCGCGTCCACGTACGGCGTGGCGAAGAACGTGCGGCTGCGGGGCCTGCGCGTCCTCGGCTGCGACGGCAGCGGCAGCACCTCCGGCATCATCTCCGCCGTGGACTGGCTGCGCCGCAATCACACCAGGCCGGCCGTGGCGAACATGTCGCTCGGCGGTGGCTACTCCTCCGCCCTCAACACCGCCGTGACGAACCTCGCCAACGCCGGGGTCGCGACCGCCGTGGCGGCGGGCAACGAGAACGCCAACGCCTGCAACGTGTCCCCGGCCTCGGCGTCGAACGTCGTGACGGTCGCAGCCTCGGACCGCAACGACACCCGCGCGTCGTTCTCCAACTACGGCTCCTGCGTCGAGACCTACGCCCCGGGCGTCAACATCACCTCGACCTGGCTCAACGGCGGCTCCAACACCATCAGCGGCACCTCGATGGCGAGCCCGCACGTCGCCGGTGTGATGGCGCTGTACAAGAGCGCCAACCCCTCCGCGTCCTCCTCGGCCGTCAACAACTGGATCGTCAGCGGCGCCACGACGAGCGTCGTGCGGAGCAACCCCTCCGGCACGCCCAACCGGCTGCTGTTCAAGTCCACCCTCTGACAGCCACCGACGACGAGGGGCCCGGTGCGGTTCGACCGCACCGGGCCCCTCGCGCGTGCGGGGACCGCGCCGTCAGCGGGCGCCGGCCGCGCTGACGGCGTGCTCGTCGTGCCCGGCGGTCGCGGCACGCTGCGACGGCGGAACCCGCGGGATGAGCGCCACCGCGGTCGCGGCGGCCACGGCGACGGCCGCGAACACGATGAAGTTCCACTGGAAGGGCAGCTGCATCGACCCGATCCAGCCGCCGATCAGGGGGCCGGAGATCGCGCCGATCCGGGCGAACGACAGCGCCCAGCCGGTGGCGGTGCCCCGGGCGTAGGAGGGGTAGTAGTCGGCCACCCACGCGGTGAGCACCAGGGAGGTCGAGATGGAGCCGATGCCGGCCAGCGCGACGAACACGTAGTTCACGACGAGGTGGTTCGGGAACATCAGCAGCAGGATGCCCACCCCGCCCAGCAGGTAGAAGAGGACGAGGACGGGCTTCCTGCCGCGGGCATCGGCGGCGCGGCCCAGCAGGATGCCGCCGATCGCGGAGGCGAGGCTGAAGACCACGAGGAACGTCAGGGACGACCCGAGGTCGTAGCCGGCCTTCTTCATGATCGACGGCAGCCACGTGTTGAGGCCGTAGACGAGGACCATGCCGCAGAACAGCGACACCCAGAAGAACACGGTCGGGCGCAGGAAGCCGCGGGTGAACATCACCGCCAGGGCGTCCTTCCAGCCCACGGCCCGGTCGGTGCCGGCGGCGGGGGCGGGCGTCCAGTCGCCCTCCACGAACGGCGCGATGCGGAGCTTCGCCGCCAGCCGCGCGGCCTCCTCCCGCCGCCCCTTGCCCATGAGGAACTCCAGGGACTCCGGCACCATCACCGCCAGCAACGGGATCAGCACGACGGGCAGGCAGCCGACCCCCACCACCCAGCGCCACCCCAGGGTGGGCAGGAGGGCGATCGCCACGACGGCGGCGACGAGGATGCCGAGGGAGTAGGCGGAGAACATCAGCCCGTAGTTGAAGGAGCGGCGCCTGGGCGCGGAGTACTCGATGGTCAGCGCCGCCGCCACGGGGATGATCCCGCCCATGCCGAGCCCGCCCAGCAGGCGGAAGAGGCCGAACACCTCCGGCGTCGGTGCCAGCGCCGCGCCGAGCTGGGTGGTGGTGAAGAGGAACATCGAGGCGAGCAGCATCTTCTTGCGGCCGAGCCGGTCGGAGAGCGTCCCGATGGTCATGGCCCCGATGAGCATGCCGACGAGGGCGTAGGCGCCGAGGCCCCCGAGCTGCAGCGGGGTGAGGGACCACTCGCGGTGCTCCGCCAGCGCGGGGAGCACCGCGCCGAGCACGCCGACGTCGTAACCCTCGGCGAGGATCGCCAGCCAGCAGGCGAGGAGCACCTTGTTCGTGGTCCGTTGCGGAACGGGCCACTGCGGAGAGGTCGGGGTCGTCATGGTCACCTTGTCCTTCTCTCGGTCGAGGGTCCCCGGTGGGCGGGGGTCGGCGTGGGGTGGCGGTCTCAGGGGGCGGGCGGCGTCCCGCCGGCGGCGAGCAGGGTCCGCCGCAGGTGCTCAGGCCAGGGGGCGGCGACCGTGGCGCCCGGCGGGACGCAGGCGGTGACGAGCAGGCCGTCGGCGGCCGGTCGGGGCGGCGCGCCGCCGGGCTCCTCGTCCCGCACCCCGCCCCACACCCGGAACGAGAAGGACATGGACCGCTCGCCCAGCCGTTCGAGGCGCAGCTCCGTGGTGATCTCCTGGCCGAAGTGGAGCGGGGCCCGGAAGTTGACCTCCAGCCGGACCCGCGGCGCCTGGGCCACGTGCTCGAGGAGGCCGAGGTCGCGGAACATCCGCGCCTCGCACTCCTCCACCCAGCGGATGACGGCGGTGTTGTGGTGGTGCCCGGAGGCGTCGGTGTCGACCCACTCGACCCGGGTGGTGCACGTCGCCGAGGCGATCGCCCCGGTGCCCGCCCGGCTGCCCATGGGTTCCGCTGCGGCGCTCACCCGACCGGCTGTCCCTGCCGCGGGGTCCAGCGCACGTGGGTCGGCTGCGTACCCGCCAGGGGGTCCCGCAGCAGGGACAGGCGCGGGCGCACCGCGTCGGTGCGCGAGGACGGCGGCTTGCGCCTGCCCGCCCGGAACTGCACCGGCCACTGGGCGCCCGGCCCCGCGTACTCCTGCTCCGCCGCCGCGTGCAGGGTCCACTGCGGGTCGTAGAGGTGGGTGCGGCCCAGCGCGCACAGGTCCGCGCGGCCCGCGAGCAGGATGGAGTTGACGTCGTCGTAGGAGGAGATGGCGCCCACCGCGATGACGGACGCGCCCGCGGGCCGGGCCACCGACTGCCGGATCGCGTCCGCGAAGGGGGTCTGGTAGCTGCGGCCGAAGGCCGGCTGCTCGTCCTTGGCGACCTGCCCGCTGGAGACGTCGATGCCGTCCGCGCCGTGCTCCACGAACGCCCGCGCGATCTCGACGGCGTCGTCGAGCGTGTTGCCGTCGGGCATCCAGTCCACGGCGGACAGGCGGACCAGCAGGGGCCTGCCGGCGGGCCACGCCGCGCGGACGGCGTCGAACACCTCCAGCGGGTACCGCAGCCGGTTCTCCAGCGAACCCCCGTACTCGTCGGTGCGGTGGTTGGCCAGCGGTGACAGGAAGGAGGAGAGCAGGTAGCCGTGGGCGGCGTGCACCTCCAGCAGGTCGAACCCGGCCTCGCCGGCGCGGCGGGCGGCGTCGACGAACTGCCCGCGCACCAGGTCCAGCTGCACGCGGTCCATCTCCCGGGGGGTGGCGCTGCCGCTGCCGTAGGGGACGGCCGAGGGGCCGACGACCTCCCAGCCGCCCTCGGGCAGGGGCTCGTCGATGCCCTCCCACATGAGCCGGGTGGAGCCCTTGCGCCCGGAGTGGCCGAGCTGCGCGCCGATCGCCGCACCGGAGCGCTCGTGGACGAAGTCCACCACCCGCTTCCACGCGTCGCGCTGCCCGTCGGTCCACAGTCCGGTGCAGCCGGGGGTGATGCGCCCCGTCTCGGACACGCACACCATCTCGGTCATCACGAGACCGGCCCCGCCGAGCGCCTTGCCGCCCAGGTGGACGAGGTGGAAGTCGCCGGGGACGCCGTCGACGGCGGAGTACACGTCCATCGGGGAGACGACGACGCGGTTGCGCAGCTCCAGGTTCCCGATCCGGTGCGGCTGGAACATGGCGGGCGCGACGTGGTCGAGGCCCTGCTCGCGGGCGAACGCGCGGTCGACCTGCGCGGCGAACTCCGGGTCGCGCAGCTTGAGGTTCTCGTAGGTGATGCGTCGGGACCGGGTCAGCAGGTTGAAGCAGAACTGCACCGGGTCCTGGTCGACGTAGCGGCCGAGGGTCTCGAACCACTCCAGGGAGGCCTGCGCGGCCCGCTGGGTGGACTCCACCACGGGGCGCCGTTCGCCCTCGTAGGCCGCGAGGGCGTCGTCGAGGCCGGGATGCTCGTGCAGGCACGCGGCGAGGGCGAGGGCGTCCTCCATGGCGAGCTTGGTCCCCGAGCCGATGGAGAAGTGCGCCGTGTGGGCCGCGTCGCCGAGGAGGACGACGTTGCCGTGGCGCCAGTTCTCGTTGCGCACCGTCGTGAAGTTGATCCACTTGGAGTTGTTCGTGAGGACGCGGTGCCCCTGCAGCTCCTCGGCGAAGATCTCCCGCAGGTGCGCCACCGACTCCTCGTCGCTGACGCCGGGCGGGAACTGCCGGGACTCCGAGGCGTCGAAGCCGGCGCGGCGCCACACGTCCTCGTGCATCTCCACGATGAAGGTGGAGCCCTCTGCGGAGTAGGGGTAGCCGTGGATCTGCATGACCCCCCACTCCGTCTCCTTGATGAAGAACTCGAAGGCCTCGAACACCAGGTCGGTGCCGAGCCACATGTACTTGCAGCGGCGGGGGTCGAGGGTGGGCCGGAACTCGTCGGCGAACCGGTTGCGGACCTGCGAGTTCAGCCCGTCGGCGGCGAGCACGAGGTCGTGCTCCGCGCTGAGCCGGTCGACGTCGGGTGCGGGGGTGCGGAAGCGCAGGTCCACCCCGAGCTGCTCGCAGCGCCGCTGCAGGATCCGCAGGAGGTCGCGCCGGCTCATCGCGGCGAACCCCTGCCCGCCCACGGTGGTCGTGGTGCCCCTGACGTGGATGTCGATGTCGGTCCAGCGCGCGAAGCACCCGGCCATCGCGTCGGCGATGACGATGTCGGCGTTCTCGATGCCGCCGAGGGTCTCGTCGCTGAACACCACCCCGAACCCGAAGGTGTCGTCGGGGGCGTTGCGCTCCCAGACGACGACCTCGTGGCCCGGGTCGAGCTGCTTCATGAGGGCGGCGAAGTACAGCCCGCCCGGGCCTCCGCCCACGATCGCGATCTTCACGTCTCGCTTCTCCCGTCGGCGCTGGGACGTCGCGGGGTCGGCGACGTCGCTGGTGGGGCTCGCTGGTCAGGGCGCTGCGGTGCCGGCGGGCTGGCGGAGCTCCTGCTCCACCTGCCGCCGCAACCGGAAGTGCTGCAGCTTCCCGCTGGGGTTGCGGGGCAGTTCGGGAACGAACCTCAGGTCGCGGGGGTACTTGTAGGGGGCGATCGTGGACTTCACGAAGTCCTGGATCTCCCGCCGTTTCGCGTCGTCGCCGTCGGCGCCCTGTCGCAGCACGACGAAGGCGCAGACGACGCTGCCGCGCTCGGGGTCCGGCCGCCCCACGACCGCGCACTCGAGCACGTCGGGGTGCCGGCACAGGGCGTTCTCCACCTCGGGCCCGCCGATGTTGTACCCGGAGGAGACGATCATCCCGTCCGTGCGGGCCTGGTAGTGGAACCAGCCGTCCTCGTCGCGCACGAACGCGTCGCCGGTGACGTTCCAGCCGTCGACGACGTAGCCGCGCTGCCGGTCGTCGTCGAGGTAGCGGCAGCCGGTCGGGCCGATCACTGCGAGGCGGCCCATCCGCCCGGGGCCGAGCTCCCGGCCCTGCTCGTCGAGGACGGTCGCCCGGTACCCGGGGACCGGCCTGCCGGTGGCCTCGGGGCGGATGTCGCCGCCGGCGGCGGAGATGAAGACGTGCAGCATCTCGGTGGCGCCGATGCCGTTGACGAGTTCCAGCCCGGTGCGCTCGCGCACCGCCCGCCACAGGTCCGCCGAGAGGTGCTCGCCCGCCGACACCCCGACGCGCAGCGACCGCAGCAGGTCCGCCCGGTCCTCCTTGAGGATCGCCCGGTAGGCGGTGGGGGCCGTGAACAGCACGGTGGCCCCGTGGTCGTGGCTGAGCTGCGCCAGTTCCACCGGCGTGGTGCGCTCGGTGAGCAGGGCCGCGGCGCCGAAGCGCAGCGGGAAGACGAGCAGGCCCCCGAGCCCGAACGTGAAGGCGAGGGGCGGCGACCCGGCGAACACGTCGTCGGGGCGGGGTGCGAGGACGTGGCGGGCGAAGGTGTCGGCGATCGCGAGGACGTCCCGGTGGAAGTGCATGGTGATCTTGGGTGCGCCGGTGGTCCCGGAGGTCGGCCCGAGCAGGGCGACGTCGTCGGCCGCGGTCGCGACGGCCTCGAACCCGCCGGGTTTCGCGGCGCACCGCTGCACCAGGTCGCCGGGTCCGGCCGAGCCCACGGGGACGAGCACCGGCTGGTTCCCGGCGCCGTCGGGCAGCCCGTCGAGGTGGCGGTGGTCGCAGAGCAGGACGCCGGGGCGGGTGCGCTCGACGAGCTGCGCGACCTCGTCGCCGCGCAGGACGGGCATGGTGGTGACGGCGACCGCGCCCGCCTTGAGGACGCCGAGCCAGCAGGCGGCCAGCCACGGGTTGTTCGGCGAGCGCAGCATCACGCGGTTGCCGGGGACGACGCCGAGGTCCTCCACCAGCACCCGCGCGACCTGGTCGGAGCGGTGCTGCAGCTCGCCGTAGGTCCACGTCCCGCCGTCCGGGGTGAGGAGGGCCGGGCGGTCGGGCCCGAAGGCGGCGATGCTGCCGTCGAGCAGGGCGGCGGCGGCGTTCAGCCGGTCCGGGTACTGCAGTTCCGGCAGGGTGAACTCCAGGGTCGGCCACTGCCCGGCCGGCGGCAGGTGGTCGCGGGTGAACGTGTCGTGGTGCGCGGACGGGGACAGCTGCATGACGTCTCCTTCGTCGTCGGTGCACGTCGCGGTGTCCGGCGGGTGGCGGCTCAGGCGCCGGGGCGGATCATCCCCTCCTGGGCCACGGTGGCCAGCAGCCGCCCGCGGGAGTCGAAGAACTGCCCGCGGGCGAGGCCGCGGTTGCGCTGCAGGGAGCACGCCTCCTGGGCGTAGAGGACCCACTCGTCGGCGCGGCCCTCCCGGTGGAACCACATGGAGTGGTCGAGGCTGGCGGTGACGAGCCCGGGGTCGCCCCAGGCCCGGCCCCGCGAGCGCAGCAGGGGTTCGAGGATGGTGTAGTCGCAGACGTAGGCCAGGGCGGCCCGGTGCAGGTCGGGGTCGTCGGGCAGGCGGTCGAAGGCGCGCACCCACACCGCCTGGTGGGGGGTGCGGGACCCGGTGGCCTCCAGGTAGAGCGGGCCCTCGACGTGGCGCATGTCGAAGGACCTGCCCCCGGACCAGTACGCGGCGGCGGGCCCGTCGACGCCGGCGAGCACGTCGGCCGCGGAGGGCAGGTCCTCGGGGCGGGGGACGCCGGGCATGGCGGGTGCCTCGTCGTCGCCGTCCTCGGGGACGGAGAAGGAGGCGGTGGCGTCGAAGACCGGCTTGCCGTTCTGGAAGGCGCGGGCGTGCCGGGTGGAGTACCCGCGCCCGTCGCGCAGCCGCTCGACCTCGTAGCGGACGCCCGCGCCGACGTCGACGGGGCGGAGGAAGTAGCTGTGCATCGAGTGCAGCACGCGGTCGGTGCCGACGGAGCGCATGAGGGCCGCGGCGGCCTGGGCGACCATGTCGCCGCCGAACGCCTTGGGCCACGGGACGTACTGGGTGCGGGCGGTCCAGGCCTCGTCGTAGACCTCGGCCTCGGCCGGTTCGAGCTGGAGGGCGGCGAGGAACGTGGCGGCGGTGGGGGCGGTGGGGGGTGCGACGGGGTTCACGGGTGGCCTCACGCCCGCCGGAAGCCGGGCAGGGACTCGTCCGGGACGTCGTCGAGGTTGACGACGATGTTCTCCGGGGTGCGGGTGGTGAGCCACACCAGGTCCTCGGTGGTGGACATGTTCGCCTCGACGTGCGGCATGAACGGCGGCACGAACACCCAGTCGCCGGTGGTCATGTCCAGGAACTCCCGGAAGCCCTCGCCGAAGTAGATGCGGCCGTGCCCGCGCAGGACGTAGCCGCCGGTCTCCGCCTCGCCGTGGTGGTGGGGGAGGGAGCGGTAGCCGGGCTTGTTGGAGACCTGCCCGAACCAGATCCGCGTGGCGGGGGTGTGCTGGATGCTCACGCCGGACACGCGCACGCAGTCGCCGGACTGGCTGGTGCCGGTGTCCTCGTGGCCGGCGCGGGTGACGACCGGGACCACGCGGCCGTCGGGCCCGGCGTACACCGAGCCGTCGCCTTCGGCGCGGTGCTCGCTGACGGCGCTCATCGGGTGCCTCCCGTCGTTGGGTATGTCGCCTTTCTGACGACCGTCACGTAGTGTGGACGGTACACGCAGTGGCCGGAGACGTGCCAGAGGTTCTCCTCCTCGTCTCGCCGGCAGGGGCCGTGGAACCCACGAGAACGGAGTCGTCACCGTGCAGAGCCCGATCCCCGGCAACGTGATCGTCAACCCCGACTCGCTGCCCGCCCCGTCCGGCTACTCCCACGCCGTCCGGGCGGGGAACACCGTCTACCTCGGCGGCCAGACCGCCCTGGACCGGGACATGCGCATCGTCGAGGGCGGCATCGTCGAGCAGTTCCGCCAGGCGTTCCGCAACGTGCTGACCTCCCTGGAGGAGGCCGGCGGGAAGCCGGCGGACCTGGTGAGCGTCACCATCTACCTCACCGACGTCGACGACTACATCGCCCACGGCAAGGAGATCGGCCGGTTGTGGCGGGAGATGGCCGGGCGCCGCTACCCCGCGATGGCCGGGATCGGCGTCACCCGGCTGTGGCAGCCGGAGGCGATGATCGAGATCCAGGGCATCGCCGTGATCCAGGACGAGGCGGCGCCCCGGGACGACTCCTGAACCCTCAGCCCCCCGTCACGGCGGCGACGTGAGCGGCGGCGGGCTGCCGCAGCAACCCGTCGAGCTCCGCGAACAGCCGCTCCGCCACCAGCCCCCGCCACTGCGGCGGGAGCAGTTCCAGCGGCAGCCCCGGATCCAGGTACGGCAGGCGGCGCCACTCCGTCACGAGCGGCACGTAGTCCGCGAAGGCCTGCCGGGGCAGTTCGGGATCCGCCGCCCCACCCGCGCGTGCCTCCGTCCACCGCGCCGAGACGGGGGAGCAGTGCTCGGCGAACTGGGCGTAGAGCTGTTCCAGGGCCGGCAGGTCCCACCACTCCCGCACCGCGGCGGCGGTCTGCTGCGTCCCGATGTGCTCACCGAGGAAGTAGTCGACGTACGGGGAGAGTTCGTGGCGGCCCATGTAGGAGTCCACCGCCTCGCGCAGGTGCTCGGGTCCGATCCAGACCCCGGGCGCCACCGAGCCGAACCCCATCCGGATCAGCCCGCTGCGGATCCGGTGCCTGACGTGGCGCTGCGTCTCCGGAACCGTGAACACCGCCAGCAGCCAGCGGTCCGACAGCCCGGCCCGCCGCTGGTGGAAGATCCGCTCGTCCCCCTCGCGGAACGTCTCCTCCAGCTCCGGTGCGATCGCGTACCCGTTCAGGCCGCCCACCTTCACGCTGTGCAGCACCCCGCGCTTCTTCAGCCGGGAGACCGAGGAGCGCGTGGCCGGGGCGTCCACCCCCAGGTCGGTCATCAGCCGGACGAGGGCCGCCACCGGCAGCGCGCCGCCGTGCGCCCTGCCGTACAGGCCGAACAGCGTGATGATGAGCTGCTGGGGGTTCGACGGGCCCGCCCCCGCGGTGCCGGGTTCCTCGCCCGCGGGGTCGTCCGTCACCATGCCGACCACTCTAGGGGCGCCGATCCGCGCCTCCCCGCACCGCGGGACGACGGCGAGAGGAGCACGACATGACCACGTCGGCCACGGGCCCCGCCACCGCGCAGCGCATCCCCTACGGCCCCCACCCCGACCAGTGGGGCGAGCTGCACCTGCCCGGGGCGCCCGGCCCGGCGCCGCTCGCCGCGGTCGTCGTCGTCCACGGCGGCTACTGGCGGGACAGGTACACAGCCGAGCTCGGCACGCCGGTGGCGGAGGACCTCGCCCGGCACGGCCTCGCGGCGTGGAACCTGGAGTACCGCCGCGCGGGCAGCGGCGGAGCCCCCGGTGCCGGGGGCTGGCCGGCGACGTTCGCCGACGTCGCCGCCGGCATCGACCACCTCGCCGAACTCGCCGCGGCCCACTCGCTGGACCTCTCCCGGGTGGCCCTCCTCGGTCACTCCGCCGGCGGGCACCTGGCGGTCTGGGCCGCGGGCCGCCACCGGCTGCCTCCCGGGGCGCCGGGGGCCGCGCCGCGGGTGCGCCCGGTCGGCGTGGTCAGCCAGGCGGGGGTGCTGGACCTCGCCGCCGCCCACCGCCTCGCCCTCAGCGACCGGGCCGTGGAGAACCTCCTGGGCGGTGCGCCCGGCGAGCTGCCCGGGCCCTACGCCCTCGCCGACCCGATGCGCGCACTGCCGATCTCGACGCCCGTGCACGCCGTGCACAGCAGGAGCGACGGCGCCGTCCCGTTCGCCCTGTCGGCGGACTACGTCGAGGCCGCCCGCCGCGCCGGGGACCCCGCCGAGCTCCACGAGACCGGCGGCGACCACTTCGCCGTCATCACCCCCGGCGCGCAGGCGCACGGCCTCTGCCGCGACCTGCTCCTGCGCCTGCTGCGCTGACCCCCGCCCGGAACCCACCGCCCGGAACGCACCGCCCGGAACCCGTCCACCGCCACAGGAGGCGCCATGAAGCTCGCCACGCTCCGCACCGGCAGGGGAGCCACCGCAGCCGCGGTGCTGCACGAGGACGGCACCGCCACCCTCCTCCCCGCGCGGGACGTGGGGGAACTGCTCGCCGACCCCGGCTGGCGCGCCGTCGCCGAGGACGCCCTGCGCACCGGGACGACGGCCGACGGCGAGCACGACTTCGCCCCCCTGCTGCCGCGCGCCGGCAAGGTGGTCTGCTGCGGGCTGAACTACGCCGACCACATCCTGGAGATGGGCCGGGAACTGCCCGCACACCCCACCCTCTTCGCCAAGTTCGCCGACACCCTCACCGGCGCGCACGACACCATCACCGTGCGCGGCAGCGCGCGCGTCGACTGGGAGGCGGAGCTGGGCGTCGTCGTCGGCTCCGTCCTGCGGCACGCGGACGAGGAACAGGCCGAGGCGGCCATCGCCGGTTACACCGTGGCCAACGACGTCTCGATGCGCGACTGGCAGAACCGGACCCTGCAGTGGTTGCAGGGCAAGGCGTTCGACGCCACCACTCCCGTCGGCCCGGTGCTGGTGACCACCGAGGAGTTCCCCGCCGGGCACGGTCTCCGGGTGCGCTGCCGCGTCAACGGCGAGGTCGTGCAGGACGGCGACACGAGCACCCTCGTCTTCCCCCCGGCGCGCCTGCTCTCCTACGTCTCGCAGATCACCACCCTGCGACCGGGTGACCTCGTCCTGACCGGCACCCCCGGCGGCGTGGGCATGGGCATGCAGCCCCCGAGGTTCCTCGCCGACGGCGACGTCCTGGAGACGGAGGTGGAGGGCATCGGGGTGCTCCGCAACCGCGTCGAGATCCGGTCCGACCTGCCGGACCCGCGCGCCGGGCTCGTCGTCTACGGGACGGGCTGGTGCCCGGACGTGCGCCGCAGCCGTGCCCTGCTCGACGGGGCGGGCGTGCCCTACCGCTACGTCGACGTGGAGGTCGACGCCGCGGCCGAGCGGCTCGTCCGGGGGCTGCAGGCCGGGCAGCGCCGGGTGCCGACCCTGGTGTGGGCCGACGGCGGTGTCCTCGTCGAACCCGGCGACGAGGAGCTGCGCGCGCAGCTCGACGCGCGGGCCGGGACCTCCTGAGCCTCAGCCCGCCGGGGCGGGTGCGCGCCGGGCCAGTTCCGCCCGCACCGCCGGCGCCACCTCGGTGCCGAGCAGCTCGATCGCCTGCAGCACGTCGCGGTGCGCCATCGTGCCGACGCTGACGTGCAGCAGGAACCGGTCGAGCCCGAGGTTGTCGTGGAGCAGCAGCAGCTTCTCCGTCACCTCCGCGGGGCTGCCCGCGAAGAGGGCGCCGCGGGGGCTGCGGGCGGCGTCGTAGCTGGTCCGGTCGTAGGTGCCCCAGCCGCGCTCCCGGCCGATGGTGTTCATCGCCATCGCGGTGGACGGGTAGTGGATGTCCACCGCCTCCTGCGTGGTGGGCGCGAGGAAGCCGTGGGAGTGCACGGCCACGGGCAGGGCGGCGGGGTCGTGGCCGGCCTCGGCCGCGGCGCTGCGGTACAGCTCCACCAGCGGCGCGAACTGCTCGGGCATCCCGCCGATGATGGCGACGGCCAGGGGCAGGCCGAGGGTGCCCGCCCGCACCACCGAGCCGGGGCTGCCGCCCACCCCGATCCACACCGGCAGCGGGTCCTGCACCGGGCGCGGGTACACGCCGAGACCGGAGATGGGCGGGCGGTGCTTCCCGCTCCACGTCACCGTCTCCGACGCCCGGATCGCGAGGAGCAGGTCGAGCTTCTCCGCGAACAGCTCGTCGTAGTCGTCGAGGCTGTAGCCGAAGAGGGGGAAGGACTCGATGAACGAGCCGCGCCCGGCGATGATCTCGGCGCGCCCGCCGGAGATCCCGTCGAGGGTGGCGAAGTCCTGGAAGACCCGCACGGGGTCGTCGGAGCTGAGGACCGTGACGGCGCTGGAGAGGCGGATCCGCTCGGTGCGGGCGGCGCCGGCGGCGAGGACCACGGCGGGGGCGGAGGCGGCGTAGTCGCGGCGGTGGTGCTCGCCGAGGGCGTAGACGTCGAGGCCGGCCTGCTCCGCGACGACGATCTCCTCCACGACCTCGCGCAGCCGCTGCGGGTGCTCCATCATCGCGCCGGTGGCGGGGTCGCGGGTGGTCTCCGCGAACGAGCTGATGCCGATCTCCACGACTGCCTCCTCCACGAGCCGGGACCACCCCGCCTCGTTGAGCTTTCAACGATACGGGGTGGGGTCCTGTTCCGCCCACGAGGCCGGGCCGCCGCCGGGGCCCGGGCGGCGGAGAGGGTGCTGCTGCGTCGGGTGGGTGCTGCTGCGCCCGGCGGGTGAGGCGGCCCGCGGATGTCGGGGGCCGTCCCTACCGTTGCGGACATGGCAGTGGTCAGCTTCGTCGACGAGACGACGTCCGGGCAGCGCAGCGACGCGTGGGGGCTGGAGGTGTTCGAGGAGACCCTCTCCGTGCGGGAGCTGATCCGTCGGCGCATCTTCCAGGAGGTCGCCGAGCACCACGCCCGCCGGCCCGAGCGCTTCACCGGCCTCGTGCAGCCCACCGCCACCGAGCGCGCCGTCAACGGTGAGCGCGCCCCCCGCCGGATCGACCCGGAGGCGCAGTTCGCCCGCGCGGTGGAGGCGTTCTCCCGCAACGGCTTCCTCGTCCTCGTCGACGACCGCCAGGTGACGGACCTCGACGCGCAGGTGGACCTGCGCTCCGGCACCGAGGTCGTCTTCCTCAAGCTCGTGCCGCTGGTGGGCGGCTGATGGACCTGTGGCTCGCCCGCGACGTCGTGCGCCGCTACGAGAGGGGTGGCCTCCGCAGCGCCGTGCGCCCGCAGGACGTGGCCCGGCTCGCGGAGCACCTCGCCCACCCGCACGGCCGGAACGGCGAGGAGTACCGCCCATGGGATCCCGACGTGCAGGCGCGCCGCCTCGGCGCGCTCGCCGAGCCCGTCCGCGACGCCCTCGCCGCCGAGCTGCTGGCGCGCGAGGACGTCCGGGTGGACCAGCTGGGATGGCTGCTGGAGCACCTGGCCGGCGACGTCCCGGGGCAGGTCGTCACCGCGGCCGTGCCGGGGCTGCTCGCCCGGGCGGGGAGGGCCTGGCACCTCGCGTGCGGCGACGAGCTGACCGCCCTGCTGCGGCTGGCCGCGCGCACCGGGACGCCCGTGCCGGCCGCGGTGGGCGCCACGGCCCGCCGCACCGTGGAGGAGTCGTGGAGCGCCCCCGCCTTGACCGGAGCGCTCACCGAGCTGGACTTCCCGCTCCTGAACTGCGGTGAGCCGTGGGCCGACCGTGCCCTGGCGGAGCTGCCCGGACTCGGCCCCGGCTGGCAGGAGCTGGTGGCGCACGTGCTGAGGGCGACGTCGGCCCGGCCGAGCGCGACGTGGGACCGGCGGGGTGCGGCGCTCGTGGCCGCGGTGGGCGAGGAGGCGTTCCGCCGGCACGTGTGCGGGTGGCTGGAGCTGGTCGGCCGGCCCCGCACCCTCGAGATCGACCCGGCGTGGGGTGACCTGAGCCTCGCGGTGGACCCCCACAACGTCACCGCCGTGCGGGGGCTGCTGTGGTTGCTCTCCCTGCTGCCGGCGGACGCCGCGACGGCCCGCACCGTCGCGCGGGTGGTCGACGTGGCGCTGCGCCGGGTTCCCGGCGTCGGGGTCCGCAGCGCCAAGCTGGCCAATGCCGGTGTCCTGGCGCTGTCCCGCATGGACGGCGAGGCCGCCCTCGCCCAGCTGGCGCGGCTGTCCACCCGCGTGACCTACCGCCAGACCGCCAAGCAGGTCGACGCCGCCCTCGAGCAGCGGGCGAGCGCCCTGGGGCTGAGCCGCAGCGAGGTCGAGGAGCTCGGGGTGCCCACCTACGACCTCACCGAGGTCGGGGCGCGCCGCGAGCGGCTCGGGGACGTGGACGTCGAGCTCCTCGTGCGCGGCTCGTCGGCCGTGCTCACCTGGCGCACCACCGCCGGCAAGGCGGTGAAGTCGGTGCCCGCCGCCGTGCGCCGCGACCACCCCGAGCAGCTGGCGGAGCTGAAGGCCGCCGCCAAGGACATCTCGGCGATGCTCGCCGCGCAGGCGGAGCGGCTGGACCGGATGTTCCTCGAGCAGCGGGTGTGGCCCCACCCGACCTGGCGGGAGCGCTACCTCGACCACCCCCTCGTCGGCACGCTGGCCCGCCGCCTCGTCTGGGTCGTCGACGGCGTGCCCTGCGCGTGGGCCGACGGGGCGCTGCGCGACGTCGACGACGCGCAGGTGCACCCGGCGGCCGGAGCACAGGTGACCTTGTGGCACCCCGTCGGCCGCGACGTCGCCGAGGTCCTCGCCTGGCGGGAGTGGTTGGCCCGCCACGGGGTCGTGCAGCCCTTCAAGCAGGCGCACCGGGAGGTGTACCTGCTCACCGACGCCGAGCGCGCCACGGGCACGTACTCCAACAGGTTCGCGGCACACGTGCTGCGCCAGCACCAGTTCCAGGCGCTGACCGGCGCGCGCGGCTGGGCCAGCCGGCTGCGGCTGATGGTCGAGGACAGCTACCCGCCCGCCACGCGCGAGCTGGCCCGGTGGGGGCTGCGCGCGGAGTTCTGGGTCGAGGGCGCCGGGGGTGACGCGCAGGAGGACGTGACGGAGGTCGGTGCGTACCTGCGGCTGGTCACCGACCAGGTGCGCTTCTACCCCGTGAACGCCCCGCGCAACGTCCACGACGGTCTCGGCGGCGGCTACGAGCAGTGGATCGGGGTGGAGGAGGACCCCGTCGAGCCGCTGCCGCTGGCGGAGGTTCCCGCCCTCGTGCTCAGCGAGGTGCTGCGCGACGTGGACCTCTTCGTCGGGGTCGCCAGCGTGGGCAACGACCCGACCTGGCAGGACGGCGGCCCGCAGGGCCGCTACCGGGAGTACTGGCACTCCTTCGGCTTCGGGGAGCTGTCGGCCACGGCCGCCACGCGGCGGGAGCTGCTGGCGCGCCTCGTGCCGCGCCTGGCGATCGCCGAGCGCTGCACCGTGCAGGAGCGGTTCCTCCACGTCCGCGGGGACCTGCGCACGTACAAGATCCACCTCGGCTCGGGCAACATCCTCATGAGCCCGAACGACGAGTACCTGTGCATCGTCCCGAAGCAGGCGCCCGGCGCGGGCGGGGACGGGATGTTCCTGCCGTTCGAGGGGGACCGCACCCTCGGCGTGATCCTGTCCAAGGCGGTGCTGCTCGCGAACGACACCGCGATCACCGACCGCAGCATCACGTCGCAGATCCGGCGCGGCCGCTGACCCGGCGCGGCGGCGACGCGCTCAGGCGGGGTCGGTCCGCACGTAGCGCAGAGACTCCAGGAGCGCTTCGAGGTGCTCCTGGCCGAGGTGCGACCACACGTTGTAGAGGCACCCGGGGTGCTCGCTCACCTGGAGGTAGGCGAGGGTGCTGGTCGTCTCCGGATCGCCTCCCTCGGGTCCGTACCCGGCGCGGCTGCCGTCGCTCCACTCCTGCTGGAACGGCCACTGCGGCAGGCTCTCCGCCACTTCCGCTTCGGTGAAGGGCACGCCCGCCACGCCGTAGGTGCTGCGCCCGGCGGTGGGGCTCTCGCTGCTGTCGCCGAACCTGCCCGGGGTGCCGGGCACGTCCCAGGTCACGGCCCACTCGCCGGAGAAGTCCGGTCGGCGCGGCTCCCCCGGCGGGGCGCCCGCCGTTCCCGCGGGCAGCAGCAGGGGACACGTCGCCTGCGACTCGGCGGGAGCCTCGGCCCACGCCTCCAGTGCGAGCGCGGGCACCTCGGACGCGGCCAGCGGGGCGGCGGACCACGGGGCGGGCAGCGGCGCAGGGGTCGGCGGGACAGGGGTCGGCGCAGCAGGGGTCGGCGGCGCGCTCGCCGTGGCCGAGCCCGGCGTGGTGGTCGCCGGAGGCGTGGTCGTCGGTGTCGTGGCCGCCGGCGCGGGGGTGGCGGGCGTGCCGGTGGGGGTGCCCGCCGGGGTGGTGCGGACCGTGGGGTCGGACAGCGCCTGCACGCTGAGCGGGACGGCGACGGCGAGGGCGACGACCGCTGCGGCCAGGCCCGCGCGGCGGTGGCGCTGCTGACGGCGCAGGCGGGACCGGGTGCCCGCGGTCAGGCCCTGCTCGTCGACCCTGCAGGCGTGGGCGTCCTCGTGGAGCGCGGCGCGCAGCAGGGTCGCCACGTCCTCGTTCCCGGGGTGGTGGCCGCGCGGGGTGGGGGGACGCTCAGGCACGGGGATCCTCCTCGGCGATGAGTCGGCGCAGGGTCGCCAGGCCGCGGTGGGCGTTGCTGCGCACGGTTCCGGTGGAGCAGCCCAGCAGGTCCGCGATCTCCTCGTCCGGCATGTCCTCGTAGAGGCGCAGCACCAGCGCGATGCGCTGCCGGTCGGGCAGGCGCCGCAGCAGTGCCAGGCAGCGCTGCCGCTCGGCGTGCCCGGAGGAGGAGTCGTCGAGGTGCACCTCGGGCAGCTCGGCGGGATCGCTGAGCCACTCCCGCCGCCAGGCCCGCCGCCGCAGCGAGGTGACGGCGTTGACGACCATCCGGTTCAGGTAGGCCGAGGGGTCGTCCACCGACTGGATGCGCGACCACTTGCGCACGCAGGTCGCCAGCACGTCCTGGACGACGTCCTCCGCCTGGTGCGGATCGCGCAGCAGCGCCCTGGCCAGGCGCACCAGCTGCGGGCCCTTCCACGCCACCAGCGACTCCAGGTCCCACACCCCGGGCACCGCGGTCCGGCCGGACGGGCGCCGCGGCGCGGGGTCCGGCCCGCCGTCGGCACCGGTGGCGGCGAGGCGGTCGCGGGCCCTCATCCGTCCTCCCTCCGCCGCGGCAGCGCGGGGAGTGCGCCGCCGGCGCTGCTTTCTGGGGAGGAGCTCACACGAGGTCAACGCCGGCGAGCACGGCTCCGTTGCATCGACCGGGGCACTTCTTCCCCTGCCCGCTCGGCTCCCGCTACTCCTCCACGCGCAGGCCGAGGCCGGCGGCGAGCAGCGGCGCCAGCAGCGTGAGCTGCCCCTCGTCGACGGTCGCCCCGCGCAGGTCCAGGACCCCCGCGACGGAGGCGATCTGCGCGCCGCGCAGGTCCACGTGGCTCAGCTCGGCGTGCTGGACGTCCAGGTGGCCGATGCGGCAGCCCGCGAAGGCCGCCCGGGTGACTCTCGCGCCGGCGAGGTCGAGCTCCTCGATCGTGCAGTCCGCGAAGGCGACGTCCACGAGGTCCGCGCCGCGCAGGTTCGCGTAGTCGAGGCGGCAGTTCCGCACCTGCACGCTGCGCCAGGTCGCGTCGTACAGCTCGCAGGAACCGAACCGGCAGTCCTCGACGACGACGTCGCGCCAGTCCGACCGCGCCGCCCGCAGCACGGGGATGCCGGTCCGGGCGAGCCGGCTCTCGCGCAGGCGGAGGGCCGTGAGGTCGGCCTCCGCGGCCGAGACGCCCGCGAACTCGCACGAGAACAGCGTCGCGCCGGCGAGATCCAGCCCGCCGGTCTCGAGGTCCGCGAAGGACAGGCCCTCCAGGTCAGCCCCGCCCCGCAGGTCGTCGGGGGAGCCGTCGTCCAGTCCGGACAACCGGATCGGGTCGACGTTCGGCGCCTGGACGGACGGACGCGCCTTCGCCATGGATGCCTCCGGTGCTGGACGGAACGACGGCCCAGCATGGCGCAACCGGATGCGGTGATCCGCGCCGGATCGACGGATGCGACACCGCACCGTCGCATCCGTCGATCCCCCGCGGATCACCGCTCCGATCCGGTCACCCCCGCGGCGTGCGCTCCTCGCACCCCCACGGCGAAGCGTGCGCGGTGGAGAGCAGGTCCAGGAACGGCACCGCGTCGAACGCCTCGGGTCCCAGCACGCCCGTGCCGCTCCAGGTGCCCGAGGCCAGAAGTTCCAGCGCCACCACCGGGTTCACGGCCGTCTGCCACACCACGCACTGCGCCTCGTGCTCCGCCATCGACCAGGCGTTGTCCACGACGTGGTGCAGGTACACCTCCCGCGGGGAGCCGTCCTTCCCGCGCCCCGTCACCCACAGCCCCGCGCACGTCGAGCCCGTCATCCGCGGTCCCAGCGTCGCCGGGTCCGGCAGGCACGCCGCCACCACGTCGCGCGGCGCGACCTCCACGCCCCCGACCCGCACCGGCTCGGTGGAGTCCAGGCCGAGGGCGTGCAGGGTCTTGAGCACCCCGATGAACTCCGCACCCAGCCCGTACTTGAACGTCACCCGCCGCGCGTCCACCCAGCGCGGCATGAGGAGCACCTCCTCGTGTTCGACGTTCACGCACTCCACCGGCCCGATGCCGCCGGGGAAGTCGAAGACCTCCGGCTCGCTGAAGGGCGGCGTGGTGAACCAGCCGCGGTCGCGCTCGTGGACGACCGGGGGGTTGAGGCACTCCTCGATGGTCGTCCAGATGGAGAAGGACGGCGCGAACACCTCCCGGCCGGACTCGTCGCGCACCACCAGGTTCGCCCCGTCGCGGACGCCGAGCTCGTCGATCTCCGAGAAGAGGTGGTCGGCGGCGTAGCGGGCGAAGACGTCGGACAGGCCGGGCTCCACGCCCATGCCCACCAGCGCCAGGCGCCCGGCGTCCTCCCACCGCCGCGCCATCGCGAACTGCTCGTCGCCCAGCTTCACCCCGGTGCGGGAGCACGGCTCCTCCGGGTGCGGCCGCGACAGCGACATCGCCATGTCGAGGTAGTCCGCGCCCGCCTCCAGCGCACCGGTGAAGACCGGCATGACGAAGCGCGGGTCGACCGCGTTCATGACGTGCGTGCTGCCGTGCTCGCGGGCCAGGGCCGTCACGGCCGCCGCGTCCGAGGCGTCCACCCGTGCCGCGCGGAACCGCTCGTCGCCGGGGTGGCGCCGGCGCACCGCCGCCACGGTCCGCTCGGCCCGGGCGGGGTCGTAGTCGGCGACGACCACCTCGTCGAAGAAGTCGCGGCGGGCCGCGGTCTTGGCGAAGGCGTCACCGACGCCACCGGCGCCCACGAGGAGGATGCGCATGCGGCGACCGTACTGCGCCAACGCCCCTCATGCCTCCGTTTTCGGCGCCGAAACCTTCAGAAAGCGTCGTCGATCCGCCCCGGGAGTGCGAGTTCCGCGCCCAACCTTGCCCTGCACCGCCACGATGCGTAGCTTGCGCGAACGGCGGCGGGAACGCCGGTGGGAGCGGATCCAGAAGGACGGGGCAGACCATGGCGGAAGTACCGACGGCCGGTGCCTACACGAAGCACGCGGCGGACCCTCCGAGGGTGGGCAAGGGGCTCACGCCCGGGGCCCTGACCCTGTGGGGCAACACCGTGATCGGCCTGGGGGCCACCGCCCCCGCCTACAGCCTCGCGGCCACCCTCGGCTACGTGGTGTTCGCCGTGGGCGACCGTGCCCCGGCGATGTTCCTGCTCGCCTTCCTGCCCATGCTGCTCGTGGCCATCGCGTACCGGGAGCTGAACCGGGCCGCTCCCGACTGCGGCACCACCTTCACCTGGGCCACCAAGGCGTTCGGTCCCTGGGTGGGGTGGATGGGCGGCTGGGGCGTCGCCGTCTCCGCGATCATCGTGCTGGCCAACGTCGCCGAGATCGCCGGCATCTACAGCCTCCGCTTCGTCGGCCTCGACGCCCTCGCGGAGAACGACGCCGTGAAGATCGGCCTGGGCATCGCCTTCATCGTGGCGATGACCTGGATCGCCTACCGCGGCATCGTCATCTCCGAGCGGCTGCAGAACGTCTTCGTCCTGCTCCAGTTCGCCGTCCTCGGGTTCGTGGCGATCGGCGCGCTCTACCTCGTCTACACCGGCGCGGCGGGGGAGCAGGCCGTGCGCCCCAGCCTGCAGTGGTTCTCCCCGTTCGGGCTGAGCGGCTCCGCCATCGCCGAGGCCGTCATCCTCTGCGTCTTCATCTACTGGGGCTGGGACGCCTGCCTGGCCGTCACCGAGGAGACGAAGGACTCCGACTCCACCCCCGGCAAGGCCGCGGTGCTGGCCACGGTGATCCTGCTCGCCACCTACCTGCTCGTCGCCATCGCGGTGCAGGCGTACTCCGGTTTCGGGGAGACCGGCATCGGACTGCGCAACGAGGAGAACGCCGACGACGTGCTCACCGTTCTCGGCGGGCCCGTGGGTGGTGGCGTCGTCGCGTCCCTGCTGCTGCTGACGGTGGCGGTCTCCGCCGCGGCCTCCACCCAGACGACGATCCTGCCGACGGCCCGCGGCGCCCTGGCGATGGCCGTCTACGGCGCCCTGCCGGAGCGCTTCGGGCGCATCCACCCGCGCTTCCACACGCCCTCCTTCGCCACGGCCGTCATGGGGGCGGCCGCGGTGTTCTTCTACCTGGTGCTGTCGTTCGTCAGCACCGACGCCCTCGCCGACTCCATCGCCTCCCTCGGCCTCGCGGTGGCCTTCTACTACGGCATCACGGCGTTCGCCTGCGTCTGGTTCTTCCGCCGCACCCTGACCCGCTCGGTGCGGCACTTCCTCCTGCGCGGGCTGATCCCGCTGCTGGGGGGCCTGGCGATGCTGTGGGCCTTCACCCAGAGCGCCGTCGACATGGTCGGCACCGACTACGGCTCGACGAACTTCGGACCGATCGGCGGGGTCTTCGTCATGGGCGTCGGCATGCTCGTCCTCGGCATCCCGCTGATGCTGGCCTGCGCGGTGCGGCTGCGCGCCTTCTTCCGCGGCGAGACCCTGCGGGAGGACACCCCCGTCCTCGTGCCGGAGACGGGGCAGCCCCCGGTCGGCGGGCTCTGACCCCACGGCCCGGCTGCTCAGTCCCACGTCCCCGGCGGCCCGGGGGGGCGGTGCCCGGTGCACCGACCCCCGGGCCGCGGTGCGTCCGGGCAGGGGCGGCGGCGGGGGTGCCGGAGTTCACCCCCGCGTCAGGCGCCGGACGCTCCGCGGCACCCCGGTGGCCGGGCGGCCCTGTGCACCATGCCTCGCCGCGACCGAGCGACCCCACCTCCAGGAGCCACCCATGCGCAGGACCGCCGCCACCGCCGCCGCGACGCTCCTCCTCGCACTCGTCCCCGCCGCCTCCGCCGAGGCCGACCGGAGCGCGCGGGGCGACGAGCCGACCCTGCTGGGCAGGGCGATCCTCCCCGCGGACGCCTACCAGCCCGGCCCGCCCTCGGGGGCGCTCGTGAACCCCGCCAACGGGGTCGTGCCCCCGTTCCCCGGCCAGCCGATCCCCGGCTTCTCCGCGGTGCTCGACGCCGGGGGCGGGACGTTCTGGGGCATGACGGACAACGGCTTCGGCACCCGCGGCAACTCCGGTGACTTCCTGCTGCGGCTCTACCGCATCGACCCCGACTTCCGCACCGCGCGGAGGGGCTCGGGCACCGTCGACGTCGAGGGCTTCCTGCAGTTGCGCGACCCCGACGGGCACGTCCCGTTCCCGCTGCACCGGCCCGACCGCCTCCTCACCGGCGCCGACTTCGACCTGGAGTCCGTGCGCCGCGCCCCCGACGGGACGTTCTGGTTCGGCGAGGAGTTCGGCCCCTTCCTCCTGCACACCGACGCCACCGGCAGGGTCCTCGACGCCCCCGTCCCCCTGCCCGGCGTGCAGTCCCCCCAGAACCCCTTCCTCGGCGACGCCGCCCCGACCCTGCCCGCCAGCCGCGGCTTCGAGGGGATGGCGCTGAGCAGGGACGGGCAGCGGCTGTACCCGGTGCTGGAGGGTGCGCTCGTCGGTGACCCCGACCCGCGCCGCCGCATCGTCCACGAGTTCGACCTGCGCGAGCGCCGCTACACCGGCCGCACCTGGACCTACCAGGTCGACGAGGCGTTCCCCGGCGCTGTCCTCGGCGACTTCACGGCCCTGCCCGACGGGCGCTTCCTCGTCATCGAGCGCGACGACGCCCAGGGCGCCGAGGCCCGGCAGAAGAAGGTGTACGCGATCGACCTGCGGCGCACCGACCGCGACGGCGTCCTCGTCAAGGACCTCGTGCTGGACCTGCTCGACATCCGGGACCCCGCGGGCGTCTCCCTGCCCGCCCGCCCCGGCGAGTACGGCGTGGGGGAGGTCTTCTCCTTCCCGCTGCAGTCCGTGGAGAGCATCGAGTTCCTCGGCGGCAACCGCGTGCTCGTCGCGAACGACAACAACTACCCCGGCAGCGACGGCCGCTGGGTGGGTCGCGACCGCCCCGACGACACCGAGCTCATCGTCGTCCGGGTCCCCGGGCTGCGCTGAGCGGGCGGGTGGGGTGCAGCGACCCCGCCCCGTCCGCCGGGCCGGGCCAAGCGAGGTCCGATGGCCGCAGGCGCACGTCGGTGGCTGCGCCTACCGTCGGGGCATGACGACCCCCGCCCCCGCCGACCTGCGCGCCCGGACCAAGCAGGCCGAGCGGCCCGGGCCCGCCGTGCTGGCCGCCGTCGTGGTGACGGTCCTCGCCTGGGCGTCGGCGTTCCTGGCCATCCGTGCGGTCCGCCACGACTTCGACCCCGGTGCCCTGGCCCTGGGGCGGCTCGTCGTCGGCGCCCTCGCCCTCGGCGTCGTCGTGCTGGCCCGCCGCAGGTGGGTGCGGCCCACCCGCCGGGAGTGGGGGCTGGTCACCGTCTGCGGCCTCGGCTGGTTCGCCCTCTACAACGTCGCCCTCAACGCCGCCGAGCAGCGCCTCGACGCCGGGACCACCGCGATGCTCGTCAGCGTGGGGCCCATCCTCATCGCCCTGCTCGCGGGCGCCTTCCTCGGGGAGGGTTTCCCGCGCCGCCTGCTCACCGGCGCCGCCGTCGCGTTCGCGGGGGCGCTCGTCATCGGCGCCGCCACCAGCCGGTCCGCGGACGCCGACCTCGTCGGGGCCCTGCTGTGCCTGGTGGCGGCGGTGAGCTGGGCGGTGGGGGTGCTGGCCCAGAAGCCCGCCCTGCGGCGGCTCCCCGCCCTCCAGGTGACCTTCCTGTCCTGCGTCGTCGGCGCGCTCGCCTGCCTGCCCTTCGCGGGCCGGTTGCACGCGGACCTGCTCACCGCGCCTCCCGCCGCCACCGCCGGCCTCCTGTACCTCGGCCTGGTGCCCACCGCCGTCGCGTTCGGGACGTGGGCCTACGCGCTGTCGCGCACCGACGCGGGCCGGCTCGGGATCGCCACCTACGTCGTGCCGCCGCTGACGGTGCTCGCGGCCTGGCCGCTGCTGGGGGAGGTGCCGCCGCCGCTGGCGCTCGCCGGTGGGGTGCTGGCCCTGGCCGGGGTGGCCCTGACCCGTCGCGCGCGCTGAGGGGCGACCCCGCGGAGGATCAGGCGTGCGGCGTGCGGTGGCGGCCGATCGTGAACCGGACGACGACCGCCGTGCCGAGCAGCAGGTGCAGCGCCACGAGGAGGGCCGCGTTCCCGGCGTCGTGGACGTCCACGACCGCCAGGCCGCCGAGGCCCGAGAGGACCAGCAGGACGCCGAGGGCGAGGCCGAGGCCGCCGGTGCGGGACGCCACGGTCTTGACCGCTCTGCTCATGGTCTCCTCCGATCTGCGGGGCCGCGCCGCGCGGCCGCCCACTCTCCGGTTGCGCCGGATCTTGGAGGACGGTAGCGCGTCCGGGAGCCCGTGGTCCGGCGTTCACTGAAACGGTTCGTGGGTCGTCACCCCACCGGAGCACCTCGGCGCAGCCGAGCGGTCACTCTGGGGAGTTCCTCCGGCCGCAGAGCCGGTGGGAGCGCTCGCTCAGGAGAAGTTGCGGCCGGCCGCCTGCATCCGTCACTCCGCGCCGTCGGGAGAGCCGTCGGGAGAGCCGCCGCCGGAAGCGTCGAGGCGCGCCCCCCGGCCCCGGCGGGAGCCGGCATACGCCGCCCGCCGCACCGCAGCCATCCACGGCCCGGGCGCCAGGCCCGGCACCGCGTGCAGCACCGGGTCGAAGGCCACGTCGGGCAGCGCCGGGCCCCGGCCCACCTCCAGGTGCGCGAACGGCCGCCACGGCCCGGCGGGGGAGGCCACGGCCAGCACGAACCCCGCCGCCCGGGACGCGGGGATCGCCGCCAGCGCCAGCGGCCCCGCGGGGCCGCGGTGCGACACGACGCTCGTGTACGCCGAGCGCATCGGGTCCCGCCGCAGCGCGAGGACGTGCCGGCGCAGCGGCGAGAGCCCGGTCGTGGACAGCAGCAGGTCGTAGGGGGCGCCGTCCTCCCCGTGCACCCGCAGCGCCAGGCCCAGCAGGTCCGGCAGCACCTCGGGCAGCCCCGCCCCCCGGGACAGCCGCACCACCGCCTCGTCCCAGCCCGGCTCGTCGAGCCACGGGACCCCGACGCCCTCCGACAGCCCCGCCCGGTGCAGGACGCCGCGCACGGTCCGGCCGGAGGGGTGCGCCGCCTTGCGCCCGGACCGCAGCCGGGACACCCCGGCCATCACCGCGTCCACGGCGGCCAGCGCCGGCACGGCGGGTGCGGGGAGGTGCCCGGAGGTGCGCGCAGAGGTGCGTCCAGGGGCCTGCTCGACGGTCATGCCCGCCCCGTACCCGGGGGCGAGCGCCCGACACCCGCACGGCGTCGGGGAGGATCGGGGGGTGAGCCCCGTCCCGCCCCTCGGCCTCCTCCTCGACGTCGACGGCCCGGTGGCCAGCCCCGCGACGCGCTCCGTCAGCCGGCCGGGCATCCTCGCCGCCCTCGTCGAGCTCGCCGGCGCCGGCGTGCCCCTGGTCTTCAACACCGGCCGCTCCGACACGTTCCTGCGCGAGCAGGTGGTCGCCCCCCTCCTCGCCGCCGGCCTGCCGGGGACGGCGCGGGTGCACGCCGTCTGCGAGAAGGGGGCGGTGCGCTTCTCCGTGCGGCAGGGGCGCGCCACGGAGGTGGTGGCCGACTCCTCCCTCGCCGTGCCGCGCGAGGTGCACGAGCTCGTGGGCGGGATCGTCGCCGCCCGCTACGCGGACACGATGTTCGTCGACACCACCAAGCGGGCGATGGTCTCCGTCGAGCAGCGCGTGGACGTCCCCGCCAGCCGTTACGCCGCCGCGCAGGGCCCCTTCGAGGAGGAGGTGCTCGCCGCGTGCGCCGCCGCCGGCCTCGGTGTCGGCCTGCGGGGGCGGGAGGTGCCCGACGCGCAGGGCCGGGTCCCCTACCGGATCGACCCCACCGTCATCGCCGTGGACGTGGAGTCGGTGCTCCTGGGCAAGGACCGCGGCGCCGAGCGGGCGCTGGAGCTGCTGGCCGCCGACGGTGAGCTGCCGGCCCGCTGGCGGACCGTGGGCGACTCCCGCACCGACTACGCGATGGCCGACCTCCTGCACTCGCGGGGGCTCTCCGTCGCGCACGTGGACGTGCGCCCCGGCGAGGGGGTCCCGTCGCGGGACTACCCGGTCCTCGTGCCGGAGGGCGCCGTGGAGGACGAGGCGGGGGAGGCCTACCTCGTCCGGGTCGCGGCGCTGCTCCGCGGGGAGCGGGCGGAGGAGGCGGGCGGCGGGTTCGCCTGGTGGGGTTCCGGCGCGTCGCGGGGCGTGGCGGAATCGTGGGCGCCTCCGCGCGCTTAGCCTGTTCGCCCGCACCATCGCGATCCGAGGAGGACCCGTGCCGGAGACCACCGCCCCTGAGCCCGCCGTCGAGGAGGAGGACGACTTCCTCTCCGGTGTGAGCGCCTGCGCCATCGACGCCGGCCCGGAGTGCGAAGCCTGCCAGTGAGCCTCCCCGGGGCCCGGCACTCCCGGGCCCCGGCAGCTCCCCCTCCTGCGCGCCGGCCTCAGTGGAAGTGGACGCGTACCAGGCTCTCCCCCGGCGAGGGCGTGTCGCTCGCGTCGCGGCTGTCCGGGTAGGACTCCGGTGCCCGTGACTTCGTGTTGCTGATCACGTGCACGTCCACGGTGATGCGATCCCTGCGGTAGGCCCTGCGGAGGGAGTGGCCGGGCTCGTCGGCCATCGTGGCGGGCAGGTCGGTCGTGGGCTCCTGCAGGTAGCCGTGACGGCTCAGCACCGACTCGTACGCGGCGACCGCGTCCTCCGGTGACGCGGCGACGCTGTAGTTGACGCTCACGCCCGGGCGCTCCCCGAAGAAGGGGCCGCTGGTGCTGCTCCGGTGCAGCTGCCTCCACCCGGCAGGCGCACCCGCTTCCTCCTGCACGGACAGCAGGTGCGACTCCGACGGGCCTGCGTTGCCGGCAGCGATCGCACTGAAGATCCCAGCCGCTGTCGCGATCAGTGCGGCAACGGCCAACGCCACCCGCCACGGGTGCACGAACGCGAGCACGAGGGCCGGAAGAGCCGCAGGCAGCAGGGCGAGGGTCAGGTCGTATCCGCCGTTGCGGTTGCCCGCCACGTTCCCGATCGCCGAGATCAGCACCAGGAACCAGGCGGTGACCGCGAAGAGGGCCAGGAAGACGGCCCACGCCGCGATGACAGCCACGCGCCGCTTCCTGGTGCTCCGCTCCGCGGTCCGGTGTCGACCCCGATCAGGGGACGCCGCCTCAGGGAGCTGGATCACCTCTGCGGTATCGGCATGCCGGAGGGGGCCGCCGACGCCGTTCCGGTCCGTCCACCCGTTCGGTCGCCCCCGTACGCCGCGTGGCGTACGCCCGGGGACCGCCGGGGCGACGACCGCCGGCGGCCACCGGAACAGGATCGGGTCGTCGAGCTGTCGGAGAGGAAGTGGTGATGGTGATGAGGCTGCCGGACACCGAGCACGCCGCGCATTCCTGGCGGATCCACGAGGTGGTGCCCGACTTCGTCCTGGAGGACGTCTGGGAGCTTCCCGCGGTCGGTGGCCGGGAGGAGCTGCCCCTGCTGGTGTCGACGATGGTGGCGGGGACGTTCCCCGCGAACGCCCCGCTCGCCGTCCGCTTCCTGTGGGAGTTCCGGGAGCAGCTCGGCCGGCTGCTGGGCTGGGACGCGCCCGCCCACGGACTGGGCGCCGGCGCGACCTCGCTGCGGGAGCGGCTGCCCGCCGACCTGCGGGGCACCGCGTCCGAGCCCGGGCGGGACGCTCTCTTCCATCCGCTGTACCAGCTGGCGGACGAGTGGGCGGGGGAGATCGCGAACCGGACGGTGCACGCGGTGATGCACCTGGGGTGGGTCGCGGAGGGTGGGGGCCGGTTCCGCGGCCGCATGGCGGTCCTCGTGCGGCCGAACGGCCGGCTCGGCACCGCCTACATGGCGGCGATCCGGCCGTTCAGGCTGTTCCTCGTGTATCCGGCGCTGCTGCGAGGCGTCGAGCGCGACTGGCAGGCGGCGCGCCGGGGTGGGATCCACGAGCACGGCGGTGCACCGGGATCGACGGCGCAGCACCCGAGGACGTGACCGGGGCTCACGCACTGACCGCGGCATGGACGTGCTCGCACCTCGGTGGACAGGCGCATGCACGAGAACGCGGGGATGGCCGGGACGTCCGTCAGGTCATCGCAGGGAGCTGCGCTCGTCGATCGTGTGGACGGGGTCGCCGAGGAAGACACCGGCGGCGACCGGGGCGTGGGCGAGGTTGAGGACGTGCTGCTCAGCGGGAACGCGACAGGGGTGGCGTTGCGCTCCGTCGCTGCGGGACCGCCGCGTGAGTGCTTGGTCCAGCTCGTGCGGACCCACTGCGCGATGACCTCCACGTCACCATCCTGCCTCGCCGGCCCCCGCGACGAGGTGGTCCGGCGGGGTGCGCTCGTGGTCCCGGGGACTGGTTCCGCAGCGTGCGCGACGGCCCTACTCCACGTCGACGCCGAAGTCGCCGGCGATCCCGCGCAGCCCGGTGGCGTAGCCGGCGCCGACCGCCCGGAACTTCCACTCTTCGCCGCGGCGGTACACCTCGCCGAACACCATGGCGGTCTCCGTCGAGGCGTCCTCGGTGAGGTCGAAGCGGACCAGCTCCTCGCCGTCGTCGGCGTTGACGACCCGGATGAAGGCGTTGTGGATCTGGCCGAAGTTCTGCCGCCGCGCGTCGGCGTCGTGGATGGACACCGCGAAGACGATGCGCCCGCAGGTGACCGGCACCTGGGACAGGTCCACGTCGACGACCTCGTCGTCCCCCTCGCCCTCACCCGTGCGGTTGTCGCCGGTGTGGACGACGGAGCCGTCGGGGCTGGTGAGGTTGTTGTAGAAGACGAAGTGCGCGTCGGAGAGGACCTTGCCGTCACCGCCGAGCATGAGGGCGGAGGCGTCCAGGTCGAACGCCTGCCCCGTGGTGGTGCGCACGTCCCAGCCGAGGCCGACGCTGACGGCCCGCAGGTCCGGGGCGGCCTTCGACAGCGAGACGTTGCCGCCCTTGGCGAGGCTGACTCCCATGTGCTGCTCCTCCTGCCGTTGCGGCCCCCACCGGTGCGGGCCGGCCGGGCACGACGCTAGCCGAGCGCCCGTGCGGGCGCGGGGCGAGGTCGGGTGCACCCGCCGCGCCGGTGGGGCCGCGGTCAGTACTCCTCGAAGGTGGCCGGGTCCTGGTCGTGGATGCGCTCCCC
The DNA here is from genome assembly GCF_002934625.1 of Kineococcus xinjiangensis. Classification (GTDB taxonomy): domain Bacteria; phylum Actinomycetota; class Actinomycetes; order Actinomycetales; family Kineococcaceae; genus Kineococcus_A; species Kineococcus_A xinjiangensis. The sequence goes on along the minus strand of NZ_PTJD01000009.1, from coordinate 55,345 downwards.
GGACGCCAGGGAGGCCACGGCGGACAGCGCCCCGGCGTCGAGCACCACCTGCGCGGCGGCGAGGTTCTGCCGCAGCAGGTCCGGCTCGAACGCGGCCGGGAACGTCACGACGCCGCAGTGCAGGTGCCAGGCCAGCACCACCTGCGCGGGCGTCACGTCGAGACGTTCCGCGGTGCGGACGAGGGCGGGCTCGTCGAGCAGGCCCTCCCCGGCCGCCAGCGGTGACCAGGCCTCCGTGACGATGCCCCGCCGGGCGTTGTCGGCGCGCTGCTCCTCCTGCGGCAGGCGCGGGTGCATCTCGATCTGGTTGACGGCGGGGACGGTGCCCGACTCCGCCCGCAGCCGGTCGAGGTGCTCGGGGAGGAAGTTGGAGACGCCGATGGCGCGGGTGAGGCCCTCGGCGCGCAGCTCCTCCATGGCGTGCCAGGACTCCACGTAGCGGTCCAGGCGGGGCAGCGGCCAGTGCACGAGGAAGAGGTCGACGTGGTCCAGGCCGAGCCGGTCGAGGCTGGCGTGCAGGGCGTCCTTCGCCTCGGCGTGGCCCTGCTCGGCGCCGCGCAGCTTCGTCGAGACGAACACCTCCTCGCGGGGGAGGCCGGAGTCCGCGATGCCCTGCCCGACGCCGCGCTCGTTGCCGTAGCGGGAGGCGGTGTCGATGAGCCGGTAGCCGAGCTCCAGCGCCTGCGCGACGGTGCGGCGGATCTCGGCGTCCCCGGCGCGGGCGGTGCCGAGGCCGAGCTGCGGGACGGTGGCGCCGGTGTTGAGGGTGGCGGTGGGCACCGCGGCGGGTGCGCTCATGCGGATTCTCCGTTCGCGGGGAGGCGGCACCGCCCACCTTGGGCGGGAAAGCGGTTCCTCGCAACCGTCCTCCGGCGGCGGCGCGCTCCCCGGGAACGGCGCGGATGATCCACCTATGCTCGGGGAATGACCTCCGGCACCGACCTGACCGGCAGCGACACCTCCACCTCTGGTGCCACCACCCCCGGCGCCTCGGCCGCTCGCGCGTCGGGCTCGCGCACCTCCGGCATCGACCCCTCCGCGATCGACCCGGCCGTCCGCCCGCAGGACGACCTGTTCCGCCACGTCAACGGCGCCTGGCTGGCGAGCGCGGAGATCCCCGCCGACCGCGCCCTCGACGGTGCGTTCATCCGCCTGCGGGACGAGTCCGAGGAGCAGGTCCGCGCCATCGTCGAGGAGGTGTCGGCGGACCCCTCCGCCGAGGGTGAGGCCCGCGCCATCGGCGACCTGTACGCCAGCTTCATGGACGTCGACGCCGTCGAGGCCCTGGGCGCGTCCCCGCTGGAGCAGGAGCTGGCGCTGGCGGCGGCCGTGGCGGACGTCGACGGGCTGGTCCGCGCCTGGGGGCGGCTGCTGCGCCAGGGCGTCAACGGCCCCTTCGCCTTCTACGTGGACACCGACTCCAAGCAGTCGGACCGCTACCTCGTCCACGTCACCCAGTACGGGCTGTCCCTGCCGGACGAGTCCTACTACCGCGAGGAGCAGTACGCGGAGATCCGCGCCGCCTTCCGCGACCACGTGCAGCGGATGCTGGAGCTGGCCGGCCTGCCCGACCCGGCGGGCGCGGCCGAGCGGATCCTCGCCCTGGAGACCGACGTCGCCGCCCACCACTGGGACCGGGTCAAGAACCGCGACGCGACCCTGACCTACAACCTCCTGGACCGCGCGGCGCTGGAGGAGCTGCTGCCCGCGCTGGACTGGGCGGCGTGGCTCGCGGCGGCCGGCATCGACGACGCGGCCGTCGCGGAGGTGGTCGTGCGCCAGCCGGGCTTCCTCGCCGGGCTGTCCGGCCTGCTCACCCCCGAGCGGGTGCCGCAGTGGCGGGAGTGGCTGCAGTGGCGGATCGTCCACGGGTCCGCCGCCTACCTCAGCTCCGCGTTCGTGGACGAGAACTTCGCCTTCTACGGCACGACCCTGTCGGGGGTGCCGCAGCTGCGGGAGCGCTGGAAGCGCGGCGTGGGCCTGGTCGAGGGGGCGATGGGGGAGGCGCTCGGCAAGCTCTACGTGCAGCGGCACTACCCCCCGGTCGCCAAGGCCCGCATGGACGAGCTCGTGGCCAACCTCGTCGAGGCCTACCGGCAGGACATCCAGGCCCTGGACTGGATGACGGAGGAGACGAAGGCGCGGGCGCTGGAGAAGCTCGGCAAGTTCACCCCGAAGGTCGGCCACCCCGTGAAGTGGCGCGACTACTCCGGCCTCGTCGTCGAGCGCGACGACCTCCTCGGCAACGTCCGCCGCTCCAACGAGTTCGACCTGCGCCACGAGCTGGGCAAGCTCGGCGGCCCCGTCGACCGCGACGAGTGGTTCATGACGCCGCAGACGGTCAACGCCTACTACAACCCCGGCATGAACGAGATCGTCTTTCCCGCGGCGATCCTGCGCCCGCCGTTCTTCGACCCCGACGCGGACGACGCCGCCAACTACGGCGGCATCGGTGCGGTCATCGGCCACGAGATCGGCCACGGCTTCGACGACCAGGGGGCGAAGTACGACGGCGACGGCAACCTGCGCGACTGGTGGACCGACGCCGACCGCGAGGAGTTCGGCAAGCGCACCGCGGCGCTGATCGCGCAGTTCGACGCCCTGGAGCCGGAGGAGCTGCCCGGCCAGCGCGTCAACGGCGCGCTGACGGTCGGGGAGAACATCGGCGACCTGGGCGGCCTGACCATCGCGCACAAGGCCTACCTGCTCTCCCTCGACGGGAAGGAGGCCCCGGTCCTCGACGGCCTGACCGGTGAGCAGCGGCTGTTCTTCGGCTGGGCCGCGGTGTGGCGGGGCAAGGTCCGTCCGGAGGAGGCCGCCCGCCGCCTCGCGGTGGACCCGCACTCGCCGCCGGAGTTCCGCTGCAACGCGGTGGTCCGCAACCTCGACGAGTTCCACGACGCCTTCGGGGTCACCGAGGGCGACGGGCTCTGGATGGCTCCGGAGGAGCGCGTCCGCATCTGGTGAGCGGGCGGTGCGGGGGCCGGGTCCGCGTGTCGGACCCGGCCCCCGCGCCTGCCGCGGGCCGTGCGCCTGCCGGCGGAGGTCGTCAGCTGCTGTAGAGCGTGGCGGCGCTGACCAGGGGGAGCCCGAGCGCCTGCACTGCGTCCTCGTGCCCGTCGCGCACCGCGCGGCGGTACTGCTCCAGTTGCCGGCGCGCCGCCGCGTGGGCGGTGCCGGCCCGCAGGGGGAGCACGCAGCGCCAGTCGCGCAGCCGCTCCTCCAGGGCCGCGGCCGCCTCGTCGATGACGTGCCGCGCCACCGGCGACTGCTCCTCGAGGTGCGCTTCGTTGCCGATCATCTCGTCCCTCCCCTTGCTGAGTTCGTCGCTGGTGCGACCGAGGGGACGGTGGTCTCGACCCGCGCCCTCGCACCGCACACGGTAGGCCGAGGATCGCAAGATGTCTCAATCCTTGCAAGATTTTTCTAGGTGGCGTCACCGCCTTGCGCGAGTCGGCACTCTGCGGTGCCGCGCCGTCACCCGCTCAGGCGGGACCCTCCATCATCAGGACGCGGAACGGCCCCGCGGCGTCGACGTCCTCCGCGGGCAGCGGCCTGCCCACGTAGTAGCCCTGGATGACGTCGCAGCCGTAGTCGCGCAGCTGGTCCAGCGTCTCCGCGTTCTCCACACCCTCCGCGACGATCCGCAGGTCCAGGCTGCGGCCCAGCCCGACGATGCTGCGGACCAGGATCGCGCTGGCCTGCGCCTCCCGCGGCAGGGACAGCCCGCGCACGAACGAGCGGTCGATCTTGAGCTCCCGCACGGGCAGCCGCTGCAGGTACGACAGGCTGGAGTGCCCGGTGCCGAAGTCGTCCAGCGACAGCGTCACCCCGATGTCGGAGAGGCGCTGCAGGACGGGCACGGTGCGCTCCGGGTCGCCCATCACGCTGCTCTCGGTGATCTCCAGGATCAGCTTGCGCGCGGGCACCCCCGCCTCGACGATCGCCCCCGCGACGTGCTCGGGCAGCGACGTGTCGTTGATGTTGCGGGCGGACAGGTTCACCGCGACGGCGAGCTCGTAGCCCTCGTCCTGCCACGCCCGGCACTGCCGCAGGGCCTGCGAGAGCACCACCTTGGTGAGCTGGTCGATGAGGCCGGTGGACTCCGCGAGCGGGATGAAGGTGTCGGGGGTCAGGGGACCCAGCGCCGGATGGGCCCAGCGCACCAGGGCCTCCACGCTCGTCACCGCACCGCGGGCCAGGTCCAGCTTCGGCTGGTAGCGCAGGTGCAGCCCGCCCTCCTCCAGGGCGGCGTGCAGGTCGGCCAGCAGGGCGAGCCGCTCCGCCCGGCCGCGGTCCAGCGCGGGGGTGTAGACCATCACGCCCGTGCCCGCCGTCTTGCCGGCGTACATGGCGGTGTCCGCGTGGCGCAGCAGGTCGGTGTGGCTCTCGCCCGGCGCCGCGACGGCGACGCCCAGGCTCGCGTCCGTGCTCACACTCACCCCCGCCAGGTCGACGGGGGTGCGCAGGGCCCGCTCGACGCGGTGGGCGACCGCCAGCGCGTCGGCCTGGATGTCGGCGCCCGCCTCCGACGGCAGCAGCAGCGCGAACTCGTCGCCGCCGAGGCGGGCCACGGTCGCCTCGGGTCGCACCGTCTCCCGCAGCCGCCGGGCGACCACCCGCAGGAGCTGGTCGCCGACGTGGTGGCCCAGCGCGTCGTTGACCTCCTTGAAGCGGTTGAGGTCGAGCAGCACGACGGCCGCACCCCGCTCGGAGCCCAGGGCCTCGGAGAGGCGCTCGCCGAGCATGGTGCGGTTGGGCAGGCCCGTCAGGGCGTCGTGGGTGGCCTCGTAGCGCAGCTGCTGCATGAGGCGGCGGCTGTGGACCGCGACGGCCAGGTGGCCGGCCAGCGCCTGCAGCAGGGCCAGGTCGTCGGGCGTGAAGGTGATCGTGTCGCCGAGCCGGTCGAGGGCCACGAGCACGCCGGCGGTCTCCGACCTGGACAGGGGCACCACGAGGGCGTCACGTGCGCCGCGCTGGCGCAGCCACCGCTGCTGACCCGGCGTGCCGCCGCGCTCGCCGAGGAGGAGCGCTTCCCCGCCCTGCCGGGCGTGGAGCGAGGGCCAGTCCAGGGCGACCTCCTCGCCCGACTCGATGGTCACCCGGTGGGCCTCGTCCACGCTGATGCGGGTGGCCGTGGAGGGGTCGTCGTCGTGGAGGGTCAGCTCGACGTGCGCGGCGCGCACGAGGGTGCGGACGTGCGTGAGCAGCCGCTCGGCGACCTCCTCGACCGTGCCGGAGATCTCGCCCTGTTCGATGAACTCCTGCACCAGGACCAGGGAGGAGTGCCGTCGCCGCAGGATGAGGTAGCCGCGGTAGATCACGGCCGTCACGGCCACGAACGCCAGCAGGAGCGCGGTGCCCAGGGCTCCGGCGCTCAGGAGCACGGTGCCGATGAAGGCGACGGTGCAGTTCAGCGCGACGAACGCACTGGCGGGGATCAGCGCCCCCGCGATCTCCTCCTTGCTCACCATGCCCTGGTTGATGGTGATCACCAGCAGGACGAGCCCGCTCATCAGCAGGTCGACGATCGCGAGGCTGACGTAGCACCACAGCGCCGTCTGCAGGTCGAGGGCGGCACCGTCGCCGACCAACCGGTGGGCGATCGTGATGATGAGCGCCGACTCAAGCAGGTACGCCGCGCTGTTGTAGGTGAACTTCAGCGGGGACGCCCGCTGCAGGGCGAAGGCGATGGTCGTCGCGACGAGGCGGCCGACGATCAGCGCCAGGGGCGGCAGGTAGAGCAGCCCCACGATCATCGGGATGCCGGAGAGCGAGAAGGCGTAGGCCTGGCGTCGGATCTCCACGAGCGCCTGGGCCAGCTCGGTGACGAAGAAGGCCACGAACAGTGCCGCGGTGGCCACGAGCAGTGCCGTCCCGCTGGGGGCGGTGAGGAGGGGGGTTTCCGGGACCTGCAGCGTGAGCGCGATCCCGGCCGCGGCGAGGACGGCGGTCAGCGCCGAGGTGAGCACGGGTGGGCTGAGCAGCCGGAAGCCCGGCTGCCGGGTCGTCCGGGCAGGAGGAGGCTGTCCCCCCTGGGACGACGTCGGTGCCCCGCTCATCGCGCCCCCGCTTCGAGAACTCCTGGAGTCCCACTGGAGGGCGCCCCGCGCGCGATGTGCACGTGGGGCGCCCGTGAGGTACCAGTCTGGCCCGTAAGCCAGCTTTCGTCACACTCTGCTGGGGACTCAGTCGCCCTGAGTGTCGACGGCCATCCAGCGGGCCTGGGTCTCGACGCCCATCCAGCGGGCCTGGGTCTCGGTGCCCATCCAGCGGGCCTCGGTGCCCATCCAGCGGGCCTCGGTGCCCATCCAGCGGGCCTCGACGGTGGTGCCCTTGCCCATCCAGCGGGCCTTCGTGTCCGCGGCGGCGCTGCCGGCGGTGGCGAGCGGGGCGGCGAGCACGGCCGCACCGAGGGTGAGGGCGGCGAGACGGCGGGGGCCCTTCCAGCTGATGCCTCGGTGCGACATGGTGTTCTCCCTTACTCAGTGTTCCGGATGCTGACCTGACGTAGTCATCGGCCCATCGGGGCGATTTCCAAACCCCCCAGTTCGTCGTGTCACCCGATCGGCCCCTCGACACCTCACGCCGGTAGCTGTACGTGACCGCGTAGGGTGACGAGAGCCCCGAGCCACCCGGCGGCCCCGCCGATGGTCGCGCTGCGTCACGAAGCCCCGGCGCGCGGCGGACGGGTGATGATCGCTGAGCCGCGAGGGTGACGCCCCGGCCTCCCCTGTCAGGCTTCCACCGGGGCGGTCGAACACCTGACCATGGAATCGATCAGGGACGGGCGTCCCAGCGGCGGGCCGATGGGCCCCCCGGTGGCGGCGGAGCCGCGCGGGGCCGCGGCGGGCACGGGACGGAGGACGTGGATGCGCACGACGCTGTCCCGGGCCGTCTCCTCGGCCCAGTCGGCGGCGGACGCGCACCCGCGCCGGATGGTCCTCCTGCTGCTGACCGGCTGCACCGCCCTGGTCGTGCTCCCGCTGGTGCCGGCCACCCAGGCCCTGACCCCGCTGCTCGTGCTGCTCGCCGCCGTCTTCGCGCTCGGGGGCCTCGTGGGCGGCATCCAGCTGCACCGGCCCCGCGTGCGCGGCGGCTGGCAGCGCATCGCGCTCGCCATGGTCCTCTTCCTGGCGGGGATCCTGATCCGGCCCTGGAGCCTCGCGCAGGACGGCCCCGTGCACTACCTGGGCGACGTCTTCAGCCTCAGCGGCTACGCGGCCCTGATCTGCGGGCTGGCGAAGCTGGCCCGCGCGCACGGCGGCCTGCGCCGGGAGGTCCTCTGCGACGGCCTCGTCCTCACCGTCGCCGGTGCCCTCGCCGCCCTCTCCCACCTCGTGGTGCCCACGGCCGCCATCTCCGGGCGCCCCGCGCTGACGAGCGTGCTCGCCGGGATCTACCCGCTCGTCGACGTCGTCGTCCTCGCCCTCGTGCTCGACCTGCTGCTGTCCGCCCGGCCCCGCACCAGCCACCGGCTCCTCGGTGCGGCCATGGGTGCGATGTTCGTCGGCGACCTCGCCTACGCGATCATGGGGACGACCGGCCGGCTGGTCGGGCCGCCCGTCATCGACGCCCCCTTCGCCGTGGGCTTCGTGCTCGTGGGGGCCGCCGGGCTGCACCCCTCCCTGGCCGACCGGCAGTTGCCCGGCCCCCGAACCGACGGCAGCCCCGTGCAGGCGTGGTCGCCGCGGCGGCTGACGCTGCTGTGCGTCTCCCTCGCCGGGCTGATCGCCGCCGTCAGCGTGCCCGGCCCCGACGCGGAGCTGCACCGCGCGGCCGCCACCCTGGCCCTGGCCCTCGTCTTCGGCCTCCTCCTCGTCCGGGGGGTCTCCGCGGTCAACGGCCACGCCCGGGCCCGGGCCGTGCTGCTGCGGCGCGCCACCCACGACGCGCTGACGGACCTGCCCGACCGCGCGGAGGTGCAGCGCCTCCTCGACGCCCAGCCCGTCGGCGCGGAGCAGGCGCCGCTGTGGGTGGCCTTCCTGGACCTCGACGGGTTCAAGCGCGTCAACGACGCCTTCGGCCACCACTCCGGCGACGAGCTCATCCGCCGCACCGCGGAGCGCCTGCGGCCGCTGGCCCCGGCGGGCGCCGTCCTCGGACGCCTCGCCGGTGACGAGTTCGTGCTCGGCCTGCGCGGTGGTGAGGAGGAGGTCCGCGACCTCGCCGAGAAGCTGCTGGCCGCGGTCTCCGCACCCGTCCAGCTGCCCGTCGCGGAGGTCGTGGTCTCCGCCTCCGCGGGCATCGCGCCGGTGGTGGAGGGCGCGGTCGCCGCCCTGCGCGACGCCGACGCGGCGATGCAGCGGGCCAAGGCCGCCGGGCGCAACCGCGTCGCGGTCTTCGACGAGTCGATGCGCCGGGACACCGCCGAGGACGTGGAGCTGGAGCGCGACCTGCGCCAGGCCGTGGGCGAGCTGGCGCTGGAGGTGGCCTACCAGCCGATCGTGGACATCGGCACGCAGCGCCCGGCGGGCGTGGAGGCGCTGCTGCGCTGGACCCGGCCCGGCTGCGGGCCCGTCTCCCCGGTGCGCTTCGTGCCGCTGCTGGAGGACACCGGCCTCATCACCGTCGTCGGCCTGCAGGTGCTGCGCGAGGCCGTCGAGCAGCTCGCCCGCTGGCGGGCCGAGGGCGTGGTCGGCACCTCGTTCGTGATGTCGGTCAACGTCTCGCCCCAGCAACTGCTGGACCGGGCCTTCCCCATGGCCGTCGGCCACATCCTGCGCGATGCGCGCGTGGAGGGCTCCGCGCTCCTCCTGGAGATCACCGAGTCCTCGATGCTGCACGAGGACGAGGGCACGCTGCAGGTCCTGCACGACCTGCGCAGCCTCGGCGTGGGCCTGGCCGTCGACGACTTCGGCACCGGCTACTCCGCGCTGAGCTACCTGCGCCGCTTCCCCGTGACCCGGGTGAAGGTGGACCGCAGCTTCATCCGCGGCCTGTGCAGCGACCCCTCGGACGAGGCGCTGGTGCGGGCGGCGGAGGCCATGAGCCGCGCGCTGAGCCTGGCGATGACCGCCGAGGGCGTGGAGACGGAGGAGCAGCGGCTGGCGCTGCAGGCGATGGGCGTCCGTCACGGCCAGGGCTGGCTGTGGGGCAAGGCCGAACCCGCGCTCGTCTGCGCCGCAGTGCTGCGCTCTGCCGGTAGGGACGGGTCCTGGGGGGTCGTGGAGACCACGGCCTGACGGGCAGGGCCTGACGGGCAGGAGCCGGGCCGGCCGCGCGCCGATCAGCCGCGGTGGGGAACCGGGAACTCGTGCGCCCAGTAGACCTGCTCGTCCAGTCGCAGCGCCCGGGTGGAGCCCAGCTCCGCGAGGAGAGTGCCGATGGCCCGGGGCAGCCCGAGGTCCTCGTTGTGCCGGCAGACGTCCACCGCGACCACGCCACCCTCGGCCACGGCGGGACGGCAGATCTCCGCCACGAGCGCGGCGAAGGCGCCGCTGCTGCCCCGGTAGCGGCGCTCGACCCCCACGAAGCCGACGTAGTGGATGCGGCGGTGGGCGTGCTCCTCCGGCCAGCGCCGCGCGAAGTACGGCTCTGAGACGAGCGGCATCGCGGCGAGGTCGGTCGTGACGCTGGCGATGCCGCAGAGGCGACCGGAGTCGGGGCAGTGCGCCAGCAGCTTGCGCACTCGCGCATCCGCGGCCACCTGGCCGAACTCCCCCTCCGTCATGAGGTGCCGCTGGGCGGCCAGCACCTCCAGGCGGGAGAAGGCGCTCCGGTAGAGCTCCCAGGCCGCAGCGGTGTCCTCTTCTCCGAGGGCGTCGGTGGTGCGGACGTCCGTGGTGAGCGCGGGCACCTCCAGAACGTATCGGTGGGCGCTCGCACCGGCGATCCGTCCGGTGGACCGCGGGCGATCCGTCCGGTGGACCACGGGCGATCCGTCCGGTGGACCGCGGGGACCCGGGTGTCGCTCAGCGCCCGCGGGGGACACCCGGGTGGTCCAGCTCCCCGCGCGGCACCGCGCCGGTGTCGGGGGGCGGGCGTAGCGTCGGCGTCGTCGGGTAGGGGGCCGTCGACCGTCGGACCCCGCACCGGGACCACCGCACCACGGAGGTGCACGATGGACAGCGCTGCAGACTTCCTCGCCACGCAGGCACCGGGCGCGCCCGCCCGGCCGTGGCTGCTGGCGGCCGACGTCGGGGTGGCGCTCGGCAGCCGGGAGGCCCGCACCGGCCGGGTGCTGCTCAACGCCGGTGGGACGGCGCGCTGGTGGGGCGGGGAGCCGCACGAGGACGCGGCCTTCCACCGTTCGCTCGAGGCCGCCGCCCACCGCTGCGGTGACGTGCTGGACGCCGCCCGCCAGGCCGCGCTCGCCGCCCTGCGCAGCGCCTTCGAGGTGCTGGAGGGCAGGGAGCCGGGGGCCGCGGTGCCGCCCGCCCCGGGAGCCGGCGGCAACCTCGGAGCCCGGGACCTCGGGGTGCGGGAGCACCTGGAGCTGGCCGCCGACCCGGCCCTCGACGCCGTGGAGCGGGCCTGGCACTGGCTGGCCGCGGAGCGGGGGCGCTCCGGCGCCGCGGCCGAGGAGGCCCGGAGGTGGGCGCTGCGGGCCGCGGCCCCCGGCGCGGCGGTGGTCCTCGACGCCGCGGCGACCGGTCCCGACGGCCTGGCCGTGGAGCTCGCGGTCGTCGACGCCGCCACCGGCGACGTGCTCCTCGACACCCTCCTCGACCCGCACGCCCCCGTCACCGGCGATCCGGCCACCACCCACGGCCTGTGCGACACCGACCTCACGGGCGCCCCGCCGCTGGCAGAGGTCCTCCCCGCGCTGCTGCGCGTCACCGACGGGCGCCCCGTGGTGGCCGCCGACGCCCCCGCGCAGCGGCGCCTGTTGCTGCGCTCGGCCGCCGCGGAGGGGCTGGACCCCGGGGGCCTGCGGCTGCCCCGGCGCTGGGAGGACCTCACCGCGCACGCCGCCGACTCGGGGGTCGTGCTGGAGCCGCACCCCGCGCCCTGCGACCGGGCCGCGCGCGTGTGCCGCCGCGAGCGGGACCTGCTGCTCGCGCTGGCCGGGCGGCGCCCCGCCGTCGGCCGCGCCGCCTGAGCCCCCGGTCCCCGCCGCGAACCGCCGCCGGGGCGGCGACCGCAGCGCGCCGCGGTGCCGGCGTCAGCCGCGCGGGGTCCCCACGTGGACCACGACGTCCCCGTCCACCACCGACACGGCATGGGTGCGGACCGGCTTGAACGCCGGCGGGCCGGAGGGCATCCCCGTCTCCAGGTCGAACATCGCCGAGTGCAGGGGGCACTCCACGGCGCAGTCCTCCACCCAGCCCTCCGACAGCGACGCGTCCTGGTGGGTGCACGTGTCGTCGATCGCGTACAGCTCGCCGTCGACGTTGAACACCGTCACGGGCACGGCGAGGTCCAGCCGGACGACCTCGCCGGGGGGCAGGTCCGTCAGCGCGCAGGCGACGACGTCGTGGGGCTGCTCGGGCAGCGACATGGGGTTCCTCTCGCAGGTGGTGCGGGTACGTGGGTCCGTCAGCGGCTCTCGCCGGGCCCCGGGGGCAGCCGGGGGTTCAGCAGGTGCGCCACCAGCGCCGTCCAGCCGGTCTGGTGGGTGGCGCCGAGGCCCTCGCCGGTGTCGCCGTCGAAGTACTCGCTGAACGTCGGGTGCTCCCGCCACAGGGGGTCGTCGCTCGCCTCGATGCGGTGCCCGTCGGCGGGACGCCTGCCCTCCACGGGGCGGAACAGCGACACCAGGCCGTCGTCGATGAGGTCGGCGGCCTCGATGAGCGTCTTGTGGTTCCCCGACCCGGTGGGGATCTCGATCGTCAGCTCGTCGCCGAAGTGGCGGCCGTAGGTGCGCAGCTTGTCCGCCAGGAGCACGTTCACGGGGAACCACACCGGCCCGCGCCAGTTGGAGTTCCCCCCGAACAGCGGCGTGCGGGACTCGCCGGGCTCGTACTCGATGGAGGAGCTCTTGCCGCCGACCTCGGTGGTCACGGTCTCCTTCACCGCGGCCGACAGCGACCGGATCCCGTAGGGGGAGAGGAACTGCTCGGTGTCGAACATGCGGGTGAGGATGCGCCGCAGCCGGTCCGGGTCCAGCAGCGACAGCAGCATCTTGCGACCCTCCGGCCCGGAGCGCGACATCAGCGGCTCGACCAGGTCGGGGCGGCGGTGCTGCAGCCAGCGCAGCCGCCGGGTCAGGTCCGGGCACTCCTCCGCGATCCACGCGGGCACGTCCGTGGTGCCGAGGATCGGCAGCAGCCCCACCATCGACGGGACCCGCATCGGCTCGGCGCTGCCGTCGGGACGCACGAGCACGTCGTAGTAGAAGCCGTCCTCCTCGTGCCACAGCGACCGGTTGTGGGAGCCGAAGGAGTTCATCGACTGCGCGATCGAGAGGAAGTGCTCGAGGAACTTCGTCGCCGCGTCCTCCCACGCCCGGTCGTGCCGCGACAGCTCCAGGGCGATCTTGAACATCTGCTGGCAGTAGAACGCCATCCAGCTCGTGGCGTCGGACTGCTCCAGCCGGAACCCCGGCGGCAGGGGCGCGGAGCGGTCGAAGAGGCCGATGTTGTCCATCCCGAGGAAGCCGCCCTCGAAGATGTACGACCCGGAGGCGTCCTTGCGGTTCACCCACCAGGAGAAGTTCAGCAGCAGCTTCGTGAACACCCGGATGAGGAACTGCTGGTCGCGGTAGCCGTCGATCCGGTACACGTGCCACGCCGCCCACGCGTGCACCGGCGGGTTGACGTCGCCGAACGCCCACTCGTAGGCGGGCAGCTGTCCGTTGGGGTGCATCGACCACTCGCGGCACATGAGGACGAGCTGCTCCTTGGCGAACTCGGGATCCACGTGCGCCAGCGGGATGGTGTGGAAGGCGAGGTCCCACGCCGCGAACCAGGGGTACTCCCACTCGTCGGGCATGGAGATGACGTCGGCGATGGACAGGTGCCGCCACTCGGTGTTGCGCGCGCCCGGCGCGGCCCGCTCCGGCGGGGGCGGGTCGCCGATCGGGTCGCCGTCGAGCCACTGCCGCACGTCGTAGCGGTAGAGCTGCTTGCACCACAGCAGCCCCGCGTAGGCGCGGCGGGCGACGTGGCGGTCCTCGCCCTGCACGCGCGGGTCGATGACGTGCTCGTAGAACTCGTCGGCCTCGGCGCGGCGGGCCTGCAGCACCTCCTCGAAGCCCGGGCCGAACGTGGCCGCCGACGGGGCCTCGTGCGACAGGCGCAGCCGCACGGAGACGGTCTCGCCGGGGGCGACCTCGTCGAAGCGGTACCAGAACGCGGCCTTGGTGCCGGTGTGCGCGGGGTTGACGGAGGTGCGGGAGCCGAAGACGACGCGCTGGTTGATGCCGTCCTTGGTGTAGCGCGCGCGGTTGCGGTGCGCCCCGAACAGCCCGACCTGGTTGGTCTCGTTGTCGCAGAAGAGGACCTCGGGGGATCCCTCCGCGGACAGGTAGTACCGGCCCAGGTGGGCGTGCTCGCTCTCGACGGCCTCGATGCCGCCGACGGACAGCGTGGGGGGCAGCAACTGGCTCATCGTGCCCTGGCGGGGGTCCCACCCCCAGGCCCAGGTGTTGCGGAACCAGATCTGCGGGAGGAGGTCCAGCGGGGCGGGGTCGGGACCGTGGTTGGTGGCGCTGACGGTGATGCAGACGTCCTCCGGGGACGCCTTGGCGTACGTCATGGTCACGTCGAAGAAGCGGCCGCCGTCGAGGACGCCGGTGTCGCCGAGCTCGTACTCGCGCTCGGCGCGGGTGCGGCGGGCGTTCTCCTCCCGCAGCTGTTGGTACGGGAACTCCGCCTGCGGGTAGCGGTACATCCACTGCATCCAGCTGTGGGTGGGCGTGCCGTCGACGGCCCACCAGTACTCCTTGACGTCCTCGCCGTGGTTGCCCTCGAGGTTCGTCAGGCCGAAGAGCCGCTCCTTGAGGATCGGGTCGCGCCGGTTCCACAGGGCGACGCCGAAGTTGAGGAAGCCGTAGCGGTCGGAGATGCCGCCGAGGCCGTCCTCGCCCCAGCGGTAGGCGCGGGCGTGCGCCTGGTCGAACGGGAACGACGTCCACGCGTCACCGTCGGTGGAGTAGTCCTCCCGGACGGTGCCCCACTGCCGCCCCGCGAGGTAGGGACCCCACATCCGCCAGGGGGCGTCGTCGCCGGAGGACTCGGCCAGCCGGGCGTGCTCGGCGCTGGGAGGCCGGTCGGGAGCGGCTGCGGAGGGCCGGGGACGGGAGTTCACGGCCCCCATCCTGCCCGCTCCACCCCGGGCGCGTGCTCCGGGCGGTGGCCGCTACGGGGCGCCGGCCCGCTCGCGCACCGCGGCGGCGACGGTTGCGAGGTGGTCGTCGGCGTGCACGACGCGCCCGCTGCCCGCGGGCCACGCCAGAGGCAGGTCCAGCCAGCTGCGGCAGCCGCCGTGCTCCGGCAGCCGGCGCAGCCGCACCGGCGCCTCCAGCTCCACCGCACGCACGACGAGGGCGGTGAGGCGGTGGCGGGGGCGGAAGTCGACGCGGGTGCGGCGCACCGACTCCGGCGTCCAGACGTGCAGGTCGGCGAGGTCGTCGACCTGCTCGGGGCGGGTGACCTCGACGGCGTCGAAGACCTCCAGCCCGGCGCGCAGGACGAGGTCGTCGGTGCCGGCGTCGGCCTCGCCGAGGGGGAGGAGGTCGTGGTGCTCCGGGCGCACGGACTCCGCGTGGCTGTGGGCGACGGTGGGGAAGAGCAGGAAGCGGGAGGCGCCCACGGTGAAGCGCTTCTCGTGGATGCCGCCCTTGCGCAGCAGCAGGGCCTGCCGCCCGTCGAGGAGGGCGTGGGCGACGGCGCCCCACTCCTTCAGGGCGGGGGTGGTGACGGGACCGGTGTCGGTGGTGCTGGTCACGGCCCCAGTGTGCGGGGCCGGTCGCGGTGGGCTCCGCACGGGGCTTCCGGTGATCCGGGGTGGTCAATAGCGTCTGGGACGTGCTCCTCGCCGACGACCTGGCCCTGCTGCTGCTGACGCCCGACGAGGGCCGCCGCACCGTCTCCGCCCGACGCGCTCAGCTGGCTCTCGCGGGTGCCCTGCTGTCGGAGCTGCTGCTGGCCGGGCACCTCGCCCCGGACCCGGTCGAGCGCCGGCTCGTCCCCGTCGCCGGGGCGGGTCCGGGTGGTGCGCGGCTGCAGCGGGCGGGTGTCGTCGCGGTCCAGGCGCTGCCCGGCCACCTGCCCACCCAGCTCGGCCGGGTGGCGCAGGAGGAGCCGTGGGCCGGCGCCACCGGAGCGCTCGCCGCGGGCGGTGTCCTGCGGGAGGAGCAGCGGATCGTGCTGTGGGTCTTCCCGTCGGTGCGCTGGCCGCTGCTGGACGCCGGTCCCCGCAAGGCGGCGGCGGCCCGGGTGGTCGGCGCCCTGCGCGAGGCCGTCCAGGGCCGGCCGGTCGAGCCGGGGGCCGCGTCGCTGGTGCGCCTGCTGGCCGCGGTCGGTGCCCTGCGGCGCGCGGGGATCGAGCTGCCGGCGCAGTCCGGCTGGCGGGCGGCGGGCAGGACCGTCGACGTGGTCGCCCGGCAGCGGGCCGTGCCGCCGCACCTGGCGCCGGCCCTCACCGACCTGGAGCTGGCCGTGCGGCGGCTGGCCGCGGGCACGTCGGAGGGGGACGTGGAGAGCGGCGGCAGCGGCGGTGCGTGGGGCGGGGGCTGGGGCTCCGGCGGGGACCTCGGGGGCGACTCCTGCGGCGGCGGTGGTGAGGGCGGCGGGGACGGCGGCGGGGGTGGCGACGGCGGCGGTGGCGGGGGCGGGGACTGAGGCCCGCCCCTCACTCCCCGGTCAGCTCGTAGGGGATGCGCCGGCGGGTGCTGACGGGCCCGATGGCGCTCCACTCGTCGGCGCCGAGGCGGGCGACGGGGCGCAGCAGGTCGATGGCGGGGCGGCCCTCGCGCAGCACGTCCTCGTCGACGGCCACCCAGACGACCTGCCCGAAGACGACGGTGGAGTCGCCGAAGCTCCTCAGGTCCAGCACGCGGCACTCGATGGCGACCGGGGACTCCGCCACCCGCGGGGGCCGCACGACGGTGCTGGCCTCGCGGGTGAGGCCGACGGCGTCGAACTCGCTGACGTCGGCGGGGTAGTCGGTGGCGGTGGCGTTGACCCGCTCGACGTTCTCCTCGTCGCTGAGGCAGACGACGAACTCACCGGTCGCGCGGGCGTTGCGCAGGGAGTCCTTCTCCCCGACGGAGGTGAACTGCACCACCGGCGGGTCGACGGAGCTGACGGTGAAGAAGGAGTGGGGCGCGACGTTGTCGACGCCGTCCGCCGAGCGGGTCGAGACCCAGGCGATGGGCCGGGGCACGATGATGCTGGTCAGGAGCGGGTAGACGGCCCGTCCGAGGGCGGCGGGGTCGTAGTCGCGTCGCGTCATGCCCCGACGTTCGCACACGCCGCCGCGGGCTACGCCCCCACCGGCACGTCGTCGAGGCGGAGCTGGGTGCCGGCCCGGGCGCGGGCGCGCGCGGCGGTCTCCTGCCGCATGTGGTGGCGCCGGCACAGCACCTCGTACTCCACGGGGGCGGCCACCTCGACGGAGGCCGGGTCGAGGGCGGGGTCGGCGTCCTGCTGCACGTCGCCGACGACGACCTGCTCCCCCTCGACCACCATCTCCCCGTGCAGGGTGCGGGCGTTGTGCGTGGCGCGGGCGCCGCACCAGCACAGCGCCTCGACCTGCAGCAGCTGCACGCGGTCGGCCAGCTCCACCAGCCGCGCGCTGCCGGGGAAGAGGCGGGTGCGGAAGTCGGAGGTGATCCCGAAGGCGAAGACGTCGATGGCGAGGTCGTCGACGATGCGGGCGAGCTGCTCGACCTGCACGGGGGCGTAGAACTGCGCCTCGTCGCAGACGAGGTAGTCGATGCGCTCGCCGCGGGTGCGCCGGGAGGCGACCTCGGCGAAGAAGTCGGTGGTGTCGCGGACCTCCAGCGCCGGGCGGTGCAGGCCGAGGCGGCTGGAGATGACGGAGTCCCCGGCGCGGTCGAAGCGGGTGTAGAGCAGGCCGCGGCGGCCGCGCACGCCGTGGTTGTGATCCATCTGCAAGGCGAGCGTCGACTTGCCGCAGTCCATCGTCCCCGAGAAGAACACCAGCTCCGCCACGGTCGGCCATCCTGCCCGACCGCCGTCCCCGGACCGGGCGGCGACGCGCCCTTGCGCGGCGCTGCCGGAATCTTGCAACCATTTGAGGGCGCTTTTCCGGTGTGAGGTGATCTCGCTCTGCACTACCTGCGGGCGGCGGCGGCCGGCGACTCCCCGGCACCGCTGCATGCACGGGATGGCTCGCGCCGCAACGGGATCGGTCCCACCGCGCGAGGCCGGGGAAGGACCGGTCCACGGTGGTCGGAAAAGCGAGGCGAAGCCTAGAACCTCTGGTCAAGATGGTTTCGCTCCGCTTACGGTGAGGTACTTAACGTGTCGATAACGACTCGCGCACTGGCGCGCGGGTCGTTGTCGCAGCGACGGGGCGCGACGAGAGGAGCCGGGCAATGGGGACCGCCGAAGAGATCGGTACTGCCGAGTGCAAGGAACTGCTGGCATCGCGGAACCTGGGGGTCATCGCCTACACCGAGCACGCCCTGCCCGCGATCCGCACCGTCAACTACGTCGTCGACGGTGACGAGGTGCTGATCCGCACCACCGCCGACAGCATCTTCGCCCGCGCGGTCGCCAACGCGACCGTCGCCCTCAACGTCCACGTCGTCGACGTCGACCAGCGCAGCGGCTGGAGCGTCACCGCCGTGGGCCGGGCCCGGCTCCTGCCCGCGGAGCAGTCGCAGGCACTCAGCGGCAAGCTCGGCACCTGGGCGCCGGAGGACAGCGGCCAGGTCCTGCACCTGCGCCTGCAGAAGCTCACGGGCCGCCGGATGCGCGCCGGCGCCGCGCAGCTCGCACCCGACCAGGAGCTGCTGCTCGCCTGAGCCCCCGAGCACCCCAGCGCTCCCGGCCGGACGGAGGGCCCCGCTCGTCAGAGCGGGGCCCTCCGCGCTGTCCGGCGCGCCGCCAGGGGACCCGCCGTCGGGGCGCCCGCCGCCAGGGGTCCCGCGCCGCGCAGCACCCCCGCCAGGGCCCGGGGCGTCAGGACGCCCCGCCCCAGGCCCAGCTCCACGAGGTCGGCGAACACGCGCGCGTCCGCCGCCGCGCCCCGCACTGCCGCGCCCAGCAGCCGGGGGGACCGGCTGAGCGCCGCCGCCGCGTCCGTGGAGCGCAGGTGCGCCCCCAGGTGCGAGCGCAGCAGCCGCCGGTACGTCCCGCCCGGCTCCTCCGCCATCGCCGCCGCCCGCCCCGCCAGCGACCCCGACAGCACCGCGTAGTAGATGCCCTCCCCCGTCACGGGGTTGATCAACGAGGCCGCGTCGCCCACCAGCAGCACCCGCCCGTCCGGTTGGCGGGCCCGGCCGGTGGACAGCGGCAGGTGGTGCCCCCGCCAGTCCCGCGCGCCGCCGCCCGCGCCGGGCAGCAGCTCCTCCACGCCCTCGACGAGCCGGCGGCGGCTCAGCGCCGCACCATCCACCAGCGGCTCCCCGTAGCCGACGTTCGCCCACCCGTCGCCGATGGGGAACGACCACGCGTACGACGGCCAGCGCGCGGTGCCGAACGCGATCACCTGGGCCGCGGCCCCGGCCGGCGCCGGTGCGTAGCCGCGCACGGCGAACGCCACCCGCCGCGGGGCGGGCATCCCGACCGCCCGGCGCAGCAGCGAGTGCGCCCCGTCCGCGGCCACCACCACCCGCGCCGCCACCTGCTCCGGCGTGCCGGGGTCCAGCAGCACCCGGTCCGCCAGCACCGCGACCTCCCGCACCTGCTGCCGGCGCAGCACCGCGCCACGCTCCTGCGCCGCCGCCACCAGCCGGGCGTCGAACACCCGCCGCGGCACCACCCGCGCGGGCCGGGCCATGTCCCCCGCCGCCACCGGCCCGCCGGGGAAGCCCAGCTCCAGCCGCCCCACCGGCGGGTACCCGGCCGCGGCGTCCGGCACGCCGAGGCCGGCGAGCACGTCGAGGGCGTGCGGGGCGATGCCGTCACCGCAGGGCTTGTCCCGGGGGAAGTCCGCCTTGTCCAGCAGCAGCACCCGCGCGCCGGGCCGCGCCTGCGCCGCCGCGAGGGCCGCGGCGCTGCCCGCCGGTCCCGCCCCCACGACCGCCACGTCCCACGACCCGTCCCGCCCAGCGTCCGCCACGGGGCGCATCCTGCCGCCCGGGGGAGGGGACGGCGCGGGGAGCGGGATCTGTCACGTGGCGTGACTCCGCGAGCGCGGACAGTATGGAGCTGCTCCACCTCGGCACCACCGCCCCTGAGAGGACGCAACGGCTCATGGAGATCGCGGGCGACACCCTGCAGAAGGCCCTGCGCATCAACCTCGACCCCCGCTGGTACGGCACGATCGCCGAGATCGGTGCCGGGCAGGAGGTGGCGCGCTGGTTCTTCCGCGCCGGCGGGGCCGCCGGGACGATGGCCAAGTCGATGTCCGCGTACGACATGGCCGTCAGCGACGCCGTCTACGGCAAGTCCGACCGCTACGTCTCCCTCGGCCGCCTGCAGGCGATGCTGCAGCACGAGCTGTCCCTCAACGTGGAGCGCCTCGGGGAGACCCGCGGGGACGACACCTGCTTCTTCGCCTTCGCCGACACCGTCGTCGCCCGCAGCTACCGCGGCGGCAACGAGTGCCACGGCTGGATGGGCGTCCGGTTCCAGGCGCACCCCCACGACGAGCCCAGCGAGATCGTCCTGCACGTCCGGATGCTCGACGACGACGCCGCGCTGCAGCAGGAGGCGCTGGGCATCGTCGGCGTCAACCTCCTGCACGCCGCGTTCTTCCAGCGCCACGAGCCCGACCAGGTCGTGGCCAGCCTCCTCGACCGGCTCTCCACGGGCCGCATCGAGATCGACATGATCAAGTTCAAGGGCATCGAGTTCCGCAGCGTCGACAACCGCATCATGGCGCTGCAGCTCGTCCAGCTCGGCCTCAGCGGCGTCGCGATGTTCGGGCCCGACGGGGAGGTCCTCCAGCCCAGCGAGGCGCTGCGCAAGCACGCCGTCCTCGTCGAGCGCGGCAGCTTCCGTCCGCCCACCGTCGTCAACATCGACATGCTGGAGTGCGCGCGGGAGAAGTTCCAACAGGATCCCGCCGTCGCCGGCAAGCCGATCCTGACCCTCGCCGAGCTGACGATGCGCAACCTCCGGGCGGACACCGACAAGGTGGACCGGCGCGACTTCCTCGCCCGCGCCGACCTCCTCGGCGCCTGCGGGGTCACCGTCCTCATCTCCGACTACTACGACTACAACCGCCTCGCCGCCTACCTGCAGGCGCGCACCAAGGAGCGGATCGGCATCGTCCTCGGCCTGCCCAGCCTCCTCGACATGTTCAAGGAGGAGAACCACACCCACATGCAGGGCGGCATCCTCGAGAGCTTCGGGCGCCTGTTCAAGAACGACCTCCGGCTCTACGTGTACCCGATGCAGCAGCCGTCCGGCGACGGCGTCCTCACGGTGGACCAGACGAAGGTGGACCCGGACCTGCAGCCGCTGTTCGACTACCTCTCCGGCCGCGGCTCCTTCGTCGACCTCGACAACTACCGGTCCGAGTACCTGCCCATCCTCAGCCGCGACGTGCTGCGGCGCATCGGCAGCGGGGACGACTCATGGGAGTCGATGGTGCCGGTGGAGGTCACCGCGCTGATCGTGAAGCGCTCCTTCTTCGGGTACCGGCGGGAGTAGCGGGTCGGCGCGCGGCGGCGGGTGGCGCGGGGACGTTGCGCTCCTGGCCTACGCGGGGACGTTGCGCATGCGACGCGCCGGCGTGTCGCCGCCGAACGTCCCCGCCCCGCGGTGCCGCACCCGACACGGGGACGTTGCGCACGCGACGCGCCGGCGTGTCGTGGCCGGACGTCCCCGCCCCGTGCCGGAACGCGGGGACGTGCCAGGCTTCCTCCTGTCCGAACCAGCCGCCCGAGGAGCACCGCTGTGGCCCACCCGCCGACCGAGCCGGACGACGTGCCGGGCTCCGCCTTCGCCCCCGGCGTCGACGAGCCCGCCGAGGACGTGGCCGGGCTCGACGAGATCGCCGAGGCCGAGCACCTGCTCGACGGGGAGGGCCCGGACGTCACCCCGACGGCAGGGCCAGGTCCCGCACGTCCAGGAAGCTGACCACGCCCGGGGCATGCGCCGCCCGCCCGCTCAGCGCCGCCCGAACTCCTCCAGTGCCGCGGTGAAGCTGTCGTTCCACAGCCCCAGGTGCGGCCAGCGCGCCGCCACCCGCTCCGTCGCCTCCTGCGCGGACAGCCCCTCGGTCCGCATCAGCCACGCCCGCAGCACCAGGCCGGTGCGCGACGCCCCGCCGAAGCAGTGCACCAGCACCCGCCGGCCGTCGGCGCGCAGCGCGGCCATGTCGTCGAGGACGTCGTCGAGGACGGTGGCGACCTCGGGGTTGGTGTCGTCGTCGACGAGGTAGGCGAGGCGCTGCACGTCGTGGCCGAAGCGCCCGCCGGTGCGGCACAGCGAGACCACCGCGAAGTCGCGGTCGCTGCGGCGGGCCCCGTCGAGGTCCGCGGCCCACACCCCGGGCGCCACCTCGGCCGGTTCCAGGTCGTGCGAGGTGGGCGGCGCGTACGGCTGCGCGGAGCGGTGGCCGTCGAGGCGGCGGGCCAGCAGGTGCAGGTCGGGCAGTTCCCAGCGCCCCTCGAAGCCGGGAACCCGCCCGTGCAGCACGGACGTCCAGCGCATCGGGATGCCCGCGATGCCCGAGCGGGCCCCGGCCAGCGCCCCCGTGACGCAGGCGACGGTGTCGGTGTCCCCGCCGAGGTCGATGACGAGGCGCAGCGCCTCCTCGAACGTGGCGGAGTTCCGCAGCGCCCACAGCGCCGAGCCGAGCGTCGGCCACACGGCGCCGTTGCCCTCCGTCGCGTCCTGCGGCCGCCACGATGGCGCGCAGACCCGCGCCCACTTCTCCCGGTGCTCCGCCGCCACGAGCGGAAGGGCGTCCACCACCGCCGCGTCCGCGTCCCCGCCCGCCAGCAGCACCCGGAGCACCTCGTGGAAGATCGCGCAGCCCTCGCCTGCCGCGGGGTCGCCGTGGGTGAGGGCGGAGATCCGGCGCGCGGCGTCCATCGTCGCCTCCCGCCCGGCACGCGCGAACCAGATCGCCGCCGGGGTGTTGCGCATGAGAGAGCCGTTGCCCGCGGAGCGGTTCCCCGCGCGGAAGTGCTCCGCCGCAGCGGTGTCCCACGGCAGGCACGAGCCCAGCACCGCCCGCGTCTGGAGGCCGATGTCCGGCGGGTCCGCCTCGGCCCAGCGCCGGAAGCGGTCGAAGACATCCGCCCCGTCCAGGCCGTTCCGCTCCACGAGGGATTCCGCCAGCAGCAGCGCCATCTGCGTGTCGTCGGTGAACTCGCCGGGCTCCCAGCCGAGGGTTCCGCCGCCGCACATCTCCGTCGCCACCCCGCGGGCGGGGGAGGGGAACCGGGCGCTGAACCGCCCGTCGGGGCCGAACTCGAAGGGCGCGCCGAGGGCATCGCCGACCGCGGAGCCGATGAGGGCGCCGGCGACCCTGTGCTGTCGATCCATGCGAGCCATCCTCGCCCGGAAACTCCCCTGTTCTCCACTTGACAGGCCGAAGCGCCGGCGGCACTGTAACCGGTCACAGGAAGTTCACCCCCCGTCACGTCGATGTGTGCGAATCCGGGTCCCCCTGTTCTTTGGAGACTTCATGACCACCGATCGGAACAACGCCGTTCCCCGGAGGACGCTCCTCACCGGAGCCCTCGCCGGCACGGGGCTCGCCGCCCTCGGGGCGACCGGCGCCGAGGCCGCCACCGGGTTCGTCAAGGGCGCCGACATCAGCTGGGTGCCCCAGATGGAGGCGAACGGCTACTACTGGTGCGACCGAAACGGCAACCGGGCCGACATTCTCGCCATCCTCAAGACGTACGGCATCACGGCGGTCCGGCTGCGGGCGTTCGTCAACCCCTCCTCCAGCCCTCAGGACGGGCACTGCAGCACGGAGGAGACCGCGCGCTTCGCCCGGCGGTGCAAGGACGCCGGCATGCAGGTGATGATCGACCCCCACTTCGGGGACACCTGGAACTCCGTCGGGGTGCAGAACCCCCCGGCGGCGTGGGCGGACATGACCTACAGCCAGATGCAGCAGGCGATGTACGACTACGTCTACCACCTCATGATGGTGCTGAAGTACCACCGCGTCTCGCCCGCGTGGGTCCAGCTCGGCAACGAGACCAACCCCGGCATCTGCGTCCCCACCGGCAGCGTCCGCTACAACCCCGCCCAGCTGGCGGGCCTGCTGAACGCCGCCCACGACATGGTGAAGGAGGTGTTCCCCGCCGCGCAGACCATCGTCCACCTCGCCCAACCCCAGCACGGCGACGTCATCACGAACTGGCTCGACACCTACCGCAACCACGGCGGCAGGTGGGACATCTCCGGGTTCTCCTCCTACGCCAGCGGCGCCGCCACCATCGACGCCATCGCCAACAACATCGAGGGCTTCAAGAACCGCTACGGCAAGCCCGTCATGCAGGTGGAGTTCGGCGGTCGCTGGGACCGCGCCGAGCGGACCAAGGCGGACCTGTCCTACTTCATCCAGAAGATGCGCAGCATCGGCGCGCTCGGGTTGTTCTACTGGGCCCCGGAGGGGTACTCCCCGTTCACCGACTACCAGATGTGCGCGTGGGACCCGGCCACCCGCCGGCCCACGGTCGCCATGGACGGGTTCCTGGTGTGACGGGCTGAGCGGGAGGTCGCGCTTGAGCCCCCTATCGGGATCCCGATAGCACCATCGGGATCCCGATAGGAGCGCCATGCACCTGAGCAACCCCCTCCGCAGCGTGACGCCGACCGTCGACGCTGACGTCCTGCTCGTCCTCGTGCAGTCCTACGCCCCACTGACCGGTGCGGGGGTTCACCGACTGGCAGGTCGCTCCTACGCCCAGGTGCGCGCGTGCCTGCACCGGCTCGTCGCCGAAGGACTCGTCACCGCCGCTCCCGTGGGTAGTGCCGTCACCTACCGCCTCAACCGGCAGCACGTCCTCGCCCGGCCCCTCCTGGACATCGCCGAGGCTGCCCGATCAGTCGAACAGCGGCTGCGTGCGCGCATCGAGGAGTGGACGCCCGCGCCCGAGCTCGTCGCCGTCTTCGGCTCCTGGGCGCGCGGGGAAGCCGACGCCGGAAGCGGCATCGACCTGCTCGTCCTGCGCTCGGCGACGCTCGCCGACGACGAGCACTGGAGCACCCAGGTCGATCTGACCGTGCGAGGGCTCGAGGAGCTGACCGGCAACGACGTGCAGGTCGTGGCGCTGACCAGGCAGCAGTTCGAGGAGGCGGTGCGCCGAGGTGAACCCCTCATCGCCAACCTCCGCGCGGACGCCCGGGTCCTCAGCGGACCGGAACTCTATCGACTCCCTGGTCGAGGAGTTCGTCCGCGATCCGTACCTGCACCGGGTGGAGCACTCCATCCACGCCCGCCTCTTCCAGTTGCTGAAGGAAGATCCTCTGCTGCAGGGGGAGTTCGCCCTGGCGACGGGACAGCGGACCCAGCTGGTGCACAAGGAGTGGCCGGAGACCCGTCCGCGGGAAGCGGACGGACCGCGCGGCTTCTTCGACCTTGCCATGCTCGCGCCGTCGCAGCTCGGTGCGGCGGCCCTCGCGCAGTTCCGTGCCGGCTGCATCGACGCGCCCGTGGTGATCGAGGTGGGGCTCGACTACGACCTCGGGCACCTCGTGGAGGACGCCCGCAAGTTGCGGAACAGCGTTGTCATCCCCCTACCTCCTGCACCTCTCACGGGTGCCGATGAGGGACCAGGACGAGATCGAGGAGGTCGTCGTCGCCGCTGCCGGCGGTGCGCGCACCGCCTACGCCCACATCGATCCGTTGGGGGGAGCCCCGAGGTTCAAGCGCATCCACGATCCGGGCATCACCGTGTCGGGGTGACGTGGGCGCCGGATCCGGCGGCACCGGCTCAGCCGGGGAACTCCTGGCCCAGTGCGAAGAGGAGTGACGCAGACTCCGGTCTGCGCCCCACCGCCTTCTCCACCCCGCCCCTCACCCCCGCCCCGCCGCCCACGCGCCGTGCAGCCGCGCGTACGCCCCACCCGCGCGCACCAGCTCTCCCGCCGCCCCCACCTCTACGACCCGCCCCCCGTCCACCACCACGACCACATCCGCCGCCTCCGCGGTCGACAGCCGGTGCGCGATGGCCACGGACGTCCGCCCGCTGAGCACCCCCTCCAGCGCCCGCTGCAACCGCACCTCGGTCGCGGGGTCGACGGACGAGGTCGCCTCATCCAGCACCAGCAGGTCCGGGTCGGCGAGGTGCGCCCGCGCCAGCGCGACGAGCTGCCGCTCCCCGGCGGAGAGCCGTTCTCCGCGCTGCCCGACGGGGGTGTCGAGCCCGTCGGGCAGCCCGTCGAGCCAGTCGCCCAGTCCGAGTTCGGCGAACGCCGCCCGCACGTCGTCATCCGACGAACCCGGCCGCCCGCGGCGGACGTTCTCCCCGATCGTGGTGTCGAAGAGGAACCCCTCCTGGGGCACGGCGACGACGCGGCGGTGCAGTTCGCGCCCGGGCAGGTCGCGGGCGTCGACCCCGGACAGCACCACCCGCCCCTGCACTGGGTCGACGAGGCGGGTGACGAGCCGGGCGAGGGTGGTCTTGCCGGAGCCGGTCTCCCCGACGACGGCGGTGCGGGAGCCGGCGGGCAGGTGCAGGGACACACCCGTCAGGACCGCACGATCGGTGCCCGGGTACGCGTAGCCGACGTCCTCGACGCGCACCTCGACCGGCCCGGCGGGCAGCTCCCGCACCCGGTCCCTGGAAGGTTCGGGCACGACGACGGGGGTGTCGATGAGCTCGACGACGCGTCGCCAGCCGGCGAGGGCGTTCTGCAGTTCGTTGAGCACCTCGGCGGTGGCCTGCACGGGCCCGACCCAGAGCTGCGCGAGGAAGAGGAAGGCGAGCAGCCGCCCGAGGGTGAGGTCGCCGTTCATCCCGAGCAGGGTGCCGACGACGAGGACGAGCGCGACGACGAGACCGGAGACGAGCACCCCGGACGAGAACGTCGCCGCGGTCGCCACCTGCGCCTTGACGGCCTGCTTGCGGTGGGCCTCGACGGCGGCGTCGACGGTGCGCCAGGAGCGGGCGGAGGCGGCGTGGGCGCGGATGACGTCGGCGCCCACGACGGTCTCGGAGATCGCGGACAGCATCTCGCCCATCCGCACCCGCACCGCGGCGTAGGCCTGGGCGACGGGCCGCTGGAACCGGTGGCGGAGCAGGACCAGCGGCAGGAAGCAGCCGAGCACCACCAGTGCCAGCTGCCAGGAGTAGAAGAACATCAGGCCCGTCGCGAGCACCACCTGCCCGAGCGACAGGACCAGGACGAGCATGCCGGTCTGCAGGAACGTGGAGATGGTGTCGACGTCGCTGGTGACGCGGCTGACGAGGGCGCCGCGCCGTTCGCCGCTCTGGGTGAGCACCGCGAGGTCGTGGACGTGGCGGAACGCGCGGACGCGGAGGCTGGCGAGTCCGGCCTCGGTGGCGCGGAACAGCCGCACGTTCACCACCCAGGCGGTGACGGTGGTGAGCAGCACGATGACGGCGGCGACGGCGCAGAGGACGACGACGCGCTGCACGTCGGGGCCGCCGGGGGCGAGGACGCCGGTGTCGACGGTCTGCTGCACGGCGACGGGCACGACGAGCTTGCCGACGGTGGTGGCCGCGGCGATGGCGAGGGTGACGCCGAGGCCCTGGGCGATCTCGGGGGCGAGTTCCTGTGCGCGGCGCAGCACACCCTCGCGCGGGGCGGAACTCTTCACGGCGGTGCTCATGCCCGGCCCGCCCTTCCCGCCGCCTCGTCCGCGCGGTCGCGTGCCGCGCGGGCGTAGGCGGTGACGAGGTCGCGGTAGCCGGCGTCGCGGGCGGCGACCTCCTCGGCGGGCCCTCTGTCCACAACCCGTCCCCGTTCCAGGTGGACCACCTCGTCGGCGAGCGCGATGGTCGCCGGGCGGTAGGCGACGACCACGACGGTGGTGCCGGCACCGGAGGCGGCGAGCCCGTCGAGCACGGCCCGTTCCACGGCCGGGTCCAGGGCGCTCGTGGCGTCGTCGAGCACCAGCAGCCGCGGCTTCCGCACCAGCGCCCGGGCCAGGGCGAGGCGCTGGCGCTGGCCACCGGAGAGGGTGGAGCCGCGCTCGCCGACCAGTTCGTCGAGGCCGTTCGGCAGGGCGGCGACGAACCCGTCGGCGCGCGCCAGCCGCAGCGCCTCCCAGATGTCGTCGTCGCCCACGCGGCGGTCGGGGGGCACGTCGTCGGCGTCCAGGCCGAGGGCGATGTTGCCGCGCACGGTGTCGTCGAAGACGAACGTGGACTGCGGGACCAGGGCCGCGGCGCCCGCGACCTGCCCCTCGGCGAGTTCGCGCACGTCCACGCCGTCCAGCAGCACCGCGCCCGAGGTGGGGTCGACCAGGCGCACCAGCAGCCCGGCCAGCGTGGACTTGCCGGAGCCGGTGCTGCCCACGACGGCGACCGTCGAGCCGGCCGCGACGTCGAGGGAGACGTCGGCGAGAGCGGGGGAGGGTTCGTGGCGCGGGGTCGGGCCGCTGTCGTGGTGCCGACGCTGCCCGGCCAGCGGGTCGACGGCCGGGGCGGGGTGGCGGTAGCTCAGCCCGGTCGTCGCGAGGGGCGCCGGTCCGGCGCCGGCGTCGGGCAGGTGGCGCTCGCCCCAGGGCGTCGTCGCGCTCTCGCGCAGCACCGCCTGCACGCGCGCGTCGCCGGCCACGGTGCGCGGCAGCTCGGACAGCAGCCAGCCGAAGGAGCGCACCGGGAAGGCGAGGAGTCCCAGCAGGAAGGCGATCTGCACGAGGTCGCCGACGCCGACCGCTCCGCTGGCCGCGCGGGCCGTGCCGACGGCGAGCACCGCGAGGGTGCCGAGGCTGGGCAGCGCCTCGATGACCGGCTCGAACGCGCCGCGGGTGCGCCCGGCCGCCACGTTCGCCGCGCGCAGCCGGTCGGCGTCGCGGGCGAAGCGCTCGACCTCCTCGTCCGCCAGGCCGAGGGTCTTGACCACGAGCGCACCCTCGAAGCTCTCGTGCGCGGTGGCCGAGACCTCCCCGCGCAGCCGCTGCACCTGCGTGACCCGGGGGGACATGCGCCGCTGGTAGACGACGTTGGCGGCCACCAGTGCGGGGACCACGAGCAGGGCGACGGCGGCCAGCAGGGGGTCGGCCGCCGCCATCGCCACCGCGGCGACGCCGATGAGGACGACGACGCCGAGCGCGAACGGCAGGACGAGCATCGCCTGCCAGGTGGCCTCCACGTCGGAGCCGGCGGTGGCCAGCAGGCGCCCGGCGGGGTGGGCGTGGTGCCAGGACAGGGGCAGTTCCAGGTAGCGGCGCGCCAGGCGGCGCCGGTAGCGGGCCTGCAGGGCGAAGGCGACGGCACCGGCCCAGATGCGCCGCGCCAGGACCCCGGCGACGGTGACGACGGTGACGGCCATCAGCGCGGCACCGGCCAGCCACACGTCCCAGGTGCTGACGGAGCCTCCCGCGGAGCCGGTGACGGCGGGGACGACGACCCGCTCGGTGACCCGCCCCACCAGCCAGCCGGTGGCGGCGGTCCCCACGCCGTAGACCACCGACCCGGCGATGGCGACGGCGAACAGCCGCGGTTCCTCGCGAGCGCCGCGGGCCATGGTGCGCATGCCGGTGGTGAAGGTGCCGCTCACTGGACGAACCCTGTCACGGGTCCACCCGCGCCGCCGGGCGGTGCGCTGGGGGTGGGGGAGCAGGTAGCGCTCATCTCACCGGGGCAGGCGAACCGTCCGACGTCCAGGGCTGGTCGACCGGACGTCGCACCGCGGCATCTCAGGCCCATGGTCAAGGTTATGTGCCAAAGCTGACTATGCTCAGTGCGTGCCCCGCCTCGTCCGTGCCACCTGGTCGCCCGACCCGGCCGACGTCGCGGGCCTTCCCCGCCGCCACCGCCAGCCCTGCACCTACGACGCCCACGTCCCCGATCCGCTCGTCGGCCGTGAGGTGCTCCTCCCGGCCGACGTCGCCGCCGACGTCTCCGACGCGGAGCGTGCGGTCCAGCACCTCAACACGGGCGAGCTGCCGTTTCGCGGTTACGAAGCGGTGGCCCGGCTGCTCCTGCGCGCCGAGGCCGTCGCGTCGTCCCGCATCGAGGGCCTGGAGATCGGCGGCCGGCGGCTCGCGCGCGCGGATGCGGCCAGGCGGGACGACGGCTCCTCGCCCGACGCCGGCGCTGCGGAGGTCCTGGGCAACATCGACGCGATGCGCGCAGCCGTGGACGACGTCGCCCGCCGTCCGCGGATCGGCGTGGAGGGCATCCGCGACATCCACCACGCGTTGCTGCACGGCACTCGCGACGCGGCGTGGGCGGGACGGGTGCGGACGACGCAGAACTGGATCGGCGGCGGCAGCTACAACCCCTGCCAGGCGGAGTTCGTCCCCCCACCGCCCGGTGAGGTGGCCGCCCTGCTGGAGGACCTGGCCGACTACCTCGAGTCGGACCTGCACCCGCCGCTGGTCCAGGCCGCCCTCGCCCACGCCCAGTTCGAGACGATCCACCCCTTCCCCGACGGCAACGGCCGCACCGGCAGGGCGCTGATCCACGTCGTCCTCACGCGCCGCGGTCTGAGCCCCCGACACGTTCCGCCCATCAGCCTCGTCCTGGCCACCCGCGGCCGGGACTACGTCGCAGGGCTCACGTCCTACCGCGATCCGGACGCCCCGCGCGGCGTCGCGGACTGGATCGCCACCTTCGCCGCGGCCACCACGGAGGCGTGCGGGCGCGTGGCGGAGCTGACCGACGGCCTGGCGGCCCTGCGCGAGAGGTGGCGGGAGGCTGTGGGCGCCGTCCGTGCCGGCTCCACGGTCGAGCTGCTGCTGGACGAGGTCCTGGCGCAGCTTCCCGTCCTCACCGTCGCGCACCTCGTGCGGGCGACGGGCCGCTCGGACCAGGCGGTGAACGAGGCGGTGGAGCGCCTGCACCGAGCCGGCGTGCTCCAGCAGACGTCCACGGGACGCCGCAACCGGACCTTCGAGGTGGCGGGCCTCGTCGACCTCCTCACCGGCTTCGAGCGGTCGCTCGCCTCACCGGCGGGCGACACGGCGGTCGCGCCACCGGTGCGGGCGGTCCCCGTCAGGCCCCGGCCGCCTCGCTGACGGCGCCGCCGCGCCGAACCACCCCGCCCCACCCACCTCGCTGCGTCACATCATGCACACTCGACGTGAGCAAGGAGGTGCCATGACGGAAGCGGGCTCGGCGCTGAGCCGCGACATGGTCGAGCAGACGACGCGGCTGGTGGAGTTCCTGCGGGACCTGGCGCGCGCTGGCCGGGACCCGGTGCTGGACGTGGACGCGCACCGGCTGGTGATGTGGCTGTCCGACCTGCCCGAGGGCACGTCCCTGGACGCGGCCGCGGAGGCGCAGGAGGTCGTGATGTCCTTCGCGCCGGTGCCGACGGAGCCGCCGCCCGAGCTGCCGCCGGTGCTGCGGGGCTGGGTGGTGGGCCCGCTGGACGACTCCGCCGGCCCGCCGCCGCCGCTGACCCACGACCCGGCGGAGGACCCCGACGTCGAGGCGGGCGCCGCGCACTCCGTCGCGGAGGCGTTCGGCCCCTACGGCCGCTGGCGCGCGGAGTGGGAGGCGTGGGCGGAGCGGGAGCGGCACACGGCCCCGGCGCGGCGCTGGTACGACGACCTGAGCACCGCCTACCGGCACCTCTCCCAGCAGGACGACCAGTTCGAGCTCGTGCTGGCCACGGGCTTCCTGACGTGGCAGCCCGCAGAGGGCCCGCTGATCCGCAACCACGTCCTCAGCGCCCGCCTCGGGGTGGAGGTGGACGTGCGCACCGGCGTGCTGCGGCTGTCGGTGGCCGACGGCACGGGCCTGCGGGTGCACGACCGGGACCTGCTCACCGGCCTGGAGGGGTTCGACGCGGTCCGCGCGGAACCGGCCCGGGTGGCGGCGCGCGCGATGGAGGCGGGCCCGCTGGCGGACGAGAACCACGAGCTGCTGGAGCAGTGGCGCGCCCTGGCGCTGCCTGCCTGCCACGCCTACGCGAAGGACTGGCAGGCGCAGGCCGAGGCGGGGAGCACGCCGACGCTGCGGTTCGCGCCGGCGCTGGTGCTGCGCCCGCGGGGCCGGACGAGCCTCATCGGCTACTACGAGCGGATGCTGGAGGAGCTGTCCGGCCCGGACGCCCTCGCGCCGCTGGGCCTGGCGCAGCTGCTGCGGGCGCTGGAGCCGGAGGAGCGGATGGCGTGGCTGCGCGCGGAGGGCAGCACCACCGCCCTGGCGGAGGACCCGCTGTTCCCGCTGCCGGCGAACCCGGAGCAGGCCACCGTCATGACGAGGCTGCGCCGCGACACGGGCGTGGTGGTGCAGGGCCCACCGGGCACGGGGAAGACGCACACCATCGCCAACCTCATCTCCGCTCTCGTCGCGGAGGGGCAGCGGGTGCTGGTGACGAGCCAGAAGGCGCAGGCGCTGGCGGTGCTGCGGCACAAGGTCCCCGTCGGGGTGCGCCAGCTGTGCGTGTCGATGACGGACCAGGGCCGGGGCGGTTCCACGGAGCTGGCCCGCAGCGTGAACGCGCTCGTGGACCGGCACGCCGCGTTCGACGCGGGGCGCTACGAGCGCCAGATCGACTCCCTCGCGGAGGAGCTGGCCGCAGCCCGGGAGAAGGCCGCCAACCTGACGGACGTCGTCCGGGCGCTGCGGGAGGCGGAGACGCAGGAGCACCCCGAGGTCGCGCCGGGGTACTCCGGAACCCTGGGGGCGATCGCGACGCGGCTGCGGGAGCGGTCGGAGCGGCTGGGGTGGATGCCGACGCCGCTGCCGCCGGGCGCACCGCCGGCGCTGCCGGTGCCGGCGGGGCGGATCGGTGAACTGGTGGGCCTGCTGGCCACCACGACGCCGGAGCGGCGGGCCCGCGGTTCCCAGTTCATCCCGCCCGGTGGGGCGCTGCTGCCGCCGGAGTCGTTCGCGGAGCTGGTGGCGGCGGAGGAGGCCGCGGTCACCGCCGCGCGCGCTGTCCGCACGGACCTCGTGACGGAGCTGGAGCGCTGCGGGGAGGAGGCGTTCGGCCGGCTGCGGGCGCACTCCGAGCGCGTCCGCGCGGGCCTGGCAGCGCTGCGCGGCGGGCCGGCGGACTGGCGCCGGCAGTTCCTCGACGACGCCCTCGCGGGGCGCGACGCGCTGCTGTGGCGGCAGCTCACCGACGTCGCAGGGCAGGCCGAGGACGCCGAGCGGAGGCTGCGCTCCCTGGGGCTGCGGGAGGTGGAGCTGCCCAGGTTCGAGGCGGCCGGCCAGGGCAGCGCGAAGGGGCAGCTCGACGCCGGCCGCGCGCTCCTGGAGCACCTGCGGGCCGGTGGCAAGCTCAAGGGGATGCTGAAGCCGGCGGTGCAGAAGCAGGCGGAACCGCTGCTGGAGGGCGCCACGGTCGACGGCCTGCCGCCCTCGAGCGCGGAGCTCCTCGCCCTCGTCCTGGACCGCCTCGACGTGGAGGTGACGGCCGCGGCGCTGGCCCGGCGCTGGGCGCAGGCGGGACTGGAGGTGCCGGCGGACGCCCCGCTGGCGCGCAGGGTGTCCCAGCTCGTCGGCGCGCACCGGGACCTGGTGTCCCTGGACGAGCTGCTGCAGGCGGTCGACGCGATCCGCCGGGAGCTGTCCGGCGCGGGGATCGCCCGCAGCCTCACCTCGGAGGAGGAGTGGTCCGCCCTCGTGGAGGCGGTCGACGGGCTCGCCGCGCAGCGGGATGCGCGGGCCGCCACCTCCGCGCTGGAGCAGGCCGTCGTCGGGTTGCAGATCGTCGCGCACGTCGACCGCGCCGCCCCCGAGTGCCGCGACCTGCTCGCCGCGGCGGTCTCCCGCGACGCCGAGGCGTACGCCGCCGCGGTCGCCGCGCTCGCCGCCGCCCGCGTCGACGCGGAGCAGCAGGCGCACGCCGACGAGCTGTGGCGGGAGCTGAACGAGGCCCACCCGGGCCTGGCGCAGCTGGTGCAGGCCAGCGCCGCCGACCCGGTGTGGCAGCGCCGCCTCGGGGAGCTGGAGGACGCGTGGGCGTGGGCCGCCGCGCAGACGTTCTTCGAGGGGCAGCGCGCCCCGGGGCTGGAGGCGCGGCTGGACACCCGCCTGGACGAGGCCACCCGCACCGTGTGGAGCCTCACCGCGAAGCTGGCCGCTGCGAAGGCGTGGCACGCGTGCCTGTCGCGGATGACGGCGCGGCAGGCACAGGCGCTGCGCTCGTACCAGCAGAACACCCGGTCCATGGGCAAGGGGACCGGCCGCTACAGCCACTACTACGCCCGCGGCGCGCGGGAGGCGATGGCCGAGGCTCGCGGCGCGGTGCCGGCGTGGATCATGCCGCTCAGCGACGTGCTGGAGACCGTCCCGCCGGACCGGAACTCCTTCGACGTGGTCATCATCGACGAGGCCAGCCTGGCCAGCATCGAGGCGCTGTTCCTGCTGTGGCTCGCTCCGCGCGTCATCGTCGTCGGCGACGACCGGCAGTGCGCACCCTCCGCCGTCAGCCACGGTCAGTTGCAGCCCATCTTCGACAAGCTCGACAGCTACCTGCCCGACGTCCCCCGCCACCTGCGGAACTCCCTGACCCCCCGCGACAGCCTGTTCAGCCTGCTGGCGACGCGCTTCGGGTCCGTCGTGAAGCTGCGGGAGCACTTCCGCTGCATGCCGGAGATCATCGAGTGGTCGTCGAAGCAGTTCTACGCCGACTCCCCGCTGGTGCCGCTGCGGCAGTTCGGCAGCGACCGGCTTCCGCCGCTGCGCATCACCCACGTCCCCGGTGCCGCCACCGAGGGCGCGGGGACCCGGCTGCGCAACCATGCCGAGGCCGTCGCGATCGCCGAGCAGGTCACCGCCTGCCTCGACGACCCCGCCTACGCAGGCCGCACCTTCGGCGTCGTCGTCCTGCAGGGCAGCGCCCAGGTGGAGCTCATCGAGGACGAGCTGCGCCAGCGCATCCCCGCGGACGTGTTCGAGCAGCGCAGGCTGCGCGTGGGCACGCCGCCGGACTTCCAGGGCGACGAGCGGCACGTGGTGTTCCTGTCCCTGGTGGCCGCGGAGAAGCGCTACGCCCTCAGCCGCGAGGAGGACCAGCGCCGGTTCAACGTGGCCGCGTCCCGCGCGCAGGACCAGATGTGGCTGTTCCACTCCGTCGGCGTCGACGTGCTGTCCCCGCAGGACCTGCGCCGGTCCCTGCTCACCTACATGGCCAGCCCGCCGCCCGTGCGCTCCACCGTGGAACTGGCGGACGTCCCCCTCGACACCCGGCACGACGCGTTCGAGTCGCTGTTCGAACAGCGCGTCTACCTGCGCATCCGCGAGCGCGGCTACCAGGTCACCCCCGGCTGGGAGGTCAACGGGCGGCGCATCGGCCTCGTCGTGACCGGCGCGAAGGGCCGCCTCGCCGTGGAGTGCGACGGGGACCGGTGGCACTCCTCCCGGGAGGCCCGCATCGAGGACCTCCAGCGCGAGCAGGAGCTCAAGCGCGCCGGGTGGAGGTTCTGGCGGGTGCGGGAGAGCGAGTTCGGCTACGACCCCGACGCGGCGATGGAGGGGCTGTGGGGGGCGCTGGAGCGGCGCGGCATCCGCCCGCACGAGGGTCTGGACACCCCGGCCGGGACGGAGGAGTGGACGCCGGTGCCGCTCGTGCACGAGGAGGGCGAGGGGGAGGGGTGAGGGGTTGATCAGCCCGGCACCAGGGTGGCTTCTCTTCTAGCCGGTCGGCTCCTGAAGTAGCCACATGGACTTGGCTCACCCTGTGCGCAGCGTGGTGCCCTCGTTGGACGGACCCGTCTTGGCGGTGCTCGCCGGCACCACCACGCCCCTCGCCGGGCGGGAGGTCGCACGCCTCGTCAGCACGGGCTCGAGGCCAGGCGTGCAGCGCGTCCTCAAGCGCCTCACGGCAGAGGGCGTCGTGCGGGCCGAGCGCCGCAGCAACGCCGTCTACTACACGGGAAACCGGGACCATCTGGCGTGGCCGGCGGTCGAGCTGCTCACCCGGCTGCGGACCGAGTTGCTGCACCGACTCACGACGCACCTCGAGCACTGGTCCGTCCGCCCCGTCACGGCAGCGGTGTTCGGCTCGCTGGCCCGTGGTGACGGGAGTGCCGAATCCGACATCGACCTCCTGCTGGTCCGCGGCGAGGGCATCGCTCCAGAACGACTGCTGGCCTGGGAGCAGCACGTCGAGACCCTCGTGGCGACCGCCCACGCCTGGACGGGCAACCCCGTGCAGCCGTACGACATCTCGCTCGCAGAACTGCGCCAGCACGTCGTGGCGGGAGAGCCCATCGTCGCGTCGTGGCGCCGCGAGGCGCTCACCCTGACCGGCCGGAACCTCGGCTCGCTGCTGAGGAGCCTCGCCCGATGAGCCCGGCAGGACGCGTGAGCCCCTGCACGCCCGCAGGTGGCCGCTGCCCTCGCCGTGCTCTCGGGCATCGCCACGGCTGACGCGGTCTGCTGCTCCCGGCTGGGGCAGCGCTCCCGTGGTCAGGATCACCGGCAGGCGGTCGATCTCGTCGCGAGCGTCCGTCCGGACGGAGCGGCCCTGGCGAAGGACCTGCGCCGCCTGCTGGACATCAAGGACCAGGCGCACTACGCCGCGAGCATGGTCTCCCCCGCGCGCGCCGCGCAGGCCGTCGACTGGGCACGACGGATGCACGACCAGGCGACCCGATCACTCTGAGCGTGAACCTCCACAGCGCGGCAGCCGCCGCGTGCCCGACCACACCCAGGAGCCTCCGGGACCCACCTCCTCCGCACCTCTCCCGGTCCCCTCCTCGACGGCTGGGCCAGCAGTTGGAGGACATCGTCGCCATGCTGGACGCGGTCGTTCCCGAGGGGGAGTCGGGGGTGGCCGACGCCGAGGCGGACGATCCCGTTCCGGAGGAGCCCGGCGATTCGCCCGATGGGGCGGTCTGATGCACCGGCTGGGCTTCACCCGTCGAACGGAGCCTTCCGCAGCCCATCCGCGAGAACCTCTGCATTCCCGACGTCGTGCCACGCCGACCAGTCGCCCACCACGACGAGTCGGTCCTTGGCGCGTGTCACCGCCACGTTGAGGAGGTTCGGCGTCATGGCCGCCCAGCGTCGTGCGCCTCGTGAGCCGCCCCCGAGAACCAGGACGACGACGTGCCGCTCCTGTCCTTGGAACGTGTGGACGGTTCCCACCCGGCACAGCTCGTCGACGCGTTCAGGGGTCGCTCCGCGGAGTCGGGTGCGGAGCTCCTCGTCGACGACGCGCTGCATGCCCCGGACGACGTCGCGGAAGGGGCTGATGACGGCGACGGTGGCAGGCTTCTCGACGTCCCACTCGAGGTCCTCGAGCAGGCGCCGCACCACGGTGGCGTCCGCCTCGTGGAAGTGCGGCCCGTCCGGGCGGGGGACGTCGATCCAGCGGCTCTCGCCGACGGTCGTCGCCTCGCGCTCGGGCTTGGGCTCGCGGCCGAGCACCATGGCGCCGTCGTAGGCCATCTTGTTGGACACGCTGAACATCGGCTCGAGGCACCGGTTGTGCACGAGCAGCGGGAGGCCCACCCAGCCCTCCTCGCGCGTCGTCCCCGAGCGGCTGACCGCATCGGCCGACCGCTGCACGGACCCCCGCGTGGGCGCGAGTTCCGGCGGAGCCCCGTGGGCGGCCATCAGGCGGTCGACGAGCAGCTCCGGCAAGCCGACCACCGGTTCCAGCTGCTGCGGGTCGCCGACGACCACGGCGCGTCGGAAGCGCGAGAACCCACCCACCGCGTGAGCGGGCGGTGCCTGCCCGGCCTCGTCCACGACCAGCCAGCCGAGGGAGCCGGCGGGAACCCCCGCCAGCAGGCGTGCCAGCGAGGCGAAGGTGGTCGAGACAAGAGGGATCACGAGGAAGAACGAACGCCACGCGGCCAGGGCGTGCTGCGCATCCGCCGGCTTGCACGCTTCACCGGCCTGCAGGTGCATCCACATCCGCAGGTTCGCCGACACCTTCGCGCCGGCTCGGCGGGTGAACTGCTCGTGGACCTGCAGTGCTGCCGCGAACACCTCGGCCTGCAGATCGTGGAGTTCACCGGTCACCCATGCTGTGCCCTGCTCGGCGTCCGTGCGGGGGCGCTGCCACCAGCGCTCGTCGTCGACGAAGGTCCGGGGGTCGATCCTGTCCAGGACGGGCCTGCACCGTGCTGCGCTGTCCCGCAGTTCCTCACAGCGCGCACGGGCGACCGACAGCGCCTTCTGCGCTCGTTCCTCCTGCTTCGCGCTGACCTCAGCGCCGCTGCGAGCCTCCTGGAGCGATGTCTCCGCCGTCGTCGACGCCGTCTTGGCCGAGTCCCTGGCGCGTCGCCATGCCTGCGCGTTCTCGGTGCGAGACAGGAGTTCCCACAGGCCGGGCCGGTTCCGCTTCAATCGGGTCACCGCGTCGGCGGCGGTACGGGCTGCCTCCTCGCACGCCTCCACCTCCCGGGTCGCCTCGGCGATCGCGGTGGCCGCCGATCTCACCCCGGTCTCGGCCAGTTCCGCCTGCTGCTCGGCCTCGGCGTGCTCGTGCAGCGTGGTCAGGGCGACCCGCACGGCGGCGCGGTGATGCTCCAGGTTCGCGATCCACGCCTCCACGGCGGCGACCGCGGCGGTGTAGCGCTGCTGGGCGTGGCGCCAGTCGACCAGGCTCCCCCCGTCCTTGAGCAGCCGCAGCAGGTGGGCGCCGGGCTCCTCGGCTCGCGCGTAGCGACCGGCGACCCTCTCGAAGTCTGCGGTCAGGGCCCGGCGGCCCAGCGCCACAGCTCCGAACCCCCAGGTCGGTGCGTCCTTCCGCAGCAGCCCGGGTCGGGTCACGTCCCGGCCGTCCTCCGACTTCTCCGGGTCCGAGGCGTCACGGAAGTAGGACACCCGGCTCTGGAACGGCTCGTGGACCTCCTTCAGCTTGGGCACCTGCTGGCTGACGTTCTCGACCGCTGCGTTGTTCGAGGAGGCGACGAGGATCTCGAACCCGCACAGCCGCTCGTCCGGCGGGAAGAAGGGGCGGGAGCCGCCAGAGGTCATCGGCACGTCGATCTTGGCCCCGAACGCGTCGCGCGGGTCGTCGAAGGCGACCATCACGGCTGCGCGGTCCGCGAGGACGTTGGCGTAGACCTCGCGCAGGAAGGTCGTCTTGCCCGTCCCCGGTGGACCGTTGACGGCCACGACGGGGTCCTCGTCCTCCAGCAGGCACGCCAGGGCCACCTGCTGCGACAGGCGCGGCAGGTACGTGCCGGGCCACGCCGCGCGCGGCAGGCGCGCGGGCTCCAGCAGTTCCTGGCGTCGTTCCCGCGCGTCGGATCCCGCGTCGCGGCAGGCGCCGGGGCGGCCACCGGGCCGCCCGGTGAGGTAGGTGGCCGCGGCCAGGGACGTGGGCGACTGCGCGATGGCCAGGAGGTCCTCCCGGTAGAAGGAGCGGGGCTGCACCTCGGTGGCGGCACCGACCGGTACCCACCGGGAGTCGAAGCGGACTCGTCGCGGACGCTCCGGTGCATCGCTGACGTGCAGCAGGCGGACGAGCCGCTCGACCAGGAGGCGCGGGTCCTCCTCCGCGCTCTTGGACAGCAGCTCGTCCCAGGAGGACTGCGTGGCGCGTTCCCGCTCGTCCACCAGGCGCAGTCCCTCCTGCACCACCGCTTCCGTGTTCGCCGTCGTACCCCTCCGTCGGGCGAACTCCGCGAAGTCCACGATCGGGTGGTACTGCAGCGACTCGGGCACAGGGACGCCGGAGGCGTCCACGGCGAACGACGCGCGGAACGTCAGCTTCGGTGCCGTCCCGCCTCGGCGGGTGGAGGGGCGCCGCACCTCACGCAGCCGGAGGTCGTCGGCGAAGGCCTCGTCGAGGTCGTCCTCCACCTGCGTCCTCGGGACGCAGCCGATCATGATGGAGCACCCGAGCACATGCTCTCCGCCTCGAGGCGGGTCCTTGCGCGGGCGCGGCGGCCAGGTCGAGGGCGCTCCGGGGTCCAGCATCGCCGGATCCAGCAGGCCGGTGGCGCGGTACCCGCGGTCGTCGTCCCGCTCCACCTCCGGCATCTCGAACCGGTCGATGTCAGCCCAGGCGCGCAGCGCACGTCGCCCCTCGTCGTCGACCTCGACGAGCGGCGATGCCGTCGTGGCGGTGCGGACGCGCGGCATGGGCGACGACATGGTCACGATCGTAGGAGCGGCTGTCGGCGATCCACCCTGGATCGCCGCGCGTACCGGCGCTACCGTCGCGCGGTGGTCTCTGAACGTCCGCCGTCGGCTCTCGAAGAACTCCCGTCCAGTGCCTTCGGCGACCCGACGCCGGCCCGGCGGGAGATGTCCGACGCCAGCTTCGCCCTGCAGGCGGCGGCGGAGAACCTGCTGGCGAAGGCGTTGCACGCCCTGCGCGACGGCGACGAGCCGCGTGCCCGGCGCCTGGCCGAGCGGGCGCTCGCGCTGCCGTTCGACGACCACGAGGGGGTCGTGCCCGCCTGGTGGGCCGTGTCGATGCTCGTGGACGACGTCGTCGTCGACGAGATGGAGGACTCCGAGCCGGACGACGACGCGTGGCTCACGGCGTGCGAGGAGGTCCTGGCCACGCTGCAGGGCGCACCCGCCGACGCCGTGCGCTGCGCCCTCGCCGTTGCGGTGTCCGACCACGACCTCCCGGCCAGGGAGGCTCGTCGTGCCCGTGCCGCGAGCGGCGGTGCCTCGCCGGACGCGCTGCTCCTGCGGGAGCTCCGCGAGCCGGGCGAGGACGTCGACGCACTGCTGGGGGTGCTGCGGGCCGTGCTGTCCTACGAGGTCCTCCTCGCGGCCGTCCGAGCCCGACGGGGGTGACGGTCGGCCCGCGGCGGCGCCGTCGTCGCGGGCACCGGGGTGCGGGCAGGATCGTTCCACCCAGTCCGGTCCCGTCCCGACCCACCCCAGGAGCTCCCCGTGCCCCACCCCCTCCTCACCTCTCCCGGCCCCCTCCTCGGCGGCTGGTCCAGCCTGGCGTCGCCCGCTGCGGTGGCCTCGCTGGCCCGTAGCGGCTTCCGGTGGGTCGTCCTCGACATGCAGCACGGCGAGCACGACGACCGCTCGGTGCGCGACTGCCTGCGCGGCACCACCGCCACCGACGCGCCGGTGCTGGTCCGCCCGCCGCGCCTGGACACCCAGGACATCGGCCGGGCGCTGGACGCGGGGGCGGCGGGCGTGGTCGTCCCGATGGTGAGCACTCCGGAGCAGGCCCGGCATGCCGCCCGCGCGTGCCGCTACGCCCCGACGGGCAACCGCAGCTGGGGCCCGCACGCCCTGGACGCCGCGCTGTCCGCGCCCGCCCCGGCGGAGGCGGACGCCGCCGCGATCTGCGCGGTGATGGTGGAGACGCGCGACGGCCTGGCGAACGTGGACGCCATCGCCGCGACGGAGGGCGTGGACGTCGTCTTCGTCGGCCCGTTCGACCTGTCGCTGGAACTGGGCACGGACGTCGACGCCCTGCTGGCGGCGGACGGGGCGGACGACCCGCTGCCCACGGTCGTCCGCGCCTGCCGGGAGCGCGGTGTGGTGCCGGGTGCGTTCGGCTCGACCGCGGAGCGCAGCGCCCGTTTCCTCGACCTGGGGTTCCGCTTCGTCGCGGCCGCCACGGACTCGGGTCTGATCCAGGCGGGCGCCCGGCAGCGCGTCGCCGACCTGGCGGACCGCGGATAGGGCGGACAACCGGTCACGGCGAGTTCACCGCACCTCCACGCCGCGGCAGCCGTCGCGCAGTCCGCCCCCGCGACGCTCCGGAGGCCGGACGCACCGGAACCCGCAGCACCGCCGGAGGAGCCCCATGCCCGCGCCCACTCCCACTCCCACTCTCGCCCGCCGCACCCTGCTGGGCGGTGGCGCCGCCCTCGGTGCGGGACTGCTCACCGCCGGCGCACGCCCGCAGGACCGCCCCCTCGGGGACCCGTTCACCCTCGGCGTCGCGTCCGGCGACCCCACCCCGGACGGCGTGGTGCTGTGGACGCGGCTCGCGCCGCAGCCGGACGCGGAGGACGGCTGCGGCGGGATGCCGGACCACCCGGTGCCCGTGCAGTGGGAGCTGGCGGCCGACCCGGGGTTCCGCCGGATCGTGCGCCGCGGCGGGCAGGTGGCGCGCCCCGCGCTCGCGCACAGCGTGCACGTGGAGCTGGCCGGCCTGCCCGCGGGCCGGGAGTTCTGGTACCGCTTCCGCGTGCCCGGCCGCACCGCGCACGTCTCCCCGGTGGGCATGACGCGCACCGCCCCGGCGCCGCACACGTGGGCGTCGCCGCTGACGATGGCGTTCGCCTCGTGCGCGCAGTACGAGCACGGCTGGTTCACCGCGTACCGGCGCCTCGCGGAGGAGCAGCCGGACGTCGTGCTGTTCCTCGGCGACTACATCTACGAGTACGAGGCGAACGACTACGTCGCGAAGTCCGGCAACGTCCGCGACCACCTGGGCCCGGAGACGACGACCCTGGCGGGCTACCGGCAGCGGCACTCGCAGTACAAGACGGACCCGGACCTGCAGGCCGCGCACGCCGCCGCGCCGTGGATCGTCACGTGGGACGACCACGAGTTCGAGAACAACTACGCCGACCTCGTCGCCGAGGAGCAGGACCCGTACCCGACGCCGGAGCAGTTCGCCGCCCGCCGCGCCGCCGCCTACCAGGCGTACTACGAGAACATGCCGCTGCGCGCTGCCTCCCGCCCGAACGGGGTGGACCTGCAGCTCTACCGCCGCTTCTCCTGGGGAAGGCTGGCGGAGTTCCACGTCCTCGACACCCGCCAGTACCGCGACGACCAGCCGAACGGGGACCGGTTCCCCGCGCACAGCCCGGAGCGCGACGACCCGAACCGCAGCATGCTCGGGGCGCAGCAGGAGGCGTGGCTGCTGGACGGCCTGCAGCGCTCGCCGGCGACGTGGGACGTCCTCGCGCAGCAGGTGATGGTGCACGAGCACGACTACCTCCCGGGGGCCGCGCGCGGCTTCAACCCGGACTCCTGGGACGGCTACACCGCCAGCCGGCAGCGCCTCCTCGACGCCTTCGTGGAGCGCGGCGTGGAGAACCCCGTCGTGCTCACCGGTGACGTGCACAAGCACTACGCCGCGGACCTCACCCGCAACCCGTCGGACGCGGACGCGGACCCGATCGGGGTGGAGCTGGTGTGCACGTCCATCACCTCCGGCGGGGACGGCAGCGACGAGTACGCCGCGGGCCGGAGCCAGTTGGCGGACAACCCCGACCTGAAGCTCGCCAGCGACCAGCGCGGCTACGTGGTGGCGCGGCTGGACCGGCAGCAGCTGCGCGCGGACTTCCGGGTGCTGGACCGGGTGTCGCAGCCGGGTGCTGCGGTGCGCACCCGTGCCTCCTTCGTGACGGAGGCGGGGAACCCGGGGCTGCAGCCGGTGTGATCCACCGCGGCGCCGGCCGCAACCCCCATCCGGGTGACTGCCCGTCCACTCCGTCCCCCGGGTGGTCGATCCCTCATGGGTGACCACTCCTCCGGACCTGCGGGCCGGAGCGGCCGCTGCCTTCGGCAGCCCGCTCCGGTCCGCCTCCGCGCGCCTGGGGGAGGTGCTGCTGGAACGGCGCCTGGTCGAGCCGGAACTGCTGGAGTCGGCGCTGCGCCAGCACCGCCGCGTCGGCACCCCGCTCGGCACGGTGCTCCTGGCCCGCGAGGCGATCACGCGCCGCGACCTGTACTCCGCCCTGGCCGACGTCTGGCAGTCGGAGCTCGTCTACGTCGACCCGCAGGACATCGACCCCGCCCTGCCGCCCCGCTTCGACCCGGCCCTCCTCGCGGAGCAGGGCTGGGTGCCGCTGCGGGTGGAGACCGGCGAGGACGGCCGGACCACCGCCGTGGTGGCCGCCTCGGGGCGCCCCTGCGACCAGGTCGAGGAGCACGTCCGCGCGGTCCTCGGCGTCGACGCCGTCCGGCAGTTCGTGACGACCGACTGGGACGTCCACCGGGCGCTGCGCGTGGCGTGGCGGAACCAGCTCATCGAGTCCGCCGTGAACTCACTGCGCGAGCGCTCCCCGGAGCTGTCGGCGTCCCGGGTGGTCACCCGCCCCCAGGTGCTCGTCCTCCTGCTGCTCCTCGCCGCGACGGTGGCCGGGCTGCTGCTGT
The DNA here is from genome assembly GCF_002934625.1 of Kineococcus xinjiangensis. GTDB lineage: Bacteria > Actinomycetota > Actinomycetes > Actinomycetales > Kineococcaceae > Kineococcus_A > Kineococcus_A xinjiangensis. The sequence continues at coordinate 12,255 of NZ_PTJD01000009.1, read as the reverse complement.
GGCCGTCGGCGACGGTTCTGGTCCTGGTGGCCGCCCTCAACGTCGCCTTCGCGGGCAGCGTCTTCGCGAAGCTGCTGATCGGGCTGGCCGGCATCGCCTCGGAGGACGTGCCGCGCGAACCGGAGAGCGCCGGTGAGCGCATCCCGGACGAGGACCTGCCGATGTACACGATCCTCGTCCCGGCGTACAAGGAGGCGAGCGTCGTCTCCACGTTGATGCACAACCTCGCCACGCTGGACTACCCCCGGGAGAAGCTGGAGATCCTCCTGCTGCTGGAGGAGGACGACCCGGAGACGTTCGAGGCCGCGCTGGCCGCCGCGCCGCCGGAGATCGTGCGCGTGCTGGTGCTGCCGGATTCGACCCCGAAGACGAAGCCGCGGGCCTGCAACATCGGGCTGGCGTTCGCCCAGGGCGAGCTGGTCGTCATCTTCGACGCGGAGGACCGCCCCGACCCGGACCAGCTGCGCAAGGCCGTGGCGGCGTTCCGCGACGGCGGCGACGACCTGGTCTGCGTGCAGGCCGCCCTGAACTACTTCAACGCCGACGAGAACCTGCTGACGCGGATGTTCACGCTGGAGTACTCCGCCTGGTTCGACAACACCCTGCCCGGCCTGGACCGCCTCGGGCTGCCGATCCCGCTCGGCGGCACCAGCAACCACTTCCGGGTCGAACCCCTGCGGGAGCTCGGCGGCTGGGACCCCTACAACGTCACCGAGGACGCCGACCTCGGCATCCGTTCCGCAGCCCGCGGCGGGCGGGTGGCGGTGATCCGCTCCACGACGTTCGAGGAGGCCAACGTCGCGGTGGGGAACTGGATCCGGCAGCGCAGCCGCTGGATCAAGGGGTACATGCAGACGTGCCTCGTGCACACCCGCAACCCGGTGCGCCTGGTGCGGACCATCGGCGTGTGGAAGTCCCTCGGGTTCCTCCTGCTGATCGGCGGGACGCCGCTGTCCTTCCTGGCGGGCCCGCCGCTGTGGGCGCTGTTCCTGGTGTCGCTGTTCTTCCCGTCCGTCCTGGGCGGCCTTCCGGAGTGGGTGCAGGTCGTCGCGCTGGTGAACCTCGCCGTGGGCAACGCGGCGGTGGTGTTCTTCCACCTGCTGGCGGTCTTCGCGCGCGGCAACTACCGGCTCGCGCCGTTCGCGCTGCTGGCGCCCCTGTACTGGGTGCTGCACTCCGTGGCCTCGTACAAGGCGCTGTGGCAGCTGGTGTCGAAGCCGTTCTACTGGGAGAAGACGACGCACGGGCTGAGCACCCACGTGCACGCCACCCCCGCGGTGGCCATCCCGCAGCAGCGGGTGGGGGAGCAGTGAGCGCCGTGCCGGTGACCGTGCTCGTCGCGGCCGTGGTGTGCGGGGTGCTCGCGCTGGTCGCGGGCGTCGTCTTCGCGCGCTCCGCGGTGGTCGTCCCCGGGACGGCGGCGGCGGGGTCGGGGGCGGTGCTCGTGGCGCTCGTCCCGCCGGCGCTGCCGGGGGTGGTGCTGGCCGCGGGGATCCTCGCGGCCCTGGTGGGCCTCGCCCCGGCCTGGGTGCGCCGCGAGGAGGCCCTGGCGGCGGTGCGGTCCGTGGCGGCGCCGGCCGACGTGGGCCGGTGGCTGGGGCGCTGGCGCGTGGACCGCGCCTTCGCGGCGTTCCTCGTGCTGGCCTTCCCGGCGGTCGCGACGGCGGCGGCGGTGGCGTTCCACACCTGGGCGACGTCGCGCTGACCGCGCCCGGTGCCGCCTCGGCGCGGCGGTGACCACCACCGTCGGGCCCGGCGAGCCGCGGCTGCCTCACCGGCCGGGCGGGTCCGGCCGCACCACCGCGTCGTACAGCACCCGCAGCGCGTCCACGGCGGCGTCCACCCGGGCCTCCACCGATGCGCGCGACGTGCGGGGCAGCCGGGGCAGGTCGGGCCGCAGCACCGCCCGCAGCAGGTCCGCGTCGCGCGCCTCCACACCGGTGCGCGCCGACGCCCCCGTCCGCAGCGCCGGCACCTCCCCGGCGGGGGAGAAGTACGCGTCCGGGTCCCCCTCCAGCGCGACGTCCTCCTCGGCCAACAGGTCCCCGGCGACCTCCTCCAGCGGAAAGCCCCGCAGCAGCAGCCACAGCGCGGGGGTGTCCAGCACCAGGTCCGCGCCCGCCAGCGCCAGGGCCACGGCGTGCTTGCACGGCTCCTGCGGGTCCGGGCACGTGCAGGCGAAGTGCAGGAGGTTGCGCTCGGCGGGCAGCAGTTCCACGCCCGTCCCGGCGCTGAGGGCGTGCGCCGCGGCCGCATCCTGGCGCCCGAACAGGTCCAGCAGCAGCGACGGCTCCACCGCGACCGCGTCCGCGACCCGCTGCACCTGCGCCTCCGTCAGCGGCAGCACGGCCATCGCCACCTGGTACGGCACGTCCGCCGAGCCCCGGACCGATCCCACGAGGGAACCGCCCACCGTCCGCACGTCGGTGACGGCACCGGCCCGCAGCAGCCCGGTGCCCCGCTGGTAGCGGCCGTGCTCGCTGCCCAGCTGCACCCGCCGGGCGAGCAGCGCCCCCCACGGGGGCAGCCGCAGCCTCAGGTCACTCACCGACGGCCTCCGGCGACAGGGTCAGCAGCTCCCGCAGCGCCGCGGTGTCCAGTTCCGTGACCCACCCCTCGCCCGCCCCCGTCTCCCGGGCGAGGACCAGGTCCGCCAGCTCCGACTTCTCCGTGAGAGTGGCGTCGATGCGCTCCTCCACCGTGCCGATGCTGACGAGCTTGCGGACCTGCACCCGGCGCTGCTGCCCGATGCGGAACGCCCGGTCGGTGGCCTGGTTCTCCACCGCGGGGTTCCACCAGCGGTCCAGGTGGACGACGTGGCTCGCCGCGGTCAGGTTCAGCCCCGAACCGCCCGCTTTCAGCGACAGCAGCATCAGCGGCGGCCCGTCCTCCGCCTGGAAGCGCGCCACCATCGCGTCCCGCCGGGTCCGCGCCACCCCACCGTGCAGGAACGGGACCTCCACGCCGAACCGGTCCGAGAGGTACGGCACGAGCAGGTGGCCGAACTCCGCGAACTGCGTGAACAGCAGCGCCTTGTCCCCCTCGGCCAGCAGGGACTCCACGACGTCCTCCACCGCGGCGAGCTTGCCGGAGCGGTGCCGGCCCCGCGTCAGCAGCGGCGAGCCGTCGGAGAGGAAGTGCGCGGGGTGGTTGCAGATCTGCTTCAGCCGCGTCAGCGTCCGCAGCACCAGCCCCCGCCGCTGCATCGGCGTGAGTTCGTCCACCTTCTTCAGCAGTTCCGCCACCGTCGCCCGGTACAGCGCCGCCTGCTCGCGCGTGAGGTTCACCGGGACGACCATCTCGACCTTCTCCGGCAGGTCCGCGATGACCGAGCGGTCCGTCTTCACCCGGCGCAGCACGAACGGCCGCGTCACCGTCCGCAGCCGCGCCGCGACCGCCGCGTCCCCGTCCCGCTCGATCGGGCGGGCGAAGCGCTGCCGGAACGCCGCCGCCGACCCCAGCACCCCCGGCGCCACCGCGTCCAGCACCCCGCGCAGCTCCTCCAGCCGGTTCTCCACCGGTGTTCCCGTCAGCGCCACCCGCCTCGCCGCCGGGACCTGCCGCACCGCGCGCGCCTGCCGCGTCGAGGAGTTCTTCACGTGGTGCGCCTCGTCCAGCACCAGCCGCCGCCACGGGACCTCCCGCAGCGCGGCGAGGTCCTTGTCCAGCAACCCGTACGTCGTGACGACCAGATCGGCCTCCGCCAGCGCCGTGACCTGCTCCCCGCGCGCCCGGCCCCCGCCGTGGTGGACGACGACCCGCAGGGACGGGGCGAAGCGCGCCGCCTCCCGCGCCCAGTTGCCCACCAGCGACATCGGGCACACCAGCAGCGTCGGTCCCGGCCGCTGCGCGCCGTGCAGCTCCCGCTCGTGCAGCAGCAGCGCCAGCACCTGCACGGTCTTGCCGAGGCCCATGTCGTCGGCCAGCACCGCCCCCAGGCCGAGGCGGTCCATGAACGCCAGCCACGACAGGCCCCGCCGCTGGTAGGGGCGCAGCGTCGCGGCCAGCGCGGACGGCGCCGGCACCTCCTCGATGCGGTGCTCCGCCTCGCCCGCGAGCAGCTCCCCGAGCCAGCCCGTCGCGCGCACGTCCTCCACCGGCGCCGGCGGCGGCTCCGCGCCGGCGAGCTGCCCGAGCAGACCGGAGAACGTCGCCGCCCCACCCCGGGAGTTCCGCACGAACCGGTGCACCGCCGCCAGCGTGCGCGGGTCCAGCCGGACCCACTCCCCGCGCAGCCGCACCAGCCCCGACTTCGACTCCGCGAGGAGGTCCAGCTCCTGCTCGCTCAGCTCGTGCGGACCCAGCGCCACCCGCCAGTTCCACGTCACCAGCCGGTCCATCCCGAACTGCCGGTCCAGCACGTCGACCCGCGCGGGGCTCTCGGCGTGCATCCGCAGGCTCGGCTCCATCCGCGCCCAGCTGCGGGGCAGCAGCAGCACCAGGCCCGCGCGCGCCAGCCGCCCCGCGCCGCGGTCGACGAGGTCGAGCACCGCCTCCGCGCCCAGCGCCAGCCGCAGGTCCGCGCCCGCGACCCGCTCCAGGGAGCGCAGCGGCGGGTGGGCGCGCACCGCCCTGGCCAGGCCGTCGGTCAGGGCGTCCAGCGCCTCCGCGTCACCGTCGAGGTCGCTGCGGGACAGCGGCGCCTCCCCGTCGATGCGCAGGCCCACGTCGAGCAGCCACCCCTCGGGCTCCGGCACGTCTCCGCCGCCGTCGTCGTCGGGCTCCACCAGGCGCAGCACCACCTCCAGCTGCCGCCGCCGCTGCGAGGACGCCCACTCCCCGAGCTGGGCGCGCAGCGGTTCCAGCCGCCGCTGCGGCACCTGCAGCGGCGTGCCGTGCGCCAGCGACGTCAGCAGCGGGTGCCCGGCCCGGCGCACCGCCTCCCGCCACGGCAGCCCGTGCTCCGCGGCGGTGCGCAGCCGCTCCTCGACGACCGCCGCGAGCACGTCGACCACGACCTCCACCAGGACCTCCGACGCCGGCCGCCCGTGCCGGGCGCGTCCACCCCCGGGCACCACGGCGCGCAGCACCGGGGGCAGGGCCTCGGCGCTCGCGTCGAACCAGGCCCGCACGTCGTCGTCCTGGGTGGGGAACCAGACCGGGCGGACGTCCGGCCACGCCCCGGCCAGCACGGGGCTGATCCGCCCGGCGTCGGCCAGGGCCACCACGTCGCGCACGAAGCGCGCCAGGAACCGCGTCGCCGCCCCCGCGACGAGGTCCGCGCCCAGGTCCGCCCCCTCCTCCAGCGCCGCCAGCGCGCACAGCGCCGCGACGCTCGCGGGCAGGCCCGGCCGGACCACCGGAACCCCCACCACGGCGAGGGAGCACGCACCCGTGGCGGCGTCACCGGCGCGTGGGCGCGGCAACCGCCGCAGCAGGTCGGGAGTCGGCAGCGGCTCGGTCCCCGCGCAGGGCAGCAGCACCTGCACGGTGTCCGCCGCCCCGGCCAGCGCTTCCCGCACCGCGGTCGAGCCGCCCTGGGCCAGGCGCCGCACCTCCCGGACGCTGAGCGCCCCCGGGTGCAGCGCCGAACCGTCCGCCCGCCTCCCGGGCGAGCGCTCCACCCACCACACGACACCCGCGGGGCCCGCCCACAGGGCGTGCAGCACCCTCACGGCAGGGCTCCTGCGGTCCGAGGGCGGGAGGGGGATCGCACGGCCCCATGCTGCTGCACGCCCCGGACAGCGCCGTCGACCCCGTCCCCGGCGGGAGCAGCCAGTACGGTCGTGCCGCCACCACCGCCCGCAGCTGGGAGCTCCACGATGTCCAAGAACACCCGTCCCGCGAACCACCGGCCGGGCTCCCCGCGCAGGCGCAACACCGCCTCCGCGCACCTCGGCAACCGGGCGCTGCTCGCGCTCGCGACGCCGTTCACCGCCTGGCTGGCCGAGCACACCACCTCCGAGGGGGACTCCCCGCTCGGCCCGGGCGACGTCCTCACCGTCCTCGCGGAGTCGATGGACTGGCTGCTCAAGCGGACCCGGACCACTCAGGTCGGCCCCCAGACCGCGACCCGCTGGTCGGCCCACGACCTCGACCTGCTCCTCGGCGAGCTGGACTCCCCGGTCCTCAGCGCCTTCGGCCGCCAGCAGGGCTGGGACGAGGAGGAGCTGATGTCGGCCGTCGCGGACACGTGGGAGCTCTTCCTCCTCTTCCTGGAGGACACCCGCCGCTGGACCGGCTCCCCGGAGGACCTCGAGGAGTGCTTCGGGGCCCTCGACGACGCCTCCGCCGACGAGGTCGCCCTCGAGGCGGCGGAGTCGGTGAGCGACGAGGAGGAGGACGCCGCCCTCGCCGCCCTGCCGCTCACGGCCCAGCTCTCCGCCCTGCTCGACGAGCCCACCGCCGCCCCCTCCGACGTCCTCGACGTCATGCGGGAGCTGGACCTGGTCGAGGTCGACGACGACGGCGTCCGCCCCGGCCCGGCGGCACGGACCTGGCGCGCGGGGACCCCCGAAGAGGTCCGCGAGCTGCGGCGCGACGCCCTGACGGTGTGGGTGCTGGAGCAGTTGCCCGCCGTCGACGAGGAGGACGCCTCGGACGCGGTGCCGGCGCTGCTCGTGGCCGTCGTCACCAGCGGCATGGTCGGGGACCCCGTGGAACCGGGTGCGCTCGCGGACCTGCTTCCCGAGGGCGAGGCCGAGGACGGCACCGACCCCGGAGCGGTCCTCCCCACGGTCACCTCGCTGCTGGACCGGCTGACGGCGGCGGGCGTGCTGGTGGTCGACGGCGGATACGTGCCGCCGCGGGGCCTGTGGCCGGCGCTGGCCAACGTCGTGGTCGCCCTCATGGGGGACGACTCCGACCACGACCACGAGGGCTGCGACCACGACCACTGACGCGGAGTTGTCCACAGGCGTCCGCGGCACGGCGGCGCCGCGGCCTAGCGTTCCCGGGTGCGCCGTCTCCCGCTGACCCGTGCCGCCGCAGCGGCGCTCCTCGCCGTGGCGTGCGCGGCCTGCTCCGCGGCCGGGGCGGCGCCCGCGCCCGTCGCGCCACCGCCGAGCGCCGCGCCCGGTGCCCCGGCGAGCCCTGAGGTGCCGGTGGACCCCGCGGTCGACGCGGCACCGGCCGTCCCGGAGGCGCCGCCTGCTGCCGCTCCGGCCCCGGCGGTCCCGCTGCCGGAGTTCTACCGCGACGAGGGCGAGCGCACCCCCGAGGGAGCGCTCGCCTTCGCGTCCTACTTCGTCCGGGTCCTGGAGCACGCGTCGCTGGCGAATGACTCGAGCCTCCTGCGCTCCGTCTCGTTGGAGAACTGCACCCACTGCCTCGATGAGGCCGGTGACGAGGATGAGGACGCAGCCCGAGGAGAAGTTTCCGACGGGCTGCGGTTGTTGTTCCGCGAGGCCACTCTCCACTCCTATGACGCCGAGGCTGGAACCGCTGATCTAGATCTCACATATGGCTGGCCAGCATGGCGACTTCGCGATAGCAGTGGGGAGTTGCTTGAGGAAGTCGAGGCGGTGGAGAAGCACCACACCCGCCTTTACCTCATGTGGGTTGAGGGCCAGTGGAAGGTGCATTGGTTCGGGCCTGCCGAGTGAAGCCGTGGCTTCTGGCGACAAATGTGGTCGCGGTGTTCAGCCTCAGCGTTCTGATCTCGCCCATAGCGGCGGCGGCTGACTGCAGGTACGAGCACTCGGGTCAGAACGGCGATCGACACTTCACCGTCGGTGGCGAGCGCTCGTGCAAGCCAGTAGGTAAGGGCCAGCCCAAGGGCTCATCCCCCACCCGCCTTGCACCCACACGCCCCACCCCCGAGCCTCCCCGCACCGTCCAGGTCACCGTCGGCGCCTGCCCGGGCAACCAGCCCGACGCCATGGGCCGCATCTCGGGCGTCGGGTGCACCGGCGCGTCCCGCGGCTGCCCACCGGGGCAGTGGATGGGCACCACATACACCGGGGACGCGGCTGCGAGCCCGGAACGGCAGTGGGTGCCGGGCGCGACCCGATGCCGCGGCGGTGCGCCCCCGGCACCGGGCGAGCCGCCGGTGCTCCTGCCGGTCGTCACCGCCTCGGACCTGCGCAGGCTGCCGCTGTCGGGCGGTCTGCCGGCGGTCCAGCCGGGCAGCGGCCGGGTGGGCATCAACGTGCCGGTGAACGTGTACGCGCGCGCCGAGCCGTTGACGGTCTCCGCGACCGTCCTGGGCTTCCCCGTCCGCATCCGCGCGACGCCCGTCTCCTACACGTGGGACTTCGGGGACGGAGCGTCGCTCGGACCCACCCGTGATCCCGGGGCGCCCTACCCGCGGATGCGCACGACCCACACCTACGCCCGGCCCGGCACCTACGCCGTCTCCCTGAGCACCACCTACGCGGGCGAGTACTCGGTGGCCGGTGGCGAGTGGCTGGACATCCAGGGGACGGTGGCGGTGGAGAGCTCCCCGGTGGACCTGACGGCCCTCGCGGCGACCAACGTGCTGGTCGCTCCCTGAGGCTTCCCGGCGCGAGGTGATCGTCGCGGCGCTACCGTGCGCCGGTGGCCAGTCGTGTGCGCGGTGGGCAGCGGCGCTACGACGCGAAGGGCCCGGAGCGGGGAACCCTGCACCTGCCGCGGGACGGTGCGCCGTCCGCCGGCTACCAGGGGCTGGTGATGCTGTGCGGGTGCCTCGAGGGGCCGACGTGGAAGCCGGCGTTCTGGTCCGTCGGCGATGCGGTCTCGCGCCGCTGCAAGCGCTGCGTCCGCTCGGTCGGGGCCCGTGCGCGAGCCGCCGCCCGCCTGCCGGGTCGTCCCGGTCTCCGCGCTGAGCAGCTCACCCTCCCGCTGGGGGACTGACCCCCGGCCCCTTCTCCTGGCGCCGTCGGTCCCGGCGCCTCCGCGTGCTGTCGGTGGCGGTCGCTAGGCACGGCTGGTGCCACCCGCTGTCGATCCCGGCCCCGCTCCTCCCGCCTCCTCGCCGGCTGCCGCGCGCGTCATGCGCCGCACCCGCCGCCGGGACACGGCGCCGGAGCTCGCGGTGCGACGGGAGCTCCACCGGCGTGGCCGTCGCTTCCTCGTCGACGTGAGCCCACCCGGCACCGACCGCCGGCGCCGGGCTGACCTGCTGCTGCGCGGCGCGCGCGTGGCCGTCTTCGTCGACGGCTGCTTCTGGCACTCCTGCCCGCTCCACCTGCACCACCCGAAGGCGAACGCGGCGTGGTGGCGGGTCAAGCTGGCGAGCGTCGTCGCACGTGACCGCGACACCGATGCCCGTCTGCGAGCTGCCGGCTGGTTCCCCCTGCGCGTGTGGGAGCACGAGGACCCGCGGACGGCCGTGGACCGCATCGTCGCGACGCAGCGGCTCCTCACGGTCACGTCATCGAGGCGCAGGCGTCCTGTGGACGGTCGCCGGACGATGTGATCCCTGTGGACAGCGACGGCGCGGAGCCTCGCGGCGGCTTCGCTCGGCGTCATGGAGATGGCGGTCGACACCCCGGAGCTGCAGGCCGCGGCGCGCGTCTACGACGATGCGGCCGAGCGGACGGCCGCGCTCGCCGGGGCGCTCTCCGGCGAGGCCGCCGCGGTGCGCGGCTGGTGCTACGGGGGCGCGGCGGACGCCGCTGAGCGCTTCTTCAGGACCCTCGCGTGGGCGGCGACGACCGGTGGCGCCGAGCTCACGCAGTTCGCCGGCAGGGTCCGCGCCTCCGCTGACGGGTACGACCTGACCGAGCTCGCCGTCGGCGGGACGTACGACCCCGGTGCTCCCAGGAGCGCCGGATGAGTCCGACCCAGGTGCTCGGCGAGCTGGACCACCTGGATGCGTCGGCGGCGGGGTCGGCGGCGGGGGTGCTCACCGGCACGGCCGTGACCGCGAACCTCGTGGCGGCGTCGTCGGCCGCGGCGCGGACCTCGATGCCTCGCTGGCGGGGCGCGGCCCTGGCCAATGCCACGGAGGCCGCCGCGCGGATCAACGGGCACCTCGACCTCCTCACCCACACCGCCCGCGCCGGCGCCGAGCTGCTCCAGGACCACGCCAGGCAGCTGGTGGACCGGAAGGCGCGGATGCGCCTCCTCGTGCGTGGCGCTGAGGAGGCAGAGCGCCGCATGCAGCGCGCCGAGGCCCTGGCCACCTACGCCGTCGACGCGGCGGAGGTCGACCGCCTCCTGCGCGCGCGGCGGCTCCTGGTCAAGGAGCACGACGAGGCCTCCCGCGAGCTGGCGAGGCGCCTCGACGCCCTCGTCCACGACGTCGCCGGGCGGCCGAGGTCCTGGGGGGAGCACCTCACCGGCGGGGCGGGCACCTTCCTCACGGAGGGCGTCGTCCAGCCCGCCGCCGCGATCGGCGTGCTCGCCTTCGGCTGGGTGCACGATCCCGCCGGCTGGTGGCGCACCGTGCGAGGCGTTCCCGGTGCCTACGCGGAGGACGTGCGCAACCCCCGCCGGGCCGCCGCCGAGGCGCTCCGCGTCGAGGACTTCCGCGCGGGGCGCACCGGCGAGGGCATCGGGGCGCTGGCGGCGGTCGTCGCCGCCCGCGGGGTCGCCAAGGCCGTCCCGGCTCCGCCGCGGCGCCTCCCGCACCGTCCGCAGTCCCTCGAGGAGATGCTGGCGGGAGTCGACCTCGATCGACACGAGGGGCTGGGCGGCGCGCACGCGCTGAGTCGCCACGTCCACGTCGACGACGCCTACCTGCGGGACCGCCTGGTGCTCGGCACGCTCATGCCGGACGGCACGCGCAAGCTGCCTGCCCCGCCGGTGGCCTCTCGGTGGGTCGACGTGCGCACCGCCGAGCACCACATGACCCGCATCCTCCGGGACAGCGAGGACCACATCCGCCGGCAGATCGGCGCGGGGCAGACGAACATCGAGGTCTCCGGTCCCGTACCTCCTGCAGCCGGCGTCGTGATGACCCGCACGCGAGACGGCTTCGCGGAGACACCCGCGACCTCCGCCCTGATCCGCCTGCGCCGCGTCGACGGCGTCTGGACCATCCACACCGCCTACCTGCAAGGAGCCACCTGATGTCGAGCAGCGGATTCAAGCACCCTCTGCTGAGGGACCTCATCGGATTCATGGGCTACCCGTACTGCGACGAGGACATCCTCGACCCTCGGGAGGCCTTCGAGTGCGGTCTGGCGGCGGTGCAGGACCTGCCCGCCTGCCTGGAGCAGTGGCACGAGGTGAAGAGGAACGCGCAGTCCGAGGAGGAGCACGCAGCCTTCTGCCTGCGGCTCGGCCTGCAGTGGGTGGAGTCGCCGGAGGGGCTCTCGCACCGGCGGTGGGTGGAGTGGGCCGAGTCGCGGCTCGAGGAAGCGATCTCCAACCCTCGGACAATGCTGCCCCGCAACTCCCAGACGTTCTACCCGCATCTCAAGCGCTCAGGCGAGTTCCACGACGAGACCGCCGAGAAGCTGCTCATCCAGGAGCTGATGGAGCGCCATGAGGAGAAGGTCGCGCGATGGCTGGAGCGTCCCGACTCGGGGCTGCGCCTGCACCTCACCGGCGACGTCGGATGGCGCATCGGCGACGCCCTCGAGCACGACGCGCGGGGGGAGGAGGTCATCCGCCGCATCCCCACCTCCCGCGGGGTGGTCGTGCTGAAGCGGACCGACGCCTGGGGCAACCCGGACCTGCACGCCCTGGCCGCCTACCCCGTCGCCCCGGAGGAGCCGGAGGGAGCCGAGACCCATCGGACCCGCTGGCCGCAGCTGGAGCAGGTCTTCGGCGGCTACTTCGGCCGGGACGGCGCACGCTGGCAGTACCCCTGGGGAGTGCAGCGGGCCCTGCTGATGGACGAGTCGCAGGCCTTCCTCTCCCTGGTGCGTGCGCAGCTCGACGAGCTCCTCCAGCTCCCCGACGGCTCGTTCCAGACCGCGCTCATCAGCCTCGGCTGTTACGTGGAGCCCCCGCACGTGCGTCAGTGGGTGGAGCGCATCCGGTGGCGCATGGACACCTTCGACTGGCAGTGACCAGCCGCCCCGCCGGCATCCACAGGGCCTCTCGCACATCGGTCGGCCGCACCACTCAAGTCGGGCGTCGCCGCGCCGATGGACTACACGTCGCGCTGAACGCGGTCTGCCGGCCGGGAACAACCGTCGCGGAGTTCCCGTTGCAGCCGCTGTGACGGATCGCCCCGGACACGGGGAACATCGGTCACGGCCTCACGGCCGGACAGCTGCATGAGGCGCCATCGGGCTCAGGCCGGGTGGTCGGGAGCACGCCAGGATCCTGGTAGTGTTCTCTTCGTCAGCCGGTGAGGCGGGCGGGTGAGGCCGGGAAGTTGATGGTTGTCATCTGCTGGTTGAGTTGGTTATGATGTGAAGGTTGCCCCTTCGTCGT
>NZ_PTJD01000008.1 GCF_002934625.1 Kineococcus xinjiangensis | reverse complement strand
GTGTCCCAGATCGAGGGCGTGCGCCCACCCTCGGCCACCGCACCCTCGATCTGGTACGACGCCGTCGCCGACCCCCACGTGAAACCGGGAGGGAAGGGCCGGGGCGCTGCGGTCGGGGTGGCTGCGGTCGCGGGACGCTCGTGGATCGTGGTCATGTGGTCGGGGCCGCCGACTGGCGACCCCGCCTCCTCTCGGGTTCCGGGGTTGCTCGGGTGCGTCCGGATGGACGACGTGGTGACGGGGTGCGGCCTCAGCCCTTGACGGCGCCGGCCATGATGCCGTTGACGATCTGGCGGCCCATGATCAGGAAGACGATGATCACAGGGAGGGTCCCGACGAGGGTGCCCGCCATGATGACGGACTGGTCGGGCACGTAGCCGCTGCCGAGGTTGTTCAGCGCGACCTGGACGGTGGGATTGGACGAGTTCAGGGCGATGACCGGCCAGAAGAACTCGTTCCAGGCGGTCATGAAGGTCAGCATCCCGAGCACGGCCATGCCCGGGCGGGCGATCGGCAGCACGATGCTGAAGAACGCGCGGGTGAAGGTGGCGCCGTCCATGCGGGCAGCCTCGAGCAGCTCGTCGGGCAGCGTCTGCAGGATGTACTGGCGCATGAAGAACACGCCGAACGCCGTGACCATGGTCGGCAGGATGACCGACCACAGGTTGCCGGTCAGCTTCAGCTCGGACATCACCATGTAGAGCGGCACCACGCCGAGGGTCGGCGGGATCATCAGGGTGGCGATGGTGATGCCGAACAGCGCGTCCTTGCCCCGGAACCGCAGCTTGGCGAACGCGAAGCCCGCGAGGGTGCAGAACAGCAGGGTGGCGGCGGTGATCGCGATGGAGACGAGCAGGGAGTTCCAGATCGCCAGCCCGATGTTCTGCTGCTGGAACGCCTTCACCATGTTGGACCACAGATCCGCCCCGGGCAGGAAGGGCGGCGGCGTCTGGTTCATCTCCGCCATCGGCCGGCTACCCGCGACGATCATGTAGTAGAAGGGGATGATGAAGAGGAACGCCGTGAACACCAGGATGACGTAGGCCATCGGCCCGGCCTGGTCGGGGGCCCGGTAGCGGCGCCGCTTCCCGTTGCCCGGCTCCGGGGCCGCGATCGCGGCCTGGCGGACGGAGGTGGTGGTGGCGGTCATCGACGGGCTCCCTTCGCGGCGACCTTGCGGGCCTTCTTCGCGGCCGTCTCCATCGGGTCGCGGTCGCGCCTGCGGGCGATCCACGTGTTGAGCAGGACCAGGCCGATGATGAGCATGAACGTCACCCAGGCGATGGCGGCGGCGCGGCCGAGGAAGCCGAAGGTCCAGCCCTGCTGGTACATGAACAGGGTGATCGTCTGGTACTGGTTCAGCGCGCCGCCGTTGGCCGTGCCCCCACCGAACAGCAGCGGCTCGGCGAAGAGCTGGGTGGCACCGATGGTGGAGACGACGACGGTGAAGAGGATGGTGGGGCGCAGGCCGGGCAGCGTGATGTGCCGGAACTGCTGCCAGCGGTTCGCCCCGTCGAGGGCCGCGGACTCGTAGAGGTCCTGCGAGATCGACTGCATGCCGGCGAGGTAGATGAGCGCGTTGTAGCCGGTCCAGCGCCAGGTGACGATGACCGCGATGGCGATCTGCGCCGTCCAGTCACCGTTGCGCCAGTCGATCGCGTCGATCCCGACGAAGGACAGCACCCAGTTGGCGAACCCGCTGCCACCGCCGAAGATCTGCCCGAAGACGAGCGTGGCGGCCGCCACCGACGTGGCGTACGGCATGATCATCGAGACGCGGAAGAAGTTCCGGCCGCGCATCCGGTAGTTCAGCAGGTGGGCCAGGCCGATGGCGAACATGAGCTGGGGGACCGTGGCGAGCACGCCGATGGTGAGGGTCTTCCACAGCGCGTTGTAGAACTTCGGGTTCTCGAAGAGCCAGACGTAGTTCTCCAGTCCGACCCACTCGGCGTTCGACGAGCCGAGCTTGAGGCTGTAGAGGCTGATCCAGGCGGTGTAGACGAGCGGAAACAAGCCGAAGATGATGAAGAGGACGAAGAACGGGGCGATGTACGCGTAGGGTGCCCCCTTCTCCTCGGCCCGGAAGAGTCGCTGCTTCCAGGTGGGCTTCTCCGTCACGACGACGCGCGGGGGCCGGTCGGTGGGTGCGGGTGGTGCCGTGGTGCTGGAGAGGGTCATGTCGTCTCCTCGTCGGCGGGTCCGGGGGCGGGTGACCGGCGGGGGCCGGCCGGTGGACGGTCCACCGGCCGGCCCCTGCGGGAACCTGCTCAGCCGAGCTGGTTGCTGATCTCGGCCTTGGCGTTCTCCCAGGCGTCGGCGGGCGCGACGCCGTTCGCCTCCACCGAGAGCAGCGCGTTGGTCAGGGCGGTCTTGATGACGCCGTCGCCCTCACCGAGGATCTGCGTGGGGGCGGCCTCCGCGGACTCGGAGAACACCTTGCCGATCGGCGCGTTCTGGAAGTACTCGTCCGTCGTGTCGCCGACGAGGGCGATGCCCTCCTTGTTGGAGGGGAAGTTGCCGACGTTGTTGAAGACGGTGGCCTGCTGCTCGGCGTCGGTCATCCACTTGATGAGCTTGGCGGCCTCCTCCTTGTTCTCGGAGGCCTCCGGGATGGCGAGGTAGGAGCCACCCCAGTTGCCGCCGGCGCCGCCGGGCAGGGAAGTGACGTTCCACTTGCCCGCGCCCGCGTCGCCGGCCTTGCCCTTGATGTAGCCGATCATCCAGGACGGGCAGGCGATGGTGGCGAAGCCGCCGTTGGCGAAGGCGGGCTCCCAGTTCGGGTCGTTGAACTGCTCGAGCTTGGCGGTGAGGCCCTCCTGCCCGGCCTCGGCGGCGGTGTCGAACGCCTCCTTCACGGCCGGGTTGGAGTCCCAGACCGGCTCGCCGGACTCGTCGTAGTAGATGGTCTCCTCGGTGGAGACGATCGCGTTGTAGAGACCGCCGCCGAAGTCGGTCCACGCCGAGCCGGCGGGGGCGTTGGCCTTGTACTGGCGGCCGAGCTCCAGGTACGCATCCCAGTCGGGCATCTTCGCGGCGAGCTCGGCCGGGTCGGTGGGCAGGCCGGCCTGCTCGAGCAGGTCGCTGCGGTAGCAGATGCCCATGGGGCCGATGTCGGTGCCCAGGGCCAGGACCTTGCCGTCCTCGGTGGTGGCGGCCTCGGCCTTCCACTCCAGGTAGTTCGGGACCTGCTCCTTGGTGACGAACTGGCTGAGGTCGGTCCACTTGTCCGACTGGTTGGCGACGACGTCGGCGATGCGCGCGACCTCGATGCCCTGGATGTCGGCGAGGCCGGTCCCGGACTGCAGCTTGGTCTGCAGCGCCGGCCAGTACTTCGTCTCGCCCTGGGTGGACTCGTACTTGATGTCGATGTTCGGGTTCTGCTTCTCGTACTCGTCGAAGAGGCCCGACTCCTCGAAGCCCATCGTGCCGAAGAGGGAGACGGTGAGGACGGTCTTGCCCTCCCCGCCGGCGGAGGACTCGGAGGCCTCCGACGAGCCGGCGTCGCTGGAGCCGCAGCTGCTGAGCAGCAGGGCGCCGCTGACCATCACCGCGAGAGAGGCGATGGTCGTCTTCTTCGTACTGCGCATGGAGGCTCCTCGCCGTCCCCGGAGCGGGGCGGAATCGTCGTTGACCGGATGGCGGTGTGAGAGCGCTCTCAAGTTCTGCCCTGGTGAGTGAGAGCGCTCTCAAGGGGTGTGTCGAGTAGGTTCGCCGCACAGGGGGCGGCGTGTCAACCAGCCGTTGCGAACTCGTGATGCAACGCGCCGGGAGGAACCCGGACGGAGCAGCCGGAGCGGCCGCGGATCAGGCGCGGATCAGGCGGAGGCGCGCACGATCAGCTCGGGCTGCACGATCACCGACTCCGGCGACTCCTCGCCCTCGACGATGCGCAGCAGCATGGTCGCCAGGGCGCGCCCCATCTCCACCACGGGCTGGCACACCGTCGTCAGCGGCGGGGTGGCCGCGGCGGCCAGCGGCGCGTCGTCGAAGCCCACCACCCGCACGTCCGCGGGCACGGAGCGCCCGGCCGCGGCGAGCGCCTGGAGCGCGCCGGCCGCCATCTGGTCGTTGGCGACGAAGACGCCGTCGAGCTCGGGGTACTGCTCCAGCAGCGCCCGCATCGCCTCGCGCCCACCGGCGACGGCGAAGTCGCCCGAGGCGACGGCGCGGGCGGGGACGCGGCGCCGGTGCGCCCGCAGCTCGGCCCGGAACCCCTCGAGCCGGTCCTGCGCGGCGGACATGTCCATGGGGCCGGTCACGGTGGCGATGTGGTGGCAGCCCGCCTCGACGAGGTGGCGCACCGCGAGGCGGGCGCCGACGGCGTTGTCGGTGGAGACGAAGGGCACCGTGGACTCCTGCGAGTACGGGCGCCCGGAGAGCACGACCGGAATGCCGGCGTCGCGCAGGTGCTGCGGCAGCGGGTCCGCGCCGTGGACGGAGACGAGGATCGCGCCGTCGACGTGCCCGCTGCGGGCGTAGCGCTCGAAGCGCTCGCGCTCCCGGGCGGTGGAGAGGACGGCCAGGACGAGCTGGACCTCCCGCTCCGCGAGCACGGACTGCGCCCCGTTGAGGATCAGCGGGAAGTAGGAGTCCGAGAAGAAGCGCTCCACGGGCTCGACCACCACGAGGGCCACCGAGCCGCTGCGCCGGGTGACGAGCGCGCGCGCGGCCTGGTTGGCGACGTAGTGCAGCTCCGTGGCGGCCTGCAGGACGGCCTCGCGGGCGGCGGGACTGACCTTGGTGGATCCGGACAGGACGCGCCCGGCCGTGGCTCGCGAGACGCCGGCGCGAGCCGCGACGGACTCCAGGGTCGGCGCGCCGGTCGCGGGCACGGCACCTCCTGCGGGCTGCGCCCCGACGGGGGGGGCGGATCGGGACGAGATCGGGAGGGCCACTGTCCCACCTCGGGGCGCACGGTGTCCCGGAGCAGTCGGGCGACGGAATAGTTGCGTCTTCAAGCAGGTTCCCGCTACTGTCAAAGCAGTTGAACTCGCAACTACCTGAGGAGAACCCGATGTCCTGGTTCCGCGCCAAGAGCGACACCGCCACCGACGCCCCCACCCTGCCCACCCAGCAGGCGCTCCCGGCGATCCCCGGCTACCAGGCCGGCACCTGGGTCATCGACGCCGCCCACTCCGAGGTCTCCTTCACCGTCCGGCACATGGCCGTCAGCAAGGTCCGCGGCCGCTTCGGCGAGGTCAGCGGCGAGATCGTCACCTCGGAGGACCCCCGCGAGTCCTCCGTCACCGCCACCATCGCCATGGCCTCGGTGACCACCTTCAACGAGGCCCGCGACGCCCACCTGCGCAACGCCGACTTCTTCGAGGTCGAGGCGCACCCCACGATGACCTACCGCTCCCGCACCCTCCGCTTCGACGGGGAGGACTTCGCCCTCGACGGCGAGCTCACCCTCAAGGGCGTCACCCGGCCCGTCTCCCTGCGGCTGGAGGTCAGCGGCTTCGGCCCCGACGCCTACGGCGGCACCCGCGCCGGCTTCTCCGCCACCGGCCAGATCAACCGCCGCGACTTCGGCGTCGACTTCGACGCCCGCCTCGAGACCGGCGGCCTCGTCGTCTCCGACAAGGTCGACCTCCAGCTCGACATCGAGGCCGTCCTCCAGGCGTGAGCCCCCGCGGGTGCAACTCAGCGGGCGCAACCCGGCGGGCGGGGCTCAGCGGGCGGGCCGTCGGCGGGCAGGTGCGGACAGCGCCAGACCCCCGACGGTCCGCAGCATCCGCGCCCGCGGCGCCGAGGCCATCACCCGCACCTCGTCCCGCACCGTCGAGCGCCCGTCCAGGAACCGCAGCACGCGCGCGGCCCCGTTGCGGCGGAACAGCTCCGGGAACAGCTCCGACCCCCGCACCGTCCCCGAGTCCAGTGCCCGCAGCACCACGGCGTCCATCAGCAGGTGCCGCCGGCGGTGCGGCACGGGCGGAACCGGGACCTCCCCCACCGCCAGCGCCGCCACCACCGCGTCCACCTGCCGCTGCACCGCGCTGAACGCGTACCCCGTCGAGGGCCGCACCGCACCCCCCGCGGCACCGATGCGGAACACCGACCGGCCCGCCCGCGGCTCGAACGGCACGTCCGTCATCGGGATCACCCCCGACTCCGCCTCCAGCACCTCGAACTCCCCCACGCCCAGCGCCCCGCGCAGGTAGGCCCGCAGCGCCTCCTCGTAGCGCGCCCGCGTCAGCGGCTGCCGGGAGAACTCCGTGTACTCCACCAGCGCCTCCCGCGCCGAGGTCGGCAGGACGTAGCCGAAGGCCGTCCCCCGCGCCGGCTGCGGCACCCGGAAGTCCATGAGGGTCGCGGCGCCCGCGTCGAACACCGGCTCCGCGGTGCGCACCCGCCAGCCCCGGAAGTGCTGCAGGAGCACCGTCCGGCCGCGACCCGGGACGGGAAGGGCGGGTGGGCGCGAGTCCAGCGCCCAGCGCGCCCGCACCAGCAGTTCCCCGCCGTCGTCGGCCCGCGCCCGCACCGAGGCGCCGGCCACGCCGTCGGCCACCTCCAGCACCTCGGCACGGCGCAGCTCCACCCCCTCCGCCCCCGCCGCGCAGGCCGCCACCGCCGCCTCGAAGTCGCCCGAGCGGACGAGGCGGTACTCCAGCGGGTCCAGCGCCTCCTCCACGACCCCGCCCCGGCCGTCCACCACCCGCACGCGGGACCAGCGCGCCGCGACGTCGCCCTCGTAGCGCCAGCCGGGCGGCCCCCACGTGCACCAGGACCTCGACGCGCTGCGCCGGGCCGAGGCCGAGGGCGCCTCCACCGCCACGACCCGCAGCGGCCGGCGCCCCGCCCGCGCCCGCCCGTCGCGCACCAGCGCCCGCAGCAGGCTGCCCCCGGCGGCCCCCAGCCCCACGAGCGCCACGTCCGCCGTCAGCTCCTCCACGCCGCCACCCTGCCCCACGCCGGGACGCCGGCCGACAGCGAGCCTGCGGGCAGAGCCCGGCGCGCCGCCGCACGCGCCCGCCGCGCCGCCGCTCCGGGCGTGCCCGCAGGACGGCTGTCACCGTGCCCGGGTGCCGGTCCGCCCCTAGGGTCCCGGGCATGTCGCTGATCAGCGGGTTCAAGGACTTCGTGCTCCGGGGCAACGTCATCGACCTCGCCGTGGCCGTCGTCATCGGCGCCGCGTTCACGAAGGTCGTCAACGCCATGGTCGAGGGCCTCATCAACCCGCTCATCGCCGCGGTCGGCGGGGAGCGGGAGATGTCGGGGCTGAACCAGACGATCGGGCAGACGGAGTTCGGCTTCGGCGACGTCCTCGGCG
Organism: Kineococcus xinjiangensis; assembly: GCF_002934625.1. GTDB lineage: Bacteria > Actinomycetota > Actinomycetes > Actinomycetales > Kineococcaceae > Kineococcus_A > Kineococcus_A xinjiangensis. The sequence continues at coordinate 214,498 of NZ_PTJD01000008.1, read as the reverse complement.
CGATCGTGAACTTCCTCATCGTCGCGGCCGTCGTCTACTTCTTCATCGTCACGCCCGTGAACCGGCTGTTCCTGCGCATGCGGGAGGGGGAGGAGGCCGAGCCGAAGGCCGTCCCCGCCGACGTGCAGCTCCTCACCGAGATCCGCGACCTGCTGCGCGAGCACGCCACGCCGGACGGCGCCGCGGCCGCGCCGGACGGCCCCGCGGGCAGCACCCGCGCCGAGCGGGGCTGACTGGACCGGTCCGGCAGGGCCGAAACGGGCGAACTGCTTGCGCCCACCGGGGCGCGCCCGCATGGTGTGGGCACGGACCGCACCGACGCGGTCCCCTCCGGAGCACCCGAGGAGGAACCGGTGTCCCGACGGGACCACCCGACGATCGTGGTCGGCGTCGACGGCTCGTGGCAGGCCGAGCGCGCCCTGGAGTGGGCCGCCGAGGACGCCCGCCGCCGCGGCGCCGACCTGCGCATCGTCACCGCGGTCCGCGCTCCCGTCTCCCCCGCGACCTCCGCCGCCTTCACCGCGGGCAACGTCCTCGACGCCGCCCGCGAGGCCGCGCAGGTCGCCGTCGACGCCGCGGTGGAGCGGGCCTCGGAACTCGCACCCGCCTCCCGCGTCAGCGGCGAGGTGCGCGCCGGCTCCGCCGCTGCGGTGCTGCAGCAGGAGTCCCACTACGCGGACCTCCTGGTCACCGGCAGCCGCGGCCACGGCAGCCTCGCGGGCCTCGTGCTCGGCTCCGTCAGCGTGGCGGTCGCGACGTCCGCGCGCTGCCCCGTCGTGGTGGTGCGCCCCGACCGCCGGCCCGAGCACGCCGGGGACGACCTGACGCCGTTCTCGTGGGCGACCGCCGGGCGGGTCGTCGTCGGCATCGACGGCTCGGAGGGTGCCGCCCGCGCGCTGGCCTTCGCCGCGGACCACGCCGCCCGCGCCAGGCTCGGCCTCACGATCGTCTCCGCGCAGCCCGCCCCGGCCCCCCGCTCCCGCTGGCTGGACCCCTCGGAGAGCGGAACCCTCACGACGCTGGCGCTGGACTGCGAGGCGGTGACGCGGCCCGCAGCAGCCCTCGCCCGGATGGCCCACCCCCGCCTCGACGTGGACGTGCAGGTGGTGCAGGACGGGGCGGGCGGCTGCCTCGTCAGCGCCTCGCACCAGGCGGCGCTCGTGGTGCTGGGCAACCGCGGGCGCCCGAGCCTCACCGGGCGCCTGCTCGGCTCGGTCAGCCGGACGGTGCTGTGCGCGGCGGCCTCCCCGGTGGTCGTCGTCCACTGAGGCCGGGCCCGGCGCGGGCTGGTGCGGGCCCCGGCGCGGGGACGTTCGGCCGGGCGACACCGGCGCGCCGCCTGCGCAACGTCCCCGCCCACCCCCGCGCTGGCCGGGGCGGGGACGTTCGGCCGGGCGACACCGGCGCGCCGCCCGCGCAACGTCCCCGCCCACCCCCGCGCTGGCCGGGGCGGGGACGTTCGGCCGGGCGACACCGGCGCGCCGTTTGCGCAACGTCCCCGCCGACACCCGCGCTGGGACGGATCCGCCCGACTATTCACTCAGTACATACTCGTGGTGCATACTCAGAGCATGTCCCTGACCGAGCTGCACCTGGCGCTGCTGCTGCCCGGCCCGCGCCACGGCTACGAGGTGAAGAAGGAGCACGACGCCTGGTTCCCCGACGCCAAGCCGCTGGCCTTCGGGCAGGTGTACGCGACCCTCGGGCGGCTGGTGCGCGACGGGCTGGCCGAAGTGGTCGAGACCCGCACCGAGGGAGGGCCAGAACGCACCGTCTACGCGGTCACCGACGCGGGGCGGCAGCGGCTGGAGGAATGGCTGACCGAACCGGCACCCCCGGCCGGCACCGGCCCCGAGGACATCGTCCGCAAGACCGTCGTGGCCCTGCGCGCCGCCCGCGGGGAGGGCGCGGCGCGGCAGGTGGTGCTGCGCCAGCGCACCGCGCACCTGCGCCGCATGCGGGAACTGCAGGGGCTGGACGGCGCGGACACCGACGTCGCCCTGCACCTGGCGCGCCGCCACGCCGTCCTCCACCTGGACGCGGACCTGCGCTGGCTCGACGAGGCCGTGGACTCCCTGTCGCGCCCCGCGAACGCCCCTGCCACACCCCCCGACGCACCCCCTGCCGGAGCCCCGGAGCTCGGCCCCCTCGAGGAGACCCGATGAACGCACCCGCCGTCGAACTGGTGGGCGTGTCCCACTCGTACGCCAGAACCCCTGCCCTGCAGCATGTCTCGCTTTCCGTCGTCCCGGGCGAGGTCGTCGCCGTCACGGGCCCGAGCGGGTGCGGGAAGTCCACCCTCCTGCACGTCGCCGCCGGCCTGCTGCGCCCCCAGGAGGGACGCGCGAGCCTCCTCGGGCAGGACCTGCACCACCTCGACGAGACCGCCCGCGCCGTGCTGCGCCGCCGCGAGGTGGGCATCGTGCTGCAGTACGGCCAGCTCGTCCCGGACCTGCCGCTGCTGGACAACGTCGCCCTGCCGCTGCTCCTGGACGGCGGCGACCTCGCGCAGTCGCGGACCGCCGCGCAGGAGGCCCTGGAACGCGTCGGCCTCCAGGACGCGGCGCAGGCGGTGCCCGCGGAGGTCTCGGGTGGGCAGGCGCAGCGCGCCGCCGTCGCCCGGGCGCTCATCACCTCCCCTCGGGTCCTGTTCGCCGACGAACCCGTCGCCAGCCTCGACCCCGCGGGCGCCCGCCAGGTGCTCGGGCTGCTGATGTCGGCCGCGCGCCTGGGCGGGGCCGCGCTCGTCCTCGTCACCCACGACAACACCGTCGCGGCCCTCGCCGACCGCGAGGTCCGCCTGCGGACGGGCAGCATCGAGCACGAGGCGGTGCTGCGGTGAGCGCCGTCGCCACGCACCCGGAGACCCCCGCCCCCGCCGGGCGGATGAGCCGGGAGGTGCTGCGGGAGCTCAGCCGGCCCCGCACCCCGGTGGACCGGCTTCGGGCGGGCGCCACCACGGCCGCCGCGACGGGCATCGGGGTGGCGCTGCTGATGGCCGCGGCCATCGCGGCGGTCCGCAGCACCGAGCCGACCGGAAGCACCCTGCACTACACGCTGCCCGACGGCACGAAGGTGCAGGAGGAGATCCTGCAGGCACCCGGCGGGCTGATCTCCTTCGTCGCCGACACCGGCCTGCGATCCGGCACCACGCTCGCCGCGGTGCTGCTCGTCCTGCCGTTCGTCGCGCTGGCGCTGCAGGCCGCCCGGGTCGGCAGCCTCGCGCTCGAGCGGGAGGCTGCCCTGCTCACCCTGGCCGGCGCCGCCCCGGCGGACCTGCGCCGGGTTCGGGTGCGGCGCACCGCGTCGGCCTTCGCCCTGGGTGGCATGCTGGCCGGCCCCGCCTACCTCGTGGCGTGGCTCGTCCTCGGCCTCGCCCCGCCCTACGGTTCACGGCTGCTGCCGGCGCCGGAGCCGTGGCTGGGCCTGGCCTGGCTCGGGGTGGTCCTGGCCCTGGCCGCGGCAGGGGCCGTCCTGGGCACCTGGTCCTCGGCGCGGCGCGGCAGCGGCCCGCTCGCGGCCCGGGCCCGCGCCGAGGCGCCGTCCCGGCTGCACGTGGTGCTGCCCGTCGTGGCCGCGATCGGGCTCTTCCCCGTCTTCGCCGTCCCCGGCCTCTCCGGCGTCCTGTCGTTCGCCCTGCTGCTGGCGGAACTGCTCCTGCTGCTGTGGGCGGCGGGGGCGGCCAGCGCCCGCCGGGCCGCCCGGGGAACCAGCACGAGGCCGCGGCGGACCCGCCCGCTGCGGGTGGGGTTCCTGCACCCGCGCGACCCGGCCGCCGCGGTGCTGGCGGCGGCGCAGCGGGCCGGGAACCCGAGGGCGGTGGCGGCGGCCGCCGGGGTGCTGTTCCTCTGCGGGTTCTCCTTCGGCGTCGAGGCCGCCTTCCTGGCCTTCTTCGGCACCGAACCCGTGGACAGCCACGACGTCGCCTTCTACGTCACCGGCGTCGCCCTGGCTGCGGCGGTCGCGGCGGTCGCGATCCTCGTGGCGCTGGCAGCCCTCGCGCTCAGCCTGACCGACCACCTGCTGGGGGCGCGCCGGGCGGTCGCCTCCACCGACGCTCTGGGGGCGGACACCACGCGGCTCGTCGCCGTGCAGGCCCGCGCCCTCACCGCGACCGCGCTCCCCGCGATGACGGCGGGCATCGTCCTCGGGGGCCTGCTCTACGGGACGCTCACCCTGGGCGCCACGGTCGACGCGCTCCGCTGGCTGCCGGCGTCGATCCTGCTGGTCGCCGCCCTGAACGCCGCCGCCGTCGTCCTCGCCTGCCGGGTGCTGGCCCGTGCGCTGGCGGGGCGGGTGCGGGCGGCGGCCGCGCTGGAGAACCTGCGCACCCCCTGAGCGGGGTTCCAGCGGAAGGGGGCAGCGCGCTCGGGGTGCGCTGCCCCCTTCGTCGTCCCGCGGGAGGAGGTGGCACGGGGACGTTCGGCCGGGCGACACCGGCGCGCCGTTTGCGCAACGTCCCCGCCCACCCCCGCGCTGGCCGGCGCGGGGACGTTCGGCCGGGCGACACCGGCGCGCCGCCCGCCGAACGTCCCCGCCCACCCCCGCGCCCGGCCCGCACAGGAGGAACAGCCTGGCCATGCTCCGGTGAGCGGAGTATGTTCGTCACGTGAGCCCGAAACGGCTGCAGGAGCCGTCCTTCCTCGTCCTCACCGCGCTCGCCACCGGGCCGCAGCACGGCTACGGCATCCTCAAGGACGTCGAGGCGCTCTCCGGCGGCGACGTCGTCCTGCGTGTGGGAACGCTGTACGGCGCACTCGACCGCATGGCCGCGGAGGGCCTCGTCGAACTCGACCACGAAGAGGTCGTCGACTCCCGGCTCCGCCGCTACTACCGGCTCACCGCGCTCGGCGCCGAGCAGCTCGCCACCGAGGCCGAACGGCGCCGGAGCCAGGCCGAGGCGGCGCAGCAGCGGCTCCGCGCCCGCCCCACCCTCGGCGGCGCCCACGGGCAGTTCGCGTGAACCCGCGGCCCGATCCCCTGGAGGACTCCTACCGGCGGATGCTGCGCTGGTTCCCGCCCCGGTACCGGCAGCGGCGCGAGGAGGAACTGCTCTCCGTCCTCCTCGACGCGGCAGCACCCGGGCAGCGCCGCGCCACGGCCGCCGAGCGCCTCGACCTGCTGCGCGCCGGGTCCCGCGCCTGGTCGCAGGAGGCCGGCACCGCCGCCCGCCGGAACCCCGGCCCCGCCGCGGGGATCGCCGCCCTCGCCGCGACGGTGCTCTTGACCTCCCTGCCCGCCGGCCCCGCGCCCGCGGCGGAACCCGGGACCGCCACCCTGCCCAGCCGGTTCGCCGGGTACTCCCTCCTCACGGGCGACGCCTCCACCGACCCGCCGGGCCGCGCCGCCGCCCTGTACCAGCAGGGCCTCGGCGTGGAACTCGTCGACTTCCCGCAGGCCGTCGTCGTGGGCGCGCAGGCGGACGAGTACCGCCGCCTCGACCTCGCCGAGCGCCGCTCCTCCCCCTCTCAGCAGGGGGATCCGGCCCCCATGCTGCTGTCCCCGGACGGGCGCAGCGTCGCCGTCGGCGACCTGAGCGGCCGGCCCGCCGACGTGGCCGTGCAGGACCTGACCACCGGGGAGGTGCGCACCTGGCCCGTCGGCGACGCCGCGCGGACCGTTCCCCTCGCCCTCTCACCCGACGGCGGCTTCCTCGCCCTGGCGGTGTCCGGCGCGCCCGCCCACGAGGAACAGCCGCCCGGGACGAAGGCCGCCCTGCACCTGCTCGACCTGCGCACCGGTCGGGTCACCACCACCGACCTCGCGGCGCCGCCCGTGGTCGCCGCCTGGTCACCCGACGGGACGGAACTCGCCGTGCAGCAGGCCGCCGAGGGATCCCCCCGTCCCGGCGAGACGACCGTCGTGCTGGGGGCGGACGGACGCACCCGGCGCCACCTCGACCTGCCGGCGGGGCACCGCCTGGCCGGGCCGGGGGCCTGGTCACCGGACGGACGACTCCTGGCCACCGGGTTCGGAACCGGCGCCTACGACGCGTCCTGCCCGGACCAGGGGTGCCTCGTGCGCCCCACCACCGCCGTCCCCGCACGCCCCGGCAGCACGGACGCCGTGCCCCTGCCCGCCGTCCCGGCCGGGGCCACGTTCCTCGCCTGGGCGGGCGCGGACCGCCTGCTCCTCGCCGCGACGGACCCCCCGGCCGGCACCGGCGCGGAGTCCGTCCGCATCGACGCGCTCAGCCTCTCGACGCAGGAGGTGACGCCCGTCAGCAGCATCCCCACCGACGGCGAGTTCGCCGTGGTGAGGCTGCACCTGGCGACCGCCGACCTGGCACCCGCCGTGGTGCGCGAACCCGGCGAAGCGCACCGGGGCCGCTGGCCCCTGCCCTGGCGGCTCGCCGCATCGGCGCTGGGCGCGCTCCTGGTGGCCGCCGTGGTGGGCCGGCTGACGCGGCGCTCCGGAACGCGCCGCACGGCCGCTACCGCGTGACCCCGCCCCGGACCGAGGCCGACGCCTCCACCAGCAGTTCCACCAGCGCGTCGACGTGCTCCTCCCGCGTGCGCCACGACGAGACGCTGATCCGGAACGCCACCCGGCCCTGCCACGTCGTGGCACCGAACCACGTCCGCCCCGACTCCTGCGCCGCCCGCAGCACCGCCCGCGTCCGCTCGTCGTCCCCGGCGCGGACCAGCACCTGGTTGAGCACCACCCGGTTGCAGACGGTGAACCCCGCCGCGCGCAGGCCGTCCGCCACCCTGCGCGCCAGGTCGCAGTGCCGTTCCACGAGTTCCGCGACGCCCTCCCGACCGAGGCTGTGCAGGGCCGCCCACACGCTGATGCCGCGCGGGCGGCGGGAGAACTCCAGGGTGAGGTTCTTCTGCGGTTCCACCCCCTCCAGCGCCGGGGAGTAGGCGGCGTCCGCGTTCAGCGTCGCGGCCAGCGCCCCCGCGTCGCGGCAGATGGTCATCGCGCAGTCGTAGGGGGTGTTCAGCTCCTTGTGGGCGTCGGTGGTCCAGCTGTCCGCGCCCTCCACCCCGTCGGCCAGGGCCCGCAGCTCCGGGCGCACGGCCGCCCGCGCCCACAGGCCGAACGCCCCGTCGACGTGCACCCATGCCCCCGCGGCCCGCGCCCGGGCGAGGAGTTCCGGGAACGGGTCGAACTCCCCGGTGTTCACCTCCCCCGCCTGCAGGCACAGGACGGTGCTGCCGTCCAGCGCCGGCAACCGGGCCGGGTCGACGCGGCCGTGGTCGTCGACGGGAGCGACGGCGAGGTCGTCGTCGCCGAAACCCAGGACGCGCAGCGCCTTGAGGACCGTGACGTGCGCCAGTTCCGAGACGACCACGCGCACGCGCGGCGCCCCCGCCAGCCCGCGGCGGCCGAGGTCCCAGCCCTGCCGGGCCAGCAGCACCCGGCGCGCCGTCGCCAGCGCGGAGAGGGTGCAGGCGGTCGCGCTCGTGCCGAAACCCACCGCGGAACCCCGGGGCAGGTCCAGCACCTCGAGCACCCACTCGCCTGCGATCCGCTCCACCTCGGCGGTGGCCGGGGAGTTCAGCGGCGTGGAGGCGCACTGGTCCCACGCCAGGACGAGGCGTTCCGCCGCCGCCGCCGCGGGCAGGCTCGAACCGATGACGAACCCGAAGTAGCGCGGGTCGTTGGAGGCGACGGTGGCGGGGGTGGCGTGCTCGTCGAGCAGCGCCAGGGTCCGCGCCGGGTCCGTGCCCGACTCCGGCAGCGGGCCACCGAGGGCTCGCAGCCCCGCGCGCGCCCGCTCGCCGGGGAACACCCGCCGCTCGCCGGTCCCCGCGGTGTAGCGGCGGGCGCGCTCGTCGGCGTCGGCGAGGAGGGCGAGTTCGGCGGTGTCGGTCATCGGGTCGCTCCCTGTGCGGCGTCGGTCGGGAGGAGCCTGCCCCGTTCCCGCGCCGGGGGCAGCGGCCAAACCGGGTGCCTTGGCCTGCCCGGGCCGTCGGAGCGCACCGGCTCTGGCACGGTGGGGGTGTGGACGAGGCGGGCAGCGGGTGGTCCGACGACGTGCGGCTGGTGGTCCGCGCCGCACGCGCCGACGTCGTCGCCCTGCTGCACTCGGAGGGCCGCGCCGCGCTCGTGGGTCCCGACGGGGACGGGAGTGTCGTCGTGCGCCTGCCACGCGCAGCGGACGGCGAGGAGCTCTCGCTGCGGTGGTCGGCGGTCCTGGCCGCGCCAGTGCTGTGCGTCGTGATCCGAGATGGCCTGCTGTCGCTGTCGGTGTGCCGCGCGGGTGGGCGCACCGCCTCCTACGACGAGGGCGACGACGGCGATGGCGGTGGTGCCCTCGCCTCGGTGGCGGACGAACTCGCCCGCGCGTTCGGCACCGGGGAGGAGGCAGCCGCCCTCCACGAGGCGCTGGCGGAGCTGGACGGCTACGACCTGCGCGTCGCGCTGACCGAGGAACTCCCCTTGCCCCGGCTGCTCCACGAGGAGCTCCCGACGCACAGCGTCGTCGTGTCCCGGGCTTCGCCCTCGGCCGCGCGGTTCGCCGCCCGGCACGTCGGTTCCACGTGGACCGCCGACCTCGGCGGCGGCTGGACCGCCCTCGTGCGGGAGGGTGCCACCTCCTCCGAACTGGTCGCCCTGGCCCGCGCGGCGAGCGCCCTCGGAGGCCGCGGCACCGTCGCCGTCCTGCTCTGGCAGGACGGGCCGGAGTGTGGCTACCAGCTGTGGCGACGGGGGAGGGCCGAGGACACCCACGTCTGGAACTCGCCGTGGGAGTGGACCGGCCCCGGCGATCCGCCCGAGGCGGCGCTCCCCCCGACCGGGGACGCCACCGCGCTCGCCGAGGCCGCCGGCGCGCCCGACGCCTCCCTGCTGCGGGCGCTGCTGCGCCGCAGCGGACCTCCCGAACAGCTGCTCGCGGAACTCGCGGAACTCCTGGGCATCCCGGCAGGGGCGCTGCAGGCCCTGCACGACCCCCGGTCGGCGGCGGCCCTGCACCGGGCGGAACTGCACGAGCGGACCGGCACCTGGCGGGCGGCGTGGGAGGCGTCGCGGGTGCCGGCCGAGGAGGAGCCCCGCTGGCTGCGGCGACTGTGGCGGGCGCAGGCCGTGGTGAACCTCGTCGTCACCGTCGTCCTCGGCGCGCTGGCCGCCCTGTGGGTCGGGGTGGTGGCGACGGACGGTGCGCTCGTCGACGAACCCGCGGCCACCACCGAGGACTGGCTGTTCCTGGTGTTCTGCGCGGCCATGGCCGTCCTCAGCGGCTGGCTCGGCGTCCGCCGCTGGCGACGCTGACCCCTACCCCGCCAGCCGCACGACCATCTTCCCGGTGTTCTCCCCGCGCAGGAGCCCGAGGAACGCCCCGGGGGCGTTCTCCAGCCCGTCCACGACGGTCTCCCGCCAGGTGATGCGGCCCTCGCGCAGCCAGCCGCCGACCTCCTGCACGAAGTCCGGCATGCGGTGCCCGTGCGAGCCGACGATGAAACCGCGCAGGGTGAGTTCCTTGCCGATGGCGAGGGCGAGGTTGCGCGGCGCGGCGGGCGCCGACGTCTCGTTGTACTGCGCGATCGCCCCGCACAGCGCGACCCGCCCGAACCGCCGCAGCGAGCCGATGGCGGCCTCCAGGTGGTCGCCGCCGACGTTGTCGAAGTAGACGTCGATCCCGTCGGGCGCGGCATCGCGCAGCTGCCGGTGCACGGGACCGTCGTGGTAATCGAACGCCGCGTCGAAGCCCAGGTCCTCGACGAGGTGGGCGACCTTCTGCGCGGAACCGGCGCTGCCGACGACGCGGGAGGCGCCGCGCAGCTTCGCGATCTGTCCGACGAGGCTGCCGACCGCGCCGGCCGCGCCGGAGACGAACACCGCGTCCCCCTCCCGGAACCCGGCGACGTCCAGCAGCCCGGCGTAGGCGGTGAGGCCCGTCATCCCGAGCACTCCCAGGTAGGCGGAGGGGGTGGGCGCCGCGGCCGGGTCGACGACGCGCACGGCGGCCGCGTCGAGGAGGGCGAACTCCCGCCAGCCGAGGCCGTGCAGCACCATCGTCCCCTCCGGGATCCCCTCGGCGCCGGAGGCGACCACCTCCCCCACCGCTCCCCCGTCCAAGGGGCGGCCCACCTGGAACGGCGGGACGTAGGACTCCCGGTCGTCCATCCGGCCCCGCATGTACGGGTCGACGGACATGAACAGGTTGCGGACCAGGACCTGCCCCGGCGCAGGGTCGGGAACCCGCACCTCGGCGATCTCGAAGTTCTCCGCGCCCGGCCAGCCCTGCGGGCGGGAGGCGAGGCGGATCTCGCGGCCGGTGGTGCTCATGCAGGCTCCTCGGGGTGGTGGTCGGGACCTCCACCGTAGGTGGTTGCCCGCGGCACGCATCTCGGGGCGCGTGCGGGCTACCGTGCCCCGATGGACCCCCGCGCCCAGGCAGCTCGCAACAACGCCGCGTGGTGCGATGCGGTGTGCCGCAGCCACGGGCTGCAACCCCGGCTCGGCCACCGGGCCTGGACCAGCGCCGTCCGCACCCCGCCCCTGCACCCTGACGCCGTCACCCTCGTCCCCGGCGCGCCGGCCGAGGACGTCCTCGCGCGGCTGGACACCGGATCCCCCGGCTGCTCCGTCAAGGACTCCTTCGCCGACCTGCACCTGGCCCCCGCGGGTTTCCGCATGCTGTTCGAGGCGGCCTGGATCCGGCGCGGGCCCGGACGGGTGGGCGGACCCGCCGCGGAACCGGTGCGCGACGCAGGCGAGCTCCTGGAGTGGGTGGACGCCTGGAGCGGCGGCGGGGACGAGCCGCACCCGTTCTCGCCCGCCCTCCTCCACGAGCCGGGCGTCACGGTGCTCGCCGTCCGCGAGGGCGGGCGCGTCGTGGCGGGCGGTGTGCTGAACCTCGCCGCCGGCGCGATCGGGCTGTCCAACGTGTTCGCCGTCGAGGGGACCCCGCCCGGGGCCGCCTGGTCGGGGTGCACGGCCGCCGCCGCGGCCCTGCAGCCCGGCACGCCCCTCGTCGGCTACGAGCACGGCGACGACCTCGCGACCGCCCTGGAGCACGGCTTCGAGCCGCTCGGGCCCCTGCGCGTCTGGCTTGCCCGGCGGTAGCGCTCAGCCGGCGGTAGCGCTCAGGTGAGCGGGGCGAGCGCGTCCAGCACGTCCAGGTACCCGGCCGCCGCGGCGTGCTGCGCATCGGCGGCCGGCTCCAGCTTCCCCGGCGCCCAGCGCCGCGCCCGGTAGGCACCGGTGGCCGCCCGCAGCGCCCGCAGGCTCACCGCCAGCTCCTCCTCCAGGCGTGCCCCCAGCCGCTCCGCACCGGGATCGGGCAGCCGCACGTCCTCCCCGCGGCCCTCCCGCAGCGCCTGCAGCACCTCCTCCGCCACCCCGTCCTCGGCGTCCCACAGCAGGGCGGGGCGGTGCAGGACGTGGTTCCACACCGGGGCGTGCACGGAGCGCCAGTACGGCTGCACGGGTGCCTGCGGCAGCCGCGCCGCGTTCGCCCAGTGCTGCGCCCCCGCAGGGGTGCACCGCCACGCCGTCGCGTCCGGCTCGACGTCCACGCACAGCGCGACGGGCGGGTCCTCCACCTCCGCGGGGGAGCCCTCCAGCAGCGGGCCCGCCACCCACAGCTGCCGCACCTGCAGCGGGAAGATCGACGCCGGTCGCCCCGCCATGTCCTGGCAGGTGCGTGCGAGCGACTCCAGGTGCGTCAGGGCTCGGGCGGACCTCATCCGGCCCATCCTGCCGACGCCCCGGATGGATCCGGCCGCCGGGTGCTGGGTACGGTGCCCGCGCGTGCCGAAGCAGCCGACCGCGGGCACGCACGTGCGCGCGTGGACGGGAGTGACGGTGCAGGAGCTGCAGCTCACAGCTGAGCTGGCCTCGGTCCCGGAGGCGCGGCACTGGCTCAGCGGTCGGTGCGCGGCGGCGGGCCTGCCGCTCCCGGCGCGCACCGTGGCGGAGCTGCTGACGACCGAGCTGGTGGGCAACGCCGTCGTGCACGGCTGCGGGCCCGTCGTCCTCTCCGCCGACCTCGACGAGCGCGGCATCACGGTGCGCGTCAGCGACGGGCACCCCAGCCAGCCGGTCCTGCGGCACGTGGGCGCGGAGGCCACCGGGGGACGCGGGGTGGCCCTCGTCGACATGCTCTCCACCTCCTGGGGCACCGACCCCGCCCCGGACGGGCGCCCCGGCAAGACGGTCTGGTTCCACCTGGCCGCGACCTCCGGGTGGACGCCCGAGCCGACCGGGCCCTGACCCGCCCGCCCGCTCAGCCCTCCGTCAGGCGCAGCACCCGCAGCCCCCGCAGCCGGTCCAGGGCGGCGGCCACCTCGAAGCGGCGCGGCACGGCGGCGTCCACCGCCACCCCGCCCAGCAACCGCTCCAGCGCACCGGGCCGGTCCTCGGCGAGGTCGGCGTCCAGCAGGTCCAGCGCCTGCGCCAGCGTGCGTCGGGAGTCCAGGTGCCCCGCGCCGACCAGCCGCGCCAGCGCCAGCCCTGCGCCCACCACGTGCGGGGCGTCCACGAACTGCCGCACCGCCCGCACGTCCACCTCGTGCTCCCCCAGCAGCAGGGCGTCCGTGCCGCGCGCAGCGACCCGCACCCGCCCCCGCGCGGAGGCGTCCACGGACGACGGGTCCACCACCCGGTGCCGCACCGGCGGGAACGTCCCCGCCTCCGCCACCCGGCCGGTGGGGCGCGCCGCGACCTCCCGCGCCCTGGCCGTGACGTCGGAGGGCACGTAGGAGTCCATCAGCAGCACCCGGTCCGCGACGTCCAGGTAGTCGCCGGAGGAGCCCACGACGAGCACCGTGGACACCCCCCGGTCCCGGTGCAGCGAGCGCACCAGGTCCACGAACGGGTTCAGCGGCTCCCGCTCCTTCGCCACCAGCGCCTGCATCCGGGCGTCGCGCACCATCAGGTTCGTCGCCGTGGTGTCCTCGTCCAGCAGCAGCACCCCGGCGCCCGCCTCCACGGCCTCCAGCACCGCCGCCGCCTGCGACGTCGACCCCGACGCCTCCGCGGTGGAGAAGTCCGCCGGGTCCAGCCCGCCCGGCAGCGAGCGCACGAACGCGCCGACGTCCACCCGCGTCACCGCCCGCCCGTCCTCCGCCCGCACCGCGACGGCGTCGGACCGGGTCACCACGAGCTCGCGGCCGTCGCCGGGCACGTGGTCGTTGACCCCGGCCTCCAGCGCCCGCAGCAGCGTCGACTTGCCGTGGAAGCCGCCGCCCACGACGAGCACCACCCCCTCGGGGACGCCCGCGCCGGACACCCGCCCCGCGTGCGGGAGGTCCACCTCCACCCGCAGCTGCGGCGGGGCGGCGAACGGCACGGCGCCGACGGCGGGGCGCGGGTCCACGCCGCTGCGCCGGGCCAGCACCGCGCCGTCCGCCACGAACGCCACCAGACCCAGCTCCGGCAGCCGCCGGCGCAGGGTGTCGGCGTCGTCGACGGTGTCCACGAAGCGCCGCACCTCGGCCGCGTCCAGGGCGTCGTGGCGCAGGGCGGCCACCACCTGCGGCAGCTCCCCCGCCAGCAGCCGCGCCGCGCCCCGGCCGTCGACGCGCCGCCGCGGCCCCGGCAGGTGCGCCGCGAAGCGCAGGACGGCCGAGCCGTCGGGCAGCACCTCGCACGACGTGCGCCGCAGCACCTCCTGCCCGCCCGCGTCGATGCGCAGCTCCGCGCCGGCGACCACGGCGGCCGTCCTCGCGAGGTGGGCGGCCAGTGCCCGCGCGCGCACGGGGCTGCTCCACAGCCCGGAGGGCGCGGCGAGGACACCGGCGCCGAGTCGCACCTCGAAGCGGCTCGGCGGCGCGAACGGGTCGGCCTGCGCCCGCACCACCCGCAGCTCCGCCTCCGCGTCCCCGAGCGGCAGGACCCAGCTGCCCTGGAGGGAGCGGTAGCGGGCGTAGGGGGCGCCGTGCAGCTCGTGCAGGGTGGCGGCGAGGTCGCGCCGGGCGCTCGTGCTCGTCACCGGCCCGACGCTACGGGGCGGGTGGGGCGGGGTGCGCCGCCCCGGGACGCGGAGGAGACGAGGAGGTCCGGGGGAGGTCGTGCGCCGCGCCGGTGCCGCGGACCGGGGGAAGCACGAAGGCCCCGGTCCTGGGGACCGGGGCCTTCGTCGCTGTGCGCGAGGGGGGAGTTGAACCCCCACGCCCTTTCGGGCACACGGACCTGAACCGTGCGCGTCTGCCTATTCCGCCACTCGCGCGTGACCTGGAAAACCGTAGCACGGCACGGACTCGTCCCCGGACGGCCTCCGCTCCCCCGCCTCGCCGGACGTGAAGATCACCTGGCCGGTGCCCGGGCCCTGGTTACGATGCCGGTGCGCCGATCACCCGTGCGCGAAGGGCTCGGGGAACAGCGGAGGCTCGAGGGGAGGCACGGCCGTGGGAGTGCTCGACCGCTTCGAGAGGGGCATCGAACGGGCCGTCAACGGCGCCTTCGCCAAGGCGTTCCGCAGCGAGGTCCAGCCCGTGGAGATCGCCAGCGCCCTGCGCCGGGAGCTCGACGACCGCGCCGCGGTGCTGGCCCGGGGCCGGACGCTGGTGCCCAACGCCTTCACCGTGGAGCTCAGCGCCTCCGACTACGACAAGCTCTCCTCCTGGCAGGACACCCTCGCCGACGAGCTGGTCGCGGCCGCCACCCAGCACGCGGAGAAGCAGCGCTACGCCTTCGTCGGGCCCGTGCACGTCGCCTTCCACCAGGGCGACGACCTGCGCACCGGCGTCTTCCGCATCCTCAGCTCCACCGTGAAGGGCCGCGTCGCCCCCGCCACGTCGGGCTCGGCCGGCGCCGGGCGCCCGCGGCTCGACGTCGACGGCCGCAGCTACGTCCTCACCGAGTCCACCACCGTGCTCGGGCGCGGCTCGGACGCCGACATCGTCGTCGACGACCCCGGCGTCTCTCGCCGCCACGCCGAGATCCGCGTCAGCCCCCACGGGGCCCGCCTCGTCGACCTCGGCTCCACGAACGGCACGTCGGTCGACGGGGAGCAGGCCGCCAGCGCCGACCTCTTCGACGGCAGCGTCATCACCCTGGGGCACACGCAGGCGGTCTTCCGGGCCGCGCGCCGCAGCGCCGACGAGGGATGGGACTGAGGCGGGGCATGAGCGAACTGACCCTGACGGCCCTGCGCCTGGGGCTGCTGGTGCTGCTGTGGGCGTTCGTGCTCGCGGTGGTCGGCGTCCTGCGCGCCGACCTGTTCGGCACGCGCGTCAGCCCCCGCCCCACCGACGGGCCCGCCCCCGCACGCCGGCAGCGGCGCGAGCAGCGCCCGGCGCAGCCCCCCGCGGCGCGCAACGGCCGCACCCTCGTCGTGACGGAGGGGTCGCTGCGGGGCACGACGCTCACGCTGGACGGCTCCCCCGTCCTCATCGGCCGGGGCAACGACTGCACCCTCGTGCTCGACGACGAGTACGCCTCCACGCGCCACGTGCGGATCAGCCCGGCCGGCGACGGCTGGGTGGTGGAGGACCTGCAGTCCACCAACGGCTCCCACCTGGGCCGGGAGCGGCTGACCGCGCCGGTGCCCTTCGAGCCGGGGGTCCCCCTGCGCATCGGCCGGACCGTGCTCGAACTGCGGAGGTGACGGCCTGTGGCCATCGCGCTGCGCTACGCCGCCCGCTCGGACGTCGGCCTGGTCCGGTCCAACAACCAGGACTCGGGCTACGCCGGACCCCACCTGCTGGTGGTCGCCGACGGCATGGGCGGCCACGCCGGCGGTGACGTCGCCTCCTCCCTGGCGGTCGGCGAGCTCTCCGCCCTCGACGGCGAGTCCCACGGCAGCGACGACGCCGCGCAGCACCTCGTGGACGCGGTGCAGGCCGCGAACGCGCAGCTGCGGCGGCGGGTCGGGCAGGAGCCGGAGCTCAGCGGCATGGGCACCACCGTCACGGCGCTGCTGCGCACGGGTGCGCGGCTGGTGCTGGCCCACATCGGCGACTCCCGCGCCTACCTGCTGCGGGAGGGGGAGCTGACGCAGCTCACCCGCGACCACACCTACGTGCAGAGCCTCATCGACTCCGGGCAGCTGACGCCGGAGGAGGCCGAGGGCCATCCGCAGCGCTCCGTCATCATGCGCGTGCTGACCGGGGAGCGGGAGGACCGCCCGGACGTCTCCGTGCGGGAGGCGCGCAGGGGCGACCGGTTCCTGCTGTGCTCCGACGGCCTGTCGAGCGTGGTCAGCGCGGACACCCTGCACGACGCCCTGACCTCCCACGCCGACCCGGCCGCCGCGTGCGAGCGGCTCGTGGAGCTGGCGCTGCGCGGCGGGGCGCCGGACAACGTGACGTGCGTCGTGGCGGACGTCGTCACCGTCGACGGTGACGCCGAGCCCCCCTCCATCACCCCGCAGGTGGTCGGGGCGGCCGCGTTCTCCCGCCCGCGCCGCTCCAGCGCGTCGGGGACGCCCGCGGCGAAGGCGGCGAAGCTGCGCGACGCCGCCGCCGGGACGGGCTCCGACGAGGAGGACACCGGCTCCGACGACGCGGAGGGCTCACCGCGACGCGGCCGGCGGCGGTGGCGCTGGGCGGCCGGCCTGGTGGTGCTCCTGCTCCTGGTGGGCGCCGGCGGCTACGGCGCGTGGCGCTGGACGCAGGGGCAGTACTTCGTCGGCGAGAGCCGCGAGCAGGTGGCCGTCTTCCGCGGGCTGGCGCAGGACCTGGGGCCGGTGAGCACCGCACGGGTGGTGCGGCGCACGGACATCTCCACCGCCGACCTGCCCGAGTACCGCCGCGACCAGGTGCAGCGGCACATGACGGCGCGCGACCTGGAGCACGCCGTCGAGATCGTGGACGGCCTGCGCCGGGACGCCTGCCGCAGCCGCGAGGCCCGGGAGCGGATCCTCGGGGCCTCTCCCGCACCGACGACCAGCACCACCGACTGCTCGGGGACCTCCTGATGGCCACTGTCCTGCCCGTGTACCCGCGCACCCGCCGCGGCGTCGAGCTCGTCCTCCTGCTGGGGGCCGTGGCGATCGCGATGGGCGCCTACGCCGTCGTCGGCCTCACCGAGGACGGGGCGCTGCCGGCCGACCTCCTCCTGCACGCCGGGGGCCTGGGGGCGGTGGCGACCCTGCTGCACCTGGTGGTGCGGTGGAAGGCGAAGCACGCCGACCCGGTGCTGCTGCCGGTGGCGACCCTGCTCAACGGCCTCGGCCTCGTGATGATCCACCGCCTCGACCTGGCGGAGGAGAACCCCCTGGCCCCGCGGCAGCTGATGTGGTCCGCCCTGGGGATGGCCGCCGCCGGTGCGGTGGTGTGGTTCCTGCGCGACCACCGGGTGCTGCGCCGCTACACGTTCACGGCGATGGTGGCCGGCTTCGTGCTGCTGCTGCTGCCGATGGTGCCCGGGCTGGGCAAGGAGATCAACGGCGCCCGCATCTGGATCGGGCTGGGGCCGCTGTCGTTCCAGCCGGGGGAGCTCGCGAAGATCCTGCTGGCGGTCTTCTTCGCCGGCTACCTCGTCGTCCACCGCGACGCGCTGTCCCTGACGGGGCCGAAGGTGCTGTGGCTGCAGCTGCCCCGGATGCGGGACCTGGGCCCGCTGCTGGTGGCGTGGGGCGCCAGCGTCGGGGTGCTCGTGCTGGAGCGCGACCTCGGCACGTCGCTGCTGTTCTTCGGCCTGTTCGTCGCGGTGCTGTACGTGGCGACGGAGCGGGTGAGCTGGATCGTGCTGGGCCTGGCGCTGTTCGTGGGCGGGGCGCTGGTGGCGGCGCGCACGTTCAGCCACGTCCAGCGGCGCGTCGACATCTGGCTGCACCCGTTCGACCCGGACAACGTCGACCGCAGCTTCCAGCTCGTGCAGGGCCTGTACGGCATGGCCGCGGGCGGTCTGCTGGGCACGGGCCTGGACCGCGGGCGGCCGGACATCGTGCCCTACGCCAACAGCGACTTCATCTACGCCTCCCTGGGGGAGGAGCTGGGCCTGGCGGGGCTGTTCGTGGTCCTGCTGCTGTACGTGCTGCTGGTGGAGCGGGGCCTGCGCACGGCGATCGGGGTGCGCGACGGCTTCGGGAAGCTGCTGGCGGGAGGCCTGGCGTTCTCGGTGGCGCTGCAGGTGTTCGTGGTCGTGGGCGGCGTGACGCGGGTGATCCCGCTGACGGGCCTGACGACGCCGTTCCTCGCCTACGGCGGCTCCTCGCTGCTGTCGAACTGGATCATCATCGGGCTGCTGCTGCGGATCTCCGACCTGGCGCGCCGGCCCGCCCCCGAGGGCCCGGTCGTGGCCCCGTCGGGCGACACGGGCGCCACCCAGGTGGTGAAGCTGCCGTGAACCGTCCGCTGCGCCGCCTCGCGGGGGTCGTCGCCCTGCTCTTCGTCACGCTGTTCGCGAGCACCACGTACATCCAGTTCGTCTCGGCGGCGGAGCTGAACGCGAAGCCGGGCAACAGCCGGCAGCTCTACGCGGAGCTGGGCCGCGACCGCGGGCCGATCCTCGTCGGCCCCGACCCGGTGGCCAGGGGCGTCCCGGTCGACAACCCGTACAACTTCCTGCGCACCTACCCCGACGGGCCGACGTACGCGCACGCCACCGGCTACTACTCCATCCGCTACGGCACCGCCGGGATGGAGCGCGCCATGAACGACGTGCTGGCGGGGACCGCGGACCGGCTGTTCTACCGCCGCGTGAGCGAGTACCTCATCGGGCAGGAGCCGCAGGGCGCGTCGGTGGAGCTGACGATCGACCCCCGCGCGCAGCGGGCGGCGATGGACGAGCTGAAGGGCCGCCGCGGGGCCGTGGTGGCGCTGGACCCGGAGACGGGGGACGTGCTGGCGCTGGCGAGCAGCCCCACCTACGACCCGAACCGGCTCGCGGGCCACGACGTCGAGCAGATCGCGCAGGCGTGGAAGGACCTCAACGCCGACCCGGACAAGCCGATGCTCAACCGCGGCATCAGCGAGCTGTACCCGCCAGGATCCACGTTCAAGGTGATCACCGCCGCGGCGGCGCTGTCGAGCGGGCAGTACCAGCCGGACAGCCTCCTGCCGGGGCCGGCGGAGCTGGACCTGCCGCTGACGGACAAGAACCTGCCGAACTACAGCAGCGGCCCCTGCGGCCCGGGCGGCGAGGTCACCCTCACCGACGCCCTGCGGACCTCCTGCAACACCGCCTTCGGGCAGCTGGGCATGGACCTCGGCGAGGACGCCCTGCAGGAGCAGGCGGCGAGGTTCGGGTTCGGCGAGGAGCTGCGGATCCCCCTCCGGGTCGTCCCGAGCGTGGTCCCCGAGGGCATGAACGCGCCGCAGCTCGCTCAGGCCGGCATCGGCCAGTTCGACGTGAAGGCGACCCCCCTGCAGATGGCCATGGTGTCCGCGGCGATCGCCAACGAGGGCGTGCTCATGAAGCCCAACCTGGTGAAGTCGGTCCGCAGCGCCGACCAGACCGAGGTCATCGACGAGCCCTCCCCGCAGGAGATGGGCCGGGCGGTGTCCCGCGACGTCGCGGAGCAGCTGACGGCGATGATGCGCGAGGTCGTGGAGAACGGCACCGGCAAGAACGCCCGCATCCCGGGCGTGGAGGTCGCGGGCAAGACCGGGACCGCCCAGCACGGCGGTGAGCTGAACCACGCCTGGTTCACGGCGTTCGCCTCGAACGGGGAGCGCCAGGTCGCGGTGGCCGTCGTCATCGAGGACGGTGGCGGTCGGAGCGACGCCTCCGGCGGGGCGACGGCGGCGCCGGTGGCGCAGCGGGTCATGGAAGCGGTGGTGGGCGGATGAGCGGCGCAGGACGGACGGGCCCGGCCCGTCGGCTGGGAGGACTCTCGTGAACGGCACCCCCCGTCTGCTGGGCGGCCGCTACGAGGTGGGCGCCGAGCTGGGCCGCGGCGGCATGGCCGAGGTGCACGTCGCCCTGGACACCCGCCTGGGCCGCAACGTCGCCGTGAAGCTGCTGCGCCCGGACCTGGCCCGCGACCCCTCGTTCCAGGCGCGCTTCCGCCGGGAGGCGCAGTCCGCGGCCTCGCTGAACCACCCCGCGGTCGTGGCGGTCTACGACACCGGCGAGGACGTGCACCCCGAGCCGGGCGGCGGGCAGGTGGTCCTGCCGTACATCGTCATGGAGTACGTGGAGGGCCGGACCCTGCGGGACCTGCTGCGCGCGGGTCGGCCGCTGGCCCTGGAGGAGGCCCTCGGCATCACCGAGGGGGTGCTCGGGGCGCTGGAGTACAGCCACCGCATGGGCATCGTGCACCGCGACATCAAGCCCGCGAACGTGATGGTGGCCCCGTCGGGCGAGATCAAGGTCATGGACTTCGGGATCGCCCGGGCGATCTCGGACTCCTCCGCCACGCTCACCCAGACCGCCGCGGTGATGGGCACGGCGCAGTACCTGTCGCCGGAGCAGGCCCGCGGGGAGCAGGTCGACGCCCGCAGCGACATCTACTCCACGGGCTGCCTGCTGTACGAGATCCTCACCGGCCGCCCGCCGTTCACGGGTGAGGCGCCGGTGGCGGTGGCCTACCAGCACGTCTCGGAGCAGCCCAAGCCGCCGAGCACCCTGCGCCCGGAGATCCCGCCGGCGGTGGACCAGGTGGTGCTGATGGCGCTGGCGAAGGACCGCACGCACCGCTACCAGAGCGCCGCGGACTTCGCCGACGACCTGCGCCGGGCCGTGGAGGGCCGCCCGCTGCGCGGCGCGGTGATCGCCGGGGCCGGGGGCGCGGCGGGAGCGGAGTCCACGCGCCGCATGGAGACCCTCGGCGGGGCCTCGGCCGCCGCGACGACCGCCATGCCGTCGATGCAGCCGCCCGCGCGCCGGCCCGCGCAGCCGCAGTACCGGTCGTACGAGCCCACCGGGCCGGCCACGGGGGCGGTGCCGCTGCACGCCGAGGAGGCGTACCCGCCGCACCGGCGCAGCCGCTGGCCGTGGGTGCTGCTCGCGCTGCTGCTCGTGGGCGCGATCGCGATCGCCGGGTACACCCTGCGGGACCGCCCGGAGACGGCCGTGGTGCCCCCGCCGCCCCCGCCGGCGCCCACCGTGGAGCTGGTGGCGGTCCCCGCGGTCGCGGGCATGGACGAGGAGGAAGCGCGGGAGGTGCTGGTCGAGGCCGGCTTCGAGCCCGTGGTCCGCCAGGAGCCGCACGACACGGCCCCCGAGGGCGAGGTCGTCCAGACGAACCCGGCGGCCGACGCGGAGGCGGAGAAGGGCACTCCCGTGGAGGTCATCGTCTCCTCCGGACCGGCGGCGGTGGAGGTCCCCGTCCTCTACGACAAGACGCAGCAGGAGGCGCGCCGGATCCTCGAGGAGGCCGGGCTCGGGGTCGACGACGTGAAGACCACGGACGACAACCCCGAGGTGGAGAAGGGCAAGGTCGTCTTCACCGACCCCCGCCGGGGCACGCAGGTCGCGCGGGGCGAGTCCGTCGTCCTCTACATCGCCAGCGGGCGCGTGGAGGTGCCGGACGTGGTGAACCAGCAGGAGGCCGCGGCGTCCACGGCGCTGCAGGAGCGCAGGCTGACGGTGCGCGTCGAGACGGAGGAGACCGACGACGCCGAGCCGGGCACGGTCATCGAGCAGAGCGTCGACGCCGGCACCACCGTCGACGTGGGGACGTCCGTCACGCTGACGGTCGCCCGCGCGTCCGAGGAGCCGTCGCCGTCGCCGTCCTCGCCGTCGCCGAGCCCGACGTCCACCTCCCCCAGCAGCCCGCCGCCCACCGAGCAGGCGGGCGCCCCCGCCAAGGGGAAGGACAAGGAGAAGGACAAGGACAAGAAGCCGGGCGGTTCCGCACCACGTCCCACCGGGGAGTGACGGGCCCGTGCTGACCTCCTTCACCCGCGACGGCCTGGTCTTCGACGTCCGCGACAGCGGCCCGGGGGCCGCGGACGCGGCGGTGGTGTGCCTGCACGGCTTCCCCCAGGACGCCGGCGCCTACGACGCGGTGGTGCCGCTGCTGGCGGCGGAGGGGCTGCGCGTGCTCGTGCCGGACCAGCGCGGCTACTCCCCCGGGGCCCGGCCCGCGGGGCGGCGGCCGTACGTGCTGCGGGAGCTGGTCGCGGACGTGCTGGCGCTGCTGGACACGGCGGGGCTGGAGCGGGCCCACGTCGTCGGCCACGACTGGGGCGGGGCGGTGGCGTGGGCGCTGGCCGGGCGGCACCCCCAGCGGGTGGCGTCGCTGACGGCGCTGAGCACTCCGCACCCGGAGGCGATGCGGGCGGCCCTGCCCCGGGGGCAGGCGCTGCGCTCGGCGTACATGGGCTTCTTCCAGCTCCCCCGGGTCCCGGAGGCGCTGCTGCTGGCGCGGGACGGCGCGCGGCTGCGGCAGGGACTGCGCAGCAGCGGGCTGCCGGAGCCCCTCGCGCAGCGGTACGCGCGGCGGATGCTGGAGCCGGGGGCGCTGACGGCGGCGCTGGCCTGGTACCGGGCGCTGCCCGTGCAGGGTGCCGGCCGGGCCCGCCCGGCGGGCGGCTCGGACGGGCGGGGCTTCGTGCCGGTGCCGGTGACGTACCTGTCCGGCCGCCGGGACCCGTTCTTCGCCCCCGCCGCGGTGCGGGGGACGGGGAACCACGTGACGGGGCGGTTCACGCACCGGGAGCTGGACTGCGGGCACTGGCTGCCGGAGAAGCGGCCCGAGCAGGTGGCGCGCGCGGTGCTGGAGCAGGTGGCGGACGCCGGCTGAGCCGACGACCCTCCACGATCTCCTCACCAGGAGTAACCTCCTCGTGGCACCGCGCGAGCAATGCGCACCCGACGTGGAGGACGCGAGTGGAGTTGCCACAGGGCGCGCCCCACGAGTTCGTCGGGGTGCAGCGCATGCTCGACCTCGCCCGGACCCACCTCGGCATGGAGGTCGCGTGGCTGTCGCAGTTCGGCGACGGCCAGCAGGTGATCCACGCCGCCAGCGGCGACACCGCCGCCATGAACGTCGTCCTCGGCGAGGGCACCCCCCTGCACGGGTCGTTCTGCGTGCGGGTGATCTCCGGGGCCCTGCCACCGGTGGTGCCGGACGCCCGCCGCGACCTCGTCGCCCGGGACCTCGACGTGACGCGCGACCTCGGGATCGGCTCCTACGTCGGCGCGCCCGTGCGCGATGCCGACGGCGCGGTCACCGGCATGCTCTGCTGCCTCAGCCGCACCGCCAGCCCGGAGCTCGACGTCCACGCCAGCCGCTACGCCGCGCTGGTCGCCGACCTCATCAGCGACCACCTCGCCAGCGCCGCGGTCCTGGAGCAGCGCGACCGGCAGCGCACCCGGATGGTCGTGCAGGGCGTGCTGGGGCGCGGGGCGATCCGCATGCTCTTCCAGCCCGTGGTGGCCCTCGACACCGGGCACGTCGTCGGCGTCGAGGCCCTCGCCCGCTTCGACGTGCCGTCCTTCCCCACCCCCGCCCACGCCTTCGCCGCCGCCACCCACGTCGGGCTGGGGACGGAACTGGAGCTGCTCGCCGTGCGGCGCGCCCTCGCCGGCCTGGAGCAGCTGCCCCGCGGGGTGCGGTTGTCCGTCAACCTCTCCGCCGAGGCCCTGCTCGACCCGGCCACCCCGGACCTGCTGCTGCGCGCCGGGCACCGCGCGCGCCGGGACGGCCGCAGCCTCTGCGTGGAGGTCACGGAGCACACGCAGGTGATGGACTACCCGGCGCTGATCGAGGTCACCGGGCGGCTGCGCGAGGCGGGTCTGGCGCTGGCCGTCGACGACGCCGGCGCGGGCTTCGCCAGCCTCCGCCACATCCTCCGGCTGCGACCCGACGTGATCAAGGCCGACCTGGACCTCGTGCGGGGCGTCGACTCCGACCCGGTGCGCCAGGCCCTCATCCGCTCCCTCGTGGGGTTCGCCGCGGAGATCGGCGCGGACCTGATCGCCGAGGGGATCGAGACGCAGGCCGAGCGCGAGGCGCTGCTCGACCTGGGCGTCCCCCTCGGCCAGGGCTACCTGCTCGGGCGCCCCGCCCCGCTGCCCGTCCTGGAGGACGAGCCCGTCGGCACGTGAAGCGGCGGCGCCCCCTCGGGGTGACGGGGCCGGACGTCAGGGGCGGGCGCGGGCCAGCAGCACCGCCGCCGGCAAGGTGAGCAGCAGCACCCCCACCCCCAGCCCGGGGAAGCCGACCAGCGCCAGCAGCGGCCCGGACAGCGCCGCGGCGAGGGCCGCGACGAGGTTCATCAGCATGTCCGCGAGCCCCTGCACGGTGGTGCGGACCCCCGCCGGAACGGACTCGGAGACGACGGCCGCGGCGGGGACCGTCACGAACGACCAGCCCAGCCCCAGCAGGAGCAGCGCCACCGCCACGCCGCCCGTGCCGGACCCCGCCAGCACCGCCACGGCGCCCGCGGCCCCGAGCACGGCCAGCCCCGCGAGGGCGGTCGGGGTGCGCCCGAACCGGTCCGCCAGCGACCCCACGACCGGGGCGAACGCGAACATGCCGAGGACGTGGACGCTGATGACGAGACCCACGACGGTCACCGTGGCGCCGTAGTGGTCCAGGTGCACGGGCGTCATCGTCATCAGCCCGACCATCGCGGCGTGCGCGGAGACGAGGGCCACCAGCCCGGCCCGGGCGGCGGGCACCGCCCACGCGATGCGCAGCGCCGCGGCCGTCCCGGGGCGGGGCGGCGCCCCGGCGGCCGGGACGGGCCGGGGTGGGCGCAGGGCGGGTGGCGGCGGGCGCAGCAGCGCGGCGAGGACCGCCGCGACGGCCAGGCCGAGCGCCCCGATCACGAACGCCCCGGCCAGCGGCGGCAGCCCCAGCAACGCCTCCACGCGGGTGCCGGGAGCGCCGAGGTTGGGACCCAGCACCGCGCCGAACGTGCTGGACCAGACGACGACCGACAGGGCCCGCGCCCGGTGCGGGCCCGGTGCGAAGTCGGTCGCGGCGAAGCGGGACTGCAGTTGCGCCGCGGCTCCGGCGCCCATCGCGAGCATCCCCAGGACCAGCAGCACCACGGACCCCGTCGTCGCGGCCAGCACGAGCAGCGCGGCACCCGCGGCGGCCACGGCCCAGCCGGTGCCGAGGGCGACCCCCCGCCCCGAGCGCACCGCCAGCGCCGCCAGCGGCAGGGCCAGCAGGGCCGCGCCCGCCGTCGTGGAGGTCCGGGCGATCCCCGCCCACGCCTCGGAACCCGCGACCCGCTCGGCGAGGAGGACGCCCACCGACGGCCCGGCGCCCATCCCGACGGAGCCGGCGACCTGGGCGGCGACGAGGAGGCGCACGGTGCGCCGCTGCACCCGGCGCACCCCCGGGTCGGCCAGCCACTCCTCGCCGGCCTGCCCCTGCGTTCCGGTGTCCACGTGCATCCCCCCGCCCCACCCCCACCGCGACGCCGCCCCGTCGCGACGTCGCGGGCCAGCCTGGCGGAGGGGACCGACGGCCGGGGCGGCGGGTCTGTCCCGCGCCGCTCCCGCTGTGCTATCCACGACCCAGCTGTCCACGACCCGCGCACCACCGCCTCAGCCCGGCTCGCCGAGAGGACACCCCGTGGAGCACTTCGTCAACGCACCCGCCGACGCCGTGGTGGACGGCCTGGACGGGGTGGTGGTCGCCGCGGGCGCGGGCCGGCTCGCCCGCCTCGACGGCCTGCCCGACGTGAAGGTGGTGGTGCGGGCCGACTGGCAGCGCGACCGGGTCGCCGTCGTCTCCGGCGGCGGCAGCGGGCACGAGCCGGCGCACGCGGGCTTCGTCGGCCCCGGGCTGCTCACCGCCGCGGTCTGCGGCGACGTGTTCGCCTCCCCGTCGGTGGAGGCGGTGCTGGCGGCGATCCGGGCGGTGACCGGGGAGGCCGGCTGCCTGCTCGTGGTGAAGAACTACACCGGGGACCGGCTGAACTTCGGCCTCGCCGCGGAGCGGGCGAAGGCGCTGGGGCTGCGGGTGGAGGTGGTCGTCGTCGGTGACGACGTCGCCCTGCCCGACGTCGCCCAGCCGCGCGGCGTCGCCGGGACCCTGTTCGTGCACAAGACGGCGGGGGCGCTCGCCGAGAGCGGGGCAGACCTGGAAGCGGTGCGCTCCGCCGCGCAGCGCGTCGCCGACTCCGTGCGCACCCTCGGCGTGGCGGTCACCGGCGCGGCGATCCCGGGGCGCCCGGTGGAGACCCGCCTGGGAACGGGCGAGGCGGAGCTCGGGCTCGGCATCCACGGCGAGCCGGGGGTGGAGGTGCTGCGGCTGGGCCCGGTGCGCGACCTCGTGGCGCGCATCGCCGGGGACCTGGGCGCACGCGTGGACCCGGGGCGGCCGCTGGCGCTGCTCGTCAACGACCTGGGCTCGGCGCCGCTGCTGGAGACGGCGATCGTGCTGCGGGAGCTGCTCGCCACCGAACTCGGCGCGCGCGCGGAACTGCTGGTGGGCCCGGCGCCGCTGATGACGTCGCTGGGCATGAAGGGCTTCTCCGTCAGCGCGCTGCCGCTGGACGCGGGCCTGCGCACGGCGCTGCTGGCGCCGGTGGCGGCGTGGACGGCCTGGCCGGGGGCGCGGTCGGTGGCGCCGGCCGCCGTGGTGGCGGTGCCGGAGTCCGCGGGGCACGAGGTGGCCGCCGCCTCCGACGACGCCCGCACCCGCGCGGTCCTGCTCGCCGTCTGCGGGGCGCTGGTGGCGGCGGAGGCGGACCTCAACGCCCTCGACGCGAAGGTGGGCGACGGCGACACGGGGTCCACGCTGGCCGGGGCGGCCCGCCGCGTGGAGGCGGAGCTGGACGCCCTGCCGCTGGCGGACCGCGCGGCGCTGCTGGACCGCCTGTCCGACGTGCTGGCCACGGCGGTCGGCGGCTCCAGCGGGGTGCTGCTGGCGGTGCTGTGCGCGGGGGCGTCGGCGGAGTCCGCCCGCGGTGGCGGGGTGGCCGCCGCGCTGCTCGCGGGGGCGGAGGCGATGTCCCGCTACGGCGGCGCGGGCGAGGGTGACCGGACGATGCTCGACGCGCTGCTGCCCGCGCTGCGGTCCCTGGCCGACGGCGGACCTGCCGCGGCGGCGGAGGCCGCGCGGAAGGGCGCCGACGCGACGGCCGGGATGCGGCGGGCCCGCGCGGGGCGCTCCTCCTACGTCGGGGAGGCGCACCTGGACGGCGTGGCCGACCCCGGCGCGGAGGCCGTGGCGCGGGTGTTCGCGGCGGTCGCGGGGTAGGTGCCGCGGGGGCGGCCCGGCCGGCAGCCGCCCCTCAGAACCGGAACGGGATGGGGATCGGCCCGCAGCAGCACACCCCGCGCACCTCGGTCCCCATGAGCATCGAGGCCGCGCGGTAGCACGCGAGGAACTGCAGCACGCTGAACCCCGCACCGCCGAGGACGCCCCGGGAGCGGACGGCGTCGCGGACGGCGCCGGAGCACGACGGGCCGCCGTGCGCGACGCGGTGGGCGCAGGACCATCCCTTGCGCGGGGAGATCCGCCGCTGGTACATGCCGATGGCGGCGTCGACTGCGCGTGCGGTGCGGTTCATGCCGCGACGGTATCCACGACGGTCGCAGCCCGCCCCTCGTGGCGGGACCGGGGATCGTCCGCGGGCCCGCGCGGGCCCCGGCCGTCCCTCACCTCACCCCGTGTCCGTCCGGGACCACCACGTCCTCCTCCAGGAGGCGGGCGGTGAGCCGGGCGGCGGGCTCCGGGTGGCCGAAGTGCCAGCCCTGCGCCTTGTCGCAGCCGAGCTCCGACAGCCGCCGGGCGGTCTCCGCCGTCTCCACCCCCTCGGCGATGACGGTCAGGTCCAGCGTGTGCCCGAGCTGGATGATCGACTCCACGATCGACTCCTCCCGCGCGCCGCCGCGCGCGCCCGCGAGGAAGCTGCGGTCGATCTTCACCGCGTGCACGGGCATGTCCCGCAGGTGCGCGAGGGAGGAGTAGCCGGTGCCGAAGTCGTCGATGGACACGCGCACGCCCAGGTCGGCCAGCCGCTGCAGCTGCTCGACGGCGAGGGCCGGGTGGGCCATCACGGCGCTCTCCGTGACCTCGATCTCCAGCGGTCCCGCCGGCGGGTCGCTGGTGCACCAGTCGTGGGCGAGCCGGAGGAGGTCCGGCTCGTGCAGGGTGCTGGCGGAGAGGTTGACGGCGACGGTGACCTCCAGCCCGGCGCTGCGCCACGCCTGGCTCTGCCGGTGCGCCTCGCCGAGGACGTAGGCGGTGAGGGCGCCCATCAGCCCCGCCTCCTCCGCGACGTCGACGAACGTCTGCGCGGGCACGCTGCCCCGCTCGGGGCTGTGCCAGCGGCACAGCGCCTCCAGGTGGGCGGTGCGGCCGGAGCGCAGGTCGACGATGGGCTGGTAGTGCAGGTCGAGCCGCCCCTCGCCGATGGCCTCGCGCAGCTCGTCCGCCAGTTCCAGCCGGTGCAGCCGGGCGCGGTCGTGCTCGGCGTGGTAGCGGGCCGCGCCGCCGCCGCGCGCCTTCGCGAGGTACATGGCCACGTCGGCGCGCTGGAGCAGGCTCTGCGGGTCCGCCGCGTCGTCCGGTGCCACCGCGATGCCGAGGCTGCACCCGACGCGCAGCAGGCCGGTGGCGACGCGGACGGGTTCGGTGATGGCTGCGAGGACCTTCGCGGCGACGTGCTGGGCGTCCTCGGCGCCGCCGAGGGCGGGGAGCACCACCGCGAACTCGTCGCCCCCGAGGCGGGCGACGGTGTCCTGGGCGCGCAGCAGGCCGGGCGCGGTGAGGCGCGCGGCGACCTCCCGTAGCAGCTCGTCACCGGTGGGGTGCCCGTGGCGGTCGTTGACGTCCTTGAAGCCGTCGAGGTCGAGGACCATCAGCGCGGTGGGGGTGCGGCTGCGCCGGGTCCCGGCGAGGGCCTGCTCCAGCCGGTCGGCCAGCAGCGTGCGGTTGGGCAGGTCCGTCAGCGGGTCGTGCAGCGCGCGGCGGCGCACCTCGTCCTCCGCGGCGCGACGGCCGGTGACGTCCGTGAACGTGACCACCACCGCGGAGACGTCCCCGTGCTTCAGCACCGGCCGGGCGTTGATCTCCACGGGGAAGGAGGTGCCGTCGGAGCGCCAGAACAGCTCCTCGGCGAGGTGGCAGCCGCGTCCCGCCCGCGCCTCGGGGAGGACCGGGCACTCCTCCTCGGGGTGGGGGGTCCCGTCCGCGCGGGTGTGGTGCACCAGGGAGTGCAGCGGGACGCCGAGCACCTCCTCGGGCGGGCGCCCGATCATGGTGGCGGCGGCGGCGTTGAGGAAGGTGCAGCGCCCGGCGAGGTCGAGGCCGAAGATGCCCTCCCCGGTGGACTCCAGCAGCAGCCGGCAGCGCTCCTCGCTCTCCCGCAGGGCGTCCTCGGCCCGGATGCGGTCGGTGACGTCGCGCAGGGTGCCGGACAGCGCGGCCTCGGCGCCCCGCGCCTCCCGCGCCGGGTGCAGCGACGCCTCCGTCCAGCGGGTGGAGCCGGCGCTGTCGACGACGCGCACCCGGGCCTGCGCGGGCGCCCCGGTCCGCAGGGCGCGGGCGGCGGCCCCCTCGAGGACCGCCGCGTCCTCCGGGTGGGCCAGGGTGGCGAGCGGCCGTCCCACCGGCTCGTCCAGGGGCCTGCCGGTGAGGTGCTCCCAGGCGCGGCTGAGGAAGAGCACCCGCCCGTGCGCGTCCGCCTGGACGATCACCTCGTGGACGCTGTCGAGGACGGACTGGTACCGCCGGCGGCTGGCGAGGAGCTCGGCGGTGCGCTCGGCCACCCGCTGCTCCAGCCGGCGGGTGAGGGCGGCGTTCTCCCGCAGCGACAGTCCCTGCCGGGCGAGCAGGAGCCCCACCACGGCCACCCCCAGCCAGACCTGGAGCACGTCGATCCGTGACGACAGGTGCAGCTCGACCATCGAGACGAGCATCGAGAGGGCCACGAGGGACAGCGGGACGACGGCGGGGGCTCGCCAGGCGGCCCGGGGGGAGGTGCGTCCGGCGCTGAGCGCGTCCCCGGCGGGGACGGTTCCGCGGGCGGCCAGCGCCATGAGGCCGAAGGCGAGGACCCAGCCGACGTCGACGAGCGCACCCGAGGAGTACGCGCCGCCGTAGACGAGCCAGCCGAAGGCGGTGTACGTCACCGCCGAGACGGCCATCCCGGCGCCGAGGAACCCGAGTTCGCGCCCGAAGCGGCCGCTGTGCGCCGCGACCGCCGCGATGAGGCTGAGCACCGCGACGTGCGCGAGGGGGTAGGCCACCGCCACGGCCAGCGCCGCGATCCCGGCGCCGGCCTGGGACCGGTAGGCGGGCTCCAGCGCGAGGTCCCACGACAGCAGGAGGAGCGCGGTCACCGTGAGGAGGGCGTCGAGGACCGTCCTCGCGCCGGAGGTGACGGGCATGGAGCCCGCGGCCAGGCAGAGCACGCCCGCGGCGGTGAGGGGGAACTGCGCCAGGAACAGGGCCTCCGCCCACGACGGGAAGGAGACCGTGGCGTCGGTGAGCTGCTGGACTGCCCAGGCGCACTGCCCGGCGGCGAAGGCGAGGCCGGAGGCGGCCAGCAGCAGCCATCCCCACCGCCGTCGTCCCGCCGCCCGACGGGGCCCCTCCCGCCGTGCCCGCTGGACGGCCAGCGCGGCGAAGGTGCCGGCGGCGGCGACCAGCCCGGCGCTGCTGCCCACGACGGCGGCGGCGGAGTCGTCGGGGAGGGCCAGGAGCAGCGCGGCGAAGACGAGCGCCGCGAGGAGGACGAGGAGCAGCCCCCGGCTCGGTGTCGCGTTCCCCGGTGTCTCGCGCATCGCACCTGCCTCTCGCGGCCGTCGCCCGCCGGGCAGCACTGATGACGGGCTCACCCGGGCGCCGGCCACGGGGGAGTCGCACTGTAGTGCCGCTCTGAGTCACGCGCCCTCACGAGGGGTGATCACCCTGGATCGCGCTGTCCGTGCCGAACCGGCCCCGGGCCCACGGGGTTGTGGCGATCCGCGGTCCCGGGGAGGGTGCGGGGGTGCTGATCGTGATGTGCGGGCCGCCCGGTGCCGGCAAGAGCGCCGTCGCCGAGGCCGCGGCCCGGGACCTGCCCGCCGCGGTCCTCTCCGTCGATCCCGTGGAGGCGGCCCTGTGGCGGGCCGGGATCGACCGCGGGCAGCGCACCGGCCTGGCCGCCTACTCCGTGGTCCACGCCCTGGCGGGCGAACTCCTCGCGCTGGGTCAGCCGGTGCTCGTCGACGCCGTCAACGACGCGCCCGAGGCCCGTGACGCGTTCCGCGACCTCGCCGCGCAGCACGCGGCACCGCTGCACTTCGTGGAGGTCCGCTGCCCCGACGAGGAGCTGCACCGCCGGCGCCTGGAGGGGCGCCGCCGCGACCTCCAGGGGTTCCCCGAGCCGTCGTGGGAGTCGGTGCGCCCGCGCCGGGACGCGTTCGCGGACTGGCCGCAGCCCCGGCTCGTGCTGGACTCCCGCCGGCCGCTGCACGAGCTCTCGGCGGAGCTCGTGCAGCGGGTGCGCGCGGCCTGAACCCCGCACTACGCGGCGGCGCGCACCGCCGTCCCGGTCCGTCGCCGCCCTGCCCGGCCGCGGTGGACGCCCTCCAGGATCGCCACGACGGCGACCGCCGAGACGACGTGCATCGCGGCGAGCACGAGGCGGGTCGCGGCGTCCGTGTCACCGGTCAGCGGCCCGGCCACCGTCACCAGCGCCACCACGGCGCCGCCGACCTGCGCCACCCGCAGCAGGACGGGCCACCGGCGCGAGAGCAGCACCGCCAGGACGGTGCCCACCAGCAGCGGCACCACCGTGGCGCCCACGACGTCGGGCACGCCCACGACGTGCGTCCCGGAGCCGTCGGGCAGGGCGAGGGAGGCGCCGGCGGCTCGCGCGAACAGGTACAGCACGAGGTTGACCGCGACGGCGCCGAGGACACCGGCGCCGACGGCCTGCCACCACGCGGGGCGGGAAGGGGGATCCAGGATCTGGTCGTCGCTCATGCGGCAACCCTGGAACCTCAACCGGGATCGAGGTCAAGGGCGCACGGCCGTGGAACCACCGGAGCTGTCACGGTTCGACTACTGGACGCGAGCGGTGCCGCGGGACCAGACTGACGGCCGCCCCAGACGAACGGCCGCCCATCCGCGCTCGAACCCTCCGGGAGAGTCCATGCGCCACCGCGGGACGACACTGCTGGCCCTCGTCGGTCTCACCGCCGGCGCCGTGGCGACCGGGGGGCCGGTGAGCGCAGCGGTCCCCGCACCGGCGAAGGCACCCCTGGCCATCGGGACGGGCGGGGCGGTGGCCACCGTCGACCCCGACGCCACCGCCGTCGGCCTCGACGTCCTCCGCCGCGGCGGCAACGCGGCCGACGCCGCCGTGGCGGCAGCCGCCGCGCTCGGGGTCACCGAGCCGTACTCCGCGGGCGTCGGCGGCGGGGGGTTCTTCCTCTACTACGACGCCGAGACCCGGACCGTCTCCACCATCGACGGCCGCGAGACCGCACCGCAGGCCATGCGCGCCGACACCTTCCTCGACGAGCAGGGTGACGCACTGCCCTTCGACGCCGTCGTGCGCAGCGGCCTGTCCGTGGGGACCCCCGGCACCCCCCGCACCTGGCAGCGCGCCCTCGACGAGTTCGGCACCATGAGCCTGCGCCAGGTCCTGCGCGGCGGGATCCGCCTGGCGGACAAGGGTTTCGTCGTCGACGAGACCTTCCGCCAGCAGACCGCGGAGAACGAGGAGAAGTTCCGCACGTTCGCGGAGACGACCGAGCTGTTCCTGCCCGGCGGGGAACTGCCCGAGGTCGGCTCGGTGTTCCGCAACCCCGACCTGGCCTCGACCTACCGGCTGCTCGCCCGCCGGGGCGTCGACGCCTTCTACACCGGACCCCTCGCCCGTGACGTCGTGGCCGCCGCGCAGGATCCGCAGGAGTCCCCCGGGGCGGCGGAGGTGTTCGGCGGGCTGCTCACCGATGCGGACCTCGCCGGTTACACCGCGCCCACGCGGGAGGCGACGCGCGTGGACTACCGCGGCCTGGAGGTGTACGGAATGGCCCCGCCCTCCAGCGGCGGTTCCACGGTCGGCGAGGCCCTCAACATCCTGGAGCAGTTCCGCCTCAGCTCCATGTCCGACGCCCACGCACTGCACCACTACCTCGAGGCCGGCGCGCTCGCGTTCGCGGACCGCAACGCCTACGTCGGCGACCCCGCCTACACGCAGGTTCCGCTGCGGCAACTGCTGTCGGAGGAGTTCGCCCGCGAGCGCTCCTGCCTCATCGACCCGGCCCGGGCGGCGGCCAAGCCCGTGCCGGCGGGGGTTCCGGACGGCACCTACGAGCCGTGCCCGGCGGCGGCCGGCGCCACGGTCGCCGAGGCCGAGGAGGGCCTGTCGACGACCCACCTCACCGTCGCCGACGCGGAGGGCAACATCGCCAGCTACACCCTCACCATCGAGGCCACCGGCGGCAGCGGCATCACCGTGCCCGGCCGCGGCTTCATCCTGAACAACGAGCTCACCGACTTCACGTTCAAGCAGGTCGACCTCACCCGCCCCGAGCCGAACCTGCCCGCGCCCGGCAAGCGCCCGCGCAGCAGCATGGCCCCCACCATCGTCCTCGACGACGGCGAGCCGCGGCTGGCGATGGGCTCCCCCGGCGGCAGCACGATCATCACGACGGTCCTGCAGACGCTGGTGAACCGGGTGGACCGCAACATGAACCTCGCCGAGGCCATCGCGGCCCCGCGGGCGACGCCGCGCAACGGCGCGCGGGTCAACGCCGAGCCCGCCTTCCTCGAGGCGCACGGCGAGGCGCTCACCGCGCTCGGGCACGAGTTCAACCCCACCCCGGAGATCGGCGCCGCGACCGGCATCGAGTTCCTCCCCGGCGGGCTCGTCCTCGCGGCGGCGGAACCCGAGCGCCGCGGCGGCGGCAGCGCCGGCGTGGTGCACGACGTGCTGGGCCCGCGCCGCGACGGGCTGGACCTGGCGCCGCAGCTGGCGGACTGACGAGGGCGTCCACGCCGGCGGCCGGCCCCTCGGCGGGCGGGCTCCCCGGCGCGGGACACGCGGGTGGCCGACACGCGCCCAGTGCCGCGGGATGCGCGGCGGCCGGTGGCATGCTCGACAGGTGACGCCTCGCAGCGCTGCGCAGGCGTGGACGACGAGTCGGTGACCTTGCGGGTCGCCACCGGCCGGACCTGGTGGCGGCTCGCTGACGCGGTGGACGTGCGACCGCGCCCCGTTCGACGGCGAGCGGTGCGCACGGCACGTCCGCGACAGCTCTCGAGACGTTGCAGACGAGAAGGAGTTCCGGTGAGCAGAGTGGCCTCTCCCGGCCTCGCCACGTTCGAATCCCTGGCGCTGGACGTGCTGCACGGTGGCGGCGCCTGGACCGCGCAGCAGATCGCCCGGTACCTGTCCGTCTCCGAGGAGGCGATGCACACCGCCCTGGCGCGGCTCACCTTCCAGGGCCTCGCCCAGCCCGTGGGCGTCGACGCCTACACCGCCACCGCCGTGGAGGCCCGGGGTGCCCGCGGGGCGGTGCGCGCGGCGCTCGACGAGGAGTTCGGCGACATCACCGAGGCGGAGGTGGGTTCGTTCCTGGAGGCGCTGCGGGCGCGGGGCTTCCATATCGCGGAAGGGGCCGCGTAACCGGCGGGCACCCGAGGCGGCGCCGCACGGTGGGCCAGGATGGCGGGGTGCGCGCGGAACGGCTGGTGGCCCTGCTGTTCCTCCTGCAGCGGCGGCGCGCCGCCACCGTCGGGGAACTCG
The DNA here is from genome assembly GCF_002934625.1 of Kineococcus xinjiangensis. Taxonomy (GTDB): domain Bacteria; phylum Actinomycetota; class Actinomycetes; order Actinomycetales; family Kineococcaceae; genus Kineococcus_A; species Kineococcus_A xinjiangensis. The sequence continues at coordinate 180,053 of NZ_PTJD01000008.1, read as the reverse complement.
CCCGGGAGCTGGGCGTCTCGGAGCGCACGATGCACCGCGACGTCGCCGCCCTGCGGGACGCCGGGGTGCCGCTGTGGACGGAACCGGGCCGGCACGGCGGGGTGCGCCTCGTCGACGGGTGGCGTTCGCACCTGGACGGGCTCACCTCCCGCGAGGCCGTCGCGCTGCTCGCGATGGGGGTCCCGCGGGCGCTGGCCGACCTGGGCCTGGGCACCGCGGTGTCCGCCGCGCACGCCAAGGTCGCCGCGACGCTGCCGGCGGAACTGCGCGAGCAGGCGCAGCGGGTGGCCCAGCGCTTCCACCTCGACGCGCCCGGGTGGTTCCGCCGCGAGGAGGAGGTGCAGGGCCTCGGCCCGCTGGCCCGCGCGGTGTGGGGGCAGCGGCGGGTCCGGGTGACCTACCGGCGCGGCGACGGGGAGGTGGAACGCGACCTCGACCCCCTGGGCCTCGTCCTGAAGGCGGGCGTCTGGTACCTCGTGGCCCGCCCCGCGGACGGCGCCGGCGGCGCGCGCACCTACCGCGTCGCGCGGGTGAGCGCCGTGGCGGAGCTCGACGAGGGTTTCGAGCGCCCGGCCGGGTTCGACCTGGCGTCCTGGTGGCAGCGTTCCTCGGCGGAGTTCGAGCGTTCCCTGCAGCGGGTCGCGGTGCGGGTCCGGCTCAGCCCGCGCGGGGTGCGGGCGCTGCCGTCGGTGCTCGACGCGGAGGCCGTCGCCGGCGCCCTGGCCGCCGCCGGTCCGCCCGGCGGTGACGGCTGGACGGAGCTGGAGCTGCGGCTGGAGGACCCGGTGGTCGCCGCGGGGCAGCTCCTGGGGCTCGGCCCCGAGGTGGAGGTCGTGGCGCCACCCGCCGCACGGGCCGCGTTCGCGGACGCCGCGCGGCGGATGGTGGAGCGTCACCGGTAGCCGGTGGTGTCCGCCGGCTTCCCCGTGGCGGCGACCTCGACCATGTAGCGCCAGCCGTCGGGCCGGCTGCCGTCGACGTCGTCGATGCCGTAGATCCGCGCGAGCCCGCCGCTGTCCAGCGTCCGGCCGGAGAACCGGGCCCGCTCCGGATCGGCGGCCAGCGCGGCGACGGCGCGGCCGACGAACGCCGGGGACTCCGAGATCGCGAAGTGCGGTTCCTTCGCCACGGCGTCGCGCCAGTTCTCCTCGGTCACGCCGAACGTGTCGAGCATCGCCTCCGACCGCAACCATCCCGGGGTCAGGGCGACCGCCGTGCAGCCGTGCGCACGCAGCTCGGCGGCCTCCGCGATCGCGAGGGAGTGGGCGGCGGTCTTGGCGACGTAGAACGCCAGCGAGGTGCCCTCCCGGAACGTGGCGTTGTACTCGGCGGTGCCGTCGGTGAGTTCCACGACGAGCCCTCCGGGGCGGCGGACCAGCAGCGGCAGGAGGTGGTGGGCGGTGACGACGTGGGCGTCGATGCCGAGGCGGATCATCCGCAGGCTCGCCTCGAGGGAGTGCTCCCACACGGGCCGGCCCCACTGCAGGTGGTGGTCGCCGCCCCAGATCCCGTCGACGAGGACGTCGATGCGGCCGTGCTCGGCGTCGACGCGCTTCGCGAACCCCTCGACCTGCGCGGGGTCGAGGTGGTCGACCTGCACGGCGATCGCGCTGCCCCCGGCCGCGGTGACCAGGTCGGCGGTCCCCTCGATCGTCTCGGGCCGGTCCACCTCCGAGCGGTGGCCGCGGGAGGAGCGGCCGGTGACGTAGACCGTGGCCCCGGCCCGGCCCAGCTCGACCGCGATGGCCCGGCTCGCCCCGCGGGTGCCGCCGGCCACCACCGCCACGGCACCGGCCAGGGGTGTGCTCGTGTGCTGCGAGGAAGTGCTCATGCCGTCCACGCTGCCCCCGAACCCTGCCAGGGTGCGGCAGGGTTCGGGGGCGGGTTCACCGATCGGCCGACGAGGAGCTCGACGTCACCCGGGAGGCGCCGGTCCTGCGCCACAGCGGTTGCAGCGCAGCCAGTTCCGCGTCGGTGGCGGTGCGGAAGGGCGCTGCGGCGGGTGCGGACAGGGCCTGTCGTCCCTGTCCGCGGGTGGCGCGCAGGCTGGCGACGACGGCGGCGGTGAGGATGGTGACGATGACCGCCAGCGAGATCGTGGTGGGCACGTGGACCACGTCGACCTGCAGCAGCATCTTCACCCCCACCCACATCAGCACCAGCGCGAGGCCGACCTTCAGGTACACGAAGCGGTGGATGAGGTCGGCCAGCAGGAAGTACATCGCCCGCAGACCCAGGATCGCGAAGGCGTTGGCGGTGAACACCAGGAACGGCTCGCTGGTCACCGCGAAGATCGCCGGGATGGAGTCCACCGCGAAGACCACGTCGGTGACCTCCACCAGCACCAGCACCGCCAGCAGCGGCGTGGCCAGCAGGACCCCGCCCCTGCGGACGAGGAAGCGCTGCCCGTGGTACGCGTCGGTCATCGGCACCCAGCGGCGGAACAACCGCAGCGCGCGGGAGGACTCCGGGTCCAGGTGCTCCTCGCGCTGACGCAGCATCCGGTAACCGGTGTAGAGCAGGAACGCGGCGAAGACGTAGAGCACCCAGCTGAAACTGGCGATCAGGGCGGCACCGGCGGCGATGAAGGCCCCCCGCAGCACCAGAGCACCCAGCACACCGAAGAACAGGACCCGGTGCTGCAGCTCCCGCGGCACCGCGAAGAAGGTGAAGATGATCGCCCAGACGAAGACGTTGTCCACGGACAGCGACTTCTCGATCAGGTAGCCGGCGTAGTACTGCTGGCCGAACTCCGCGCCGTACAGGGCCCAGACCAGCGCCCCGAACGAGACACCGCACACCACCCACAGCGCCGACCACGCCGCCGCCTCACGCACCCCGATGACATGAGCACGACGGTGCGCGAACAGGTCCACCGCCAGCATCGCCAGGATCACACCCAGCACCGCGAGCCAACCCCACAACGGGACGTCCACGACAACCCACCTCCGGTCAGGCCGAACCGACCGGAGGTCTCTCCCAGCCCCAGAAGGGCCCGCCTCACCGGGCCCCGCACGGGAGGCCGTACTGACGATGAGGCGCGACGGGGATACTCCCCTCCACCAACACCTCCAGTGGAACACGGCATCCCGCGGAACGCAAGGGGCGTTGCGGCAACCCCCGGTGCGGGCGACTGCGCGCCCGGCCCCCCGCGCGCCTCAGCCGGGGAGCTGGTCCGGCAGGTGGGCGACGAGACCGGCGTAGGTGAAACCGCCCCCGAAGCCGAACAGCAGGGCGGGCGCACCGGCCGGGAGCTCCCCGCGGTGCCACGCCTTCGAGAGGCCGAGGGGGACGCTGGCCGCGGAGGTGTTGCCGGACTCGGTGACGTCGGTGATGACGACGGCGTTCTCGGCGCCGAGGGCGCGGGCCAGCGGCTCGACGATGCGCAGGTTGGCCTGGTGGAAGGCGAGGACCCCGAGGTCCGCGGCGGTCATCCCGGCGGCCTTGAGGACGTGCTCGGCGTGCGTGGCGGCCTCGGTGATGGCCCAGCGGTAGACGCTGCGACCCTCCTGCGCGAAGCGCGAGGGCGTGCCCTCCACCCGCACCGCCTCCAGCAGGTGGGGCACCGAGCCCCACACGACGGAGCTGAGGAGCGCCGGCTCCGACGGGCCGATGAGCAGCGCCCCGGCACCGTCGCCGGTGAGCACGCAGGTCGAGCGGTCCGACCAGTCGGTGACGGCGGTCATCTTCTCGGAGCCGATGACGAGGACGTGGTCGGCGGTGCCGGCGCGCACGGCCTGGTCGGCGATGCCGAGGGCGTACTCGAACCCCGAGCAGGCGGTGTTGACGTCGAGGACGGCGGGGCCGGCCAGCCCGAGCTCGGCGGCGACGCGGCCGGCGGAGTTGGGGCTGCGGTCCTCGTCGGTCATGGTGGCGAGGACGACCATGGAGACGCGCTGCGGGTCGGTGCCCGCCTCCGCCAGCGCCATGCGCGCCGCGGCGGCACCCATGGAGGCCACCGTGTCGCCGTCGCCGGCGACGTGGCGGGTGCTGATGCCGGTGCGGGTGCGGATCCACTCGTCGCTGGTGTCGACGCGGGCGCTGAGATCCTCGTTCGTCAGGACCTGCGGGGGCTGGTGGTGGCCCAACCCGAGCACCTGGCTGCCGCGCTCACCGAAGCCCCTCATGTTCGGACGGTACCAGCGGGTGAACGGACCGGCGCGCGCGTGGCGGGGCGGCTCAGCCGGCCGGCTCCTCCGGGGGCGGCACGGCCGCGCACCAGGTCTCGGTGCGCAGGATCGCGCGCTGGGTGGGCTGCGCCTCCTGGTAGCGGGCGCGGCCGGCGTCGGTGATGTGGATCCACACCGCGCGGCGGTCGGCCTCGCAGGCGGCGCGCCGCACCAGGCCGTCGCGCTCGAGCCGGCCGACCAAGCGCGACAGGGCGCTCTGGCTGAGGTGGGCGCGCTCGCCGAGTTCCGTCATGCGCAGCTTGCCGGGGCCGGCGGGGCCGTGGAGCTGCTGCAGCACCTCGAACTCGCTGGAGGACAACCCGTGTGCGGCCTCGAGTTCGCGGTCGAGACGGCAGGTGAGGCGGGCGTAGCGGCCCATGAGGTCGTGCCAGGACTGGGCGAGCGACTCGTCGGACACGTCGGGCACGCCCGCAGTCTACGCCGCACCCCCGCTCGCATGCGTGAGCAATTAATGCTTGTGCATTTGATGCACGTGCATAAGACTCCCGGCCATGACCTCCGACACCGCACCGGACGGGCAGACCCGTCCCGTCCGCGTCACCACCGCCGGCGACTGGCCCGCACGCACCTGGCTCCTGCTCGTGGTCCTCTGCGGAGCGCTCTTCCTCGACGGCCTCGACATCTCGATGGTCGGCGTCGCGCTGCCCTCGCTCGGCGCCGACCTCGACATGTCCCCCGCCGCGCTGCAGTGGATCGTCAGCGGGTACGTGCTCGGTTACGGCGGCCTGCTCCTGCTCGGTGGCCGGGCGGCGGACCTGCTCGGGCGCCGCCCCGTCTTCCTCACCGCCGTCACCGTCTTCGGCCTCGCCTCCGTGGCCAGCGCCTTCCTCACCGACGACGTGGCCCTCATCGCGCTGCGCTTCGCCAAGGGCGTCGCCGCCGCCTTCACCGTCCCCGCCGGGCTGTCGATCATCACCACCACGTTCACCGAGGGCCCCGCCCGCAACCGCGCGCTCAGCATCTACACCGTCTGCGGCGCGAGCGGGTTCTCCTTCGGCCTGGTCGCCGGCGGCCTCCTCACCGAACTGGGCTGGCGCGCCACGTTCCTCGTCCCCGGCCCCGTCGCGCTGCTGCTCGTCCTCGCCGGGCTGTCCGTCGTCCCCCGCTCCCCGCGGCGGCGCGTCTCGCTGCGGCAGCTCGACCTCCTCGGGGCCACCACCGTGACCGCCGCCCTGCTGCTGCTCGTGCACGCCGTCGTGGAGGCGCCCGAGCGCGGCTGGTCCTCCCCCGCCACGTGGGGGGCGCTGCTGGCCGCCGCGGCCCTCGGCGCGCTGTTCGTCCGCGTCGAGCTCCGGCACCCGCAGCCGCTCGTCCGGCTCGGCATCCTGCGCTCGCGGCACCTGGTGCACGCCAACGTCAGCGGCGCGGTGATGTTCGGCGGCTACGTCGCCTTCCAGTTCGTCGCCACCCTGTACCTGCAGAACTCCCTGGGCTGGTCGCCGCTGGCGATGGCGCTCGGGTTCCTGCCCGCCGGGCTCCTCGTCGTCGCCAGCGCCACCAGGATCGACCGGGTGCTCGCCCGCTTCGGCACCCTGCCGCTCATCACGGCCGGGATGGCGGCCTTCACCCTCGGCTACGCCCTGTTCCTGCGGGTGCAGCCCGGGGCGGGCTACGCCTCGTTCCTCCTGCCCACGATGCTCCTGCTGGGCGTGGGGTTCGCCCTCACCTTCCCCGCGGTCAACGCCCAGGCGACCGCCGGCGTCGCCGACTCCGAGCAGGGCCTGGCCTCGGGGCTGGTGAACACCAGCATCCAGGTCGGCGGCGCCGTCACCCTCGCCGCGATCAGCGCCATCACCAGCACCGCGGTCGCGCCCGTCCCCGGCGCCCTGCTGCCCGGGATGGTGCCCGCCGTCGCCGTCGTCGTCGCCCTCAGCGCGCTCGGCACCGCCCTCGGCGTCGCGATGCTGCTGCAGACCCGGCGCGCGGTCGCCGCACCCGCCGCGCCCGAACCCGCCCCGGAACCCGTCGGAGGCTGACCCGCGGCGCGCCGGGCCGGTCGGGCCGACCGAGCCACCGCCGGTGATCCCCGCCCTCTCGACGGATGCGACACGGGACCGTCGCATCCGTCGAGAGGGCGGGGATCACCCCTGGCCGGGGCGGCACTTGACGGCCCGGCAGGACGGACCTACGGTTCCCGCAACTCTTCCGGAAGTCTTCCGGAACTGGCAACGGAGCCCTCAGGAGCCGGAATGCGCACCCCCCTCAGCCGCCACGCCGCCCGCGCCCTCGTCGGACTGGCCGCCGCCCCCCTCCTCCTCGCCGCGGCGATGCCCGCCGGCGCGGCACCCACCCCCGCCCACCCCGGCGCCGACGCCCGCCCGCCCGGGCAGGCCAAGAAGGACACCCTCCGCTGGGTCGCGCCGAAGGACCTCGTCATCGGCACCGCCGTCGCCGGCGGCGGCCACCACCTCGCCCAGCCCTACCCCGACCCCTTCACCTCCGACCAGGAGTACCGGCGCGTCCTCGCCGCGGAGTTCAGCTCCCTCTCCCCCGAGAACCAGATGAAGTGGGAGTTCCTCCGGCCCGAGCGCGACGTGTGGAACTTCGGCCCCGCCGACGCCGTCGTCGAGTTCGCCGAGCGCAACAAGCAGGACGTCCGCGGCCACACCCTGCTGTGGCACAGCCAGAACCCCGAGTGGCTGGAGCAGGGCGACTTCACCGCCGAGGAGCTGCGCGCCATCCTCAAGGAGCACATCACCACCGTCGTCGGCCGCTACGCGGGACGGATCGACCAGTGGGACGTCGCCAACGAGATCTTCAACGGCGACGGCACGCTGCGCACCACGGACAACATCTGGATCCGCGAACTCGGCCCCGGCATCATCGCCGACGCCTTCCGCTGGGCCCACGAGGCCGACCCGAAGGCGAAGCTCTTCGTCAACGACTACGGCGTGGAGGGCCTCAACGCCAAGAGCGACGCCTACTACGCCCTCGTCCAGGACCTCCTCGCCCAGGGCGTGCCCGTCCACGGCTTCTCCGTCCAGGGGCACCTCAGCACCCGCTACGGCTTCCCCGGCGACCTGCAGGCCAACCTGCAGCGCTTCGACGACCTCGGCCTCGAGACCGCCGTCACCGAGATCGACGTCCGCATGGACGTGCCGCAGGGCCAGCAGCCCACCGCGGCCCAGGAGCAGCGCCAGGCCAGCGACTACCGCCGCGCCCTCGAGGCCTGCCTCGCCGTCGAGGACTGCAACTCCTTCACCGTCTGGGGGTTCACCGACGAGTACTCCTGGGTCCCCGTCTTCTTCTCCGGCGAGGGCCACGCCACGATCATGACCGCAGACCTCGAGCGCAAGCCCGCCTACCACGCGCTGCGCGACACCCTCGCCGCCGCGAGCGGCCGCACGGTCCGGGGCTGAGCAGGAGGCCCTGCAACGGGGCGGGTGGGCGCGGTCGCGGCGCCCACCCGCCCCCTAGGCTGACGGCATGTCCGACGTCCGCGGGCGCAGCGTCACGATCACCGAGATCGCTCGCGCCGCCGGGGTCTCCGTGCCCACCGTCTCCCGCGTCGTCAACGGCCGCGGCGACGTCGCAGCCGCCACCCGCGAGCGCGTCGAGGCGCTGCTGCGCGAGCACGGCTACCGCCCGCCGCCCCGGGCCCGCAGCACCCGCGCGGGACTGCTCGACCTCGTCTTCAACGACCTGGACTCCCCGTGGGCCGTGGAGATCCTGCGCGGCGTGGAGGACGTGGCGCACGCCGCCGGCGCCGGGACGGTCGTCTCCGCCGTCCACCGCACCTCGGACTCGGCGCGGCAGTGGCTGTCCAACCTCCAGGCCCGCGGCGGCGACGGCGTCATCCTCGTCACCTCCGACCTCGACCCGCCCCTCACCGAGGAACTGCGCCAGCTCGCCGTGCCGGTGGTGGTCGTCGACCCGGCGGGCGTCCCGCCCTACGACGTGCCGACCGTGGGCGCGACGAACTGGGCGGGCGGTCTCGCGGCCACGGAGCACCTCGTGGAGCTCGGGCACCGGCGCATCGCCCTCGTCGGCGGCCCGCGCGGCCTGCTGTGCAGCCGCGCCCGCCTGGACGGCTACCGGGCGGGGCTGGAGTCGGCCGGGCTCGAACTCGACCCCGACCTCGTGCGGGAGGGCGACTTCTACCAGGAGTCCGGCTACCGCCTCGGGGCCGAGCTGCTGGCGCTGCCGCAGCCGCCCACGGCCGTCTTCGCCGCCAGCGACCAGATGGCCCTCGGGGTGTACGAGGCCGTCCGCCGCAGCGGGCTGCGCGTGCCCGACGACGTCAGCATCGTCGGCTTCGACGACCTGGCGCTGGCGGCCTGGGCGTCCCCGCCGCTGACGACCGTGCGGCAGCCGCTGGCGGAGATGGGAGCGCTGGCCGCCCGCACCGTGCTGGCGATGGCCGCCGGCGAGACCGCGGACAACCCCCGGGTGGAACTGGCCACGAGCCTGGTCGTCCGGGAGAGCACGGCACCCCCGCGCGCGTGATCCGCAGCTCCTCGACGGGAACGACGGTGCGGCGTCGCACCCGTCGACGGAGCGGGGATCACCGAGGCGGGATCAGTCCTGCTGGTCGTCGGCCGCGAGACCGGCCGCACCCGCCTCGGCGTCGGCGGCGGTGATCGGCTCGCCCCCCTCCGGCGTGACGCGCTCGACGGCGGCGGCGGCGGTGGCCTGCGAGAAGTCCGGGACGGAGGTCATGCGCCCAGCGTTCCAGCGCCCGGGACCGGCTGCCAGTGGAGCTGTCCGAGGTGGGGAGGAGGCTCGGGCCATGACCAGTGCGCAGAGCGGAACCGCTGTCCCCTTCGTCCTCGTCCCGGGGTTCTGGCTCGGCGGCTGGGCGTGGGACCGCGTCGCCCCGCACCTCGAAGCCGCCGGGCATCCCGTCGCGCGCGTCGACCTGCCCGGCCTGGGCTCCGCCGGCGAGGACCGCTCCCGCATCGGGCTGGAGGACCACGTCGAGGCCGTCGTCGAGGCCCTGCGCTCCACCGGCGGAGGCGTCCTCGTCGGCCACAGCGGCGCCGGGCGCCCGGTGTACGGGGCCACCGACCGGGTCCCGGAGCTCGTGCACCGGGCGGTGTACGTCGACAGCGGCCCCATGCCCGACGGCAGCGCCTTCGACGCCGACGTGCCCGCGGAGCTGACCGAGATCCCCCTGCCGTCGTGGGCGGAGCTGGCCGAGAGCGGCGCCGCCACCGACGGCCTCACCGACGCCGACCTGGCGGAGTTCCGAGCCCGCGCGCTGCCGCAGCCCGCGGGTGTGGCCCGCGACGTCCTGCACCTGCGCGATCCCCGCCGCAGGCAGGTCCCCGTGACCGTGGTGTGCTCCGTCTTCCCCGCGGAGGAGGTCGAGGAGCTCGTCGCGTCGGGGCACCCGTACTTCACCGAGCTGCGCGGCCTCGACGCCACCTACGTGGACCTGCCCACGGGGCACTGGCCGATGCTGTCGCGGCCGGAGGACCTCGCCCGGATCCTGCTGGCGGCGGCCCGGTAGGAGGCCGACCCGCGGGCGGGCAGGGGCGGGTCAGTACGGGGGCAGGTCCGGGGAGCGCCACTCGACCAGCAGCATCGTCGCGTCGTCCCGCAGTTCCGACCCCGCCCAGTCCAGGGCCGCGAGGTTGATGCGGCGCAGCACCTCCGGCAGCGGCAGGCCCGTCCGCACCTCCTGCTCCACGAGGTCGACGAAGCGCTCCTCGCCGAACTCGTCGCCGTGGCGGCGCGCCTCGACGACCCCGTCGGTGTAGAGCAGCACCATGTCCCCCGGCTGCAGGTCCCAGACGGTGGCGTCCGGTTCCGTCCCGCCGAGGCCGATGGGGAGCGTCGCGGGGCCGGAGAGCCGGTCCACCACCCGCGAGCCGCGCACCAGCAGCGGCGCGGGGTGCCCGGCGTTGACGAGGCGCAGGCAGCCGGTGGCCAGGTCCAGGTCGGCGAGCTGCGCCGTGACGAACCGCTCCGCTCCGAACTCCCGGGAGAACTCGGCGTCGATGAGGGAGTACATCTTCTCCACGGGCACCCCCGCCCGCCGGGCGTGGCGGTAGGCGCCGACCGCCACGGCCGACATCACGCTCGCGCTCAGCCCGTGGCCCATCGCGTCGAAGATGGCGAGGTGGGCGGTGCCGTGGTTGATGGCGTAGTCGAAGGCGTCCCCGCCCACCTCGTAGCTCGGCTCGACGACCCCGGTGAGGGCCACGCGCGGATCGACCACGGTCAGCGGCGGCAGCAGGTGCCACTGCATCTCCGCGGGCAGGGTCATGGCGCGGTTGCGGCGCGCGCGGAAGTAGACGTCCGTGTGCCCGCCCTTGCTGATCAGGAGGACGGTGACGACGTCCGTGAAGCGCCGGGCCAGCTCACGGGTGTCCTCGTCGACCTCCGGGAAGCCCAGCTCCACGACTCCGAGCCGGTCGGCGCCGTCGATCATCGGCGTCCACAGCCGGCCGTCGCCGGGGGTCAGCGCCTCGACCTGCTCGGTGTGCGCGAAGGCCCGGCCGGCGGGCGTGCCGTCGACGGGCACCGGGCGGACGGCGTCCGGCGCCTCCCCGGAGACGGTCAGCGGCATCAGCGCGCGCTGCTCGTAGTCGTTGAGGTAGATGCGCACGGACGTGGCGCCGATGCGGTGGGAGTACCGCTCCACCCACGTGGCCAGCAGCCACGGCGGCAGGGTGTGGGCACGGTTCAGCATCTCCAGCACGACCGCGTGCGGGTCCTCGGGCCGGCTGTCGCCCACCGTCCGCCCCCTTCTCCGGCTTTCGCCCCCAGCATCCACCCCGGGGCGGCCTCACGCCCCCCGGGGAGTGCGGGCCCTCAGTGTCACTCCTGCCGCCAGGACATCACCAGGTCCGGCTCGCCGTCCGGGTTGGCCTCTCCGTTGCCCGCAGCCGTCACCACGAAACCGGCCGCGGCGTAGAAGCGCTGCGCGCGCACGTTGCGCTGGTACAGGTGGATCTGCAGCGCCCCGGCGCTGTGCTCCTTGGCGACGTCCAGCAGCGCGCGGCCCACCCCGTGCTCCTGGGCCTCCGGGACGACGTAGTGCTGCACCAGCCAGTCGTCCTCCACGGCGGCCACCCCCACGATGCGCTCGTCCACCAGGGCGATCCACGTGCAGCGACCGGGGATGAGGTCCTCCCCCACCCACCGGCGCACCTCCACCGGGGTGTGGACCACCGCCAGGGCGGACTCCTCGCGGGAGCGCAGCAGCACCTGGGTCACCGCGTCGGCGTCGGAGGGGGCGGCCCGCCGCAGGTTGACGATCACGGGCCGTCGACCTCCTCGGCGCCGGCCTGCCGCAGCTCCGCCCCGTACGCCTCCAGGGCGGGGCCGTAGGGGCCGGCGTGGCGGGCGAGTGCGAGCAGCGCCCGCACGAGGCCCTCGCGGTCGCGGCCGAGGTCGGCCAGGCAGAGCGCGGCGATGCCCTCGGAGGCGGCGGCGAACCCGTCGTCCCCGGCGTCGTCGGCGGCCCCGGGGTCCAGCACCTCGGGACCCGGCCCCTCGGAGCCCAGCACGTCGAGGGCGTCGGCGGGGCGGCCGACGGCGCGCAGCGACGCGGCGAGCTGGACGAGGGCCTGCGCGCGCAGCTCCCCCGCCAGGCCGGCGTCGAGCGCGGCCCGGTACAGCGGCGCCGCCTCCGCGTCGCGCCCGGCGAAGTCGTGGGCGCCGGCCCGCTCGAAGAGCGCGAGGGGGTCGCCGGCGGGACGCTCGGCGGCGAGCTCCTCCACCGCCGCGAGCACCTCCTCCTCGTGCAGCTCCTCGGCGCGCTCCCACAGGGCGGCCACCCGCTCCTCCCACGTCGCGGGCTCCGCCCGGTCCGGCTCCCCGGCCAGCACCGTTCCTGCACTCTGCTGCGGCGTCTCGTCGCTCACAGTCACAGGGTCGCAGGTCACGCGCCGGGAGGCTCGGGGGGCGGCGCATCCTCGTCCTGCGCGTCGGTGCCACCGCCGGGGACGTCGGCGGGGACGTCGGCGGGCATGAGCACGGTGCTCAGCAGCCGGCGGCGGCGCCCGGGGGCCGGGGCCAGGGCCAGGCGGCGGAGCACGACCTCGCGCAGCTCCGCCGCGAGGTCTCCCAGCTCCTCGTCCGACAGGTGCAGCGCCGCCTGCCGGTAGCCGACGAGGTCGCGGCCCGGGTCGGGGTCCGCGCCCGCGAGGTAGCGGTCGTAGTCGGCGAGCAGGCTCGCGGTGAACGCGAGGAAGCCCTGCCGGTGCTCCTCCACGCTCATGCCGGCGAGGTCCGCGGCCTCCAGCGAGGCGGCGCCGGTGCGCAGGCGGTAGGTCCGCTCGACGGTCCCCCGCACGCGGCGCTGCGCGCAGACCTCGAGCACGCCGGCGTCGGCGAGGAGCGCCACCTGCCGGTAGAGCGTCGCCGCGGCCGCCTCGGGAAGCTCGGCGCGCAGGTCGGCCGTGGTGAGGGTCCGGTCGCCGAGGAAGGCCTGGACGATGCGCAGCCGCAGCGGGTGCAGCAGCAGTTCGGCGAGCTTCACGGTCGGACCACCCTAACTGTTCTCACAGTTGACATCATTCTCCCATTCGAGAACCATCGCAACCGTGACGACGCCCGCCGCCCCGCCGGCACCGACGCCCCCGAGGAGCCCCGTGCCCGAGACGACCCTGACCTTCCCCTCCGGGGCGCTGACCCTGAGCGGCACCCTCACCGTCCCGCCCGGCCCCGGGCCGCACCCCGCCGCGCTGCTCATCCCCGGCTCCGGACCCCTCGACCGCGACTCCGACCACCGGCGGGCCAGGCTCGGCGTCACCCGCGAACTGGCCGCCGCCCTCTCCACCGCCGGCATCGCCACCCTGCGCTACGACAAGCGCGGCGTCGGGGCCAGCGACGGCGACTGGCGGGCCGCGGGCTTCTCCGACAACGCCGCCGACGCCCGCGCCGCCCTCGACGCCCTGCGCGCCGCCCCCGGCGTGGACCCGGACCGCGTCCTGCTCGTCGGGCACAGCGAGGGCGCCCTGCTCGCCACCATCCTCGCCGGCGACGGCGCCCCCACCTGCGGCGCCGCCCTCCTCAGCAGCACCGCCACCCGCGGCGAGGACGTGCTGATCTGGCAGGCGCAGCAGCTCGGCCCCACCCTGCCCGCACCCGTGCGGCTCCTGCTGCGCCTCCTGCGCACCGACCTGACCGCGAAGATCCGCAAGAACCACGCCCGCGTCAAGGCCACCACCACCGACGTCGCCCGCATCGGCGGCGTCCGCTTCAACGCCCGGTGGCACCGGGAGTTCATGGCGTACGACCCCTCCGCCGACCTCGCCCGCATCCGGGTGCCCGTCCTGGCCGTCACCGGGGAGAAGGACCTCCAGGTCGACGCCGCGGACCTCGACCGGATCGCCGCGCTCGTCCCCGCGCCCGTCGAGGCCCACCGGGTGCCCGACGTCACCCACGTGCTGCGCCCGCAGCCGGGCCCGGCCTCCCTCAGCGCCTACCGCAAGGAGGTCCGCGGCCCGCTCGACCCGCGCGTCGTGCGGCTCGTCGTGGACTGGGCGCAGCGGCGGACCCGGGGAGCGGGCGCCGTCGGGGGCTGAGCCGGGAGCCGCCGCGGATCACCCGGTCGGGCGATCCAGGACCGGGGCTCAAGTGCCGAGGGGAACGTGCCGATGAGCAGCGCGAGACCCCCTCGGCACCCGGGAGCACCCATGAGCACCGACGTCCTGGCCCCCAGCACCCCGGCCTCCAGCAGCCCCGCGCTCCGGCCGGCAGGCGCTCCCCCGGCCGTGGTGCGCCGGCGCCCGGCGCTCGTCGAGGAGCAGGACCGCCGCGTCCTCGCCACCCTCACCCCCGGCGACCGGGAGTTCCTCCGCGCCACCACCGGTGCGCCCGTCGCGGAGGGCCGGCCCCTGCCGCCGCTGGCCTTCCACGTCGCCCGCGACCGCCGCAGCCGCGCCCTGGCGCCCGGCCAGCCGCTGAGCCTGGGCTACCTGCACCACCTGGTGGAGGTGTGGGGCCTCGCCCTCACCGCCGGGGAGTTCGGCAACGCCCTGCGCTACGTCCGCTGGCGCGAGGTGCAGATCGCGCAGCAGGCCCCGGTCCGGCCCGCCCAGTCCGCACCCCGCCCGGCCGAGGCCGGCCGGCCGGCGGCTCGGATCGCGCTCCCCGCCTGACGGCGGCCGCTCCGCGCCGCAGGAACCCGCAGCGTCCCCTCGGGCGCCGTCCGAGCACTCGGGCGGCGCCCGACGGCGTCCACCCCGCCCCTCAGGCGCAGATGTCGTCGCTGGCGACGCGCGCCTCGATCGTGGGCGCGGGCGCGGGGGTGGTGCCCGCCGACGGCTTCGCGCCCGGGGCCGCGGACGGCGCCGGCGCCTGCCCCAGGCGCAGCCGGACGTCGACCACTGCGGGGGCCTTCGTGCCGACCTCGACGACGACCGTCTTCCCCAGCGCCGGGTCCAGCCTGCTCTTCGCGCCGGGGAAGGCGGCCGCCACCGTCGCGGCGCTGTCCTTGCGGTCGGGGCCGTAGCGGACGAGGACCCCGGAGGCGGAGGCCGTCGGCTCGGCGTCGCCGGTGCGCGTGACGGTGAACCCCTGCCCGGTCAGCCCCTCGGCGGCCGTGCGGGCGGCGCCCTTGACCCCACCGACGTTGAGGACCTCCACGGAGATCTTCGCCGGCGGCACCGTCAGCGCCGAGGACGCCGACGGGGCCGCGCTGGACGTGGGGGCGGGGGCCGGCGGCGCGCCGACGCGGGTGTCGGTGCGGATCTGCTTCCACAGCAGGTCCGCCGCCGGCGTCCACACCAGGCGGTTCGGGTCCTTCGGGTCCGGCTCGTTGGGCACGGTGACGAACTGCACCCCGTCGGCCGGGATGTCCTTCAGGCCCATGGCGAGCTTGCGCAGGTAGTTCAGCTTCGCGAGGTCGGGGTCCGTCGTCACGGAGCTCGTCGCAGCGTCCAGGAACGAGTACAACCGGTCCGGGCGGAACAGCGTCTCGGAGCTGGTGATCTTCTGCACCATCGACGACATCAGCGCCTGCTGGCGGGCGATCCGGCTGATGTCCGAGCCGTCACCGATGTAGCGGACCCGCGCGTAGGCCAGGGCGGTCTCGCCGTCGACCTGGTGGCGCCCGGCGGGCAGGCGGAGGTTGGCCTTCTTGTCGTCGATCTTCTTCGGCAGGCAGATCTCCACCCCGTTCAGGGCGTCGACCATCGAGCGGAAGCCGCTGAAGTCCACGACGGCGTGGTGGTCGACCGGGACGCCGGTCAGCCGCTGGACGGTCTTGATCGTGCAGGCCGGGCCGGCCTCGGAGAACGCGTCGTTGAACATGCCGCGGCGGCCGGGGACGACCGTGCCGTCCTCCCGCGTGCAGTCGGGGATCTGCACCATCGAGTCGCGCGGGATGCTCACGAACGCGGCGCTCTCCCGGTCCGCGGCCAGGTGGACGAGGACCGTCGTGTCCGAGCGCGCCCCCGGGTCGGCGGACTCGCCGCCGTACTGCCCGCCCGTGCCGTCCGCGAGGTCCCGGGTGTCGCTGCCCATCACGAGGATGTTGAGCGGCTCCTGGCCGGTCGTCGGATCGGCGGCCGCCTCGTCCGGCGGTGCCTCGCCCACCCAGGCGTCGATGTCCTGGGTGTTGATGTTGCCCTCGAGCTGGTACCAGGCGTAGGCCCCACCCGCGGCGCCGACCGTGGAGAACGCCAGCACCCCGACACCGGCGGCGCGCAGCAGGCGGTAGGCCAGGCCGTGCTCCTGGCTGGCGTGGCGGCCGCGCGCGGAGCGGCCGGCACCCGGGACGCCCGTGACCGGCGCGGTGCCCTGCACGGGCGGACGCTCGGTCGGCGACTCGGATCTCGGCACGGACGTCACCATAAGCGACCGTTCGGCAGCCGCACGCCCACCATGAGCGACCCGCCGCAGTCCCGCACAACCCCTCCACGCCGCGTCACGGGTGCCCGGCCGGCGAGGGCTGCAGCGCACCCCCCGCCGCGCGGAGCGCCTCGGTGACGGCGTCGGCGGGCTGCGGGCGCGCCCACAGGTAGCCCTGCGCCCGGGCGTAGCCCAGCTCCACGAGCTGGCGGCGCTGCTCCGGCGTCTCCACCCCCTCCGCCAGCGCCTGCGCGCCGAGGGCGGTGGCCAGGTCGGCGACCGCGCGCAGGATCGGCGGGTCGTCCACGAACGACCTGTCCGCCTTCAGCACGTCCAGAGGGAAGCGGCGCAGCTGGGACAGCGAGGAGTAGCCGGCCCCGAAGTCGTCGACGGCCAGCTTCACGCCGAGCTCGTGCAGGGCGCGCAGGTTGGCCGCGCTCGCACCGTGCGGGTCCAGCAGCACCCCCTCGGTGACCTCCAGGCACAGCAGCTGCGGGGACACGCCCGCCCGGGCCAGGAGGTGCCCGACCTCGTCGGCGAGGTCGGCGCGGTGCAGCTGGACCGGGGAGACGTTGACGGCGACCTCGAGGTCGGGACGCAGCCGGTGCCACCACACCGACTGCTCCAGCGCGATGCGCAGGACGGACCGGCCGAGGTCGTGGATCAGGCCGGCGTCCTCGGCGACGGCGATGAACTCGTCCGGCCCCACCGCGCCGTAGCGGGCGCAGCTCCAGCGGGCCAGCGCCTCCACCCCGACGATGCGGCCGCCCGCCGGCTCGACCACCGGCTGGAACGCGACCGTCAGGGCACCGGAGCCGGTCTCGAGGTCGTGCCGCAGCTGGGTCTCCAGGTGCAGGCGGCGCTCGGCGACCGCCCCCATGCTGTCGTCGAACACCTCCACCAGCCCCCGCCCGCGCGCCTTGGCCTTGTACATCGCCGCGTCGGCCTCCCGCAGCACCACGCCCAGGTCCTCGCTGCGGCCACGGGCGAAGGCGACCCCGCAGCTGGCGGTGACGTACACCGACCCGGGACCGCCCGGCCCCCCCTCCGCGCCCCCGGCACCGCCGTCGCGCAGGACGAAGGGGGCGCGCAGCGCCTGGTGCAGGTGCGCGGCCACCACGAGGGCGTCGTCCGGGTCGCGGACGTCCTGCACGATCACCGCGAACTCGTCCCCGCCGAGGCGGGCGAGGGTGTCGCTGGAGCGCAGGTGCTCGCGCAGGCGGTCGCCGATGGCCACGAGCAGCTCGTCGCCGGCGGCGTGACCGCGGCTGTCGTTGACGAGCTTGAAGCGGTCCAGGTCCAGCAGCAGCACCGCCACGTCCCCGCCGGAGCGCTGCGCGTGGGAGACGGCGGTGGCGAGGCGGTCCGCGTACAGCAGGCGGTTGGGCAGGCCGGTGAGGGTGTCGTGCACCGCCTCGTGCTCGCGGCGGGCGGCCAGCTCCTCCGCCCGCGCCGCCTGCTCCCGCGCTGCCGCCGCCGACGCCTGCGCCTGCGCCTCCGACGCCTGCGCCCGGACCGCGAGCCGCAGGGCACGGGCCTCCGCGGCGGCCAGGGCGCGCGTCACCCGCAGGGTGCTGCCCCCGATGAGGAAGGCCGCCACCAGGTACAGCCACAGGGTGGCCAGCTGCCAGACGTCGGTGGTCGCCGCCCGGTGGACCAGCACCGCCGCGGGGCCGAGCAGGATGAGCGCGAGCGCGGCCACCACCTGTCGCCGGGGCAGGACCGAGCAGACGAACGGCAACCGGGCCAGCAGCAGGACGAGGATGCCGGTGACGGTGGCGGGGATGAGGGCGAACCCGCCGACCAGGAGGAGGCAGTCCACGAGCAGCACCGCCAGCCGCGTCCCCGCGCGCCGGGGGCGGCCCACCGTGAGCAGCAGCCAGCTCCCGGCCAGCACCCGGAACGCCAGGCCGAGGACCGTGAGGGTGTGCACCACCGGGAACAGGAGGCTCGCGGGGTTGAGGAGGACCCCGGCCTGGATCGCGGCGGTGCCCAGCAGGGCCGCGGCGAGCAGCTGGTCGGGCAGCCGGCCCTCGGTGGGGCGGGTGCGCCGGAGCAGCCCGCTGCCGGTCTCCTGCACGACGAGGACCCCCTGGGCTCGAGGACGGTGGCACCCCGGGCGCGGTGGCGCCGGCACCGAGGTCGTCCCAGCATCGCGCGTGCCGCCCGGAGGATCCAGAGAGAGCCGCAGCCCGCCCCGTCGGTGAGCGCAGGCCGGAGGGTCCGTCCGGAGGTCAGGCGCTGCCCGTGGTCACCCCCGCGGAGCGCAGCAGGTCCGTGATCGCCGCCGCCCCCGCCGGCCGCGACCACAGGAAGCCCTGCGCCTGCCGGTAGCCCAGCTCGGCGAGCACCCGCCGCTGCTCCGGCGTCTCCACGCCCTCCGCCAGCACCTGGCACTGCCGCGCCCTGCCGAGGTCGGCGACCGCCCGCAGGATCAGCGCGTCGTCCACCGCCAGCCGCACCCCCGACTCGTGCAGGGCGCGCAGGTTCGCGCTGCTGGTCCCGTGCGGCTCCAGCAGGACGCCCTCGGTGACCTCCAGGCACAGGTCGCCGGCACGCACCCGGGTCTGCGCGAGCAGCCCCGCGACCTCCTCGGCGAACCCCGGCCGCTGCAGCTGCGCCGGGGAGACGTCGACCGCCACCTCCGGGCCCGGGTGCAGCGCCTGCCACCGCGCCGCCTGGTCCAGGGCGGTGCGCAGGACGGCCCGCCCCAGGTCGTGGATCAGCTCCCCGGCCCGGACCTCGGCAACGATCAGCATCCTCCCCCCACCCCTCCCCCGGAAAGGGTCCTTTCCGGGGGAGGGGACGCAGGCTCAGCCCCGGCCGCAGCGGCGGCAGGCGGTGCGCCGGCGCAGCCAGTACGCGTACGCCGCCACCGCCAGCGCCACCGCCCACAGCGGCCAGAACAGCTCCGGCAGCCACGCCGCCACGTTGCCCCCGTCCCCCGGGAACTGCGCCGCGAACTCCCCGGCCGCCGTCACCCGCACGAACATCAGCCCCGCGGAGGCCACCACCCCCGACACCGCCAGCGCCGGCACCACCGCCAGCGCCACCGGCACCCGCCGTCCGCCCACCCGCGGCATCCACCGGGGGAAGAACTCACCCCAGCGCTGCACCAGCCCCAGCGTCAGCACCGCCCCGCCCACCGCCATCGCCGCCAGCCCCGCCCCCGCCCAGACACCGCTGCCGAGCTCGTCCAGCAGCTCCTGCGACACCCCGAGCGGAACCCCCAGCGCCCACGCGAAGCGGGTGACCGCGTAGCCCACGGGCACCGCCACCGCCACGGCCACCGCCCAGCGCCCCCAGCGCGCGGCCCGCTCCGGCGACCGCCACGACCCCGCCGCCCCGTCGCGCCCGCACACCTGGCAGGCGCCCGCCGCCCGCCGCGCGGCCAGCACCGCCACCGCCTGCCACGCCAGCCCCGCAGTGCTCAGCAGCACCATGTTCACCACCGGCCACGGCCACACCTGCACCCCGGCCGGGGCCGCCCCGACCAGCCTCAGCACCCCCACGATCGGCGTGTACCCCACCGCCGCCAGCAGCCGGTAGTCGGGCAGCAGCACCACCAGCACCACCCCCAGGGCACCCGCCAGCGCCGCCGCCGCCCGGTACGCCCATCCCGCGCGCCCGCCCCCCGGCCGGCCCAGCAGCAGCGCCGCCGTCAGCAGCACCCCCAGCGCCCCCAGCCCCGCGAGCAGCGCCGCGCCACCCGCAGGGGTCAGCAGGCCCAGCAGCGACAGCTCCCGCACCGCCGGGTCGACCGCCGGATCCGCCGGATTGCCGCCGGCACCCAGCGACCACGCGAGACCCAGCCCCAGGTACGCCAGGGACCACGTCGCGGCGGGCACCAGCACCAGCCACCAGCGGGTGGCCGTCACCCTCGTCGGCTGCTCCAGCAGGACGCTCATCGCGCTCTCCCCTCATCCCGGGCGCCGCGCCGGCACCCGGTCCGAGGCTCCTCGGGCCGGCGGGCGCGGTCGTCGCCCCGGGAGCGCAGGCGCGTACGCCTGCAGGAGGACGCCCGGCCCGCCGCCGCGCCGCACACCCGCGCTCAGGACCCCGGCCGGACCACGCCGCTCTCGTAGGCCAGGACCACCGCCTGCACCCGGTCCCGCAGGCCGAGCTTCGCCAGCAGCCGGCCCACGTGCGTCTTCACCGTGGCCTCCGACAGGTGCAGCCGGGCGGCGATCTCGGCGTTGGACTCCCCGGTCGCGACCTCCGCGAGGATCTCGCGCTCCCGCGGGGTGAGCCGCTCCAGCGGGTCCGGGCCCGGGCGCGGACCGGGCAGGTCCCGCGCCACCCGCGCCAGCAGCCGCCGCGTCGCCGACGGGGCCAGCACCGCGTCCCCGGCGTGGACCGCGCGCACGGCCGAGAGGACGTCCTCGGCGGTGGCGTCCTTGAGCAGGAAGCCGCTGGCACCGGCCTTCAGCGCCGCGAAGACGTGCTCGTCGAGGTCGAACGTCGTCAGCAGCACCACCCTCGGGCCGTCCGGGTAGCGGGCGAGCAGGCGCCGGGTGGCCTCCACCCCGTCCAGCCTCGGCATCCGCACGTCCATCAGCACGATGTCCGCCGGGGTGGTCGCCACCACGTCCAGCGCCCGCTCCCCGTCGGCGGCCTCCCCCACGACGCGCATGTCGTCGGCGGAGTCCACCACCATCGCCAGGCCCGTGCGGACCAGCTCCTGGTCGTCGACGAGGACCACCCGGATCGTCACCTGCGCGCTCCCCTCGCGGGCAGCTCCGCCGCCACGGCGAACCCGCCGCGATCCCCGCCCGGCCCGGCGCTCAGCTCCCCGCCGGCCAGCACCACCCGCTCCCGCATCCCCACCAGGCCCTGCCCGTCCACTCGCTCCCGCCCCGAACCGGCCCCGCCCGAACCGTCGTCGCGCACCGCGACCCGCAGCCCGTCGCGCCGCCACCGCAGCTCCACCCGGGCCCGGGCCCCCGCCCCGGCGTGCTTCACCACGTTCGTCAGCGCCTCCTGCACCACCCGGTACGCCGCCAGCGACACCGCCCGCTCCAGCTCCACCGGCTCCCCCACCACCACCAGCTCCACGTCGAGCCCCGCACCCCGCACCCGCTCCACGAGGGCCGGCACGTCCTGCACCGCCGGCTGCGGGGCGGCCGCGGCGGGCTCGTCCGGGCGCAGCGCACCCAGGGCCGTGCGCATGTCCGCCAGCGCCTCCCGCCCCGCCCCCGCGACGGCGGTCAGCGCCTGCACGGCGCGCGCCGGGTCCTTCGCCGCGACCAGGCGCCCGCCCTCCGCCTGCCGCACCATCACCGCCAGGGAGTGGGCGACCACGTCGTGCATCTCGCGGGCGATGCGGGCCCGCTCGGCCAGCACCGCCTGCTCCGCCCGCCGCTCCTGCTCCTCCTCCGCGCGCCGGGCCCGCTCCTCCAGCGCCTGCACGTAGGCGGCGCGCACCGCGCGGAAGCGGCCCAGGCCCCACGGGGCGAGGACGGCCGTGACCAGCCCCAGGACGACGAACAGCCGCCAGCCCGGGCCCGCGGGGACGGGCTGGCCGCTGATCCAGCTCGGGTCCGACCACAGCCGTGCCGTCACCGCCGCCGCCCCCGCCAGCGCACCCGCCAGGGACAGCGACGGCCACGGCGGCGCGGCGTGGGCGGCGACCGCGTAGAGCACCACGAGGAACACCGCGGAGCTGGGCAGCAGCACCGGCGGGACGCTCACCCCCGCGAGGTCACCCGCCACGGGACCCGTGACGTCCGGGGTGAGGACCAGCACCAGCATCACCGCGCAGCAGGCGGCGAAGGCGGCGACGGGACGGCTGCGGCGGAACGCGACGGCGACGTGCCCGGCGAGCAGGACCCCGAGCAGGGCGGCGCGGGCGGCGGGCGGCCACGGCGCGGCGCCCACCAGGGCCACCGCGGACGGGAACGCCACGAGGGCGAGCGCCGCCGCGAAGAGGGCGTCGACGAGCCCGGGACGGGCGCGCACCCACGCGTCGAGGCCCGGCAGGCTGGGTGCCCGTCGCTGCACGGCGACGATCCTAGGGACAGGGCTGGGGCAGGATCGGCCCGTGACCGCCGCGCGCCTGCTGCACCTGTCCGACACCCACCTCCTCGGCGGTGGGGCCCTGCACCAGGGGCTCGTCGACACCACGGCCGTGCTGCGCCGCCTGCTCGCCTCCCTCGCCGGGATCGGCCCGCTGGACGCCGTCGTGGTCTCCGGCGACGTCTCCGACGACGGCTCCCCCGAGTCGTACGCGACGGCGCGCGACCTCGTGGGCGGCTTCGCCGCGCAGCGGGGCGCCCAGGTGGTGTGGGCGGTCGGCAACCACGACGTGCGCGGCCCCTTCGCCCGGGTGCTGCTGGACGGCGCCGACGCCGGCGGCCCCCTGGACGCCGTGCACGACGTCGGCGGGCTCCGCGTCGTCGTCCTGGACAGCTCCGTGCCCGGCCGCGGCTACGGGGAGCTGCGCCCGGCCCAGCTGGCGCGGCTGCGCGAGGTGCTGGCCGCACCGGCACCCCGCGGCAGCGTCGTCGTCGTCCACCACCCGCCGCTGCCCGCCCCCACGGTGCTGCACGAGGCCCTGCGGCTGCAGGAGCCGGACGCGCTGCTGGCGGCCGTGGCGGGCACGGACGTCCGCGCCGTGCTGAGCGGGCACTACCACCACCCGTACGTGGCGACCGCCGGCGGGCTGACCCTCGTCGTCGCGCCCGGGGTGGCCAACCGCACCGACGTCCTCGTCCCGCACGGGCTGGAGCGGGCGGTCCGCGGCAGCGGCGCGTGCCTGGTGGAGGTCGGCCCCGACGGGGTGCGCGCCACGGTCCTCACCGTCGCGGCGCCGGGCGACGGGGAGGAGCTGTTCGTCCTCGACGAGGAGACCGTCGCGCGGATCGCCGCGGAGTACGGCACGGCGGGGGGTAGCGCGTGACCCGAACCGCGGAAGCGGCTCGGAAACCCGGGGCGCCCGCGATCTCCACCCGGTCGACGCAGGACCCCGTCGTGGATCGCTCCCAGCTCCGCCCGGCCTCGGCGGAGCTCTTCTTCGACGGACTCGTCGGCCGCGGAACGCGCGAGGAGTGCCAGGTGCGCGACTCTCGTCGCACGCGTCACCTCCTCGCCGCCCAGGAGGATCCGAGCGAACGACGCGAGGGCCTGCGACGGGGTGTCTGCCGCCGCCGTGGCCTCTGGCACCCAGGCGTTGAGCACGGGGCAGTCCCGGGCATTTGTGCAACAGCCTGTTGCACAAGGCCCGCCTCCAGGGCAGGTCGGGTCTCACTGGCCGGTCGCCCGCGCGAGCGTGGACTGGGTCTCGCAATCGACTGCTTCCGAGACGAAGATCGCGCCCCACTCGCGTCATGTGTGGATGTAGAGGCCGGGCCGAGTGGGGGATGCCACGTCTGTCCGGTCCTGTGCCGGTGGTGGCGCTCCTAGGCTCGCTAGGTGCGCACGTTCTCCCTGCTGAGCTATGACGAGGCGCAAGCTTACCGCGAGGCGTACGTGGCGGCATTGCCTGAATTGGTGGAGCGGCTGCGGCGGCGGGCTGAGCGCACGGGCGGGCCGGTGCTGGATGGCGGCGTGGACAGCGTGCAGCCGCTGGGTGGCTGGTTCTTCGAGCAGCTGGCGGCCGACGCAGAGGACGGACTGTCGGAGTACCCGATGTGGTGGCAGCCGGGCGCGGAGAACAGCAAGGGCTTCTTCGGAGAGCCCGCGCCGTCCCTGCGTCAGGTCCGGCTGATCGATGAGGTGGCCGCCTACCTGGCCCACGTCGTGCAGGCCTCGGTGCCAGAGGCGCAGTGGACCATCTACCGGCGCGACCCGAAGTACCGCGACATCAAGCAGCACCGCACGGTGCTGGAAGGCCCGTTCGGGGTGATCGACCCTGTCGCCGTCGTCTACAAGCAGGCCATCGGGCCGATCAGCAGTGGCCAGACGCCGGACCTGGGCATCCTGCACCGCTGGGCCAGCAGCAAGATCAACCTGATCGGGGACGGTGACGGTGGCTGAGCACTTCGGGATCTTCGCCGCGCAGTGGGTGGACGAGGACGGGCAGGAGCTGGACTCGCTGCCGGTGCTGGACGAGGCGTTGCTGCGGGCGCGTCTGGCGCAGCTGGGCGCGGAGCTGGGGGAGGGGGAGAACGAGGGATGCTGGCTGCGCGGCAGCGTCGCCTACGACTTCCTGCTGTGCCGGGGCAGTGACGGGCGGCTGCGGATGATGGACGGCTCGATGAACTACCTCAGCCCCACCGCCGCCAGCACTGGTGATGCCCGGGCGGTGTTCACCGGCCTGTACGAGCTGGCGGGTGAACTGCGGGCGCGGCTCTGGCTCACCGGCGGGTCCCTCATGCCCGAGCCGCAGAGCGCCGCCGACGTCGAGTGGTGGATCCGCCAAGCCGGCGACGTGCCGTAGCACCCCTCGCAGGCCGCGCGAGGAGACGACCGCACCCCACTCGCGGCGAAGACGGACGTCCGCCGGTCACCCATGATCGCGCCCGCACGGCGGCGTAGGCGGATGTTGGAGCGACGCAGTCTCGTGCCTCCGCTGAGACCGAAGGGCATCAGGCTGGCATGTGCGCTGGTCTCATCGGCTGATGTCGGCGCCGTCGTCGTCCACGATGCCGGTGCCGCAGGGCACGGTGGTCATCGTGGACATCGAGGTCGCCGACGCGGGCGGCGAGGGCTGCGGCCGGGCGGGTGCCCTTCTCGACGGCGCCCTGCGGGGCCGTATGACGGGTGCTCCTCTGCGCGCCGGGTGGGGTTGACGGTGTCTGCGCGCAGCTTCCAGAGCCTGCGCTACGTCAGGCCCCGGGAGGTGCCCGGCTATGCCGAGGCGCGGGCTCAGGGGCGGACACCGCAGGTGCCGCTCCTGCCGCCACCACTGCTACCGGGGCTGACGGCGCACCAGATGTTCGTGCGTGCGTTGCTCAAGGGCGCCATCGCCTTCCCCTTGACTTTGGTGGTCATCAACCTGATTGCCGAGCCGGGGCCATCCGGTGACACCCTGCCCTGGTGGGCGCTGCCGGTGATGATGGCGCCTATCGTCCTGGCGTGGCGGTGGGGCTTTGCCGTGGGCAGGCGCAACATCGAGGAGCTCCAGCGCGGCTACACCACGCACGTGCGGGTGTTCGGTCAGTTCCACTTCGGCGGCGGCAGCCACGTGCGCGACACCGACGCCGGCCCGCCCTGGGACTACAGCGGCACCTGGGTCCTCCACCAGGACGGGCGCGTGAAGTCCGCCCCGCAACCCGGCTACGACCCGCCCGGCCTCTACCCCTCACCGGCGCGGCCGGGCGCCTACGAGCTGTGGACGGGCGCCTCCTGGACGGGCTACTACCCGACCTGACGGCGACGCAGGTCGTCTCGGGTCGCTCATGATCGCGCCCTCAGCGCGGCATGAGATGCCCTGTGTCAACGGCTGCCGTCTGGGAAGGTGTTGGTCATGGCCGGTGCGCAGCCGCTGACAGAGCAGCCATCAGGTCCGACTCAGTGAACAGGTCCTTGGCCATGAGCTTTCGCCCGAACCGGTCTGCTGCCTCTTGGCCGTGCTTCTCTGCAAATTTGGTGATCATCGATCGGAAGTAGGCCCGATCCCAAGCTTGGGGATCGGAGTCGTAGCGTCGGCACTCAGCGAGCCAGTGTTCAAAGGCGTCTGCCGCTTCGGCGTCGGGCGTGCCGAAGGTGGAAGTGGAGGGAAGTCCCGCCGCGGGCTGATGCCGCAGAGCATGCAGGTGGAGCAGACCTTGGATGCCCAGTTCCTCGATGCGGGACGGGCCCCTGTCCAGCCAGCTCTGGGCCCAGCGCGAGGCGCTGAGCCGGCTGCAGCGGCCTTCAGCGACGTCTCGCCACCACTGCTCAACCTGCTGGCGCGTCACTTCCGGCTCGTCATCACTCACCGACGCAGTGTCCAACAGGCCATCGAGGACGACTCGATCGTGCGCGATCGGCGTCAGCAGGCGTCCTACCTCACGCAGCTGATTTCTCCAGCGCCTGTAGGGCGCGGTGGCGGGCGGGGTCGTAGGCGACGCCGTCTTGCCAGCAGCGCCAGATGACGTGCAGCCAGGCTCTGGCGAGGATGCGGGTGGCGTGGGAGTGGCTGTGGTTCTTGGCGCGGGCTCGTTGGTAGAGGTCGGCGGCCCAGGTGTTGGCGTGGTGGGAGTCTCCGGCGAAGTCCATGACCGCCCCGCGCAGCTGCTTGTCGACGGCCCAGCGGAAGGCGACGACCTTGACCTTGCCCGACTGCCTCGTTGAAGGGGTGGCGCCGGCCAGGCAGGCCAGGGACTCCGGGGTAGGGAAGCGGCCGCGGGCATCGCCCATCTCGGCCAGCAGCCGGGCCGCGCGGACGACGCCGGCCTTGGGCAGGGAGGTGAACACCACCGCGTCGGGATGCCGCGCCAGCTGCTGGGCGATGTCCTCATCCAGTGCCGCGATCTGCTGCCGCAAGCACGACAGCCCAGCCACCAAAGCCGCAGTGACGCCCGCTCGCGCCTCGGCCTCAGGGCCAGTGGCCCCGCGGGCGGCCGCGACCAGATGGGCGTGCAGGACGTCGGCTCGGCGGGGGTTGCAGTAGCGCTGAGTCCGTAGCCAGTTCTCCAGCCGACGCGGGGAGAGCCAGTCGGCTCTGTCTTGGGTGGGGAAGCGCGTCAGGAACGCCAGGCTGACGGCGGAGTCCAGGTGGCTGAACAAGCCGATGGCACCGGGCAGAACGTGCTGCAGGTGCGCCCGCAGCTGGTTGGCCATCGCGACGCGGGCGGCGACGAAGTCCTGCCGGGCCCGCACGCTCATCCGCAACGTCACCGTCGCCGGGGAGTCCGGAGTCAGTGGGCGCAGCCGCAGCCGGTCGGTGCGGACGGTGTCGGCCAGCACGTAGGCGTCGAAGGCGTCGTCCTTGTTGCCCGCCGAGCCGTAGCGGCGGCGCAGGTTGCGGACCTGGTTGGGGGCGATGACGAAGACCGTCAGGCCCGCCTCGAGGAGGACGTCGACCAGCGGTCCGTCGCCGCGTTCGATGCCGACCCCGGTGACCGCGGCCTGCTGCAGGCAGTGGACCAGCCGGCGCAGCCCGGCGGCGGTGTGCTCGACGTCCAGGCGCTGGACCTGACCGCCGTGCTCATCGACCAGTGCGATGGCGTGGTGGGTGCTGGACCAGTCGATTCCCGCGGTCAGCTTCGCCGCCGTCGCTGTCGCCTCTCGACGGCCGCTGTGGTGCTGTTCGACACTCATGGAGTCCTCCGTGCTGTTGCTGCAGCAGGTGGGCACCCGGTGGTCTCGGGCCACGAAGCCGGTCGCTCACTGATCGGCGCTCAAACGGCGCGTAGCCCTGTCGCCAGTCACTCGCGGCCTGGGGCCACCGGACCCCGCGGATCTCATGCCGGACCTCGAAGGTCAGCGGATGATAGGCGGTGGCCCGGTGGGACCAGGTGCACCAGCAGCCCCGTGCTGCCGGCACCGGCAACGGTGCCTCAGGGACTCGCCGGCAGGAAGAGTCTGACCAGTGAGCAGGTGGGCACCCGGTGGTCTCGGGCCACGAAGCCGGTCGCTCACTGATCGGCGCTCAAACGGCGCGTAGCCCTGTCGCCAGTCACTCGCGGCCTGGGGCCACCGGACCCCGCGGATCTCATGCCGGACCTCGAAGGTCAGCGGATGATAGGCGGTGGCCCGGTGGGACCAGGTGCACCAGCAGCCCCGTGCTGCCGGCACCGGCAACGGTGCCTCAGGGACTCGCCGGCAGGAAGAGTCTGACCAGTGAGCGGAAGATCATCAATTCTTCGTCAAGCTCTGTGGGGCTGGTCCTGGGGCGTGCTTGAAGCCGCACGCCGCCTCCAGCGCATTATCGACAACGTCGACGACCTCGACGGGATCATCGTCGGTGCAGCCAAGGGGGCGAAGGTGAGCCAAGTCGACAAGACACTTGAAAAGCTCCACAACAGCGGGGCCCGTGCGGAAGTCATCACCGTGGAGGTGACCCCGCCATGACGCTCGATAAGCGCGAGACCATGCTGGTGCTGCGTGTCCCGCAAGAGCTGATCGAAGCCGAACTGCAGTTGACCAGGCGGCGGGACGCGCTGAACCCGGGCGGCTGGTCGACCGTGGCCAGCGCCGGCAAGCTCCTGCGCTACGCCGGTGACCGCGGTGGTCTAGACCTACTCCACCGCAGCGCGGAGACCTACGTGCGGACGATGCGTGGTCGGAGCGCGCACACCTTGCTCACCGCAGCGAACCTCTTCCGGCTCGCCGGGGAGGAGGACCGAGCGAGGGAGCTGCTGCTGGAGGTCTACAGGATCCTTCGGGACGATCCCGAGGACGCCGAGGACATCCTGGTCGGTGTCTTCCTCCTGCTGGGGCGCGATGACCAGGCCGTGGCGATGGGTGAGCTCGCCGCTGCGGACGGCGAAGCGCATGAGGACCTGGTGTACCCCGAGCTGGCTGCGCTGGCCCGCGCCCGGGCGAGCGGGAACGTGGCGGCCTGCGAGGACGTGGTTGGTCGTCTGGACCGCGCTCTCGCCAGCGCGGCGGAAGGTCCCGGCAGCACAGGAGGCGTCAACCTCCACGACTGGTTGGAGCTTGCCCTGGTCATCCACTCGGAGCTGTCGGGCACGATCTCCCCGCGCCTGCACGAGATGTGAGCCAGCCCACCGACTACTCGCTCATCGGCATGAGAGTAAGATCGCCAAGCCCGGGAGACCCCACGGGACGAACCCGCGACAGCTCTGCCCCTCGGCATGAGCACTGTTCGGCGCGTGAGGCCGGGGTGCGACCATGCGCGCATGGCTACGGGCTCTGCGCTGCTGCTCTGGGACGTCGATCACACGCTGATCGAGAACGGTGGGGTCAGCAAGGAGAACTACGCCCTGGCCTTTGAGCTGCTGACCAGCCGGCCAGCTCAGGCGCAGCCGCGCACGGACGGCCGCACGGACGTCGGCATCATGACCAACCTGCTGAGGGCCAATGGCGAAGACCCGGCGGCCTTCTCGTCCGAGCGGCAGTGGGAGGCCCTCATCGAGGCCGGCGCCCGCAACCAGGCTGCCCTCGCTGCCCGCGGGCACGCGATGCCCGGCGCTGAGGAGGTGCTCGCCCGCGTCGCGGACGAGCCCGACGTCATCCAGGCGGTCTTGACGGGCAACGTCGAGCCGAACGCGCGGATCAAGCTGGGCACGTTCGGCCTGGACCGCTGGCTGGACTTCACCGTCGGTGGCTTCGGCTGGGAGAGCGCCGTGCGAGCCCACCTCGTGCCCGTGGCACAGAGGAAGGCGGCCGACCGGTTCGGCTTCGCCCCGGATCAGGACGTCACCGTGCTCGTGGGAGACACAGAACTGGACGTCGAGGCCGGCCTCGACGGCGGCGCCCGCGTCATCGCGGTGGCCACCGGCATCTCCTCCGTGGAGGAGCTGCGCGAGGCGGGCGCCCATGCCGTCCTGCCCGGCCTGGAGGACGCTGACGCCTTCATGGACGCCCTGCGCACCGTTCGGGAGCTGGGCCCGGCGACGCCGAGGGCTCAGGCCGGGGCGTAGGAGTACGCCTGGGACCACGCCAGGTCGAGGCTCCTGGCGTAGGTGTCGAAGAGGTCGCTGCCCTCGATCTTGCGCAGGTGCAGGATCGGTGCGACGTAGCCGTAGGTCCCGAGGATGTGCTGGTTGACCAGCATCTGGTCGTCGAAGCGGTAGATCGAGTTGTAGAGCGTCGTGCGGTGCAGGCTGAACTCCACGCCGGGCGCCCCCACCAGCGGGCGGTAGTAGGCCAGTGCCATGCGGATGCGTCCGGCGATGGCCTCGCCCAGGCCCTCCTCCTCGCCGCGGCGGGCGATCTCGGGGCTGTCCGGGTCGCCGAGGGCGATGCGGACCTTCACGCCGTTGGCGGCCTTGTGCTTGATGATGTCGATGGCCTCGGGGTTGGCCTCGCCGAGGAAGAGGCTGGCGTAGGTGAGGAAGTCGATGCGCTCCTTCGCGCCGATGACCTGCTCCAGCCAACAGTTCTTCGGCACCTGTGAGCGGTGCGCGTAGAAGTTGACCACCTCGCCTGACGTCTCGGCGCTGTCGGCCTTCTCCAGATCCGGCCACAGCCAGTTCGCCGGGACGCCGAGCAGCTTCGCGGCCCGGTTGGCGGTGTTGCGGTGCGGACTCCTGTCCTTGGTGACCCACCGCTGGACCGTCTTCGGGTCCACGCCCAGCTCCTCACCGAGCTTGGTCGCGTTGTAGCCGTTGCTGTGCAGGGTGCTGCGGAGCCGGTCGTTCGCCATCGAGGACCTCCGGTAGGGACGTCAGAACGTCACCTAGGGACACTTGCACGAGATCAAACGTCCCCACAAGTCCCCGATGCGTGGTGGGGACGTCCCCCCTCCTGCCGCTTGCCTGGATCTACGGGTCAACGGGGCCCGGCAGACACGCCAAGGGGCTGATGTGAGCAAGCTGCACCGGCGGCCACGTGCCGCACTCAGGAACAACGCAGGACCGACCCGCGCCGAGCTGACCGCCATCGAGGCGGAGTGGTCCCTCATCGCGGCCGAGCTGGCGTTGGTGGACGCCGAGGTCGCCGCTCTGGCGGCCGGCTCGGCGGTGTCGGAGCTGGCGCGGCGCCGGGTGCGCCGGGCCGAGGTTCGCGTCGCGGTGGAGGCCCGCTCGTGGGCCGGCCGACGTGCGGGGATGACGGCGGAGGCGGCGGCATGAGCCTCGCCGTCTTCGGACTCTTCATGCTCGGTGCGCTGGTCGCTGCCTGCTGGAAGGACGGACGGGCGACCTTCGTCGCCGTCCTGGCGGTGATGCTCGGTCTGACGATCGCGGGGTCGGACGGGGCGCTGGCTGGGGTGTCGCAGTCGCTGGTCGACGGTGTGCGGACGGGGCTGGACAGCGTCGGCGCCAGCTTCTTCGGGGCGTGAGCGCGATGACGAGCATCGATCCGACGAGCGTCCTGGCAGCCCTGAGCATCACCTGCGCAGTGGGCATCACGGCACGGCTGCTGCGCCTGGACTGCACCGCACAGGTAGGCGAGGCGAGGCCGCTGCCCGCCTCGGTGGTGTGCCTGGTGTGCCGCCTGGAGGGGCGGGCGCTGGACAGCGCGGCGGAGGCGGAGTTCCTGGCCGGGGTCCACAACGAGCTGCACCACGGCGCGCGGCCGGTCGCCGCACCGAGGCGGCTGGGTCCGATGGACACCGGGGGTGCGGCGTGAGTCAGCACCACAACGAGCAGGCAGGCGACGACCAGGCACGCGAGGAGGAGGCGGGAGAGGCCGTGGACCTGCGCAAGGACGACCAGGCGACGAGGACCGGGACCCATGGAGACGTGGCGGCGGGCCAGGTGGTGGACCTGAGCGCCGCCCGGGCACGCCGCCACCTCGATGAGGACCGGCACGAGGATGCCGGACCCGGTGGATACGGCGAGGTGGTCGAGGGCGTCATCCTCGACGTCGACGAGGCGGTGCGCGCTGCCCCGGCCGTGGGGACGCGGCAGCGAAAGCAGGTCGTGCCCTCGTGGTGGTTCGACCGCGACGCCGTGACGGGACTGGTCCGCGATCGCCTCGACGCGGCCGGACGCACGCTGCTGTTCCACCTGCTGCGCCTGCCGCTGTACTGGCTGCGCCTGGCCCAGCGGTCCCCGCGCGGGTCATGGCGCATCGTGGTCGCGCTGTTCTGGTGGGCCAGTGACGGCAACGGCCGGCAGGTCCGTCGAGCCATCGCGCTGGGTCAGGTGATGGGCTCAGCGGAGGCCACCGCCTTCCACCGGGTGAGCGAGCAGCACCGGGACCGGGTGCGCTGGCGTGTGGCGCTGCTGGGCGCGGCCCTGCTAGCGGTGCTCGTCGCGGTGTACGTGGCCCTGACGACGGCGACGGCTTGGGCAACCCTCGCGGCCACGGCGGCAGCACTCGCCGGCCTCGGCGGCTTCGGCCGCAAGCCCGACGAGCGGATCACCGGCTCCGCTGTCAGTGCGGCCTCGGTGCCCAGGTTCACGTCCGAGCTCATCCTCACGGCATTGGGGTCGCTGGGGGTGGCGGAGCTGAACAAGCACCTGCGCACCGGGGACGGGGTGCGGTTCGTCGCCCCGATCCACCGCGACGGGCCGGGCTGGCGCGCCGACTGCGACCTACCCCCCGGAGTGACGGCAGGGGACGTCATCGAGCGACGCGACCGCCTCGCCTCCGGCCTGCGCCGCCCGCTGGGGTGTGTGTGGCCGGAGCCGGACTCCGAGCAGCACGCCGGGCGCCTGGTCCTCTGGGTCGGCGACCGCGCCCTGTCCGCCGGCAAGCCCGTGACGTGGCCGCTGACCAAGAGCGGACGCGTGTCGCTGTTCGCCCCGTTCCCGGTCGGGGTCGACCAGCGAGGGCGGCCCGCGACGCTCACGCTGATGTACGCCTCCATGGTCATCGGCGCCACGCCCCGGATGGGCAAGACCTTCACCCTGCGCCTGCTCCTGCTGGCCGCTGCCCTGGACCCGCTGGCGGAGGTGCACGTCTACGACCTCAAGGGCTCCGGGGACCTCTCCGCCCTGGAGGCCGTGGCGCACCGCTACCGGGCAGGGGATGAGGAGGAGGACCTGGCGTACCTGATGGCCGACCTGCGGGCCCTGGTCGCCGACATGCGCCGCCGCTACACCGTGATCCGCAACCTGCCCCGCACCGAGTGCCCGGAGAACAAGGTCACCCCCGACCTGGCCGCCCGCAAGGAGCTGGGCCTACACCCGGTGGCCTTCGGGCTGGACGAGTGCCAGTTCCTCTTCGAGCACCCCGTCCACGGCAAGGACGCCGAAACCCTGGTCACCGACCTCGTCAAGCGCGGCCCCGCCGTCGGCATCGTCGTGCTGGTTGCCACCCAGCGCCCCGACGCCAAGTCCCTGCCCACCGGCATCAGCGCCAACGCCACCTTGCGGTTCTGCCTGCGGGTCATGGGCCAGACCGAGAACGACATGGTGCTGGGCACCTCGATGTACAAGGCCGGCATCCGGGCCACCACCTTCACCCGCTCCGACCTCGGCATCGGCTACCTCATCGGCGACGGGAGCGAGCCGGTCATCGTCAAGACCGCCTACCTCGACGCCCCCGCCGCCGCCGCCATCACCGCCCGCGCCCGCACCGCCCGCCTCGCCGCCGGACGCCTCACCGGCCACGCCGCCGGTTTCGACCCCGACACCGACGACAACGTCCCCGTCCCCACCGTGTTGGACGATCTCGCCGAGGTGATGGTCACCGGACCGGAGAAGGAATGGTCGGAGGTCCTGGTGGAGAAACTCGCCGAGCTGCGCCCGGACGTCTACACCGGCTGGGACGCCGGGGACCTCGCCGGAGCCGTCGCCCCCTTCGGCATCGACACCGTCCAGATCGGCCGGCGCGAGGGCGGCAAGGTCGTCAACCGGCGCGGCATCACCCGCACCGACATTCGCGCTGCTCTCACTGAGCGTGACGAGAAGTGCGGCGCCTGACGGCGGCGCCAGCCCCGGCCCGGGCCGCTAACACGAGGCTCACCCACCGCTAGCGTTAGCGACCCCGCTAACACCCCAGCACCGCCGCTGAGCTGCCCGTTAGCGCGATAGCGCCCCACGGCGCAGCAAGCATCAAACCGCAGGTCAGGACACCTTTCCGGGCCGTCGCCCGACCCTCTAACCCTGCAGTCCCCGGGCATTCCTATGCCCACCGCTCGCTACTCACCGTGACGAACTCGATGTGGAGGAACCCCCCGTGGTCCAGCCGTCCGAGAACCCTGCCGCCACCAACCGGGCCGAGACCTACCCCGCCCCCGCTGCCCTCCTGGCCGCTGCGAGGAGCTGCGTCCGGCGGGGCTGGCACGTCTTCCCGCTCCTGCCCGGCACGAAGGTCCCGTCCGTCTGCGGGTGGGAGTCCAAGGCGACGCTCGACCCGGACATGCTCATCACCTGGTGGTCGCGTATCCCGTTCAACATCGGCATCGCCACCGGCCCCTCCGGCCTTCTCGTCGTGGATCTCGACGTCCCCAAGGAGGGCGAGGACCCCGACTGCAGCGGGGAGCGGGAACTGCGCCACCTCGCCCACGAGGCCGGGCACGAGGTGCCCGACACCTTCACCGTCCTGACCGGGCGGGGCGGGTTCCACCGCTACCACCTCGTCCCCCAGAGGCAGGAACTGCGCAACAGCGCCGGGCGCCTCGCCCCGCACATCGACACCCGCGCCGCAGGCGGCTACGTCCTCGCGCCAGGCAGTGCCGTGAACGGCAACCCTTACGTCGTCCTCGACCGCCGCCCACCCGTCCCGCTGCCTGCATGGCTGTCCGAGCGACTGCGCCCGGCGCCTCTCCCGGTGAACCAGCCCACAGCGATCCGACTGCGGCCAGGCGTCGTCTCTCGCCGCCAGGCGGCCTACCTGCGCTCGGCCATCGCCCGGGAGGTTCGGCGGGTGGAGGAGGCGCCGTGCGGGCAGCGCAACCGCGCGTTGTTCGTCGCCGCCATCGCGCTGGGCCAGCTCGTCGCGGGCGGCGCGGTGAGCGATGCCTACGTGCGTGAGGTGCTGGACCAGGCCGCCGCCGTCCACGTCGGCCGCGACGGCTTCACCGCCGCCGAGGCCCACCGGACCATCACGTCGGGTCTGCGCGTCGGCGCCCGCCGTCCCCGCTCCCTGCCCGGGGCCGCTGCGTGAACACCCACGCCCCCGAGCAGGAGCAGCGCCCCCCGCAGGCAGCCGAGGAGGAGCGGCAGGCACCGCAGCAGGCCGGCGCGCCGGGCAAGGGCACAGCGAACAAGGAGGCCGCCCCCTCCCAGGCCACCAAGCTCGTCAGACTCGCGGAGGAGTCCTATCGCCTGGTGCAGGGCAGCGACGGCAAGGCGTACGCCGTGGACCGGGGTGGCCCGGAGATCGCCCTGCCGCTGCGGGGCCGTGACGGGCTCCGCCAGCGCCTGGCGCGGACGTTCTACGCCCACACCGGCACCGCTCCCGGCGGCTCGGCCCTGACCGACGCGATGGGCGTGCTGGAGGGCATGGCCGCCGGCCGTCCCGCGGTCGAGGTCGCTCTGCGGGTCGCCTCCTACGCACCCCGCCCCGACACCGGCTCGATGTCGGGGCAGCCGGGCAGTGCTGGGGTGGTCCTGGACCTGGGCGACCCCACCGGCCGCGTCGTCGTCATCGGGCCGGGCTGGTGGGGCATCGAGGACACCTCGCCAGTTCTGTTCCGCCGCACCGCGTTGACCTCTGCGCTCCCGGTGCCCGCGATGGGGCACCGCCCCCGTGGAGTCGCGGCGTTGGCGGGGTTCCGGGGGCTGCTCAACGTCGATGACGCCGGGTTCTCCCTCGTCGTCGGCTGGCTGCTGGCCGCCCTCGTGCCCGACATCCCGCATCCGATCCTGGCGCTGCTGGGGGAGCAGGGGACGGCGAAGTCGACTGCGGCGAAGTTCTGCGTGCGCATCCTCGACCCCTCACCCGCACCCCTGCGTTCCGCACCGAAGGACGTGAAGTCCTGGGCCGTCACGGCAGCAGCGTCGTGGACGGTGGCGCTGGACAACGTCTCCACCATCCCGGCCTGGTTCAGCGACACCCTGTGCAAGGCCGTCACCGGCGACGGCATCGTGGACCGCTCCCTCTTCACCGACGACGACGTCACCGTGCTGTCCTTCCGCCGGGTCATCGCACTCACGAGCATCGACGCCGGCGCCCTTGCCGGGGACCTCGCCGAGCGGATGATCCCCGTCGAGCTGGAACGCATCCCACCGCAGCGGCGCCGCCCCGACGCCGACGTGGAGACGGACTACCGCGCCACCGCACCCCTGACCCTGGCCGGGCTGCTGGACCTGCTCGCCGAGGTCCTCGCCGCCCTGCCCGACGTCCACCTCCCCCAACTGCCGCGCATGGCCGACTTCGCCCGCCTGCTCGCAGCCCTCGACGCCGTCACCGGCTGGACCACCCTGGCCGCGTACCTGGCGCGGGCGGAGGAAGCCAACCGCGCCGTCATGGAAGCCGACCCCCTCGCCACCGCGGTCCGAGACCTCCTCGACCGGCAGGCGGTCGGCTGGTCCGGAACTTCCACGGAGTTGCTGGCCACCCTCAACGACCACGCCCCCGACCCGCGACCGAGGAACTGGCCGAAGAACGCCAGCGTCCTCGGCGGCAGCCTGCGACGCCTCGCCCCCGCGCTACGGGCCTCCGGCATCGAGGTGACCGAGCAGCGCACCGGCGCCGGTCGCTTCCTCAACCTTCGCCGCACGCCCCCCACCGACGACGTCAACAGGCGGGGGGAGGAGGCGCAGACCCCCACCTTTCCGATACGGCCGGAATCCGCCGTCATCGCCGTCACTGCCGACACCCGGCGTCCTGACCTGCACAAACACCCCCGCGACGGGTGACGGGGCGGTGACACCGTCACGGCACCGCCCCGTCACTGGTGTCACCGACCCCGCCATGCCGTCACCACGCCGTCACCCCCGCCGTCACCGACCGCGAGCCCCTGACCTGCACCAATACCCGCATGTGACGGCGATGACGGCAGTGACGCCGTTCTCCCGGCCTTTCGGACACGCCCCCAACCGCCCGCGCCACCGACACCGGAGGAACACCCCCTTGAGCGCCCCGCACCCGAACCTCGCCTTGGCGTCTGTCACCCGTCTCAGCAACTACCGAGCCACTCCCGTCTCGGTCGCTCGCGCGACCTACACCGTCGCGGAGGTCTGCGGCGTGCTCGGCCTGTCCCGCGCGACCGTCTACGCCCTGCTGCGCGCTGGCGAGCTGCCCGCCCGCCGCGTCGGGAGCCGCTGGATCATCGCCCGGCACCGCTTCGACACCTGGCTCAACGAGGCGCCCGAACCCGCGTCGCTGCGCAGCACCGGGACGGAGGTGCGCTGGTGAGGGGCGCCGTCTATAAGCGGTGCCAGTGCCGCGACGCCGAGGGACGCACGGTCAAGGACTGCCGCAAGGCGCACGGCTCCTGGACCTACTTCGTCCGCCTCGACGCCGACCCCGTCACCGGCAAGCGCAAGCAGGTCGCCAAGTCCGGCTTCCGCACCCGCCGCGAGGCCGAAGCGGAGCTGACCGACGTCCTGTCGCGACTCAACTCGGGAACCTGGACCGACGACCAGCGCACCACCGTGGGGGAGTGGCTGGACCAGTGGCTCGGAGAACTGAGCCAGCGCCGCTCGGCCAAGACCATGGCCAACTACCGCGGCCACGTCCGCGACGTCTGGAAGCCCCGCGTCGGGCACATGCGGCTACGCGACCTCCAGCGGCGCCACGTCGAGGCCGTCCTGGCGGATCTGTGCCGGCCGATCACGGCTGCTCGCACCGGACGGCGTGGCCGTCCGGTGCCCGTGCGGACTGCTGCGACGGTGGATGGCTACCGCCGCACGCTGCGGGCCGCACTCTCCATGGCCGTACGCCGAGGGCTCGTCCTCGCGAACCCGGCTCAGGGCCGGATGGATGCCCTGCCGGAACGCGAGCACCGGGAGCTGCGCCTGTGGGAGCCCGAGTCCACCGCCGCCTTCCTCGGCCATGTCGCGCGAGACCGCCTGGCCGCGCTCTACGAACTGGCCGCCTACGCCGGGCTGCGCCGGGCAGAGCTGTGCGGGCTGCGCTGGAGCGACCTGGACACCGGCTACCTCGGGTTGACGGTGCGGCAGACGATCGTGGAGGTGCCCAGCAAGGACATCCGCCCCGAGGACCGCGTCTGCCCGCACTGCAGTCGCGAGCACGTAGGGCGGCTGGTGAAGGGGCCGAAGTCCCAGGCCGGACGGCGATGGGTCCCCCTGGCTGGTCCAGCGCAGAAGGCGCTGCGCGGTCACCACGAGGCGCAGCAGCAAGAGCGGGCGGACTTCGGGCCGGACTACTCCGATCACGGTCTCGTGTTCTGCGAGGTGGACGGCACCCCGCTGCGGCCGGGTGCCGTCACCGAGGCGTTCACCGTGCACGCGGCAGCGTGCGGCCTCCCGCCGATCCGGTTGCACGACGCCCGGCACGGGGCGTGCTCCCTGCTCATCGCAGGCGGGGTGCCCATCGAGGTGGTCCAGATGATCCTGGGGCACTCCTCACCGAACGTGACCCGTCAGGTCTACGCCCACATGCTCCGCAGGGCCGCGGCCGAGCAGGTCGAGGCCGCGACGAAGCTGCTCACGCAGCACCGCTGCTGACAGTCTGCTGACAAGGGGCTCCGGTCGGATGGCGAGCCCACCGCCCGCGCCCTCCCTGGGGCGCGTTCCTGCAGGTCAGCGCCTCGCAGGCCGGGGGAGAGGGCGCGCCCGGAAGGATTCGAACCTTCGACCGTCCGATTAGAAGTCGGGTGCTCTATCCGCTGAGCTACGGGCGCCAGGGCGCTGAGCCTAGCGCCGCACCCCCGCCCGGACCGCTCGTGTTGGCGACTCCCGAGCCGTCCACAGCGGTCGGATCGGCCCCGGGGTCCACACCGGGAGCGGGGGCGTCCCCGCGACCGCGCCGCGGGCCGCAGCCTCGGACCGACCCCGCAGGGTGCGGGGAAGGGGAGGACGACGTGAACGAGATCCAGGTGTCGGTGACGGGCAACGTGACGACGGACGTGCGCCACGTGGTGGTCAACGACACGACGCCCATCACGAGCTTCCGGCTGGCCTCCACGCTGCGCCGGCGCGACGGTGAGGGCCGCTGGTACGACGCGGAGACGACGTGGTTCACCGTGACCTGCTTCCGCTCCCTCGCCCTCAACGCGGCCCGCTCGCTGCGCAAGGGCCAGCCGGTGGCGGTGCAGGGACGGCTGCGGGTGCGCGAGTACGAGGTGGAGGGGGTGCGCCGCTGGAGCCTGGAGATCGAGGCCGCGTCCGTGGGCCACGACCTGCAGTACGGCGTGGGCGACTTCCAGCGGGTGTCGAAGGTGGAGCGGGCCGAGCCCGCGCACCGGGAGGCGGCCGACGCGCTCGCGGCCAGCTTCGACGAGGTCCCGGCGGCACCGGGGGAGCCGCTGCCGGATCCCGCGCGTGTCCTCGTGGGCTGAGCGGGGCGAGCCGGGGCGCCGGTCCCGCTCCCGTGGCCGCTTCCCCGGCCGCGGGAGCGGGGCGGCGGCGCCGCGGGGCGGAGCGACTAGCCTGGGTCCATGGCCGAGTTCATCTACACGATGCAGAAGGCGCGCAAGGCGCACGGCGACAAGGTCATCCTCGACGACGTGACGCTCGCCTTCTACCCGGGCGCCAAGATCGGCGTCGTCGGCCCCAACGGCGCCGGCAAGTCGAGCGTGCTGAAGATCATGGCTGGCCTGGACCAGCCCTCCAACGGCGAGGCCCGGCTCTCGCCGGGCTACTCCGTCGGCATGCTGCTGCAGGAGCCGCCGCTCGACGAGTCGAAGACCGTCCTGGAGAACGTCCAGGACGGCCTCGGTGAGCTCAAGGTGAAGATGGATCGCTACAACGCGATCGCCGAGGAGATGGCGACCAACTACACCGACGAGCTGATGAACGAGATGGGCGAGCTGCAGGAGGCCCTGGACCACGCCAACGCGTGGGACATGGACTCCCAGCTCGAGCAGGCGATGGACGCGCTGCGCTGCCCGCCGCCGGAGTCGCCCGTCACCAACCTCTCCGGCGGTGAGCGCCGCCGCGTCGCGCTGTGCAAGCTCCTCCTGGAGAAGCCGGACCTGCTGCTGCTCGACGAGCCCACCAACCACCTCGACGCCGAGAGCGTGCAGTGGCTGGAGCAGCACCTGGCCAAGTACCCCGGCGCCGTCCTGGCCGTCACCCACGACCGCTACTTCCTCGACAACGTCGCGCAGTGGATCCTCGAGCTGGACCGCGGCCGCGCCTACCCCTACGAGGGCAACTACTCCACCTACCTGGAGAAGAAGTCCGAGCGGCTGAAGGTCCAGGGCAAGAAGGACCAGAAGCTGCAGAAGCGCCTGCAGGAGGAGCTGGACTGGGTCCGCTCCAACGCCAAGGGCCGCCAGACGAAGTCCAAGGCCCGCCTCGCCCGCTACGAGGAGATGGCCGCCGAGGCCGAGCGCACCAGGAAGCTCGACTTCGAGGAGATCTCCATCCCGCCGGGCCCGCGCCTGGGCAGCCAGGTCATCGAGGCCAAGGGTCTCAAGAAGGGCTTCGGCGACCGCACGCTCATCGACGGGCTGTCGTTCTCGCTTCCCCGCAACGGCATCGTCGGGGTCATCGGCCCCAACGGCGTCGGCAAGACCACGCTCTTCAAGACGATCGTGGGCCTGGAGGAGCTCGACGGCGGCGACCTCAAGGTCGGAGACACCGTCAAGATCTCCTATGTCGACCAGAGCCGCGGCGGCATCGACCCGAACAAGACCCTCTGGGAGGTCGTCTCCGACGGCCTGGACTTCATCCAGGTCGGTCAGGTCGAGATGCCCTCGCGCGCCTACGTCTCGGCGTTCGGCTTCAAGGGCCCGGACCAGCAGAAGCCGGCGGGGGTGCTCTCCGGTGGTGAGCGCAACCGCCTGAACCTCGCGCTGACCCTCAAGCAGGGCGGCAACCTGCTGCTCCTCGACGAGCCGACGAACGACCTCGACGTGGAGACGCTGGGCAGCCTGGAGAACGCGCTGCTGGAGTTCCCCGGCTGCGCCGTGGTCGTCAGCCACGACCGCTGGTTCCTCGACCGGGTCGCCACCCACATCCTCGCCTACGAGGGCACCGAGGAGGACCCGGCGAGCTGGTACTGGTTCGAGGGCAACTTCGCCAGCTACGAGGAGAACAAGATCGCGCGGCTCGGGCCCGACGCGGCCCGCCCGCACCGCGTCACCTACCGCAAGCTGACGCGCGACTGACCGCCTCCGGCGGGAGACGAGGAAGGGCCCCCGGGAATCCCCGGGGGCCCTTCCTCGTCTCGTCCTCGGGTCCCTGCCCCGGTGCTCACGTCCGCGTGCAGTGCCGGGGCGGTCCTCCGAACGGGTGGTCTCGCGCCCCTCAGACGGGGTCCGGCTGGGTGCCCCGCTGCTCCTGCCCGGCGCGCTCGTCCTGCTCGGCCTGCCGCTGCTCCGCCTGGCTGGTGGCCACGGGAGCGTCGGCGGCCGGCGTCTTGCGGTGCTCGCGCAGGGAGTGGGCGAACGCCGCCACCCACACGGCGACGATCAGGCCGTAGACGAGGAAGCGGACGGGGTTGTCGCCCTGGTCGATCCAGTCGCTGCGGATGAGCGACCGGGTGTTCGTCAGGATGATCATCCCGCCGACCGCGGAGCCGAGGATGCGCGGCGGCAGGTGGCGGACCAGCCACGCCGCGATGGGGGCGGCGATGACGCCGCCGATCAGCAGCGCCAGCGCCCAGGCGAAGTTGATGCCCTGCGAGCCCAGCGCCAGGAGGAATCCGGCGCTGGCGCCGAGGGCGACGAGGAACTCCGAGGTGTCGATGGAGCCGATCGTCTTGCGCGGCTCCAGCCGGCCGCTGGCCAGGATGGCGGGCGTGCCCACCGGGCCCCAGCCGCCGCCGCCCGTGGCGTCGATGAAGCCGGCCAGCAGCCCCAGCGGGCTGAGGAACCTCTTGCCCAGCG
Source organism: Kineococcus xinjiangensis (assembly GCF_002934625.1). Taxonomy (GTDB): domain Bacteria; phylum Actinomycetota; class Actinomycetes; order Actinomycetales; family Kineococcaceae; genus Kineococcus_A; species Kineococcus_A xinjiangensis. The sequence goes on along the minus strand of NZ_PTJD01000008.1, from coordinate 138,764 downwards.
GCTTGTCGAGGGTGCGGCGCGGCAGCCCGAAGGCCGTGAACCGGATGAGGATGTAGCTGCCCAGCGCGATGAGGATGAGCGCCATCACGGGCGCCGCGGCCACCGTGGAGATGCTGGAGAGCACCGTCGCCCCCAGGAAGGCGCCCAGCGCACCCGGGATGCCGATCTTGGCGACGACCTTCCAGTCGACGTTGCCGAACTTCCAGTGGGACACGCCCGAGGCCAGGCTGGTGCCGATCTCGGCCAGGTGCACGCTGGCCGAGGCAGCGGCGGGGCTGGCGCCGATGGCGAGCAGCAGGGTCGTGGAGGTCACGCCGTAAGCCATGCCGAGGCTGCCGTCGACGAGCTGGGCGGCGAGTCCGACGATGGCCAGGAGGACGAGCGAGCGCATGGGGTGGGATCACTCCGCGGGGGTGCACCGGGCGCGGTCGGGCGGCCAGTGGGGGCGGGGGCACGGGGCGCGGCCGGGAGGGGCGGCGCGGTTCGGCTCAGGGGCCGTCAGGTGCGGGGGAACGCCTCAGCGGGGAGTGGGGGCGCAACAGATCGCGCTCGCGCACCGTCGCAGGTCGACGTGGTGGCGAGCGGTCAGACGGAGCTCGACGAGGAGCCCGGTCGCGCGCATGTCTCGAAGAGTGCCGATGCGGGGGAGTGGTGTCAATCCGGGCGTGCGCTGGACGAGACGGATGGTGGACGCTCCGTCTCAGCATGCGGACTCCGCGGGTGGTCCGGCCCGTCGCCGCGCCGCTATACCCTTGAACGCATGCCGATCCCCTCGCGCCGCTGCGGCGCGCCCACCGCCTCCCGCGGTGGTGGCGTCCCCGCCCCCGGCGGGACGCCGGGGCCCGCGGACCTGGCCGGAAGGAGCAGGTGGCGATGACCTCCTCGACCGTCGTCGACGAGCTGCGCGTGCTGGAGGCGGAGGCCGTCCACATCATCCGCGAGGTCGTCGCGGAGCTGGAGCGGCCCGTGCTGCTGTTCTCCGGCGGCAAGGACTCCATCGTGCTGCTGCGCCTGGCGGAGAAGGCGTTCGCGCCCGCTCCCGCGCCCATGCCGATGATGCACGTGGACACCGGCCACAACTTCCCCGAGGTCATCGAGTTCCGCGACCGCCGGCTGGGGCAGGCGGGTCACCGCCTCATCGTGGCGTCGGTCCAGGAGGCCATCGACTCCGGCCGCGTCCGCGAGGAGGGCGGCCCGGGCTCCTCGCGCAACCGGCTGCAGACCCGCACGCTGCTGGACGCGCTGGCCGCCGGCGGGTTCGACGCCGCGTTCGGCGGTGCCCGTCGCGACGAGGAGCGGGCGCGGGCCAAGGAGCGGGTGCTCAGCTTCCGCGACGAGTTCGGCCAGTGGGACCCGCGGGCCCAGCGGCCGGAGCCGTGGTCGCTCTACAACGGCCGCATCCGCCGCGGGGAGCAGGTCCGGGTCTTCCCGCTGAGCAACTGGACCGAGCTCGACGTCTGGCGCTACATCGAGCTGGAGCAGCTCGAACTCCCCTCCATCTACTTCGCCCACTCCCGCAAGGTCTTCGAGCGGGACGGCATCCTGCTGGCGGAATCCGAGTTCGTGCGGCCGCGCGCCGGAGAAGTTCTCGAGGAGGCGATGGTCCGCTACCGCACCGTCGGCGACCTCACCATCACCGGCGCGGTGCGCTCCACCGCCACCGACATCACCGGTGTGATGGCGGAGATCTCCCGGGCCACCACCTCCGAGCGCGGCGAGACCCGCGCCGACGACCGCACGTCCGCCTCCGCGATGGAGGACCGCAAGCGCGAGGGGTACTTCTGATGACCGAACTGCTCGGCGCCCCCGGCGCGGTCCCCGCTCCCGCCACCGCTCCCGTCGCGGAACGCGCTCCGCGCGAGCTGCTGCGGCTGGCCACCGCGGGTTCCGTGGACGACGGCAAGTCCACCCTCATCGGGCGGATCCTCCACGACACCGACTCCCTGCCGCTGGACCACCTGGACTCCGTGCGCGACGCCGAGGGCGTGCCCGACCTGGCGGCGCTGTCCGACGGGCTGCGCGCCGAGCGGGAGCAGGGCATCACCATCGACGTGGCGTACCGGTTCTTCTCCACGCCGAAGCGCAACTTCGTCCTGGCCGACACCCCCGGCCACGAGCGCTACACCCGCAACATGTTCACCGGCGCCTCCAACGCCCACGTCGCGGTGCTCCTCGTCGACGCCCGCGCGGGCGTGCTGCGCCAGACGCGCCGCCACGCGCGCATCGCCACCCTGCTGGGCGTGCCGCACCTGGTGGCGGCGGTGAACAAGATGGACCTCGTCGGCTTCGACCGGGCCCGCTTCGAGGAGGTCGCCGCCCAGCTGCACGACGTGGCCGAGCGCCTCGGCGGTGTCGAGCTGCTCGTCGTGCCGATCGCCGCCAAGCACGGCGACAACGTCGTGCACCGCTCGGCGAACACTCCCTGGTACGACGGCCCCACCCTGATGGAGCACCTTGAGTCCGTCGAGGTCACCCCGCCCGACCACGGCGTCGGCGGGCTGCGGCTGCCGGTGCAGTGGGTCTCGCGGCCCGAGGCCGGCCCCGACGGGCGCCAGCAGCGGCGCCGCTACACCGGCCGGATGGCCGCGGGCACCCTCGCCGTCGGCGACGAGGTCCTGGTCCTGCCCGCCGGCTCCCGCAGCCGGGTCACCGCCCTCGACACCCTCGACGCGCAGCGGCAGGTCGCGATCCCGCCGCTGTCGGTGTCGGTGGCGCTGGCCGACGACATCGACGTCGGCCGCGGCGACCTGCTCGTCTCGCCCGCCGACACCCCGCCGGCGGCCCGGGAGCTGGTCACGAGCATCTGCTGGATGAGCGAGCGGCCCCTGCGCGTCGGCGACCGCGTGGCGCTGAAGCACACGAGCAGGACCGTGCGCGCCATCGTGCAGCGCCTCCACGACCGCCTCGACCCGGAGACGCTGGACACCTCCGCCGACCCGGCAGAGCTGGCGCTCAACGACATCGGCACCGTCACCCTGCGCACGAGCGCCGTCGTCCTCGCCGACCCGTACGCGCGCAACCGCGAGACCGGCGCCTTCATCCTCATCGACGAGACGTCGAACGACACCGTCGGCGCCGGCACCGTGCTGGAGGCCCGCGACGCAGCCACCGTCGCGGCGGCCGCCGCCGACGCGGTCTGGCACCCCTCCGCCGTGAGCCGGGAGCAGCGCGCCGCCGCTACCGGCCAGCGCGGCGGCACCCTGTGGCTGACAGGCCTGCCCGCGGGCCCGGCCGCCACCGTCGCCACGGCGCTGGAGCGGGCCCTGCTGGCCGCGGGGCGCCTCGCGTACGTCGTGGACGCGCCCGCGGTGCGGCACGGGCTGCTGCAGGACCTCGGCGACGGGCCCGGCGACGGCATCGAGCGCACTCGCCGCGTCGCGGACCTCGCCCGGCTCTTCGCCGACGCCGGCGCGGTCGCCGTCGCCGGTGCCGCCGGGTCCCCGTCCACGGCGCGTGCCCTGCACGCCGCCGCCGGGCTGCCTTGCGCCGTGGTGGACCTCTCGGGCGAGCGGACGGGGACGGCCGTGGGCGAGCACGCCGCGGACGTGCACGTGCACGCCGGGGCGGGCAGTGCGGAGGAGGTCGCCGAGCGCGTCCTCGCCGCCCTCGCCGGGCACCCGCTGCTCGAGGCGCCCGCCCGGGACTGAGCCCCGGGCGGGCGCCCGCTCACGGCAGCCGGATCATGCCCTCCTGGGCGACGCTGGCCACGTGGGTGCCGTCCGCGCTGAAGAACCGGCCCGTCATCAGGCTGCGGGCGCCCGTGGCCGCCGGGCTCTCCACGACGTACAGCAGCCACTCGTCGACGCGCGCGGGCCGGTGCCACCACAGCGCGTGGTCCAGGCTCGCCACGCTCATCCCGCGGGTGGCCCAGATCAGGCCGTGGCGGCGCAGCACCGGCTCGAAGAGGACGTAGTCGGAGACGAAGCCCAGGACGCCGCGGTGCAGCAGGTCGTCGTCGGGCAGCCGGCCGGGCACCCGCATCCAGACCGCCCGCGTCTCCCCGGGGGCCGCGGGCGGTGCGGGCAGGTACGGCGGGGCCTGGACGTGGCGGACCTCCACCGGCCGCCCCTCCCGCCACTGCCTCGCCAGCGGGTGGTCGATGTCCGCCAGCAGCTCGTCGTCGGAGGGCAGCTCGTCCGGGCCGGGCACGTCCGGCATCTCCTCCGAGTGCTCCAGCCCCCCGGCCGGCGTCTGGAACGAGGCGATCATCGAGAAGATCGGCTCGCCCCTCTGCAGCGCCTGGACGCGGCGGGCGCTGAAGGACCGGCCGTCGCGCAGCCGCTCCACCGACAGCTCCACCGGCTCGGAGACGTCGCCCGGGCGCAGGAAGTACCCGTGCATCGAGTGCAGCACCCGGTCCGGCTCGACCGTGCGCCCCGCCGCCAGCGCCACCTGGCAGACCACCTGCCCGCCGAAGACGCGCCCGTGCGGCTGCGGCAGGTTCTGCCCCAGGAAGACGTCGGGCCGGCCCTGCACCGGCTCCAGCTCCACGACGGACAGCAGGCGGCGCAGCTTGCCCTCGGCCTCCGCGGCGGGGTCGCTCGAGCCGTTCGGGGGCGTCGCTTCCGGGGTGCTGGCCATGGAGCCGACGCTACCCGCGGGCACCGGGGCGGGGGTGTGCGGGCGGACGTGACCCCCGCCACCGCGCACCGTCGCGTCGCCGCGGCCGGCGTCCTCGGCGGCGCGGCGGGCACCGCTGGGCTAGCGTCGGTCCGTGCTCGCCGCCCGTGCAGTCCGCCAGTCCGCCGAGGAACCGCTGTCCGGCCTCGAGGTCGCCGACGGCCCGCCCGGTGCCGTGCCCGAGGGCTGGGTGCGGGTGCGGGTGCGCACCGCGGCCCTCAACCACCACGACCTGTGGAGCCTGCGCGGGGCGGGCCTGCCCGCGAAGCTGCTCCCGATGGTCCTCGGCTGCGACGCGGCCGGCGTCACCGACGACGGCCGCGAGGTGCTCGTCCACGCCGTGGTCTCCTCCGACGACTGGCGCGGTGACGAGACCCTCGACCCCGGCCGCACCCTGCTCTCGGAGCTGCACCCGGGCACGCTGGCCGAGGAGGTCTTCGTCCCCGCCCGCAACCTCGTCGCCAAGCCGGCTTCCTGGACGTTCGAGCGCGCGGCGTCCCTGGGCACGGCGTGGCTGACCGCCTACCGGATGCTGTTCACCCAGGCGCAGGCCACCCCCGGGCAGACGGTCCTCGTCCAGGGCGCCGCAGGGGGCGTGTCCAGCGCGCTGGTGGCGCTCGGCTCCGCCGCCGGCCTGCGGATGTGGGTCACCGGCCGCGATCCCGAGCGGGTGGAGCAGGCCGTGGCGTGGGGCGCCGACCGGGGCTTCGCGGCGGGGGAGCGGCTGCCGGAGAAGGTCGACGCCGTCATGGAGTCCGTGGGCAAGGCCACCTGGCAGCACTCCGTGCGCGCCCTGCGCCCCGGCGGCACGATCGTCGTCTGCGGTGCCACCACCGGGGGGGACGCCCCCGCGCAGCTGGAGCACGTCTTCTTCCGCCAGCTGCGGGTGCTGGGCTCCACCATGGGGACCCTGGAGGAGTTCCAGCGCATGGTGCGCTTCTGCGAGCTGCGCGACCTCGCCCCCGCCGTCGACTCCGTGCACCCCCTTCCCGAGGCCCGCGCGGCGTTCGAGCGGCTGGAGAGCGGGCAGGCGCGCGGCAAGGTCGTCGTCACGGTCTGAGCGGAGTCCCGCGAGGAGATTCCCCTGCGGCGGGGGCGGAACCCCTCAGCCGAACTCTTGCGATCAGAGTTCACTCTCTGTCAATGTCTCGGCAATCGCTTTCCCCGCTGATGCTGGAGGAACCGTGCGCCGACGACGTCGCACCGCCCCGTTCGTCCCCCTCGCGCTCGCCGCCTCGCTCCTGGCGGCCGGTGGCGCGGCCCCGGCGGAGGCCGCCCCGCTGCTGCGCCAGGCCGAGCGCCTCGACCGGGGGACGGTGGCCGTCACCACGACCGCCGGCGTGCTCGTGAGCTGGCGCCTCCTCGGCACCGAGGCCCGCACCGTCGGCTTCCACGTGTACCGCAACGGCACCCGCCTGACGTCCCAGCCGATCACCGCGAGCACCAACCACCTCGACGCCTCCGGAACCGCCGGGGCGTCCTACCAGGTGAGCGCCGTCGTCAACGGCGTGGAGCAGGCGCGCAGCACGGCCGTCACCGCGTGGTCCGGCACCCATCGCGACATCCCGCTGACCAAGCCCGCCGACGGGACGAACCCCGACGGCAGCAGGTACACCTACCGGGCCAACGACGCCAGCGTCGCGGACCTCGACCGCGACGGGCAGCTCGAGATCGTCCTCAAGTGGGATCCCAGCAACTCCCAGGACAGCTCCAAGGCCGGCTACACGGGTGAGGTGTTCCTCGACGCCTACGAGTTCGACGGCACCCGCAAGTGGCGGATCTCCATGGGGCGCAACATCCGCGCGGGCGCCCACTACACCCAGTTCCTCGTCTACGACCTCGACGGCGACGGCCGGGCGGAGGTCGTCGCCAAGACCGCCGACGGAACCCGCGACGGGACGGGGCGCGTCATCGGCGATCCGAACGCCGACTACCGCAACAGTTCGGGCTACGTGCTCACCGGCCCCGAGTTCCTGACGGTGTTCAACGGCGTCACCGGTGCCGCCCTGGCCACGCAGTCCTACGTCCCGCCCCGCGGGGACGTCTGCAGCTGGGGTGACTGCTACGGCAACCGCGTCGACCGGTTCCTCGCCGGGGTCGCCTACCTCGACGGGGAGCGCCCCAGCATCGTCATGGCCCGCGGCTACTACACCCGCACCGTGCTCGCCGCGTTCGACTACCGGGGCGGTGCGCTGACGAGGCGCTGGACGTTCGACTCCAACAGCAGCACCAACGGTCCCGCCTGGGCCGGTCAGGGCAACCACGCCCTCTCCGTGGCCGACGTCGACGCCGACGGCCGCGACGAGATCACGTACGGGTCGATGGTCGTCGACGACGACGGGCGCGGACTGCACACGACCGGCCTCGGGCACGGCGATGCGCAGCACCTCTCCGACCACGACCCGGCCCGCCCCGGTCTGGAGGTCTTCTCCGTCCACGAGAGCAAGGACGCCGCCTACGGCCTGGAGATGCGCGACGCCCGGACGGGGCAGATCCTCTGGGGCCGGCGCACCGGGCAGGACACGGGCCGCGGTGTGGCCGCCGACATCGACCCGGGGCACCCGGGCGCGGAGGCGTGGGCGGTCGACGGGCCGTGGAACAGCCGCGTCGGCTGGCTGTTCACCGCTCGGGGGCAGCTGCTGTCCAACGCCATCCCCGCCGCGAACTTCGTCGTGCAGTGGGACGGCGACCTCGGCTACGAGATCCTCGACCACGACTTCGACGATGCCACGCGCACGGGTGTCGGGCGCATCGACGAGTGGAACCCGGCCACGTCGACCGTGACGAACCTGCTGACCGCCACGGGCACGCAGTCCAACAACGACACCAAGGGCAGCCCGGTGCTGCAGGCGGACCTGTTCGGCGACTGGCGCGAGGAGGTCATCTGGCGCACGTCCGACAGCAGGGCCCTGCGGTTGTACAGCACGCCCTACAGGACCCAGCACCGGATGCCGACCCTGCTGCACGACCCGGTGTACCGGCTCGGCATCGCCTGGCAGAACGTCGGGTACAACCAGCCCCCGCACACGAGCTACTTCCTGGGCTTCGGTATGGCCGCCGCCCCGACCCCGCCGATCCGCCTCGTCCCCTAGCAGGTCCGGTCCCGACGAACCGCCGCCTCCCGCGCCAGGTGCGCGGAAGGCGGCGGTGGGCACGGATCAGCCCGCCGCGATCCAGGCGGTCGCGTCGACCGGCAGGCGCCCGCCCACCAGGGGTGCGCTCGCCAGCAGCACCTCCCCGGCGGGCAGGTCCACGGATTCCCCCGAGAGGTTGGCGACGACCGTCGTGCTGCCGTTGGCGAACTCCAGCACGTCCTCGCGCGGACCGAGCCAGCGCACCCCGCCCAGGCCGAGCCGCAGCTCCCGGCGCAGCCGCAGCGCGCCGCGGTACAGCTCGAGGGTCGAGCCCTCCCGCCCCTCCTGCGCGGCGACGGACAGCTCCGCCCACGACGGCGGCTGCGGCAGCCACGCCGCCGGAGCGGGGCCGAACCCGTAGGAGGGCGCCGTCCCCGACCACGGGATCGGCACCCGGCAGCCGTCCCGGCCGACGTCCGCACCGCCGGTGCGGGCGAACTGCGGGTCCTGCCGCACCTCGTCGGGCAGCGTGGTGTGGTCGGGAAGCCCCAGCTCCTCGCCCTGGTACAGGTAGGCGCCCCCGGGCAGTGCCAGCATCAGCAGCGTCGCCGCCCGCGCCCGCCGCAGCCCCAGGTCGGCGTCGGGCTGGGGGTCGTCGGGGCCCACGCCCCCGGCGGGCATGCGCTCGGGGGGGTACCCGAAGCGGCTGGTGTGGCGCAGGACGTCGTGGTTGGACAGCACCCACGTCGCGGGAGCACCCACCACCGCGTGCGCCGCGAGCGTCGAGTCGACCACCTCCCGCAGTTCCCGCGCCCCCCAGCGCGCCTTGAGGTGGTCGAAGTTGAAGGCCTGGTGCATCTCGTCGCCCCGCAGGTAGCGCGTCAGGCGCTCCTGGGGCGCCACCCACGCCTCGGCGACCATCATGCGGTCGCCCGGGTAGGAGTCCAGCACCTGGCGCCAGCGACGGTAGATGTCGTGCACGCCCTCCTGGTCCCACATGGGCGGGCGCTCCCCGCTGGGGGTGCTGCCCTGCAGCAGCGCCTGCTCGTGGTCCCAGTCGGGCAGGCCCTCCGCCTTGACCATGCCGTGCGCGACGTCGACCCGGAACCCGTCGACACCGCGGTCCAGCCAGAACCGCAGCACGGCGTCGAACTCGTCGGCGACCTCGGGGTCGGTCCAGTCGAGGTCGGGCTGGCTGCTGTCGAAGAGGTGCAGGTACCACTGCCCCGGGCGACCGTCGGGCTCCACCACCCGCGTCCACGCCGACCCGCCGAACACCGAGCGCCAGTTGTTCGGGGGCTGCTCGCCGCGCGGTCCGCGGCCGTCGCGGAACACGTAGCGGGCCCGCTCCCGGGACCCGGGGCCTGCGGCCAGGGCCGCGCCGAACCAGGGGTGGTCGGAGGACGTGTGGTTGGGGACGAGGTCCACCACCACCCGCAGGCCGAGTTCGCGCGCGCGGGTGAGCAGCGCGTCGGCGTCCTCGAGGGTTCCGAACACCGGGTCCACGTCCCGGTAGTCGCTGACGTCGTAGCCGGCGTCGCGCTGAGGGGAGCGGTAGAACGGCGACAACCACACCGCGTCGACCCCGAGGGCGGCGAGGTGGTCCAGCCGGGAGGTGATGCCCGGCAGGTCCCCCACCCCGTCCCCGTCGGCGTCCGCGAACGAGCGCGGGTACACCTGGTAGATGACGGCGTCGTGCCACCAGGGCGCCTGCACTGCCGGGGAGCGGTTCGCGGAGGTCACCGCGACATCCTGCCCGAGGCCGGCCGCCGCTCAGACCTCCCGGCTCGCGGACTCAGGTCTCCCCGCACGGGAACGCCCCCGCGGCCGCCGGTCCCTGCCCGGGACACCGGCCGCCGCGGGGGCGCGTTCGGGCGGCGCTCCTACAGCGCCGAGAGGCGGTAGCGCAGCGCCTCGAGCTGGTCGCAGACCTCCACGGGAACCCGCGGGCCGAACTGCTCCAGCCACGTCTCCGTGTCGTCGCACTCCGCGCGCCAGCTGTCGCCGTCGACCGCGAACAGCTGCGCCAGGTCGTCCTCGGGCAGGTCCAGCCCGTCCAGGTCGAGGGCGTCGCGCGCCGGGACCCAGCCGATCGGGGACGCGGCCGCGGCGGCGCTGCCCTCGACGCGCCGGCAGATCCACGCCAGCACGCGGGCGTTCTCGCCGAAACCCGGCCACAGGAAGCGGCCGTCGGCGCCCTTGCGGAACCAGTTCACGGCGAACATCTTCGGCCGGGTCTGCGCAGGCAGGTCACGGCCCACGCGCAGCCAGTGCCGCCAGTGGTCGCCCATGTGGTAGCCGGCGAAGGGCAGCATCGCGAACGGGTCGCGGCGCAGCTCCCCGACGGTGCCCTCCGCGGCGGCGGTGCGCTCGGAGGAGACCGTCGCGCCGAGGAACACGCCGTGGTCCCAGCTGAGCGCCTCGGTCACCAGGGGCACGTTGCTCGCGCGGCGGCCACCGAAGAGGATCGCGTCGATCGGCACGCCGGCGGGGTCCTCCCAGTCCGCGGCCATGGACGGGCACTGGGCTGCGGAGACCGTGAAACGCGAGTTCGGGTGCGCCGCCGGAGTGGCGGACCGCGGCGTCCAGTCCTGCCCGCGCCAGTCGGTCAGGTGCTCGGGAACCTCGTCCGTGAGCCCCTCCCACCACACGTCCCCGTCGTCGGTCAGGGCGACGTTGGTGAAGATGGTGTTCTCCCGCAGCATCTCCACGGCGACGGGGTTGGTGGACTCACCCGTGCCGGGCGCCACGCCGAAGAACCCCGCCTCCGGGTTGATGGCGCGCAGGCGCCCGTCCGGGCCGGGGCGCATCCAGGCGATGTCGTCGCCGATGGTCTCCACCTGCCAGCCCGGCAGCTTCGACTGCAGCATGGCGAGGTTCGTCTTCCCGCACGCCGAGGGGAACGCTGCGGCGAGGTGGAAGCGGCGCCCCTCGGGGGAGGTGATGCGGAGGATGAGCATGTGCTCGGCGAGCCAGCCCTCGTCGCGGCCCATGACCGAGGCGATGCGCAGCGCGAAGCACTTCTTGCCCAGGAGGGCGTTGCCGCCGTAACCGGAGCCGTAGGACCAGATCTCCCGCGTCTCGGGGAAGTGCGCGATGTACTTCAGGTCGCTGCACGGCCACGGCACGTCGGGGCGGGCGCGGCCGAGGACGTCCACCAGCGGGTACCCGACGCTGTGCACGGCCGGCACGAACTCGGTGTCCTCGTCGATGAGGTCGAGGACGCCCTCGCCCATGCGCGTCATCGTGCGCATGCTCACGACGACGTAGGGGGAGTCGGTCAACTGCACCCCGAGCTGCGACATGGGGCCGCCGAGGGGGCCCATCGAGAAGGGCACCACGTACATGGTGCGCCCGCGCATGCAGCCCTCGAACACCGCGTCGAGCTCCTCGCGCAGGGCGGTGGGCTCGCGCCAGTTGTTCGTCGGACCGGCGTCCTCCTTGCGGCGGGAGGCGATGAACGTGCGGTCCTCCACCCGGGCCACGTCGCTCGGCGCGGAGCGGGCGAGGAAGCTGTTCGGCCGCTTGGCCGGGTCGAGGCGGATGAGGGTGCCGGAGTCCACCATCTGCGACGTCAGCCGCTCCCACTCCTCCTCCGAGCCGTCGCACCACACCACCCGGTCCGGCTGGGTGAGCGCGGCGATGCGGCCCACCCACTCCGCGAGGCGGCGGTTGCGGGTGGGGAGGGAGACCTGCAGGTCGCTCCCGGCGGTGCGGACGGCGGTGTCGGGGGCGGTGCTGGTCACGGTCGCGGTCACGGGATCCTCCGGTCGCTGGGTGATCGGTGTTCTTCGATCCTGGCGGCCTGAGGTGCCGTCTTCAAACCCGGACGGGTGTAAGAATCGCCAAAGTTTCGCTACGGTCAACTCCTATGGCCCGAGTCCGCGTCGCAGCCCTCGAACACATCGGCGCCCCCCAGGAGAGCGCCGCACCGCCTCCGGCGCCCGAGACGGTCGACCCCGTCACCCTCGGGCGGCGCATCCGCCACTTCCGCACCCAGCGCGGGCTGACCCTGGCCGACCTCGGAGCCCGGGCCGGCGCCACCCCCAGCCAGCTGTCGCTCGTCGAGAACGGCAGGCGCGAGCCGCGGCTGTCGCTGCTCACCGCCCTCGCCGGGGCCCTCTCGGTGCCGGTCGCCGACCTCGTCAGCCCCGAGCCGCCGCCCGACCGCCGCGCCGCACTGGAGATCGAGCTCGACCGCGCCCAGCGCAGCCCCCTCTTCGCCGGACTCGGGATCAAACCCGTCCGCCCCGGCCGGACCCTGCCCATGGACGCGCTCGAGTCCCTTGTCGCACTGCACGCGGAACTGGCACGCCGGCACAACGCCTCCCACGCCACCCCGGAGGAGGCCCGTCGCGCCAACACCGAGATCCGCCTGGTGATGCGCACGGTCGACAACCACCTGCCCGAGCTGGAGGAGCTCGCGGAGACCATGGTGCGCGAGGCCGGGTACACCGTCGGCGCGCTCACCCACCGCACGGTGGCGCGCATGGCCGAACTGCTCGGGTTCCGCATCATCCACGTCGACGACCTGCCGCACTCCACCCGCACGGTCACCGACCTCGCCAACGGCCGCATCTACCTGCCGCCCGCCTCGATCCCCGGCGGGCACGGCCTGCGATCCCTGGCGCTGCAGGCCATCGCGCACCGGATCCTCGGCCACGAGCACCCCGCCAGCTACGCCGACTTCCTCCGACAGCGCCTGGAGATCAACTACTTCGCCGCCGCCTGCCTCATGCCCCGCGGCGTCGCCGTCGAGTTCCTCTCCACCGCCAAGAACGCCAAGGACCTCGCGGTGGAGGACTTCCGCGACGCGTTCGGCGTCACCCACGAGGCCGCCGCCCAGCGCCTGACGAACCTCGCCACGTCCCACCTCGACATCCCCGTGCACTTCCTGCGCGTCGGCGACGACGGCGCCCTGTACCGCGGCTACGAGAACGACGGCGCGCCGTTCGTGCAGGACGCCACCGGTGCCATCGAGGGCCAGCCGGTGTGCAGGCGCTGGACCGCGCGCACCGTCTTCGGCCTGCAGGACCGCACCACGGAGAACTACCAGTACACCGACACCCCCGCCGGGACGTACTGGTGCTCCAGCCAGACGGGCACCCAGACCGCGGGGCAGTTCTCCATCACCGTCGGCGTGCCCTACCTGCACGCGAAGTGGTTCCGCGGCCGCGACACCAGCGTGCGGCAGGTGTCGCGCTGCCCCGACGAGTCCTGCTGCCGTCGCCCCCCGGTGGACCTGACGCGGCAGTGGGAGGGGAGGGCCTGGCCCAGCGCCGCCCTGCACGCGCAGATCCTCGCGCCGCTGCCCGCCGGCACGTTCCCCGGCGTCGACGACGCCGAGGTGTACGCCTTCCTGGAGAAGCACGCACCCCGCGACTGAGGAGCACGCCACCCGCGAGTGACGGCGAGGACGCGGCGGCGGTGACGTCCCACCGCGCGACACGGGCGTGTCGCGCGGCAGGACGTCACCGCCGCCGGGGGGAGCGGGTGGCAGCGGGCCTACTTGGGGTCCGGCACCATCGCGTCGAAGGCGGTCGCCGCGCCCTCGTTGAGCGCGTCGCGCCCGCCGAAGACGACGCCCGTGCTCACCGCGCCGCCCTTCGTCAGCGTCGTCAGGGCCGTCTTCGTCGCCGGCTGCAGCGTGTCGCCGATGTTGAGCAGCAGGGGGCCGGCGAGGTTGCCCATCGCGGCGGAACCCACCAGGGCGTCCGGCCAGTTCTGGCCCGGGGCCAGGCCGACGACCTTCACGGGCGCGGGAGTCGGGGAACCCGGCGCGGGCGCCGTGACGAAGCGCTCCGCCACGAGACGGGCGGTGTCGTAGCGGTCCGCACCCACGAGGGCGCGCGGCGCGATCGCCGCCGCGGTCGGCAGCTGCGCCGCCGCTGCGGCCGCCGGGCCACCGACGGGCACCGTGCGCGCCCCGGTCGGGTCGTGCTTCTCCAGGTACGCCCGCGTCGCCGTCGGCATCACCGGGCCCTCCGTGAGGACCACCACCCCGCCCGTGCGGGCGGCCAGTGCGGAGACGGCCAGCCCGTCCGGGTAGGCGGTGCCGCTGGCCAGGTAGATCGGGGCGGTCGCCGGTGCGGCCACCGCGTCGGCGATGGCGATGCTCGTCGCGTACCGGTCGCCACCCGAGAGCCGCTTGACGACGTACTTCGCCGACAGCGCCTTCAGGGCGGACTCCACCGGAGCCGAGAGGGCGCCCGGGCCGCCGAGGACGTAGACGGTGCCGTCCTCCGCCAGCAGGCGCTTCACCTCCGCCGCGACGTCCGCCTGCAGCGTGCCGGTGCCCGTCAGCAGGAGCGGGGCGGCGGACGCCGAGGCCAGCCGAGCCCCCCCGAGGGCGTCCGCGTAGCTGGTGGAGGTCGCCACGACCACGGCCCTCGCCGAGCCGGCCGCGGGGAAGAGCGCCTTCGAGACCCGCACCGACGTCGCCACCCGGTCCGCCCCGTCGAAGCGGTGCAGCCCCGCGGCCGGGGGCACGACCGCGCCGCCGGAGGGTGCGGGCACGACCGCGTCCGAGGCGGGCGAGGCCGCACCGGTACCGAAGGAGTTCACCGCCGCGACGGTGAACGTGTACGAGGCGCCTGCCTCCAGCCCCGTCACCTTCTGGGTGGTGGCGGTGCTCGTGAACACCACCGGGGTGCCCGCCGTGCCCGCGCGGTGCGGGATGACGGAGTACCCGGTGACGGGGGAGTCGCCCGCGGCGGTCGGTGCGGTCCAGGTGAGCGTCACGCCGGCAGGGGCGTCGACCGCCGTGGGCTTCGCCGGCGCGCCCGGGGGGGTGCCGACGACGAGCGTCACGATCTGGTCGTCGTGCCCGGTGGAGTTGGTGGCGCGCACCGTGAACGTCGTGCTGCCCTTGGTGGTGGGTGCGCCGGAGAGGACGCCGGTGCTGCCGTTGAACACCATGCCCGCGGGAAGCGTCCCCAGCACCGTCCACGACGGGGTGGGGAAGCCCGTCGCCGTGAACCGGTGCGAGTAGGCGGCGCCGACCGCGGCCACCGGCGGTGCCGCGGACGTCACGTGCGGCCCGGTCGCGGCGGCGGTCGACGTCAGCTCCACCACCTGCGGGGACGTCCCGGCGGTCGCCACGTAGACGCGCTCCTCGCGGTCGACGGCGACCCCTCCGGGGGCGTCCAGCGGCGCGGACAGCGCCGCGCCGGCCGTCGCCGCTCCAGCGGTGCCGGTGCCCGCGACGAGGGAGAGCGACCCCGTGGGCGCCACCTTCTCCACGCGGTGGTTGCCGCGGTCGGCGATGAAGAGGTTGCCTCCCGCGTCGACGGCCACGCCCGTGGGGCTGGACAGCGGCGAGGAGAGCGCCGCCCCGGCCGTCGCCGCTCCGGCCGTGCCGGTGCCCGCGACGACGGACAGCACGCCCGCGACGGTGACCTTCTCGATGCGGTGGTTGCCGCGGTCGGCGATGAAGAGGTCGCCGAGGGCGTCGACGGCCACGCCGCTGGGCGCCGACAGCGGCGAGGCGGTCGCCGCCCCCGGCACCGGGGCCGCCGCCCGACCGGTGCCCGCGACCACCGAGAGCGTCGTCCCGGTCACCTTCTCCACCTGGTTGTTGCCGGTGTCGGCGATGTAGACGGCCCCCACCGCGTCGACCGCGACGCCGCCGGGGGAGGACAGCGGGGAGGTGGCGGCGGTGCCGGGCTGCGGGGCCCCCGCGACGCCGGTGCCGGCGAGGAAGGTCAGCGCCCCGCTCGACGTCACTCTCAGGACGCGGTGGTTGCCCGTGTCGGCGATGTACACCGTGCCCGCGGCGTCCACGGCCACCCCGGCCGGGGAGCTCAGCGGAGAGGCCGTGGCCGGCCCCGCCACGGACGGGCCCTGCGTGCCGTCGCCGGCCACGGCCGACAGCGTCCCGCCGCGGGAGAGCTTCCACACCCGGTGGTCCGCGGTGTCCGCGATGTAGAGGTTCCCGGCCGCGTCCGAGGCGACGCCCGACGGCCCCACCAGGGCCTCCGCCGTGCCGGTGCCGGCGCGCACGGTCACGGTGTAGCCGCTCCCGCTCGCCTGCGCGGGGACCGCCCCCGCGAACGCCAGCGCGGGCGCCGCCAGGGCGATCAGCCAGGCGGCCGCGCGGCGGCGGGGACGGCGGACGGCGCGGGATGCGGTGGTGTCGGAGGTCACGCTCCGTCCATCGGCGGCCGGACGGGGCCGCTTGAGCCACCCGTCTGGAGCAGCGCCGTCCCGCTCAGTCCTCGAACGAGTTCAGCAGGCTGTGCGCCGCCCGCTCCAGGTAGTCCCACAGCACCGCCTCCTGCGCCGGCGGCAGCCCCAGGGAGTCCACGGCCGCGCGCATGTGCAGCAGCCACCGGTCCCGAGCGAGGGGGCCGACCGTGAAGGAGGCGTGCCGCATCCGCAGCCGCGGGTGGCCCCGCTGCTCCGAGTACGTCGTCGGCCCGCCCCAGTACTGCTCCAGGAACATCCGCAGCCGCTCCGCCGCCGGGGCCAGGTCCGCCTCCGGGTACATCGGGCGCAGCACCTCGTCACCGGCCACGCCCTCGTAGAAGCGCGCCACCAGCCGCTCGAACGTCTCCGCGCCGCCCACCTCGTCGTAGAACGTCCGGGCCTCCCCGGGGGTGCGCCCGCTCAGGGCCACCGGGCGGACGAAGGGCAGGTTCGGCTGCTGGCTCACCCGACCAGTGTGCCCCGCGCCCGCCGCTCCGCCGCGCGCGCCACGTTGCGCTGCATCGCGCCGAACACCACGCCGTGGAAGGGCGTCACCGACCACCAGTACAGCTGCCCCGCCAGCCCGCGCGGGTGGAACAGCGCCCGCTGCCGGAACACCGTCCCGCCCGCGGGGTCGCGCTCCACGTGCAGCTCCAGCCACGCCAGGCCCGGCAGCCGCATCTCCGCCCGCAGCCGCAGCAGCCGGCCCTCCTCGCGCGCCTCCACCCGCCAGAAGTCCACCGCGTCGCCCACCCGCACCGCGTGCGGGTCCCGCCGCCCCCTGCGCAGGCCCGGCCCCCCGGAGGCGCGGTCCAGCAGACCGCGGACCGTCCACGCCAGCGGCCAGGAGTACCAGCCGTTCTCCCCGCCGATGCCCTCCACGACCTCCCACAGGCACCGCGGCGACGCGGCCACCGCCGTCGTGCGCTCGTCCACGTGCAGGCTCCCGCCCGCCCAGTCCGGATCGGTCGGCAGCGGGTCGCTGGGCGCCCCCGGCACCGACGCCGAGCTCCACCTGGTGACGACGTCCGCCTCCCGCACCCGCTGCAGCGCCAGGCGCACCGCGTCGTCGAAGCCCAGCAGCCCCTCCGGCGGGTCGGGCACCCAACGGGCGATGTCGCGCTCGGAGCAGACCACCTCGTGCACGAGGCTGTCGACGAGCGGGCGGGCGATGCTGCTCGGCACCGGGGTGACCACCCCCACCCAGTGGCTGGACAGGCTCGGCGTCAGGACGTTGACCGGGAGGATGCGCCGCGGCCGCAGACCCGCCACCCGGGCGTAGCCGCGCATCATGTCCAGGTACGTCATGACGTCCGGCCCGCCGATGTCGAAGGTCCGCGACACCTCCGGCGGCATCCGCGCCGACTCCACCAGGTACCGCAGGACGTCGCGGATGGCGATCGGCTGGATCCGGTTGTGCACCCAGCGCGGGGTGATCATCACGGGGAGCCGTTCGGTGAGGTAGCGCAGCATCTCGAAGCTCGCCGAGCCGGAACCCAGGATCACGGCGGCCTGCAGGGCGGTGGTCGGCACGCCCGAGTCGAGCAGGACCTCGCCCACCTCGCGACGCGACTCCAGGTGCTGCGAGAGCTCCTCGCCCTCCGGGTGCAGACCGCCGAGGTAGACGATGCGTCCCACCCCCGCCGCCCGCGCCGCCCGCCCGAAGCCGCGGGCGGTGCGCCGCTCGGCCGCGGCGAAGCGGCGGGAGTCGTTCATCGAGTGCAGCAGGTAGTAGGCGACGTCCACGCCCTCCAGCGCGCGTGCCAGGTCCTCCGGCTTCGACGCGTCGGCACGGACCACCTCCACCCGTCCCGACCACGGGCGCTCGCGCAGCGCCTCCGGGTTGCGCGCCATCGCCCGCACCCGGAACCCCGCCCGCAGCAGCTCCGGCACCAGGCGGCCGCCGATGTAGCCGGTCGCGCCCGTCACGAGCGTCAGCGGCCCGGCCCCCGCGGGGGGACCGGGCCGCTGCTGCTGGTCGTCGCCCGCGTGCTCGTCTGCGTCCACCGGGCCAGTGTGCGAGCGCGGGGGAGCCACGGCGAGCGCAACCGCGGCGAGCGCGTCCTACAGGCCCCGGGCCGCCGCGGCGTCGAGGTCCTTGGCCACGCGCGACTCCCCGGACGGCGGCGGCTGGGCGGGCGCCGCCTCGGCCGAGTCGCCGGTGTGCTGCACCGGCGGGTGCGCCCCGCCCGGCTCCGCCTGCCGCAGCCACACCGTGCGCTGCGGGAAGGGGAACTCGATGCCCTCCGCGTCGAACGCCGCCTTGATCCGCCGGCGCATCTCGCGGGCGACCTTCCACTGCTCCAGCGGCGCGGTCTTGACCACGACGCGGAGGACGACGGAGTCCGGGGCCATCTGCTCCACGCCCCACACCTCCGGCTCCTCCAGGACGAGGTCCTTCCAGTCCTCGTCCTCGGCCAGGCGCCGGCCGATGCGCTCCAGCAGGTCGCTGACGCGGGCGACGTCCTCCTCGTAGGCGACGGCGACGTCGAGCACGGCCCGCGCCCAGCCCTGGCTCTGGTTGCCCACCCGCAGGATCTCGCCGTTGCGGACGTACCAGACGGTGCCGTTGACGTCGCGCAGCCGCGTCACGCGCAGGCCGACCGCCTCGACCGTGCCGGAGGCGTCGCCCACGTCGACGACGTCGCCGACGCCGTACTGGTCCTCGGCGAGCATGAAGATGCCGGAGAGGAAGTCCTTGACGAGGCTCTGCGCGCCGAAGCCGAGCGCCACACCGGCGATCCCCGCCGAGGCCAGGAACGGGCCGATGGGCAGCCCGATCGTGTCCAGCACCATGAGGCCTGCGGTGACCGCCACGAGCAGGGTGACGACGCTCTTGAGCACCGAGCCGATGGTGCGGGCGCGCTGGTTGCGCCGCTCCGACAGCAGCGGGCTCGAGTCCAGCAGGGGGTTGCGCCGCCCGCCGCCGAGGCGTTCCGCGCCCTCGCTGATGCTCGTCGTGACGCGGTCGATCACCCGCATCAGCAGGTAGCGGACCACGAAGCCGATCAGCAGGATCAGCGCGATCTTGAAGGGCCAGTCGACGAGGATCCCGGCGATGCGTCCGACCAGCTCGTTGTCGGTCCAGTCGTAGACGTAACCGCAGACGCTGGTCTCGCCCCGGACGCACTCCTCGCCGACCACCTCGGCCTTGAGGGCCCCGAGGGCCTCGGCGGGCTCGACGGACTCGGCGGACTCCGGTTCGGCGGCCGGGCCGGGCGGCTTCGGCGGGGTGGGCATGAGCGTGGGTGCAAGGGTCACGACGGGCGGCTCCTCCTCGGTCGGTCGTCAGACGGGTGCGGGATCGTTCGGGGCGGGATCGTTCGGGGCGGGGCGGCGGGCCGTGAGGTCCAGCCCGGTCTCCGCGGCCGCGAACGAGAGGGTGTCGCGCAGCAGGGCCACCGACCGCGACAGGGAGCGGGCGCCGTGGCCGACGTCCTTCTCCCGCCGCAGCAGCACCGGGTGCTGCGACGACGTGGCGTGCTGCAGCGCCGCGCACAGCTTGCGGGCGTGCAGCGGGTCCACGCGGGTGTCGCTGTCGAAGACCGTGAACAGCACCGCCGGGTACGCGGTGCCCTCGCTCACGCGGTGGTACGGGGAGTAGGCCAGCAGCCAGCCGAACTCCTCGGGGACCGCCGCGCTGCCGTACTCGTCGCTCCACGTCGCGCCCAGGCCGTGCAGCTCGTAGCGGACCATGTCCAGCAGCGGAGCGGAGCAGACCACAGCACGGTACAGGCCCGGCTCCTGCGTCAGCGCCGCCCCGACCAGCAGGCCCCCGTTGGAGCCGCCCTCGATGCACAGCTGCGCGGGCGTCGTCCAGCCGCCCGCGACGAGCGCCCGCGCGGCCGCGTGCAGGTCGTCGAAGACGTTCTGCTTGGACCCGCGCATGCCGGCGCGGTGCCACTCCTCGCCCTCCTCGCCGCCGCCGCGCAGGTTGGCCACGACGTGGACGCCGCCCGCCTCCACCCACGCCAGCGCCTCGGGGGAGTAGTGCGGGCTGAGGCTGATCCCGAAGCCGCCGTAGCCGTAGAGGATGGCCGGGGCGGGGGCCAGCGGGGAGCCGTCCGCCGCCAGGGAGTCGGCGCGGGCGACGACCAGCATGCGGACCGTCGTGCCGTCGGCGCCGGGGAAGTCCACCAGGCGGCTGACGACGTCGGGCACCTCCACGGCCCCGGGGGGCTCGGCCTCCAGCGCGAGGGAGCCGTCCCGGCCGTCGAAGCGCCACACCTTCGCCGGCGTGGTGGTGTCGGTGTGGGCGAACCACACCTCGTGCCCGCCCTCGGGGCGCGCCAGGAGCCCGCCGATCGTGCCGACCCCGGGCAGCGAGACGGTGCCGCGCCCACCCGGCAGGCGCTCGCCGGAGGCCAGGGAGTGCACGGTGATCTCCGACACCGCGTGCCGGGTCCAGCCCACGACCAGCAGCGGCTCCCGCCCCGCCAGCCGCATCTCCTCCCCGTCGAGCAGCGCCACGTCGTCGAGCACGGCGTCGGGGGACTGCGGGACCAGGTCCCGCCAGTGCTCGGGGCCGGGCTGCTCGGGGTCCGCGACGGCGAGGCGGCCGCGGGGGGCGTCGAGGTCGGTGAACACGTACAGCCGCCCGTCGCGCCCCACCCAGGCGCTGCTCTGGGCGTCGCGGCCGGTGACGACCTCCCGCAGCCGCGGTGCGGCGGGGCCGGTGGCGGCCAGGTCCGCGAGCCACACGTCGTTGCGGGGAGCGGTGCCGTCGGAGGCGGTCACGACGAGCCAGCGCCCGTCGCGGGAGGTCCACACGCCGTAGTAGTTGGTCTTCGACATCCCCGCGCCGAACACCTCGACGTCCTCGGCCGGGTCCGTGCCGACGCGGTGGAGGTAGACCCGGCGGTGGTACTGCCGCTCGTCCTCCGGCAGCAGCTCCGGCGCGAGGCGGCGCACGTAGTAGAAGGCGGGCGCCTCGCCCTCGGCGGCCGGCAGCCACGCCACGGGCGAGTAGCGGGTGCGGTCGACGGGACCGTCGACGACCTCGCCGGTGGCGACGTCGAGGACGCGCAGGGCGCTCTCCTCCGTGCCGCCCTCGGAGAGCTGGTAGGCCAGCAGGCGGCCCTCGGCGTCCGGGCGCCACGCGTCGAGGGTGGTGGTGCCGGCCGGGTCGAGCGCCAGGGGGTCGACGAGGACGCGCTCCTCGCCCCCCTCGGTCACGACGAGCACGGACAGCTCCTGCTCGGGGGTCCGGCGGGTGCGGAAGACGCGCTCGCCGCGGTGCACGGGGGCGCCCACCGACCCGGTGGACATCAGCCGGCGGACGCGTTCGGCCACGGCGTCGCGGGCCGGCAGCGCCGCGGCGTAGGCGTCGAAGAGCCGGTCCTGGGCCGCGGACCACGCGACGGTGCGCGGGTCGTCGGCGTCCTCCAGCCACCGGTAGGGGTCGGCGACGGGCTGCCCGTGCAGCTCCTCCACGAGGTCCAGGCGCGGGGCCGGGGGAGGGGTGGGGGCTCCGGTCGTGGCAGTCGGGCTGTCCATGCCCCCACCCTAGGCAGCGCAGCGGTGCCCGCCCGCCCGGCTTGTCGGGAACCGGTCTCATCATCGCGCTGCGTGGGGCAGGGATCAGCGCGTCGTGGCGGACCTCGGGAAGCCGTCGCCCACGGCCTCTGGCAGAGTTCCTGATCGTGTCGCAGGACAGCCAGCCCACCCTGACCCCGCAACTGCGCGACCTCGCCGAGGCCCTGGGGGTAGCCACCTCCTTCACGGACTGGCAGGGACAAGCCAGCGACGTGTCCGCAGCGACCGTGGTCGCCGTGCTCGCGGCGCTCGGAGTGGACGCCTCCACACCGGACGCGGCGGCCGACGCCCTCGCCGAGGTCCGGCAGCGGCCGTGGCGGCGGATGCTGCCCCCCGTGGTCGTCGTGCGCGAGGGGCGCACCGTCGACGTCCCCGTCCACGTCGTGCACGGCGCCCCCGTCGACGTGCGCGTCGAGCTGGAGGGCGGGGCCGGCGAGGCCCCCCTGCGCCAGCTCGACCGCTGGGTGGACCCCCGGCACGTCGACGGCGTCCTCACCGGCCGCGCCACCTTCGAGGTCCCCGACGACCTGCCCCTGGGCTGGCACGCGCTCGTCGCCCGCAGCGGTGACGCGGAGGCCCGCACGCCGCTGGTCATCACCCCGGACGTGCTCCCGCTGCCGGGCGTCCTCGGGGAGCCCGGCGGCCGCGCCTGGGGCTACATGACGCAGCTGTACTCCGTGCGATCGAGGGCCTCCTGGGGCTTCGGCGACATCGCCGACCTCATGGAGCTCACCTCCTGGGCCGGGCGGGAGCAGGGCGCCGGCTGGGTGCTCGTCAACCCCCTCGCCGCCGCGCAGCCCGTCGGGCCCATGGAGGCGTCGCCGTACCTGCCCGTCACCCGTCGGTTCGTCAACCCCATCTACATCCGGGTGGAGGACGTCCGCGAGAGCGCCTACCTGCCCGCCAAGGCGCAGGCCGAGCTGCGCAAGTGCGCCAAGGAGCTGCGCAAGGCCAACGGCAGCCCCGGGGAGATCGACCGCGACGCGGTCTGGGCGGCCAAGCGGCAGGCCCTGGAGATCGTCTTCGCCCACCCCCGCAGCGGCGCCCGCGAGGCCGCCTTCCGCGAGTACGTCGCCACCGAGGACCCCGGCCTCACCGGCTTCGCCACCTGGTGCGCCCTCGCCGAGCGCCTCGGCCTGCCGGCGTCGCAGTGGCCGCAGGAGTACGCCGACCCCACCTCGCCCGCCGTCGCGGAGCTCGCCGAGCAGCTCGCGGACCGCGTCGAGTTCCACCGCTGGCTGCAGTGGGTGGCCGACGAGCAGCTCGAGGACGCCCAGGCCACCGCCACCGCGGCGGGCATGCCCGTCGGGATCGTCCACGACCTCGCCGTCGGGGTGCACCCCGAGGGCGCCGACGTGTGGGCTCTCGGCGACGTCCTCGCGCGCGGCGTGAGCGTCGGCGCGCCCCCGGACGCCTTCAACCAGCAGGGCCAGGACTGGAGCCAGCCGCCGTGGCGCCCCGACCGGCTCGCCGAGCTGGCCTACGCGCCCTTCCGCGACATGGTCCGCACCATCCTGCGCCACGCCGGTGGCCTGCGCGTCGACCACGTCCTCGGCCTCTTCCGCCTGTGGTGGGTGCCGGCCGGGCAGGGGCCGCAGAACGGCACCTACGTCCGCTACGACCACGAGGCGATGATCGGCATCCTCGCCCTGGAGGCGCACCGGGCCGGCGCCGTCGTCATCGGCGAGGACCTCGGCACCGTCGAGCCCTGGGTGCGGCGCTACCTGTCCGAACGCGGCATCCTCGGCAGCGCCGTGCTGTGGTTCGAGCGGGACTGGGACAGCGGCCGGCCGACGCCGCCCGAGGACTACCGGGAGCTGGCGCTGGCCAGCGTGACCGTGCACGACCTGCCCCCGACAGCCGGTTACCTGGCCGGCGAGCACGTCAAGCTGCGCGAGCGGCTGGGGCTGCTGACCCGGCCCGCCGAGGAGGAGCACGCCGCCGACCGAGCCGAGCAGGAGAGCGTGCTGGCGCTGCTGCGCGAGGAGGGCCTGCTCGCCGAGGGCGCGGGGGAGCAGGAGGTCGTGGAGGCCCTGCACCGGCACATCGCCCTCGCCCCGGCGCGCATGGTGGGGGTCGCGCTCGTCGACGCGGTCGGAGACCGGCGCACGCAGAACCAGCCCGGCACGGCCCTGGAGTACCCGAACTGGCGGATGCCGCTGACCGACTCCGAGGGGAAGGTCGTGCTCGTGGACGACCTGCCCGGCAACGAGCGCGCGGCGTCGCTGGCGCGGGCGGTGTCGGAGACGATGGCGCAGGCGGCGGCGCGGCGGTCCTGACCGCCGCGCCGGTGGGGAGCCCCCGTCCGCGCGCCGCCCGTAGGGTCGCGTCGTGACCACCCCGGACCCCACCGCCGCGCTGGCCGCGGCCGCCTCCACGGTGGCCGCGCGCCGCGGCTACCTGGCCACCGCCAGCACCGGCCTGCCCTCGCAGGCGGTGCTGGCCGCGGTCCAGAACGCCCTGGCGGCCTGGGCCGGCGGGCGGCTCGGCCCGGAGGAGGCCGTGGCCCTCGTCGAGCGCGCCCGGGGGCTGTTCGCCCGGCTGCTGGCGACGACCCCGGACCGGGTGGCGGCCGGGTCGCAGGCCTCCGTCGCGGTGGGCGTGGTCGCCGCCTGCGTCCCCGACGGCGGCCGGGTCCTCTGCGCCGAGGGCGACTACACCTCCCTCACCTGGCCCTTCGCCGCGCACGCGCACCGCGGCGTCCGGGTGGAGACCGCGCCCCTGGCGCACCTGCCGGAGGTCCTCGCCGCAGGCCGCCACGACTGGGTGGCGGTCAGCGCCGTGCAGTCCGCGGACGGTCGCGTGCTGGACCTCGCCCGGCTGCGGGCAGCGGCCGCGGAGGCCGGTGCCCGCGTGCTGCTGGACACCACCCAGGCCGTGGGCTGGCTACCGCTGCGCGCCGATACCGCCGACGTGACCGTGACGTCCCTCTACAAGTGGGTGCCCGCACCGCGGGGCGCCTGCCTCACCACCTTCGGCGAACGCGCACTCGCCGAGCTGCGGCCCTCGGCCGCCGCCGCCCGGGCCGCAGCCGAGGGCAGCGACCCCTTCTACGGCTGGCCGCCGCGGCTGCGCCCCGACGCGCGCCGCTTCGACGTCGCGCCCGCCTGGGCCGCCTGGGCAGGGGCCGTCCCCGCGCTGGAGACCGCCCTCGCGCTCGGCGTCGAGGCGGTGCACGCCCACGACGTGCGTCTCGCCGACGCGCTGCTGCAGGCCCTGGGCTCCCCGCCCGCCGGGTCCGCCGTCGTGAGCGTCCCGGCCTCCGAGGCGGCACGTGCGGCGCTCGCCGCCGCGGGGCTGCGGACGTCGCTGCGCGGGGGCCGGGTCCGGCTGGCGTTCCACTGGTGGAACGACGAGGAGGACGTCGAACTGGCCGCCACCGCCCTCCGGGCGCGCTGAGCCGACCGCCCTGCCGGCCCGACGCGCCCCGCCGCGCGGGCGGCTGCGTCAGCCCAGCCGGTCGCGTTCGCGCGCCCGCAGCGAACGGGCCACGGCGTCGCGGTTCTCCAGCACGAGGCGCCGCAGCGCGGGCGGGGCGTCGGTCTCGGCCTCCAGCCACGCGTCGGTGCGCTCCAGCAGCTCCTGCTCCACCAGCCGCGCCGGGTACATGCCCGTGACGATCTGCTGGGCCATCTCGTTGGTGCGCTCCGCCCACACCCGCCGCAGGGCCGCGAAGTACGGCTCCACGTAGGGGCGCAGCAGCTCGGGGTCGTGCACCCGCCCGAAGCCGGTGATCACCGCGGCCTGCAGCGCGTTGGGCAGCTGGCCACGCTCGACGACCTCCCGCCACGCCTCGTCCTTCGCCTCCCGCGTCGGACGGGAGGCGCGGGCCGCGGTGGCCGCCCGCTGCCCGGTGGCGGTGCGGTCGCGGGCCAGTTCGGCCTCGATCTCCGCCTCGCCGGCCGCGCCGCCGGCGGCCAGGCCCGTCAGCAGGTCCCAGCGCATGTCGGTGTCCACCACCAGGCCCGACAGCTCCTCGGAGCCGTCCAGCAGCCCGCGCAGCACGGCGAGGTGCTCCTCGCTGCGCGCGGCGGAGGCGAACGCCCGCGCGAGCTGCAGCTGGACGTCGCTGCCCGGCGGGGCGCCGCGCAGCACCTCCAGCAGGGTCGTGGCGGTGCGGGCGGCCAGCTCCTCCTGGTGCTCCGGGGTGGTGAACAGCTGCACGGTCGTGGCGAGCTGGCGCAGCAGGACCATCAGCACCGTGGAGTCGCCGCGGGCGCCGTCGCCGGCCAGCAGCGCGGTGAGGATCTCCACGTAGGCGCGGGCGGGCAGCTCCCCGTCGCGGGTCATGTCCCAGGCCGCCGCTGCGACGAGGGAGCGGGCCAGCGGGTCGGCGAAGTCGTCGAGGTGGCGCACGGCCGTGGCGAGGGAGTGCTCGTCGAGGCGGATCTTCGCGTAGGCGAGGTCCTCGTCGTTGACGAGCAGCAGGTCCGGGCGGCGGCGCCCCACGAGCTCGCTCAGCTCCGTGCTCTCACCGGAGACGTCCAGCTCGACGCGCTGGGTGCGGCGCAGCTGCCCGTCGACGAGGTCGTAGCAGCCGACGGCCATCCGGTGCGTGCGCAGGTGCGGGTGCTCGGCGGTGGCCTGCTGCAGGACCCGCGCGGAGGTGATGACCCCGTCGGCGTCCACCTCCACCTCCGGGCGCAGCGTCGCGACGCCGGCCGTCTCCAGCCACTCCGCGGCCCAGCCCTTCAGGTCCCGCCCGGAGGTGGCCTCCAGCTCGGTGAGCAGGTCGGCCAGCTCGGTGTTGCCCCAGGCGTGGCGCCGGAAGTACGCCCGCACCCCGGCCAGGAACTCCTCACGGCCGACGTAGGCGACGAGCTGCTTGAGGACCGACGCGCCCTTGGCGTAGGTGATGCCGTCGAAGTTGACCTCGACGTCCTCGAGGTCGTTGATCTCCGCGACGATCGGGTGGGTCGTGGGCAGCTGGTCCTGCCGCAGCGCCCAGGACTTCTCCAGGCTGTTGAAGGTGGTCCAGGCGCCGCTCCAGCGGGTCGCCTCGGCCGCGGCGAGGGTGCTGGCGAACTCGGCGAAGGACTCGTTGAGCCACAGGTCGTTCCACCAGCGCATCGTCACCAGGTCGCCGAACCACATGTGTGCCAGCTCGTGCAGGACCGTGATGGCCCGCCGCTCGACGAGGGCCTCGCTGACCTTGGAGCGGAAGACGTAGGACTCCACGAACGTCACGGCGCCCGCGTTCTCCATGGCGCCCGCGTTGAACTCCGGCACGAAGATCTGGTCGTAGGTGCCGAAGGGGTAGGGCAGCTCGAAGATGCGTTCGAAGAACTCGAAGCCCCGGCGGGTGACGTCGAAGATCTCCTCGGCGTCGAGGTGCTGCGCGAGGGAGCGCCGGCACATGACCGACAGGGGGATGGTGCGCCCGTCGGAGCTGGTCAGCTCCGAGCGCACCGCGTGGTACGGGCCCGCGATGACGGCCGTCACGTAGGACGACAGCCGCGGCGTCGGCTCGAAGGTCCAGCGCGAGCGCCCGGCCTCGAGGGGCTCGGCCTTCGGCGTCGCGCTGTTGGAGACGACGGTCCAGTGCGCGGGCGCCGTGACCGCGAAGGCGAACGTCGCCTTCAGGTCCGGCTGCTCGAACACCGCGTAGACGCGGCGGGAGTCGGCGACCTCGAACTGCGAGTAGAGGTAGACCTCGTCGTCGACCGGGTCGACGAAGCGGTGCAGGCCCTCGCCCGTGTTCATGTACCGGCAGTCGGCGACCACGAGCAGCTCGTTGTCCTCGGCGAGGTCGTCGAGGGCGATGCGGGTGCCGTCGGAGACCGCGGCCGGGTCCAGGGCGCGGCCGTTGAGGCGCACCTCGTGCACCGCGGCGCTGAGGAGGTCGATGAAGGTGGAGGCGCCGGGGCGACTGCGGAAGCGGACGGTCGTGCGCGAGCGGAACGTCTCCGGGCCGGTCGTGAGGTCGAGGTCGATGTCGTAGCTCTCGACGGAGACGAGGGCCGCGCGCTCCCGGGCCTCCGAGCGCGTCAGGTTCTCACCGGGCACCGTTGCTTCCTTCCTGTGGGTCCGCCCATGCTCCCACGCTGATCTCCGCGGGGCCGGGGCGCCTCGCGGGGCCGGGGGAGTGCGCCGCGGCGGCACGGCGCAGGATGGACCCATGACGAGTGAGCCGCAGACGAGCGGAGCCGGTGGCCGGCAGGTCGCGGACTTCTGGTTCGACCCCCTGTGCCCCTGGGCCTGGATGACCTCCCGCTGGATGCTGGAGGTCGAGCGGGTGCGCGACATCGACGTGCGCTGGCACGTCATGAGCCTCTCGGTGCTCAACGAGGGCAGGGACCTGCCCGAGGAGTACCGCACCCTCATGGACAAGGGCTGGGGCCCCGTGCGCGTGGTCACCGCCGCGCGCGCCGAGCACGGCGACGACGTGGTGCTGCCGCTCTACACCGCGATGGGCACCCGCATCCACCCCGGCGGGGACGACGACTTCGACCGCGTCGTCGCCGCCGCGCTGGAGGAGGTCGGCCTGCCGGCGGAGCTGGCCCGCCACGCGCACGCCGACACCTACGACGAGCAGCTGCGCGCCTCGCACGCGGAGGGCATCGGCAAGGTCGGCGAGGACGTCGGCACGCCGGTCGTGGCGTTCGGCGGCGTCGCGTTCTTCGGCCCCGTCGTGACGCCCGCGCCGAAGGGCGAGGCCGCGGGCCGCCTGTGGGACGGCTGCGTGCTCGTCGCGGGCACCCCGGGCTTCTTCGAGCTGAAGCGCACCCGGACCCAGGGCCCCGTCTTCGACTGAGCCGGCTGGCCGCCGTGGGCCGCGGGCACCCCTCCGCCGGCCCGCGGCGCCGCCCCGGCCCGGGGGCGCCCGACGCCCGGAGGGGCATCCCCTCCGGGCGTCGCCGGGAGCGGCCTGGGAAGCTGTGGTCATGCGCGTTCACATCGGCACCGACCACGCGGGCTTCGAGCTCAAGCAGCACCTCGTGGAGCACCTGCGCTCCCTCGGCCACGACGTGGTCGACCACGGGGCCCTCGAGTACGACGCGGTCGACGACTACCCCCCGTTCTGCCTGCGGGCCGCGAAGGCCGTGGCAGACGAGCCCGGCAGCCTCGGGATCGTCATCGGCGGCTCCGGCAACGGCGAGCAGATCGCCGCCAACGCCGTGCCGGGGATCCGCGCCGCCCTGGCCTGGTCGGTGGAGACGGCGAAGCTCGCGCGCGAGCACAACGACGCGCAGGTCGTGGGCATCGGCGCGCGGATGCACGACGCCGCCACCGCCGCGCAGATCGCGGAGGCCTTCGTCTCCACCCCGTTCTCGGACGACCCGCGCCACATCCGCCGCATCGCCATGATCAGCGACTTCGAGGCGAGCGGCGAGCTGCCCCCGCTGCCCGGTGAGGCGCGGGCCTGAGGTGAGCGGTGCCTGAGGCGAGCGGTGCCTGAGGGGAACGTCGTCCACCGCAACGCCGACGAGATGCGTGCCCGGTTCGCCGGGCGCGCCGTCCGCGTGGACAGTCCGCAGGGCCGGTTCGAGGCGGGCGCCGCCCTCCTCGACTCCCGGGTCCTGGAGGAGGCCGACGCCCACGGCAAGCACCTGCTGCTGCGCTTCGCACAGGAGCGGTGGCTGCACGTGCACCTGGGCCTGTACGGGTCCTGGACCACGGGCGAGGGCACGCCTCCGCAACCCCGTGGGGCCGTGCGGGTGCGCCTGCAGGGCCCCGGGGGGTGGGCGGAGCTGCGCGGTCCGACGGCCTGCGAGGTGCTCGACGAGGCGGGGGCGCGGCGGGTCCACGAGCGGCTGGGGCCCGACCCGTTGCGGGCGGACGCCGACCCCGACCTCGCCTGGGCCCGCATCAGCCGCTCCCGCACCAGCGTCGGGGTCCTGCTGATGCAGCAGGACGTCGTCTCCGGCGTCGGGGCGATCTACCGGGCGGAGGTGCTCTTCCGGGTGGGCGTCTCGCCCCACCGTCCGGGCCGGGACCTGACCCGCGAGGAGTGGGGCCGCATCTGGGAGGACCTCGTCCTGCTGATGCGCACCAGCTACGAGGAGGGCCGCATCGAGACGACGCGGCCGCAGGACCGCGAGCTCGCCCGCGCTGTGCCGGGGCGGGGCGAGCGCTTCTACGTCTTCCGCCGCACCGGGGAGCCGTGCCGGGCGTGCGGCGAGGCGGTCGCGCACGAGCTGATGGCCACCCGCCACCTCAACTGGTGCCCCGGCTGCCAGCCGCGCTGACGGGCGCGCTCAGCCCGGTGCGCTGACGCGCCCGCTCACCCCTGCGGGCACGGCCGCGAGGTCAGCTCGCGCGCCGTGCGCTCGCCGAGACCGGCCGCGAGGCGCTCCAGCAGCGGGCCGGCCTCGGCGATGCACCGGGCGGGTTCCGGCTCCAGGTCGGTGAGGGCGTGCGCGCCGGCGAACCCGGCCGCGCGCCACTGCCGCTCCTCCAGCGCACGCCGGCCGCTCATCGCCACCACGGGGACGCCCAGCCGGGCGGCGGCGAGCGCGACGCCCACGGGGGTCTTCCCGCCGAGCGACTGCTCGTCGAAGCTGCCCTCCCCGGTGACGACGAGGTCGGCGCCCGCGGCGCGCTCCGCGAACCGCGTCAGCTCCAGGACGACGTCGATGCCGGGCCGCCGCCGGCCGCGCAGCACCCCGAGGGCCACCAGCCCGGTGCCGCCGGCCGCGCCGGCGCCGGGCAGGGCGCGGGCGTCGGGGGCACCGGCGGCGCTCAGGGCGGCGGCGAAGCGGGCGAGGCCCGTCTCCAGCAGCGCGACGTCCTCGGGCGAGGCGCCCTTCTGCGGCCCGAAGACCGCGGCCGCCCCGCGCGGGCCGAGCAGCGGGTTGTCGACGTCGGCGGCCAGCACGGTGCGCACCGAGGCCAGGCGGGGGTCGAGGCCCGCGAGGTCGACGCGCTCCAGCGCGGCGAGCGCGCCCCCGCCGTCGGGCAGCTCCTCCCCGCGCTCGTCGAGCAGCCGCGCACCGCAGGCGGCGAGCAGCCCGGCGCCGCCGTCGGTGGAGGCGCTGCCGCCGACGGCGAGGACGACCTCGCGGGCGCCGTCGTCCAGGGCGGCGAGGAGCAGCTCCCCGGTGCCGCGGGTGCCGGCCGCAAGCGGTGCCAGCACCCCACCGGGCAGCAGGTCCAGTCCGGACGCCTCGGCCAGCTCGACGATCGCGGCGTCGCCCGAGCGGGCGCAGGTGGCCCGCACGGGTTCCCCGGTCGGCCCCGCGACGGTGGCGGTGAGCGGGCGCCAGCCGGCGGCGAGCGCGGCGGCGACGGTGCCCTCCCCGCCGTCGGCCACCGGGACGCGCTCGACGGCGAGGTCCACGGCCGTGCCGGGAGCCAGGGCGCGGGTGAAGCCGGCCTCGAAGCCGGCGGCCACGCGCTCGGCCACCTGCACGGCGGTGAGGGAGCCCTTGAACTTGTCGGGCGCGACCACGAGGCGGTACGGGGAGCGGCAGTCAGGCACGGGCTGAGCTTGTCAGAGCCCGGTGCCGGGCGGGCGCGACGCCCGCCGCAGGCCGACGGTGCGCTGTGGAGCGGGTGACGGGAATCGAACCCGCACCACCAGTTTGGAAGACTGGAGCTCTACCATTGAGCTACACCCGCGCGACTGCCGGCACTGGCTCACGCCACCCCGCGGCCCCCGGACGTCGCCGGGCCGCGGCGGCGGACGCTGTGCGGTCCGTGCAGCCGTGGACAGCCTATCCGGTCCGCGGCGCTAGCCTTGCGGTGGCGCCCCGGAGCGGGGCACCGGGGTATGGCGCAGCTTGGTAGCGCGTCCGCTTTGGGAGCGGAAGGCCCCCGGTTCGAATCCGGGTACCCCGACGTCGGCCGGCCCGCGCTGCCCGGGGGTCTCTGCGCGGCGCTCGTCGACGGCTAGCATGCTGCGGTGCGCTGGGGCTTCGCGGCTTCCAGACGCCCGAGCACCAGCCGTCCGAAGCCGACCTCCGCCGCCGGGCGGGGATACCAGGAGACCCACGCTGTGAAGAGCGACCTCGAGACCCTCAACCCGACCCGGGTGAAGCTGACCGTTGAGGTCGGCTACGACGAGCTGAAGCCGAGCCTCGACGCCGCCTACAAGACCATCGCGGGTCAGATCCAGGTGCCCGGCTTCCGCAAGGGCAAGGTGCCCCCCCGGGTCATCGACCAGCGCTACGGCCGCGCGGCGGTGCTGCAGGAGGCCGTCAACGACGCGCTGCCGAAGTTCTACCAGCGCGCGGTGGAGGAGTCGGAGCTGCGCCCGCTCGGCCAGCCCACCGTCGGGGTCGAGGAGGTGCCGGACCCGGTCAAGGGCGGCGACCTGAAGTTCACGGTGGAGGTCGACGTCCGGCCCACCCTCGAGCTGCCCGTGCTGGAGGACCTCGAGGTCTCCGTCGACGACCTGGAGCTGTCCGACGAGGACGTCGAGGCGCGCCTGACCTCCCTGCGCGAGCGCTTCGGCACGCTCTCCGGCGTGGACCGCGCCGCCCAGGACGGCGACTTCGTCTCCATCGACCTGCGGGCCGAGATCGACGGCGAGGAGATCGAGAGCGCCAAGGGCATCTCGTACCAGATCGGCGCCGGCAACATGCTGCCCGGTCTCGACGAGGCCCTGATCGGCGCCTCCGCCGAGGAGACCCGCACCTTCAAGGCCCCGCTGGCGGGTGGCGAGCGCGCCGGCCAGGAGGCCGACATCACGGTCGTCCTGCAGTCGGTGAAGGAGCGCGTGCTGCCGGAGGCGGACGACGACTTCGCCCAGCTCGCGAGCGAGTTCGACACCCTCGAGGAGCTGCGTGCCGACCTGACCAAGCAGGTCGAGCAGCAGAAGAAGTTCGCCCAGGGCCTGCAGGCCCGCGACCGCGTCCTCGCCCGCCTCCTGGAGGTCACCGAGGTGCCCGTGCCCGACTCCCTCGTGGAGGGGGAGGTGCACCGCCACCTGGAGCAGGAGCAGCGCCTGGAGGACGCCGAGCACCGCGTCGAGGTGACGGAGCAGGCGCGCGTCGCGCTGCGCGGCCAGCTCCTCCTGGACGCCCTCGCCGAGCGCGAGCAGGTGCGCGTGGAGCAGGCCGAGCTCGTGGAGTACCTGCTCGGGCAGGCGCAGCAGTACGGGATGGACCCGAACGAGTTCGCCCGTGCCATGGACGGCGCCGGGCAGGTGCCGGCGATGATCGGCGAGGTCGCCCGCCGCAAGGCGCTGGCCGTCGCCATGGAGAAGGCCACCGTCAAGGACGCCTCCGGCAACCTGATCAACCTCGAGGAGCTCGTCGGCGGCGCCGACGAGGACGACGAGGAGGGTGTGGCCGGCGAGGACGAGGGCACCCAGGACGAGGGCACCCAGGACGAGGGCACCCAGGACGAGGGCACCCAGGACGAGGCGCCCGCGGCCGACAGCCCCGAGGGCCAGACGGTCGACCCGTTCCCCGGGGACGCCGTGATCGGCGACGAGACCGCCGCTGCGAGCGAGGGCGACGCCGAGAAGGCCTGAGGTCGCCGCTGCGGGTGCACCCGGGGCACTGCCGCCCCGGGTGCGCCCACAGCGAAAAGATCGGGCTCCCGGAGTGCCCCCCGCACGCGGACCGTTAGGGTCGAGACAGATCGGCGGAGCCCTCCGCCGGCCCCGAGGACTCGGGGCAGTCTCGATCTGCAGGAAGGGCCGGGAGAGATCGTGAGCGACGGGATCATCACGCCAGGACTGGCGGCGCCTGCCTATGCACGCACGCCGGCGGCCCCCACGGGGCTCGACGACAACGTCTACCAGCGGCTGCTCCAGCAGCGCATCGTCTTCCTGGCCTCGGAGGTCCGCGACGAGATGGCCAACGCCATCTGCGCGCAGCTGCTGCTGCTGGCGGCGGAGGACCCCGAGAAGGACATCTACCTCTACATCAACTCGCCGGGCGGCTCGGTGACGGCGGGCATGGCGATCTACGACACCATGCAGTTCATCAAGCCGGACGTGGCGACGATCGCCACGGGCCTGGCGGCCTCGATGGGCCAGTTCCTGCTGTGCGCGGGGGCCAAGGGCAAGCGCTCGGCGCTGCCGCACTCGCGGATCATGATGCACCAGCCGCTCGGTGGCCTGGGCGGCACGGCCAGCGACATCAAGATCCTCGCCGAGCAGATCATCTACACCAAGAACCAGCTCGCCGAGCTCATCGCCCTGCACACCGGGCAGCCGGTGGAGAACATCTCGCGCGACTCCGACCGCGACCGCTGGTTCAGCCCCGAGGAGGCCCGCCAGTACGGGCTCATCGACCACGTGGTGGGCCGCTCCAGCGAGGTCTCCGGAGGGGGCGGCACGGGTGCCTGATCCTTCCCGCCTCGTCCCCGCCGTCCCCCAGCCGCAGGAGATCCGCGCCATGACGTCGAACGGCCCGATGTACCCGCCCTCCGCCCGCTACGTGCTCCCGCAGTTCGAGGAGCGCACGTCCTACGGGATGAAGCGCAGCGACCCGTACACCAAGCTCTTCGAGGACCGGATCATCTTCCTCGGCGTGCAGGTGGACGACGCCTCGGCGGACGACGTCATCGCCCAGCTGATCGTGCTGGAGTCCCAGGACACCGAGCGCGACATCATCATGTACATCAACTCGCCGGGCGGCTCCTTCACGGCCCTGACGGCGATCTACGACACGATGCAGTACATCCGTCCCGACATCCAGACGTACTGCATGGGGCAGGCGGCGTCGGCGGCGGCGGTGCTGCTGTCCGCGGGTGCGCCGGGCAAGCGGTTCGCGCTGCCGAACTCGCGCATCCTGATCCACCAGCCGGCGATGGCGGGTGGCGACTACGGCCAGGCCAGCGACCTGGAGATCCAGGCCAAGGAGATCCTGCGGATGCGCTCCTGGCTGGAGGAGACCCTCGCCGCGCACTCGAAGCGCACGGTGGACCAGGTGCGCACCGACATCGAGCGCGACAAGTTCCTCACGGCCGCCGAGGCGGTCGACTACGGCTTGATCGACGAGGTCCTCGCGAGCCGCAAGGCGTCACAGCCCGCGCCTCTGAAGTGACCGTCCGTAGCTGATGGCGGGGTCCGGCGCGGAAGTGCCCACCCAGGTGCCTCCAGAGGGGGCCATCCGGGGTGTGGACGCTTCCGCGCCGGGTACCGTGGAGGCGCTGTG
Organism: Kineococcus xinjiangensis; assembly: GCF_002934625.1. Classification (GTDB taxonomy): domain Bacteria; phylum Actinomycetota; class Actinomycetes; order Actinomycetales; family Kineococcaceae; genus Kineococcus_A; species Kineococcus_A xinjiangensis. The sequence continues at coordinate 104,296 of NZ_PTJD01000008.1, read as the reverse complement.
GTGGTCGTGTGACACTGCGCGCAGGAGGGCTCGCCCACCTCGTGGGGCTCGCTCTCGAGGAAGACCGAGGAAAGGACTCCGTCGGTGGCACGCATCGGAGACGGTGGCGATCTGCTGAAGTGCTCGTTCTGCGGCAAGAGCCAGAAGCAGGTCAAGAAGCTCATCGCCGGGCCCGGCGTCTACATCTGCGACGAGTGCATCGATCTCTGCAACGAGATCATCGAGGAGGAGTTGGCCGAGGCCAACGACCTCGGTCTCGTGGAGCTGCCGAAGCCCCGCGAGATCTTCGAGTTCCTCGACCAGTACGTCATCGGGCAGACCGCTGCCAAGAGGTCGCTGGCCGTCGCGGTCTACAACCACTACAAGCGCATCCAGGTCGGTGAGCCCGCGAAGAGCCGCGAGGAGCCCGTCGAGATCGCGAAGTCGAACATCCTCCTCATCGGGCCCACCGGCTGCGGCAAGACCTACCTGGCGCAGACCCTGGCGCGGATGCTGAACGTCCCGTTCGCGATCGCCGACGCCACGGCCCTGACAGAGGCCGGCTACGTCGGCGAGGACGTCGAGAACATCCTGCTGAAGCTCATCCAGGCCGCCGACTACGACGTCAAGAAGGCGGAGACGGGCATCATCTACATCGACGAGGTCGACAAGATCGCCCGCAAGTCCGAGAACCCGTCGATCACGCGCGACGTCTCGGGCGAGGGGGTGCAGCAGGCGCTGCTGAAGATCCTGGAGGGCACCACCGCGAGCGTGCCGCCGCAGGGCGGGCGCAAGCACCCGCACCAGGAGTTCATCCAGATCGACACGACCAACGTCCTGTTCATCGTCGGCGGGGCCTTCGCCGGCCTGGACAAGATGATCGAGTCCCGCGCGGGCAAGCGCGGCCTCGGCTTCGGCGCCCAGCTGCGGACGGGCTCGGACGAGGCGCCCACGTTCTCCGACGTCATGCCGGAGGACCTGATGAAGTTCGGCCTCATCCCCGAGTTCATCGGCCGCCTGCCCGTCATCACGTCGGTCGAGCCGCTGGACCGCGAGGCGCTCGTGCGCATCCTCACCGAGCCGCGCAACGCCCTCGTGAAGCAGTACCAGCGCATGTTCGAGCTGGACGGCGTCGAGCTGGAGTTCACCGAGGACGCGCTGGAGGCGGTCGCGGAGCAGGGCATCCTGCGGGGCACCGGCGCCCGGGGCCTGCGGGCCATCCTCGAGGAGGTCCTGCTCCCCGTGATGTTCGACGTGCCCTCGCGCGACGACATCGCCCGCGTCGTGGTCACCCGCGAGGTGGTCCTGAGGAACGTCAACCCGACCCTGGTGCCGCGCGACGCCCCGCCGCGCAAGGCCCGGGAACGCCGGGACAAGTCGGCCTGAGGCCGGTCCCCGCACGCACGAGCGCCGCCGCACCCCGGGAGGGGAGCGGCGGCGCTCGTGCGTGCGGGGGAGGGACTGCCCGGGCGCGGCCGGTCAGACGGCGCTGGTCAGGCGGTGCAGGAACGTCGCGAACTGCTCGACGTCCGCCTCGTCCCAGTCGGCGATGATCTCGCGGAGCTGGCGGCGCCGGGCCTCGCGGGCGGAGTGCACCTGCGCGCGCCCGGTCTCGGACAGCGCCAGCACGACCGCGCGCCGGTCGGAGGGGTCGTCGGTGCGGGTGACGAGCCCGAGCCGCTCCAGCAGTTGCACCTGGCGGCTGAGGGTGGGCTTGCCGATGCCGAAGAAGGCGGCGAGGTCGGAGGGCCTGGCCGATCCGACGTCGTCGAGGCGGATGAGCAGGCTGTACGCCTCCGGCTCGAGGTCGGGGTGGACCGTCCGCGCCACGTCCCGTGAGATCGCCCGCGACCTGCGGAGCAGCACTGCCAGTTCACGCTCGAGCCGGTCGGCCGGGGTCGACATGTCCCGACCGTACCGGGCGCTGCGGGGCCGGGGCGTCACCGTCGGGGGTTCGTCGCGGCGCGCCGGGGGGCTGCTGGCTCCGGTGGGCGCGACCGGGTACGGTCAGCCGATGCATCGAAGCGATGCATCAGGACGGAAGAGCGCTCCCGGGCGGACCAGGAGCGCGGAACGGGGGGCCACCGTGGTGCGCCGCCGGGCCGACTCGCTGCAGCTCGCGGTCCTCGGGCTCCTCTCGGAGGGCCCCCTGCACGGCTACGAGGTGCGGCGCAGGCTCGACGTCCAGCTCGGGATCTTCCGGGCGCTGTCCTACGGCACCCTCTACCCCTGCCTGCGCACCCTGCAGGCCGAGGGCTGGGTCCGTGAGCTGAGCGCGGCGGCCGATCCCGACCGTGCGACCCGCCGGCGGGAGCGGGTCGTCTACGAGATCACGGAGAGCGGCCGGGAGCGGTTGCGGGAACTGCTGAAGCAGGCGGGCCCGGCGGCCTGGGACGACGACGCCTTCAGCGTCCACTTCGCCCTCTTCACCCGCACCGACCCCCGCACCAGGCTGCGCATCCTCGAGGGCCGCAAGGCCCGCCTCCAGGAGCGCGTGGAGGAGCTGACCCGCTCCATCGAGCGGGCCCGCGAGCAGCTCGACACCTACACGTACGAGTACCAGCGCCACGGCCTGGAGACCGCCCGCCGCGAGGTGGACTGGATCGAAGGGCTGATCAATGCCGAGGGGCGCCGGGGACAGCAGTGACCCGCCCCTGCAGGACCAGCACGACCGCACGACACGACCGACCGCACGACACGACCGAACGACAGCGACAGGAGAACTCGATGCCAGCAGTGCGCGTGGCGATCGTCGGGGTGGGCAACTGCGCCGCCTCGCTCGTCCAGGGAGTCCAGTACTACCGCGACGCCGACCCGGCGAGCACCGTCCCCGGCCTGATGCACGTGCAGTTCGGCGACTACCACGTCGGCGACGTCGAGTTCGTGGCGGCGTTCGACGTGGACGACAAGAAGGTGGGCACCGACCTCGCCGACGCCATCGGCGCGAGCGAGAACAACACCATCAAGATCTGCGACGTGCCCTCCACGGGCGTGACCGTCCTGCGCGGCCCCACCCTCGACGGTCTCGGCCGCTACTACCGCGAGACCATCACCGAGTCGCCCGCCGAGCCCGTGGACGTGGTCGCCGCGCTGCGCGAGGCGCGCGCCGACGTGCTCGTCTGCTACCTGCCCGTCGGCTCCGAGGACGCGGCGCGCTACTACGCCCAGTGCGCGATCGACGCGGGCGTGGCCTTCGTCAACGCCCTGCCCGTCTTCATCGCCGGCACCCCCGAGTGGGCGCAGAAGTTCGCCGACGCGGGCCTGCCCATCGTCGGCGACGACATCAAGTCCCAGGTCGGTGCGACCATCACCCACCGGGTGCTGGCCAAGCTGCTGGAGGACCGCGGCATCGAGCTGAAGCGCACGTACCAGCTCAACGTCGGCGGCAACATGGACTTCAAGAACATGCTGGAGCGCGACCGGCTGGAGTCCAAGAAGATCTCGAAGACGCAGGCCGTCACGAGCAACGTGCAGGCCGACCTCGGCGAGCGCAACGTGCACATCGGCCCCAGCGACTACGTCCAGTGGCTCGACGACCGCAAGTGGGCCTACGTGCGCCTGGAGGGCGAGGCCTTCGGCGGGGTCCCGCTGAACATCGAGTACAAGCTCGAGGTCTGGGACTCCCCGAACTCCGCGGGCGTGATCATCGACGCCATCCGCGCGGCGAAGATCGGCCTCGACCGCGGCGTGGGCGGCCCCCTGCTGTCCGCCTCGGCGTACTTCATGAAGTCCCCGCCGGAGCAGCGCGCCGACGAGGAGGGACGCGCTCAGCTGGAGGCGTTCATCCGCGGCGAGATCGAGCGCTGAGCGCGCCACCGCGCGCACGGCTGAGCCGTCACGAACGGCGGAGGGCCGCCCGGAGCACCTGCTCCGGGCGGCCCTCCGCCGTTCCTCCGGGGCGGTTCACTCCTCGGTGGTGGCGAACTCCGCCTCGGCCCGCAGGACCGCCTCGGTGGCGTCGGCGTCCTCGGCCCACTGCAGGTGGCGCACCCGCCCGGCGGCGGCGATGTCGGCCTCCGCCCTGCGCGCGGCGGCGACCAGGTCGGACGGGCCGGTGATCGTCGCCGTGGCGAGCTCGGTGCGCTGGGAGACCTTCGCCTCGCTCTTGACCTTGCGCAGCGTCGACAGCGCGGCGCCCGCGCCCGCGAGCACCGGGAGCAGCTCCGCGGCGTCCGCGGCGTGGCCGAGCTCCTCGGTGGTGGGCCAGCTCGCCCGGTGCACCGAGCCCTCCTGCCACCACGACCAGACCTCCTCCGCCGCGAAGGGCAGGAAGGGGGCGAGCAGCCGCAGCAGCGTCCGCAGGGCGATCGCCGCGGTGGTGCGGGCCGAGGCTGCCGCCTCCTCGCCGCGGGCCCCGTAGGCGCGGTCCTTGACGAGCTCCACCCAGTCGTCGCAGAACGTCCAGAAGAACTGCTCCGTGCGGTCCAGCGCCTGGGCGTGGTCGTAGCGCTCGAACGCGTCGGTGGCTGTGCGCACGACCGCGGCCAGGTTGGCGAGGAGGCTGACGTCGAGGGGGTCGGTGACCTTCGAGGCGTCGGCGTCGTCGCGGGAGGCCCCGAGGCCGAGGACGAACTTCGAGGCGTTGAGGAGCTTCATCGCCAGCCGCCGGCCGATCTTCATCTGGCCGGTGTCGAAGGTCGCGTCGGTGCCGAGGCGGGCGGTCGCCGCCCAGTAGCGCACGGCGTCGGAGCCGAACTCCTCCAGCAGCGCCATCGGGGTGACGACGTTGCCCTTGGACTTGCTCATCTTCTTGCGGTCCGGGTCGAGGATCCACCCCGAGATCGCGGTGTGCGCCCACGGCACCTGCCCGTGCTCCAGGTGCGCGCGGACCACCGTGGAGAACAGCCAGGTGCGGATGATGTCCTGCCCCTGCGGGCGCAGGTCCATGGGGAACACCCTGGCGAAGAGGTCCTCGTCGCGCTCCCAGCCGCCGGCGATCTGCGGGGTCAGGGAGGAGGTCGCCCACGTGTCCATGACGTCGGGGTCACCGGTGAACCCGCCCGGCACGCCGCGCTGGTCCTCGGAGTAGCCGGGGGCGGGCTCCGAGGCGGGGTCGACGGGCAGCGCCGACTCCTCGGGCACGATCGGGGAGTCGTGCACCGGGTTGCCGTCGGCGTCCAGCGGGTACCAGACGGGGAAGGGCACGCCGAAGAACCGCTGGCGCGAGACGAGCCAGTCGCCGTTGAGGCCCGTGACCCAGTGCTCGTAGCGGTGGCGCATGTGGTCGGGGTGCCAGTCGAGCTCCTTGCCGCGTGCGAGCAGCGCCTCGCGCAGGTCGGCGTCGCGGCCACCGTTGCGCAGGTACCACTGGCGGGTGGTGATGATCTCGAGGGGCTTGTCGCCCTTCTCGTAGAACTTCACGGGGTGCGTGATGGACTTCGGCTCCCCGACGAGGTCGCCGGACTCGCCCAGGGCGGCGACGATGCGCTCCTTGGCGGTGTGCACGGTGGTGCCCGCGAGCTGCTCCCACAGGGCCTCGCCGGGGCCACCGGCGATCCACTCCGGCACCTCGCGCTGCAGCCGGCCGTCCCAGCCGATGACGGCGCGCGTCGGCAGCTGCAGCTCCCGCCACCAGGTGACGTCGGTGACGTCGCCGAAGGTGCAGATCATCGCGATGCCGGAGCCCTTCTCCGGGTCGGCGAGGCGGTGGGCGACCACGGGCACCTCGACGCCGAAGAGGGGGGAGACCACCGAGCTGCCGAACAGCGGCTGGTAGCGCTCGTCGTCGGGGTGCGCCACCAGCGCGACCACGGCCGGGATCAGCTCGGGGCGGGTCGTCTCGATGAACACGGGCTCGCCACCGCCGGCGCGGGCGAACGCGACGCGGTGGTAGGCGCCGGGGCGCTCGCGGTCCTCCAGCTCCGCCTGCGCGACGGCAGTGCGGAAGGTGGTGTCCCACAGGGTCGGTGCCTCGGCGGCGTAGGCCTCCCCGCGGGCGAGGTTGCGCAGGAACGCGCGCTGGGCGGTGGCGCGGCTGTCCGGGCCGATGGTGGAGTAGGTGTGCGACCAGTCCACCGACAGCCCCAGGCGCCGCCACAGCGCCTCGAAGACGCGCTCGTCCTCGCCGGTCAGCCGCTCGCACAGCTCGACGAAGTTGCGGCGGGAGACCTGCGCGTAGTCACGGTCGCTCTTGGGTGCGCTGGCCGGCGGCTGGAACTGCGGGTCGTAGGGCAGCGAGGGGTCGCAGCGCACGCCGAAGTAGTTCTGCACCCGGCGCTCGGTGGGCAGGCCGTTGTCGTCCCAGCCCATCGGGTAGAAGACGACCTTGCCCCGCATGCGCCGGTAGCGGGCCACCACGTCGGTGTGGGTGTAGCTGAACACGTGGCCGACGTGCAGGGAGCCGGAGACGGTGGGCGGCGGGGTGTCGATGGAGTAGACGTCGCCGCGCTCGGCGCTGCGGTCGAAGCGGTAGGTCCCCTGGTCCTCCCAGCGCGGCGCCCAGCGCTCCTCGAGGCCGTCGACCGTCGGCTTGTCCGGGACAGCGACGCCGGCGGCGGCGGTGGCGGGCGACTGCGCGGTCTGCGGCGGGGCGGTCTGCGGCTGGGCGTCTGGCATGGCGCCATCATCCCAGGCGGGTGCCGGCGCCGGCCGCGACCCGCCCGTCCCCGGGGTCCGGGTCAGCGCACGGCGGCCCAGACCTCCTCGACGGCCTGCGCCGCGAGGGCGTCGACGCCGTCCTGGGAGCCCAGGCCGAGCACGGTGACGGTGAGGTCGTCGGTGCTGCGCCAGCAGAGGACCATGGTGTCGGAGACGTGCGTGGCCGCCGGGTGGTCCCCGACGGCGGGGAAGTGGATCCGCCGCGTGCACGTGACCTCGCCGAATCGCAGTTCGGCCCCGGCGGCCAGGATGCGGTCGGCGAAGTCCGCTGCGCCGGTTCGCCCGGCGGCCACGTTGAGCCGCGGGAGGCGGTGAGGGCCCGGGGCCCAGTAGGCGCGCCCGGCGAAGGCCTCCCCGCGCCGCAGGTCCGCCTGCATGCGGATCCAGTCCTCCTGCCGCCCGAAGTCCTCCTCCGGCGCAGGGGGCGCGAACCCCGCCACGACCTCGGGCAGCACCACCGGGCGCTTCGCGGCGGCCGGGGCCGGACGCTGCCCCACCGCCCACCAGGCGCCGCAGGCGACGACCGCTACGACGACCGCCACGGCGAGGGCGAGGGCGACGGCGAGCGGCCTGCGCGCCGGTCCGCCCGGGGCCCGGCGCTCCTGCCCGGGGACCGGGACGACGGCCGCCGGGGTCACGGCTCCGGCGTAGAAGTCGTACGGGGGCACCGGGCGGGCGGTGCGGGCGGGAGCGGGCTCCTCGCCGGTCCGGAGCGGCATGGACCCAGCGTGGACGGCGGCGGCGCCCGCGGTGCCGGGTCGCGGGGAGCATCACCCGCCCGGACGCGCGTCGCCCCGCCCTCCCTGGGGAGGGGAGGGCGGGGCGAGGGCCACCGGGGGAACGGTGGCACGGGCCGCGCGTGGCCGCGGGGGAGACGGCGCCGCGCGGAGTCGGTCGGTTTCGGGACGGGGGGGCTCCCCGCTCCCGTGGTGCGGTGTGGACCCAGAGTGAGGACTCGCGGGCCACCTGGCGGCCGGTTCCGCGGCGGCTTCACCCGGACGGCGCAGGCGGCTCGCCGGCCAGGTGTCCGGTACTGCAAGTTCCAGGTACGCCCGGTGCCGGACATGTGTGAGACTTCGTGCTGCTGTAGCCGCCGTCGCCTGCAGGAGGTCCCCGTGCCGGGTTTCGCGAGCTTCGCCCACGCCGTCCACGCCAACGCCGAGCGCTTCGGCGACCGCCCGGCCGTCCGCCTCGACGACCACGTCCTCAGCCACGCCGCCCTCGACGACGCCACCGCCCGCGCCGCCGCGCTGCTGCGCGCCCGCGGGGTGGAGCCGGGCGACCGCGTCGGCGTCATGCTGCCCAACGTCCCCGCCTTCCCCGTCCTCTACTACGGCGTCCTGCGCGCCGGCGGGGTCGTCGTCCCGATGAACCCCCTGCTGCAGCCGCGCGAGGTGGCGCACCACCTGCGCGACTCCGGTGCGGTCGCCCTCTTCGCCTGGCACGCCGTCGCCGCGGCCGCCGAGGAGGGCGCCCGCGACACGGACGCCGAGTGCATCGCCGTCGCGCCCGACACGATGGCGCAGCTGCTCGCCGGGGTGGAGCCCGACCACCGCGTCGCCGAGGTCGACGGCGACGACACCGCCGTCATCCTCTACACCTCGGGCACCACAGGCGCCCCCAAGGGCGCCGAGCTGACCCACGCCAACCTGGTCGGCAACGCCCGCACCACCTGCACGACCCTGGTGGAGCTGACCCCGGACGACGTGGTCCTCGGCGCGCTGCCGCTGTTCCACGCCTTCGGACAGACGTGCGTGATGAACACCTGCACGCTGGCCGGGGCGCAGATGTCGCTGCTGGCCCGCTTCACCCCGGAGGACGCCCTCGCCGTCGTCGAGCGCGACCGCGTCACCCTCTTCGCCGGGGTGCCCACCATGTACGGGGCGCTGCTGAACTGCCCCTCGGCCGGCACCTCCGACGTCTCCAGCCTGCGCCGCTGCATCTCCGGCGGCGCCTCGCTGCCCGTGGAGGTGCTGCACGGGTTCGAGAACGCGTTCGGCTGCACGGTCCTGGAGGGGTACGGGCTGAGCGAGACCTCCCCGGTCGCCTCGTTCAACCACCCCGACGCCGAGCGCAAGGCCGGCTCGATCGGAAGGCCCGTCCGCGGCTGCGAGATGGACCTGCGCGCCGCCGACGGCACGCCCGCCGGTCCCGGTGAGGTCGGCGAGATCGTCATCCGCGGCGAGAACGTCATGCGCGGCTACTGGCGCAACCCCGAGGCCACCGCCGCGGCCGTCGACGCCGACGGCTGGTTCGCCACGGGCGACCTCGCCACCCGCGACGAGGAGGGCTTCTACTCCATCGTCGACCGCAAGAAGGACATGATCAACCGCGGCGGCTACAACGTCTACCCGCGCGAGGTGGAGGAGGTGCTCTACGAGCACCCGGCCGTGGCGGAGGCAGCGGTCGTGGCCGTGCCGGACGCGCTGCTGGGGGAGGAGGTCGGCGCTGCCGTCGTCCTCAAGCCCGGCGCGTCCACCACCGCGGAGGACCTGCGGGCCCACGTGAAGGGGCAGGTCGCCGCCTACAAGTACCCCCGGCACCTCTGGCTCGTCGACGAGATGCCCAAAGGGGCGACCGGCAAGATCCTGAAGCGGCGCATCTCGCCGCCGCTTCCGAGCAGCGCGGTGGGAGCCGCGCAGGAGGAGGACGCACGTGCGTGACGCCGACAGCGGGCTCGGAGTCGACTACTACGGCCTGGCGGAGGACCTCACCGACGCGGAGCGGGACCTCTGGACCACCATGCGCCGCTGGGTCGACGCGGAGCTCATCCCGGTCGCGGGGGGCTACTGGGAGCGGGCCGAGTTCCCCTACGACCTCGTGCCGAAGTACGCGCAGCTCGGCGTCGTCGGCGACGCGCTCGTCGGCCCCGGCATCCCCGAGATGAGCGTCACCGCGGCAGGCCTCATCACGATGGAGCTCAACCGCGGCGACGGCAGCTTCGCCACCTTCCACGGCGTGCAGGCAGGGCTCGCCATGCGCTCCATCGCCTTCTGCGGCTCCGACGAGCAGAAGGAGCGCTGGTTGCCCGCGATGGCGCGGCTGGAGGCGATCGGCGCGTTCGCCCTCACCGAGCCCGACCACGGCTCGGACTCCGTGGCGCTGGAGACCACCGCCCGCCGCGACGGGGACTCCTACGTCCTGAACGGCGCGAAGCGCTGGATCGGCAACGGCACGATCTGCGACGTGTGCGTCGTCTGGGCGCGCGGGGAGGACGGGCAGGTCCAGGGCTTCCTCGTCGAGAAGGGCACCCCCGGCTACGAGGCCGACGTCATCGAGGGCAAGGGATCCCTGCGCGCCGTCTGGAACGCCGACATCCGGCTGACGGACTGCCGCGTCCCCGCCGAGAACAAGCTGCCCGGGGGGCGCACCTTCAAGGACACCGCGCGGGTGCTGTCCGCCACCCGGGCGGGCATCGCCTGGTCCGCGCTCGGCCACGCCACCGCCGCCTACGAGTGCGCACTGTCCTACGCCCTCCAGCGGCAGCAGTTCGGCAAGCCGATCGCCTCGTTCCAGCTGGTGCAGGAGAAGCTCGTGCAGATGCTCGCCGAGGTGACCGCGATGCAGCTGTTCTGCCTGCGCACCTCCCGCCTCGCCGAGCAGGGCCGGTTGACGGACACGATGGCGTCCCTGGCGAAGATGAACGCCACCCGCAAGGCCCGGCAGGTGCTGGCCACGGCCCGCGACCTCATGGGCGGCAACGGCATCCTGCTGGAGCACCGCGTCATGCGGCACATGGCCGACATCGAGGCCCTGCACACCTACGAGGGCACCGAGAGCATCCAGACGCTCATCATCGGCAAGCAGCTCACCGGCATCAGCGCCTTCGCCTGACGGGCCGGCGGCACGCGTCCGCCCGGCCGCAGCCGCACGCACGACGGAGGCGGTGGCCCCCCTGGGGGGACCACCGCCTCCGTCGTCCGCGGATCAGCGCGTCACGGCTGGTCTCACGGCTGGACGAGGCCGATCCGGTCCAGCTCGGGCGCGCTCACCGGCGAGTTCGCGCCGAGGTAGGCGATGAACGCGTCGAGGTCGATCGGGCCGGTGACGGCGTTCGTGCCGCCGGTCAGGACCGAGAAGCCGTCCCCGCCGCCGGCGAGGAAGCTGTTCACGGTGACCCGGTAGGTCGCGCCGGCCTCGACGGTGCTCCCGCCGATGGTGACGCTGGAGTCGACGACCCGGCTGCCGGTGCAGGGGTCGGCGCCCGCTGCGGCGGTGGTGCCCGCGGGGTCCACCAGGTAGGAGACGGAGGCCGAGGGGGCGAGCACCTTGCCGACCTGGAACTGCTGCTCCAGGAGGCAGTTCAGCTGCGCGCCCGTGAGGTCGAGGGTGACGAGGTTGTTGGCGAACGGCTGCACCGTGAACGCCTCCTCGTAGGTCACCTCGCCGGCGAGCAGGTCGGCCCGCACGCCGCCGGGGTTCATGAAGGCCGCGACCGCGCCGGCCTCGTCGTCGCTGCCCGCGAGCTGGGCGTCGGCGATGAGGTTGCCGAGGGCGGACTCGCCACCGACGTTGCCGAGCAGGACCTCCTGCGCGCGGAGGATCTCCTCCGCCGCCTCGCCGACCCGCCGGTCGCGGATCGGCCCCAGGGCCTGGGTGTAGCGCTCGATGAGAGCGGTCTGGCTGGCGTCCCGGGCGACGTCACGGGTGACGATCATGTTCTTCGCCTCCGCCCCGGGCAGGACGTCGCCGCTGCGGCGGTCGATGCGCAGGTCGATGTCGGTGACGAGGCGGCCGTTCGAGGCGGCGCTGGTGACGAGCGTGTCGTCGATGCGGCAGTTGTACGCCTGGTGCGTGTGGCCGGTGACGACCACGTCGACCGCGTCGTCCATGCGCTGGACGATGTCGACGATGGGCCCGCCGAAGTTGTTGCAGCCGTTGATGTCCCACTTCATGGCGCCGCTCTGCGCGCCGCCCTCGTGGAGCAGGACGACGATCGCCTCGACGCCCTGGCTCTGCAGCTCGCGGACGTAGCGGTTGGCGGTCTCGGCCTCGTCGGCGAAGTCCAGGCCGGCGACGCCCTCCTGGCTGACGATGTCCTTCGTGCCCTCCAGCGTCATGCCGATGAAGCCGATCTTCACGCCCTGCACCTTGTGGATGGCGTAGGGGGCCAGGAGCGGCTCGCCGGTCTCCGTCACGAAGGCGTTGGCGGACAGGTACTGGAAGTCCGCACCCTCGTACGGCGTGCCGTCGGCGCAGCCGTCGACGGGGTGGCAGCCGCCGTTCTGGATGCGCAGCAGCTCGGCGGCGCCCTCGTCGAACTCGTGGTTGCCCACGGCGGCGTAGTCGAGACCGGCGAGGCTGAGGGACTCGATGGTCGGCTCGTCGTGGAAGGCGGCCGACAGCAGCGGGGAGCCGCCGATGAGGTCGCCCGCGGCCACCGTGATCGTGTTGTTCTTCTTCTGCTCGGCCGCGAGCTGGGTCAGCTGCGTGGCGAGGAACTCGGCGCCACCGGCGTTGACCGTGACCGCCTTGCCGTCGGCGTCGACGCCGGTCTGGATGCGGCCGCCCGACCCGCCGGGCTCCTCGAGGGCGCCGTGGAAGTCGTTGAGGGCGAGGAGTTGCACCTCGACCGGCTTGGGGCCCCTCGGGCCCGCCGCGTCGGCGGGGGTGAGGGTGGCGGCTGCGGTGAGCGCGGTCATCGCCAGCGTGGTGGCGGCGGCTGCGACGGTCCGGGTTCTGCGGGTGCTCGTCATCGATGCTCCTGGAGGAGGTTCTGACCCGTGGGCGAGGACATCATGCGCCCTCCCGGCGGTTTTCGGAGACCACCAGGTGAACGCAGGGCGTCGTGCTGGTCAATCTGTGCAGCCGACGGCCCGCAGCGAGCGGTATCCGGTCAGCAGAGCGGCGAGGGCCGCTCCCCGATCGGGGAGCGGCCCTCGTGCCGGTCGGTCCGGCGGCGGCGGCTCAGCCGGCGCTGGCGACGCCCGGCGGCAGGAACCTGCGCCCGCGCACCCGCTCCGAGGCGCCCGTGCGGTCCAGGTACGGGGTGATCCCCCCGAGGAAGAGCGGGTGCCCCGTGCCCAGGATCAGGCACACGTCGACCTCCTGCGGGGACGCGGCGACACCCTCGTCCAGCACCAGGCCGACCTCGTCGGCGAGCGCGTCCTGCACCCGCTGCAGCAGCTCCTCCCGGCTCACCGCGCTCCGGCCCTGGACGAACACGCCCTCGGCCTGCGGCGTCAGCTCGACCGCTCCCTTGCGGGTGACGAGGTCCGGGCTGCCGGCGTCCACCCAGCGCTGCAGGTTGGGGGAGACGGCGAAGCGGTCCGGGAACGCCTCGTGCAGGCTCTCGGCGACGTGCAGCATGACGGCCGGGCCGACGAGGGCGGCCAGCCGCAGCGGGGACATCGGCAGGCCCAGGGGGTCCAGGGCGTGCTCGGCGTCCAGCAGGGGCATGCCCTCGTCGATCGCCCGCATGACCTCGCAGAACAGGCGGGTGCTCACACGGTTGACCACGAAGGCCGGGGCGTCGCGCACCAGCACGCAGGTCTTCTTCAGCTCCCTGCCCACCGCGAACGCTGTCGCCAGGGTCGCGTCGTCCGTGGCGGGCGTGCGGGCGACCTCCACCAGCGGCAGCACCGCGACGGGGTTGAAGAAGTGGAAGCCCACCATGCGCTCCGGGCGCGTCAGCACCTCCGACATCGCCGTCACCGACAGGGAGGAGGTGTTCGTGGCGATCACGCAGTCCTCGCGCAGCAGCGGCTCCAGCTCCCGCAGCATGGTGCGCTTGACCTCGAGGTCCTCGAACACCGCCTCGATGACGAAGTCGGCGTCGGCCATCGCGGCCTTGTCCGTGGAGCCGGACACCAGCGCGTTCAGGCGGTTGCGGCCGTCGGCGCTGAGCCTGCCCTTGGCGTGCAGCTCGTCGATGCCGGCGCGGACGAACCCGAGGCCCTTCTGCACGCGGGCGTCGTCGAGGTCGGTGAGGACGACGGGCACCTTCAGCCGGTGCAGGAAGAGCAGGGCGAGCTGGCTGGCCATCAGCCCCGCCCCCACGACGCCGACCTTGGTGACCTTGCGGGCCAGTTCCTTCGGCGGGGCCCCGTCGGCGGACTTGGCGAAGCGCTGCACGAGGTGGAAGGCGTAGATGGAGGCCCGGGCCTCGTCGCTCATGATGAGGTCGCCCAGCGCCTCGTCCTCGGCGGCGAAGGCGGTGTCCCGGTCGGCGGTGCGGGCCAGGGCGATGAGGTCGAGCGCCCGGTAGGGGGCGGGTGCCGCGCCGTGGACGCGGGCGTCGGCGAGGGCGCGGCCCTTGGCCAGCGCGGCCTCCCAGGCGGCGTCGCTGCGGTCGGCGCTCCCGCGCTCCACCGTCACCTCCCCGCGCAGCACCTGCGACGTCCAGCGCAGCGACTGCTCCAGGAAGTCCGCCGGCTCGAAGGCCACGTCCGCGATGCCCACCTGTGCGGCCTGCGCCCCGCGCAGGGTGCGGTTGTTCGCGAGGGCGTTGCCGATCATGACGTCGACGGCGGCGTCGGGGCCGATGAGGTGGGGCAGCAGGAAGGTGCCGCCCCAGCCGGGGACGAGGCCGAGGTAGCACTCCGGCAGCCCGAGCGCCGCGGCCGAGGTCGAGACGGTGCGGTAGGTGCAGTGCAGCGCCAGCTCCAGGCCGCCGCCGAGGGCGAGGCCGTTGACGTAGGCGAACGTCGGCACGGACATCTCGCCGAGGCGGCGGAACACCTCGTGCCCCTGCGTCGCGGTGGCCAGGGCGTCGGAGCGCTCGCGCAGCTCCCCGATGCGCTTGAGGTCGGCCCCGGCGCAGAAGAAGCCGGGCTTGCCGGTGAGGGCCACGGCGACGACACCGGCGCGCTCCGCCTCGTCGAGGGCGGCGGACAGGCTCTCCATGGCGGCCGGCGAGAGCGGCGTCGGGCGGCGCGGGTCGCCGTTGTCCAGGGTGATCAGCGCGAGGCGCCCCGGGCCACCGGGCAGGTCCACGACCCGCAGCAGGGCCCGGGTCGTCAGGTCCTGCTTCGCGGGCCGGCCCTCGGCCTCGCGACCGGTGCCCGTGGTGGTGGACGGAGGCTGCACCGGGGTCAGCGAGTCGCGGGTCGCGGACTCGCGGGTGCTGGGCTGGGGGGTGGTGGAGGTGCTCACGCGCGGCTCCCGTCGGCGTCGCTGGAGGTGGCGGGCTGCGCCGAGGCGCCCTTCGTCGCGTCGGCGTGGTGCAGGTTCTCCCAGACGACGGTGCCGCCCATGCCGAGGCCCACGCACATGGTGGTGATGCCGTAGCGGACCTCGGGGCGCTGCTCGAACGCGCGGGAGAGCTGGATCATCAGGCGGACGCCGGAGGAGGCCAGCGGGTGGCCGATCGCGATGGCGCCGCCGTAGGGGTTGACCCGGGGGTCGTCGTCGGCGATGCCGTAGTGGTCGAGGAAGGAGAGCACCTGCACGGCGAACGCCTCGTTGATCTCGATGAGGCCGATGTCGTCGATGCCGAGACCGGCAAGGCGCAGCGCCTTCTCCGTGGAGGGCACCGGGCCGAAGCCCATGACCTCCGGCTCCACGCCCGCGAAGGCGTAGCTGACCAGGCGCATCGAGGCGGGCAGCCCCAGCTCGGCAGCCGTTTCCTCCGCGGCGACGATGCAGGCCGTCGCCCCGTCGGTGAGCGGGGAGGCGTTGCCCGCGGTGACGCGCCCGTGCGGACGGAAGGGCGTCTTGAGCTTCGCCAGCCCCTCCGTCGTGGTGTTCGGGCGGGCGAGCTCGTCGACCGTGGCGACACCGTAGCCGTGCTGCGTGCTGCGCGTCGCCACCGGGACGAGGTCGCGGCCGATGGTGCCGTCGGCCTGGGCCTTGGCGAAGCGCAGCTGGCTGTTCACCGCCCACGCGTCGGCGCGCTCCTTGGTGAGGGCCGGGTAGCGGTCGTGCAGGTTCTCCGCGGTGATGCCCATGTTCAGCGCGTCGGGGGCGACGATGCGCTCCATCAGGAAGCGCGGGTTCGGGTCGGTGCCCGAGCCGATGGGGTGGTGGCCCATGTGCTCCACGCCGCCGGCGAGGGCGACGTCGGCTGCACCGAAGGCGATGCTGCCGGCCGCGGTCGTCACGGCGGTCATGGCGCCGGCGCACCAGCGGTCGATGGAGTAGCCGGGGACGGTGGCGGGCAGGCCCGCGAGCAGCGCGGCGCTGCGGCCGAGCAGGAGGCCCTGGTCGCCGCTCTGGGTGGCGGCCGCGATGGCGACGTCGTCGACGCGCTCGGGCGCCAGGCCGGGGTTGCGGCGCAGCAGCTCCCGCAGGCAGTGCACGACCAGGTCGTCGGCGCGGGTCTCGGCGTAGTAGCCGTCGGGGCGGGCCTTCCCGAACGGCGTGCGGACACCGTCGACGAACACCACGTTCCGGGTCGTGCGGCGGCTGGCTGTCTCGGCCACTGGTCCTCCTCCTCGAGGTCGGGCTCGCTGCGCCCGCCGCACCGGAGCGGTGCGGTGACGCCAGGTTACGCCGGAACAGAAGTATCCGGTACTGCAGGTCCGGGTTCTTTGCGCCGGACGTGCCGCGAGGTGCCGGCCGGGCCCCGCCTAGGCTCGGGCGCCGTGTCCTCCTGCATGGCTCCCCGGGTGCCCTCCCTGCTCCTCGCCGGCGCCGGCGGCCTGCTCGCCGTCGTCCTCGCCGCCGCCCCCGCCGCCGCCCACGACCGGCTCCTGAGCAGCGACCCCGCCGACGGCGCGCGCCTGCCCGCGGCCCCCGCCCGGGTCGAGCTCGCCTTCAGCGACGACGTCCTGGCGCTGTCGCCGCGGGTCCGCGTGCAGGACCAGGCGGGCGCGACCGTCGCCGAGCCCGAGCCGGTCGTGGAGGGCGACCGCGTCACCGCAGCCCTGCCCGCCGGCCTGGCGCCGGGCACCTACGCCGTGCAGTGGCGCGTCGTCTCCGGCGACGGACACCCGATCGAGGGCTCGTTCTCCTTCGGCGTCGAGGGGGCCACCGCCCCGGCGGAGGCCACTCCCACCGCCGAGCCGGAGGCCACCGCCGAGCCGCAGGCCACTGCCGGACAGGAGGCGGACGGGGGCCCGAGGGGTGCGGAGCCGGAGGACGGCCCGGGCGGTGCGCCGCTCCTCGTGGTCGGCGGGATCGCCGCCCTGCTCGGCGGGGGAGCGGCCGTCCTCGCCAAGCGCCACCGCGACCCCAACGGCCCGCCCGGGCAGCACTGACCGCTCCCCGCCTCCGTGGTCCGCCTCCGTGGTCCGCCTCCGTGGTCCGCCTCCGTGGTCCGCCTCCGTGGTCCGCCTCCGTGGTCCCGTCCCCTCGACGGATGCGACGGTGCGGTGTCCCGTCCGCCGCAGGCGGGACCACCTCGGCGCACCCGCCGGTTAGACTCGGGGCACAGGCGTCGACCCGGCCATCACCGGCGAGCCTCCGGAAGAACGGGCGCACCCCCGGGGGGCGCCCCAGTAGACCCGGACGGGTCCGGCCCGTGACAGCCGGACGACGAGCGGTCGTCGCGGCGCGCACCTCCCGGTGCCGGTGCGGCGGCAAGCGGGGTGGTACCGCGGTGGGGGCCGAGACCGGCACCCGTCGTCCTCGCGGGTGGTGACGCACTCGGCTGGAGGAGACCCGTGTCCGCGAACGACCCGACGAACGACCCGATGACCGAGGCGACGGACGAGGCCCCGGCGAACGGCCCCGTAGCGGGCCGCGCCCAGGTGCCGTCCAGCCCGCGCTTCCCGGAGATCGAGCAGCGGGTGCTGGACTCCTGGGCGGCGGACGGGACCTTCGAGGCGAGCCTCGAACGGCACCCGCGCGGCCCCGAGGAGTTCGTCTTCTACGACGGCCCGCCCTTCGCCAACGGCCTGCCCCACTACGGGCACCTGCTCACCGGCTACGTCAAGGACGTCGTGCCCCGCTACCGGACGATGCGCGGCCAGCGCGTCGACCGCCGCTTCGGCTGGGACTGCCACGGCCTGCCCGCCGAGGTGGAGGCGGAGCGCCAGCTCGGCATCACCCACAAGTCCGAGATCGAGCAGATGGGCATCGACAGGTTCAACGAGGCCTGCCGCGCGTCCGTGCTGCGCTACACCGCCGACTGGGAGTCCTACGTGACCCGCCAGGCGCGCTGGGTGGACTTCGAGAACGACTACAAGACCCTCGACACCGACTACATGGAGTCGGTGATGTGGGCGTTCAAGACGCTCCACGACAAGGGCCTCATCTACGAGGGCTTCCGGGTGCTGGCGTACTGCTGGCGCTGCGAGACGCCCCTGTCGAACACCGAGACGCGCATGGACGACGTCTACCGGCAGCGGCAGGACCCCGCGGTCACGGTGGGCTTCGAGCTGACCAGCGGCCCGGCGGCCGGTGCGCTGATCCTCGTCTGGACGACGACGCCGTGGACGCTGCCGAGCAACCTCGCCGTCGCCGTCGGCCCGCAGATCGAGTACGCCGTGGTCGAGCGGCCCGCGGCCGACGGGCAGGACGGCACCCGGCGCCTCGTGCTGGCCGCCGACCGCGTCGCCGCCTACGCCCGGGAGCTGTCCGAGGACGGGACGGCCGAGGGCGTGCGCGTCGTGCAGCGCCTGCGCGGCGAGGAACTGCTCGGCTCCCGCTACGTGCCGCCGTTCTCCTACTTCGCCGGCCACGACCACGCCCACCAGGTGCTGCCCGCCGACTACGTCACCACCGAGGACGGCACCGGCGCCGTGCACATCGCCCCCGCCTTCGGTGAGGAGGACAAGGCCGTCACCGACGCGGCGGGCATCGCCGCCGTCGTGCCCGTCGACTCGCGCGGGGAGTTCACCTCCCAGGTGCCCGACTACGCCGGCACGCAGGTGTTCGAGGCCAACAAGCAGATCATCGCCGACCTCAAGCGGCACGGCGGCTCGGTCACCCCCGGCACCCTGCTGGTGCGCCAGGAGACCTACGACCACCCGTACCCGCACTGCTGGCGCTGCGGCAACGCCCTGATCTACCGGGCGGTCTCCAGCTGGTTCGTGGAGGTCACGAAGATCCGCGACCGCATGGTCGAGCTGAACCAGGAGATCACCTGGGTTCCCGGCCACGTCAAGGACGGGTCCTTCGGCAAGTGGCTGGAGGGGGCGCGGGACTGGTCGATCAGCCGGAACCGCTACTGGGGCAGCCCGATCCCGGTGTGGGTCTCGGACGACCCGCAGCACCCCCGGGTCGACGTCTACGGCTCCCTCGACGAGCTGGAGCGCGACTTCGGCGTGCGCCCGGCTGACCTGCACCGGCCCCACGTCGACGCCCTCACCCGGCCGAACCCCGACGACCCGACGGGGCGCTCGACGATGCGCCGGGTCCCGGAGGTGCTCGACTGCTGGTTCGAGTCCGGCGCGATGCCCTTCGCGCAGGTGCACTACCCGTTCGAGAACACCGACTGGTTCGAGAGCCACTACCCGGGCGACTTCATCGTCGAGTACATCGGGCAGACGCGCGGCTGGTTCTACACGCTGCACGTGCTGGCCACCGCGCTGTTCGACCGGCCCGCGTTCCGCACCTGCGTCTCGCACGGCATCCTGCTCGGCGACGACGGCCGCAAGATGAGCAAGTCGCTGCGCAACTACCCCGACGTCTCCGAGGTGCTGGACCGCGACGGCTCCGACGCCATGCGCTGGTTCCTGATGGCGTCCCCGGTGCTGCGCGGTGGGAACCTCGTCGTCACGGAGCAGGGCATCCGCGACGCCGTGCGGCAGGTGATCATGCCGTTGTGGAGCACGTGGTACTTCTTCTCCACCTACTCCGGGCTCTCCAGCCACCGCCCCCGCTGGCGGACGTCGTCGCAGGACGTGCTGGACCGCTACGTCCTGGCGAAGCTGCACGACACCGTCGCCGCGGTCACCGCGCAGCTCGACGAGTACGACGTCTCCGGTGCGTGCGCGAGCTCCCGGGAATTCCTGGACGTGCTGACGAACTGGTACGTGCGCCGTTCCCGGGAGCGGTTCTGGGACGGCGAGTCCGACGCCGCCCGCGACGCGCTGGACACGCTGCACACGGTGCTGGAGACGCTGACGCGGATGCTGGCGCCGTTGCTGCCCCTGATCGGCGAGGAGGTGTGGCGCGGCCTGACGGGCGGGCGCTCGGTGCACCTGACGGAGTGGCCCGACGCCGCCGACCTGCCCGCCGACCCCGACCTCGTCGCGGCGATGGACCGGGCGCGGGCGGTGTGCTCGGCGGTGCTGTCGGTGCGCAAGGCGGAGAACCTGCGGGTGCGGCTGCCCCTGACCCAGGTGCAGGTCCTGGACGACCCGGAGCTGCTGCGGCCGTTCGCGCAGCTCATCGCCCAGGAGGTCAACGTCCGCGAGGTCGCGCTGGGCACCCCCGACCGCGGCGCGGAGTTCGGCGTGGTGGAGCGCCTCACGGTCAACGCCCGCGCCGCCGGCCCCCGCATCGGCAAGGAGGTGCAGACGGCGATCCGCGCGGCGAAGGCCGGGGACTGGCAGCGCACCGCCGAGGGCGTGGTGGCCGGGGGGATCGCCCTGCAGCCGGGGGAGTACGAGGTCGGCCTGGTCGTGGAGGGCGGCGGTGCGGGGGAGCGCCGCACCGCGCCGCTGGAGTCCGGCGGGTTCGTGGTGCTGGACACGGCGGTCACCCCCGAACTGGCCGCGGAGGGCCTGGCCCGCGACGTCATCCGCCTCGTGCAGCAGGCGCGCCGGGACGCGGGCCTGCACGTCTCGGACCGGATCCGGCTCACCGTCGCGGCCGACGGGCCGGTGTGGGAGGCGCTCGTGACGCACCAGAACCTCGTCGTCTCCGAGACGCTCGCGCAGCAGTTCGGCTCGGCCGGCTCCGCGGAGGCGCTGCCCACCGAGCGGACCACGCTGACCGCCGCGGTGGAGGGGCACCAGGTGCGGATCGCCGTCGAGCGCGCGGAAGGCCCGCGATGAGCGAGCAGTCGGGCACCGGGCGCCACCCCGGGAGCCGCTACGCGGAGGTCGTGCGGGAGATCCTGTCCCGCAACCCCGAGCACCGCATCCACCCCACCCTGGAGCGGGTGCGGGAAGCCTGCCACCTGCTGGGCGACCCGCAGCTGGCGTACCGGGTCGTCCACATCACGGGCACCAACGGCAAGACGTCGACGTCGCGGATGGTGGAGCGGCTGGTGCGCGAGCACGACCTGCGCACCGGGCGCTTCACCAGCCCGCACCTGTCGGAGATCACCGAGCGCATCGCCATCGACGGGGAGCCGCTCAGCCGCGAGCGCTTCGTCGCCGTCTTCGAGGACGTGGAGCCCGTGGTCCGCATCCTCGACGAGCGGGCCGCCGCTGCGGGGGATCCGCGGCTGAGCTTCTTCGAGGTCCTCACCCTGATGGCGTTCTGGGCGTTCGCGGACGCCCCGGTGGACGTGGCGGTCGTGGAGGTGGGCCTCGGCGGGACGTGGGACACCACGAACGTCGTGCAGCCCGACGTGTGCGTCGTGACGCCCGTGTCCGTGGACCACGAGGCGTGGCTGGGTTCGACCATCGCCGAGATCGCGGAGAACAAGGCGGGGATCATCAAGCACGGTGCGACGGTGGTCCTCGCCGCGCAGGAGCCCGAGGCCGACGAGGTGCTGATGCGGCGCGTCGTGTCCGAGCGCTGCTCCGTCGTCCGCGAGGGCGTCGACCTGGGCGTCGTGGACCGGCAGCTGGCCGTGGGCGGGCAGCTGGTGTCGCTGCGGACGCGCGGCGGGGTCTACGCCGACGTCCTCCTGCCGCTGCACGGCGTGCACCAGGCGCACAACGCCGCCGTCGCGCTCAGCGCGGCGGAGGCGCTGCTCGCCGAACCGGGCTCCACGCTCGGGGCGGCCGTGGTGGAGGGGGCGTTCGCGGACGTGGACTCGCCCGGGCGCATGGAGGTCGTGCGCCGGGCGCCGGCCGTCGTGCTCGACGCCGCGCACAACCCCGGCGGGGCGAAGGTGCTGGCGGAGGCGCTGGCGGAGGCCTTCACCTTCAACCGGCTCGTCGGCGTCGTGGCGGTCGCCGCCGACAAGGACGCCGAGGGCATCCTCGCCGCCTTGGAGCCGGTGTTCGCCGAGGTGGTGGTGACCCGCTCCTCCGCCCCCCGGTCGCTGGAGCCGGCGGATCTGGCGGAGATCGCCGAGGACGTCTTCGGGGAGGACCGGGTCCACGTCGCCGAGCGCGCCGACCAGGCCATCGACATGGCCCTGGGCCTGGCCGAGGCGGACGGCGACGTCGGTGGTGGCGTGGTGGTGACCGGGTCGGTGGTGCTGGCCGGGGACGTCCGCACCCTGCTGCGGGTCGGGCGGTGAGCCCGGCGGTGCGGGTGGTCGGTGCGGTGCGGACGGGGGGTGGGTCGTGAAGGACCCCAAGCGGATGATGGCGTCGACGACCCTGGTCTCGGAGGCCCTCGTCGTCGCCTTCGCGGCGCTGGTGGCGATGCGGCTGTCGCCGGTCGGGATGCAGACCGCGCTGGTGACGGGCGGTGCGCTGGCGCTGGCGTGCCTGCTCTGCGCGGGGCTGCTGCGCTCGCGGGCGGGCTACGTCCTGGGGTCGCTGCTGCAGGTCGCGGTGCTGGCCGGGGGCTTCTGGGTGCCGGAGATGTTCTTCGCCGGCGGGATGTTCGTGCTGCTGTGGGTGGCGGCGCTGGTCATCGGCACGCGCATCGAGCGGGAGCGGGCGGAGGTGGCCCGGAAGCTGGAGGGCTCCTGACGTGCGCCGGGAGCCCCGCAGCGGACCGCCGCCGCGGGGCTCCCGCTCGCCGCGGCGGGCGGGGACCTACGTCCCCATGTCCTCCAGCTCGCGGCCCTTGGTCTCCCGCACCGCCTTCCAGACGAAGAGGACCGAGGCGGCCGCGAAGGCCGCGTAGAGCCCGTACGCCAGCGGCAGCCCGATGCCGGCCAGCGTCGGGAACGTCGTGGAGACGGTGAAGTTCGCCAGCCACTGCGCGGCGGCGGCCACCGCGAGGGCCGCGGCACGGATGCGGTTGGGGAACATCTCGCCGAGCAGGACCCAGACGACCGGGCCCCAGGTCGCCCCGAACGCGACGACGTAGACGTTCGCGGCGACGACGGCGACCATGCCCCACGGCGCCGGCAGGGACGGGTCGTCCACGGGCCCCGTGGCCTGGGAGAACGCCACCGCCATCGTCGTCAGGGACGCCACCATGCCGACCGAGCCCGCCAGCAGCAGCGGCTTGCGGCCGATCCTGTCGACCGTCGCGATGGCGATGAACGTGACGACGACGTTCGTGACCGCGGTGAAGACGGACGTGGTGAACGCCTGCGACTCGTCGAAGCCGACGGAGCGCCACAGGCTGTTGGAGTAGTAGAAGATCACGTTGATGCCGACGGCCTGCTGGAGGACGGAGAGCACGATGCCGACCCAGACGACGGGCAGCAGGCCGAACCGGGGACCGCGCAGGTCCTTCAGGCTCGGGTCGTCCTCGCGCTCCAGGCTGTGGGCGATCTGGCGCACCTTCTGCTGGACGGCCTCCACGCTCCGGGCGCCGAGCACGTCGCGCAGCACCTCGCCGGCGCGGCGGGTCTCACCCTTGGCGACCAGGTGGCGCGGGGACTCGGGAACGGTGAGGGCCAGCAGCGCCCAGACCGCGGCCGGCACCGCCTCGGCGAGGAACATCCAGCGCCAGGCCGTCAGGCCCAGCCAGGTCTCCTCCGCCGCCCCGCCCGCCGTGTCGGCGATGAAGGCGTCCGAGAGCAGGGCGACGAAGATGCCGATGGTGATCATCAGCTGCTGCAGGGAGGCGAGCCGCCCCCGGATGTGGGCGGGGGCGACCTCCGCGATGTAGGTGGGCGCGATGACGGAGGCGATGCCGACGCCGACGCCCCCGACGACGCGCCAGAGGATGAGGTCCCACACCCCGAACGCGAGGCCGGAGCCGAAGGCGCTGGCGAGGAACAGCCCGCCACCGATCACCATGACCGCCTTGCGGCCGAACCGGTCGGCGAGGCCGCCGGCGAACCAGGCACCCGCCGCCGCGCCGAGCAGGGCGCTGGAGACCGTGAAGCCGCTGAGCAGCGGGCTGAGCCGGAACTCGGCCGTCATGGCGACGACCGCGCCGTTGATGACGGCGGTGTCGAAGCCGAAGAGGAAGCCCCCGATCGCCGCCACCACCGAGATGAGCACCACCTTCGTGGTGGTCCGCTGCTCCAGGTCCGAATCCGTCGACGCCATGCCGCCCCCTCGCCCGACCGCCGCCGGACCGCCGTGGTGCTCGGAAGTGATCATCGTTGTGGTGGCGGACATGCTGCACCTGCCACGCCCGATCCGCCATCTCCCGCCCGGGCGGGGTTCCTGCCGGGGATCATCCGGCGGCTAGGGTGGCGCCGTGGCCGACACGACTGCCCAGCGCACCCTCGTCCTCGTCAAGCCCGACGGCGTCCGCCGCAACCTCGTGGGGGAGGTGCTGCGCCGCATCGAGGCGAAGGGCTACTCCCTCGTCGCGCTGCAGCTGCGCACCGCCGACCGGGAGCTGCTCGCCGGGCACTACGCCGAGCACGAGGGGAAGCCGTTCTACGAGCCGCTGGTGGAGTTCATGTCCTCCGGGCCCGTCGTCGCCGCCGTGGTGGAGGGGCACCGGGCCATCGAGGGGTTCCGCAGCCTCGCCGGCGCGACCGACCCGACCACCGCCGCACCGGGCACGATCCGCGGCGACCTCGGGCGGGACTGGGGCGTCGCCGTCCAGCAGAACCTCGTGCACGGCTCCGACTCCCCGGAGTCCGCCGCCCGCGAGATCGCGCTCTGGTTCCCCGAGCTCGGCTGATCCACCGTCCCCTCGCGCTCCCCCGCTCACCGAGCGGGCGAGCGCTCCCGTCTCCTCGTCACCCTCCGTGCCGTCGCCACCCTTCCGGGGGCGCGCATCCGGGCTCAAGCCGTCCGCTGCTGCTGCCGATGCCCCGTTCGTGAGGCTCGCTCCTCCGCCATCGGGCGGGGGCGGGCCGCTCGGGGCCGACCGGAGGAGAGGACACGACCGTGGCCAGAGTGCTCGTGGTGGAGGACGACCAGGACATCCGAACCCTGCTGGAGGTGCGGCTGCGGGCCGCGGGCCACCGCGTGGTGGGAGCGGGCTCCGGCGAGGAGGCCCTCGCGATCGTCGCCGATCGCGGCGCGCCGGAGGTGCTGGTCTCCGACGTGTCGATGCCCGGACTGACCGGCCTGGAGCTGCTCGAGCAGCTGCGCCGGCACCACTCCTTCGAGCGGGTTCCGGTGGTCTTCCTGTCCGGCCGCGTGCAGCCGGAGGACATCGCCGCCGGCCAGGCGCTCGGCGCCACCTACCTGACCAAGCCGGTCGTGCTCAGCGCCCTCTGCGCAGCCATCGACCGCGGCCTCAACGTCCAGGCCAGCGCCGCAGGCAGCTGGTGATGCCGGGGCGCCGCTTGCGCTGGACCGTGGCGCGGCTGCTGACGTTCGGCTTCGTGCTGGCCATCAGCGCGGTCCTCGTCGTCGGCAGCAGCGCCTACCTGCGCATCGGTGCCCTGCTCGCCGAGCGCGACCGGGTCGACCGCACCTACCAGGTCATCGACCGCATCGACGCCCTCGAAGCCCTCGTCGGCGACGCCCAGCGCGGCCAGCGCGGCTACCTCATCACCGGGCGGGAGTACTACCTCGACTCGTACCGGGAGGCCGTCGGCCAGATCGACGGCAACCTGGCCGTCCTGCAGTGGATGACCGACGACCACCCCGGCTACGTGGAGTACCACGCGGAGCTGCGCGACATGGTCCACGGCCTGCTCGACGAGCTCGAGGAGACCATCGAGCTGCGCCGCGACCAGGGCTTCGAGGCGGCGCAGCAGGTCGTCGCCACCGACCGCGGCCGCACGCTCATGCAGGAGATCGACGCGCACCTGGAGGAGCTGGAGCAGACCGAGCGGGGCGAGCTGGCCGCCCGCCAGGGGTCCTCCGCCGCCAGCGCGGACACCACCCGCGCCGTCATCCTGGGCGGCATGGCCGCCGGGATCCTCCTCGCCGGCCTCGGGGCCTGGTGGGTCACCCGCACCGTCACCCTTCCCGTCCGGCGGGTCACCGCCGCGGCGCAGCGGCTGGCGGCCGGCGAGCTCACGGAGCCCGCCGAGGTCTCCGGTCCGGAGGAGCTGACCCGGATGGCCACGGCGGTCAACGCCTCGGTCGCGGTCCTCACCCAGGCGCGCGACGAGGCGCTGGCGGCGGCGTCGGCGAAGTCGGCGTTCCTGGCGACGATGAGCCACGAGATCCGCACGCCCATGAACGCCGTGATCGGCATGACCGATCTGCTGCTCGAGACGGAGCTGGACCGCGACCAGCGCGAGCTGGCGGAGACGGTGCGGGACTCCGGCGACGCCCTGCTCGGCATCATCAACGACGTCCTCGACTTCTCCAAGATCGAGGCCGGCGAGCTCGAGCTCGACGCCGAGCCGTTCGCCGTCCAGACCTGCGTCGAGAGCGCCCTCGCCCTCGTCAGCCACGCGGCCAGCGCGAAGGGCCTGGAGCTCATCGGCCACATCGACGAGTCCACCCCGGCGATGCTGCGCGGGGACGCAGCCCGGGTGCGGCAGATCCTCGTCAACCTCCTCAGCAACGCGGTGAAGTTCACCGAGCGCGGGGAGGTGGCGCTCACGGTGACGGGGGAGCGGCTCAGCGAGGCCGCGCAGGGCCCGGTGCGCCTGCGCGTCGCCGTGCGCGACACCGGCATCGGGATCCCCGCCGACCGGATGGACCGCCTGTTCCGCTCCTTCAGCCAGGTGGACTCCTCCACCACGCGCCACTACGGCGGCACCGGCCTCGGCCTGGTCATCAG
The DNA here is from genome assembly GCF_002934625.1 of Kineococcus xinjiangensis. GTDB lineage: Bacteria > Actinomycetota > Actinomycetes > Actinomycetales > Kineococcaceae > Kineococcus_A > Kineococcus_A xinjiangensis. The sequence goes on along the minus strand of NZ_PTJD01000008.1, from coordinate 78,049 downwards.
CCGCAGGCTGGCCACCGCGATGGGCGGGGACCTGGAGGTCGACACCCTCGTCGGCGTGGGTTCCACGTTCACCTTCGCGGTGGTGCTGCCGGAGGCGCCGGACACGCGCGGCCCGCAGCAGCAGCACGAGTCCGCGGCGCTGACCGGGCGCACCGCCCTCATCGTCGACGACAACGCCACGAACCGCCGGGTCCTGAGCCTGCAGATGCAGGGCTGGGGCATGTCCTGCACCGACGTGAGCTCGGCCGCCGAGGCGCTGGCGCTCATCGCCGGGGGACGGCAGTTCGACATCGCGGTCCTCGACATGCACATGCCCGGGACCAACGGCGAGCAGCTCGCCTCCGCGCTGCGGGAGCTGCCCGCCGGCCGCGACCTGCCGCTCGTCCTGCTGACGAGCGTGCACTGGCGCGCCGACCCGAACCGTCCGCCGCTCTTCGACGCCGTGCTCACCAAGCCCACCCGCGGGACGGTGCTGCGGGAGCGCGTCCAGGCGCTGACGCTGACCGCGGCGGCACAGGACGCGTCCTCGCCGCAGCGGGCGGCGGACGCCCGCGCCGAGGAGAGCGCGTCGCGGCGCGGTCGCCGGGAGCTGCAGGTCCTCCTCGCCGAGGACAACCTGGTCAACCAGAAGGTCGCGCAGCTCATGCTGGCGAAGCTGGGCCACCGGGTCGACACCGTCGACAACGGCCGCGAGGCCGTGGAGGCCACCCGTCGCAAGGACTACGACGTCGTCCTGATGGACCTGCACATGCCCGTGATGGACGGGCTGGAGGCCACCCGCCGCATCCGGGCCGAGGTCGCCGCCACCCGTCAGCCGCGCATCGTCGCCGTGACGGCCAGCGTCCTGATGGAGGACCGCGCCGCCTGCACGGGCGCCGGCATGGACGACTACCTCAGCAAGCCCGTGCGCGCCCGCGACCTGGAGATCCTGCTCGACGGGCTGGAGGTGGCACCGGCCCGGTCGGAGATGGCGCTCGAGGCCGCGACCGGGGCCGCGACGGGACCCGGGCCTGCGGTCGAGCCGGAGGCCGCGGCTCCCGGTGTGCAGGTGCCGCTGGAGGTGACCGTGCGGGCCCGCGTCGAGGAGCTCGGCGGGGTGGGCACCCCCGAGGACCGCGCCCTGTTCTCGCAGCTGCTCACCTCGTTCGCCGAGCGTGCGCCGGAGGCGGTGGCGGGCCTGGCCGAGGCGCTGGCCGGGGGCGACGCCCAGTTGGTGGCCAAGCGCGCCCACGCCCTCAAGGGCGCCTCGGCGAACCTGGGGGCGGAGGCCCTGGCTGCCCTGTGCGCCGAGATGGAAGCGGCCGGACGGGCGGGGAGGCTGCCGGAGCCGGCGGACGTCCCGCAGGCGCTGCGCGCGGAGCTGGACGCGGCCTGCGCCACGTTCCGCATGCTGGCGGCTGAGTGGGGCGGCTCCCGCGGCCCGGCCCCCGTGCCGGTCGCCTCGGACTGGTGAGGGCCCGCCCCTCCCGCTGCGGGACCGGGCACGGCCGTGCCCGGTCCCGCTCGGCGCCGTCCCGGGCTCGACACGGGGCTGACCGGCACGTAACTTGACGGTGCAACCATCCAGAGCGGCCGAGAGACCTGGCTCGACGACGCCGCAGCAACCCCCCGCAGCGCGGGCGCGGGTGCTACCGCCGGGAACGATGGAGGGAACGACCGTGGTGCCGTCCGTGGCTGCCGTCTGCGATGTGACCGCCTCCCGGCTGCCGGGAGCCCGCCGGAGCCAGGGTGAGCGCCGGGGGTGGGACCGCGGGCCCGGCCCGGCCCCCCTCGAGGTCCGCACCGCCGGGCTCGGCGATCCGCTGGTGCGGCCGCTGCTGGAGGGCCTGGCACACGAGTACCGCGACGTCCTCGGGCACCCCGCCGAGGCCGTCAGCCGCGAGCTCACGGAGCACCCGCCCAGCGACTTCGAGGCACCGACGGGCTGCCTGCTGCTGCTCCTGGACCGGGGTGAGCCGGTGGCCGGCGGCGCCTACCGCCGCTTCGACGGGCCCGGCCCCGCCGGCGTCGCGGTGGCGGAGCTCAAGCGCGTCTGGACCGCCCCCTCGCACCGGCGGCGCGGCCTCGCGCGGCGGGTCCTCGCGGAGCTTGAGCAGCGCGCCGCCACCGCCGGGTACGAGCGGGTCCACCTGACGACCGGCGTCCACCAGCACGCGGCCCAGGCGCTGTACCTCACCCTCGGCTACGCCCGGGGGCAGGAGCTCCTGCCCGGTCCCGGGACGAGTCCGGTCGTCGCGTTCGGCAAGGCGCTGCCCGCGCACGACCTCGCGCGGGTGCCCTCGGGCCCGCGCGGCTGACGTCCGCCGCGCCTGGCGAGCAGGGACCGCCAGCGGCCCCGCCGACGTCGAAGGGCCCGCCCGGTCAGACCGGGTGGGCCCTTCGACGGAGGACGGGGCGGCTCAGGAGGCGACGACCTGCGGCAGGCGCAGGGACTCGATCTCCGCCACGACCTCGGCGGCCATCGCCCGCAGCTCCGCGACCTCGGTGGCGGTGAACTCGTGCACCTCGGTGCCGAGGACGCAGCACGAGCCGAGCACGTGCCCGGCGGAGGTGATCAGCGGAACCCCTGCGTAGCTGCGGATGCCGTCGATCGTCACCAGCGGGTTGTCGCACTGGGCCTCGTCGAGCTGCGCGTCGGGCACGACGTACTCCTCGCCGGTGCGCACGGAGGTGGCGCAGAACGACCACTCCACAGGCGTGCCGCGGGTCTCGGCCAGCCAGCCGGTGAGGCCGTGGCTGCCCGCCATGTGCTGCGCGTCGTAGAGCACGATGTTGACGAGGCCGATCGGGAGGCCGAGGCGCTCGGCGGCGCGGCGGGCGAACCCGTCGAGCCTCGCGCGCGCCTCGTCGGAGAACAGGTCGAACCGGCCGATCTCCGTCAGCCGCTCCACGTCCTGCACGGGGTCGACGGGCCGGGGTGCCTCGCTCATCGGTCGTTCTCCTCCAGCTTGGTCAGCGTGCGGTAGGTGTTCAGGCGCACCGACATCGAGTGCCCGACGACCCCCACGACGCCGGGGGTGGTGCGGAGCGCTGCGAGCAGCGCCGCGACCCGGTCGAGCGGAACGTGGGAGGCGGCGGGGTCGATCCCCGCGCCGGCGCACAGCTGCTGCCACAGGGCCTCGGCCCCGTCACCGCCGACCTGCCGCACCGCGGTGTGGACGTCGGCGAGCGTGGGCGGTGCGAGCTGGTGCCGCAGCATGGTCGTGAGTGCGCTCACCTCGGGGAACTCCTCTCGTCGTGGACCGCTCCTCGCGCGGTCCACTGCCCCAGAGGATCGGCACCTGCCGCCCGACCTTGATGCTCCGGGCGGGCGGTTCCGCGCGCCGCGGCGACGTCGCCGCCGTCCGCGCCGCCACGTGCGTCGCGCCCGGCGCGCCTACGATCGACCTCGGTTGCGTCAGCGGTGGAGGGAGGCGGTGTGCCGGCAGAGCGCGCGGGCGGTGTCCCGGGGGACGGGGAGGTCCTGCCCACGGCCCTCGTCGAGGACATCGCGGGCTGGTCCGGCTGGCAGGGCGCCCCCTGGGGCCGGCTGCGGTACCGCATCGTCGACCACACGCTGGAGCGGGTCTGCCGCACCGTCTCCGGGCGCCCGCTGCGGGTCCTCGACGCCGGTGGCGGCGACGGGACGGACGCCATCGCGCTGGCGCGCCGCGGTTGCCGCGTGACCGTCCTCGACACCTCCCCGGTCCTGCTGGAGCGCGCCCGGGCCAACGCCGCCGCGGCCGGCGTCGCCGACCGCGTCCGCACCGTCGACGCCGACCTGGAGGACCTCACCGCGCTGGCCGCCCTGACGGGTTTCCGGGCCGGTGGATCGGGATCCTTCGACCTCGTCCTCTGCCACGACGTCCTGCAGCACCGGCCGGGCGGGGAGGCGCGGGTGCGCGCGGACATCGCCACGCTCGTGTCGTCGGTGCGTCCCGGCGGCTGCGTCTCCCTGCTCGCCTCCAACCCGGCGGGCGACGTGATGGCCGCCGTGGTGCGCCGCCACGACCTGCCCGGTGCGCTGCACCTGCTGGACGCCTCCGCCGCGCACGACCCCGTCCTCGACCGGGAGGTGCAGCGCGTCTCGCCCGAACTGGCGGAGGCCGCGCTGGTCGAGGCCCGCTGCAGCGTCGACTTCCGCTTCGGCATCCGCTGCTTCACGGACCTCGTGGACGACGACCGCCGCAAGGCCGAGCCGGGTTTCTACGCCGACCTCGAGCGGCTGGAGCTCGCAGCCTGCGACCGCGAGCCGTACCTGCGCACCGCGCGGTCCTGGCAGATCGTCGGGCGCCGGCGCGGCTGAGGGCCGCACCGGTGCCGGGCCGGCGGTGGAGTTGACAGCACCGGCCCTCCACCGCCTACCTTTGCCCCGACAACCATCAAGAGCGGCCGAGAGTCCTGGCTCGACGACGCCGCAGCAACCCCCCGATTCGGGTGCGGGTGCTCCTGCCAGGGACGATGGAGGGAATTGATGACGGGGCTCTCCGCGGAGTGCCGGCGCCTGCGCCACCGGCGCCGTCGGCACATCGACCTGTGCCGCAGCGTCACCACCGCCTGTCCTCGCTGACGTTCCCGCCGCGTTCCCGAACCACCGGGCCGCGCCTGCGGGCGCTCCCGCCCCCGACGGGGCGCGGGCGCCCGGTGGCACCCGCCCGGGCCGGTGCGGCGCTGCGTGCGGAAACCCCGCCCCGGCGCGCCCCGGACCGTCCCACCCGAACCAGTTGTTCACCGCACCAGCCCACGAGGAGAGACGCATGACGCAGACCGACGACCGCACCAGCGCCCAGCCGGCGGACACCACCCAGCCGAAGTTCGCCGAGTACGCGCACCCCGAGCGCCTCGTGAGCACGGAGTGGCTGGCGGAGCGCCTGGGCACCCCCGGTCTCGTCGTCGTCGAGAGCGACGAGGACGTCCTGCTCTACGACACCGGCCACATCCCCGGCTCGGTCAAGGTCGACTGGCACACCGAGCTCAACGACACCGTCACCCGCGACTACCTCGACGCCGAGGGGTTCGCGGAGCTGCTCTCCCGCAAGGGGATCAGCCGCGGTGACACCGTCGTCTTCTACGGCGACAAGAACAACTGGTGGGCCGCCTACGCGCTGTGGGTGTTCACCCTCTTCGGGCACGCCGACGTGCGCCTGCTCGACGGCGGCCGCACCAAGTGGGAGGCCGAGGGTCGCGAGTACACCCGCGAGGTCCCCGAGCGCGAGCGCACCGAGTACCCCGTCGTCGAGCGCGACGACTCCGCGATCCGCGCCTTCAAGGAGGACGTGCTCGCCCACCTCGGCGGCGCCCTCATCGACGTGCGCTCCCCGCAGGAGTACACCGGCGAGCGCACCCACATGCCCGACTACCCCCAGGAGGGCACCCTGCGCGGCGGGCACATCCCCGGTGCCGCGAGCGTGCCGTGGGCGCGGGCGGCCGCCGAGGACGGCACCTTCAAGCCGCGCGCGGAGCTGGAGGGCATCTACTTCGGCGAGGCCGGCCTGCAGGCCGACACCGACGTCGTGACCTACTGCCGCATCGGTGAGCGCTCCAGCCACACGTGGTTCGTGCTGACCTACCTGCTGGGTCTCGAGAAGGTCCGCAACTACGACGGCTCCTGGACCGAGTGGGGCAACGCGGTGCGCGTCCCGATCGTCACCGGCCCCGAGCGCGGCAGCGCGCCCACCCGCTGATCCCCCCGGCGGGTGCACCGCGACCGGTGCACCCGCCGGCCCGGTGAGCCCCGGACGAGTCAGGGCCCCCCACCGCCGGTGGGGGGCCCTGACTCGTCCGGGCTCACGCCGGGCGGCGGGCCGCCCGGCCCGGCTAGGTGTCGGCGTCCCGGACGTCGCGCGCCGCGCGCACGACCATCGACGTGGAGGATCCTGGCAGCAGCTCCGCGGCCGCCTCGGTGACGAGGTCCGCCACGGCCAGGAGGTCGGAGGCGGTGGCCGGGACGTCGTCGGGGACGGAGATGGTCACCGTGATCCCGCGCGTGCCGGCCGGGCGGGAGCGCGCAGCGGCCGCAGGGTCGAGGTCGCCGCGTCCGCGCCGCACCGGGCCGCCGTGCCGCGTGCCCGCTCCTGCTGCGTGCGCCGGTGTCCTGCACGTGCCGCGCATGGTTCTCCCATCGATTCCGGCGGAAGCGCCCGCACCCGCTGCCGGGGGGCTGTCGCGGCGTCGGGGAGCCGGGCCCCTCGGCCGCTCCGGAGGGTCGCCGGAACGCTACCGCGCTGCGGAGCGGCGACGCCAGGCGCTTTCCGCTGCCCGCGTCGACGGCAGGCGTGGGCTCAGTGCCCTGTGAGAGACTGCCGGTGGCTGTCCGTAGCACCACACCGGGCGGACGGTCCGAGGACGTGACCGCCGTGCTGCGCAGGGCGCCGGTCGCGCGCCGCCGACACCTTTCACGGGGTCCGGCCGGCGCGCGCGACGCCGTGCGGCTGCGCGGGAGTGGGGCGGTCGACCACTGAGGCGTCCTCGGCACTGCAGGGCGACGCGGCGCTGACGCGAGCTCGCGCGGTGCAGACAGAGGCTTCCGTCGGGTGCGGGACATCCCATCCGACGACAGGACCGAGCGCGCCACGCCCGGCGACGGCTCCCGGTGGCGTCGCCCGGGTGCGGTGACGGGAGAACCCGACGACATGCAGCAGGACCCTCAGAGCGGGACCCAGGGCGAGGATCGGACCGAGGCGCTGCAGGGCGGTGCGGGGGACGACGCCGCCCCCACCCGCCCCCGGCGCCGCCGCGCCGCCAGCCGGCCCGCCGGACCGCCGGTCGGCGAGACCGACGGCACGGGCCCGACGGGCGCCGACGGCACGAGCAGCACCGCTGCCGACCCCGCGACCGTGACGGCCGGGGAGCGACCCGAGAGCGCACCGTCCCCCGTCGCGGCGGCCCAGCAGCCCGAGAGCGCGGCCGTCCCCGAGGCGGCAGCCTCCCCGGAGGCGGCGCAGGCTCCGGACGCAGGGGACGCCTCGGACGCAGGGGAGGCCCCTGCCCCCAGGCGCCGCTCCCGCCGGGCCACCAAGAAGACCTCCGCGCCCGCGCCCGCCGAGGAGCAGCCCGAGAGCGCGCCCGCCGCGGTCGAGGAGCCGGCGCCCGCCCCCGCCGCGGCGCAGCCCACCGCCGAGGCGGAACCCGTCGCCGAGGCGCCCGCGTCGCCCGAGGTGGGCGCACCGGAGCAGGCGGCCGAGGAGCCCCAGCCCGCGGAGAAGGCGCCGCGCACGCGCACGCGCGCCCGGCGGGCCACCCGCAAGACCGCCGCCCCCGCGCCGGCCGAGGACGCCCCCGCCGGGGACACCGGCGCAGCACCCGACGCGGGCCCGGAGCAGTCGTCGGCCGAGGCGGTGACGCCTGCCGAGGTCGCCACCCCCGCCGAGCCGGAGGTGGCGTCCGAGCCCGAGGCTGCGGCCGAGGTGGCGACCCCCGCAGACGCCCCCGCGGCGGTGCAGCCCGAGGCGGCCGTGGAACTCGTCGAGGAGCTCGCCGCGCTGGCCGCCTCCTCGCGCACGAGCGGGCAGCCGCCCGCTTCCGGCGACGCGCAGGAGGACTCCGAGCCCGTCGAGGAGGAGGACCCGCTGGCCGGGCTCCCCCCGGCCGCCCGCGCCACCGCTCTCTTCTTCCAGGCCCCCGAGCCCGAGCGCGCTCCCCGGCGCAGCCGCCGGGCCTCGTCCCCCGCGGGCCCGCCCTCGGTCGCCGTGGCGGAGGAGCCCGACGAGGCCGAGGACGAGGCCCTCGACCTCGACGCCACCGAGCTCGACGAGGTGGACGTCGACGACAGCGAGGACGCGCCCCGCCGTCGCCGTCGCCGCGGCGGGCGCGGCCGCCGCAGCCGCCTGCGCGAGAACGACACCGACGAGAGCGGTGACGACGGCGGCGAGGAGGCCGTCACCGACGACGCCCTCGCCGACGACGTGCGTGCGGACGAGGCCCTCGCCGACGACGAGTCCGAGGAGGCCCCCGAGGAGGAGGCGCGCGAGAGCGGGTCCCGCAGCTCCCGGCGCCGTCGCCGCGGTCGCGGCCGCGACGATTCCGCCGGCGAGGCCGAGGAGACCGCGGAGGACACCGACGACAGCGGTGACGACGCCGAGGAGGAGTCTGCCGACGACTCCTCCGACGCGGGTGCGGAGGGCGGCTCCAGCCGCCGTCGCCGCCGTCGCCGTCGCCGTGGCGGCGGCGACGCCGGTGACGAGCCGAGCCCGGACGACCCCCCGAACACCGTCGTCAGGGTGCGGGAGCCCCGCCGCGCCGCCCGCACCGGCGAGGACGAGATCACTGCGCTCAAGGGCTCCACCCGCCTGGAGGCGAAGAAGCAGCGCCGCCGTGAGGGCCGGGAGGCCGGCCGTCGCCGGACCATCCTGACCGAGGCGGAGTTCCTCGCCCGGCGTGAGAGCGTCGAGCGGGTCATGGTCGTGCGCGAGCGCGAGGGGCGCACCCAGATCGGCGTGCTCGAGGACGGGCTGCTCGTGGAGCACTACGTCGCCCGTCAGACGCAGACGAGCATGGTCGGCAACGTCTACCTCGGCCGCGTGCAGAACGTCCTCCCCAGCATGGAGGCGGCGTTCGTCGACGTCGGCAAGGGCCGCAACGCCGTGCTCTACGCCGGTGAGGTCAACTGGGACGCCGCCGGGCTGGAGGGCCAGCCCAAGCGCATCGAGGTGGCGCTGAAGTCCGGCGACAGCGTGCTCGTGCAGGTCACCAAGGACCCGGTCGGGCACAAGGGGGCGCGGCTCACCAGCCAGATCTCCCTCCCCGGGCGCTACCTCGTGTACGTCCCGCGCGGTTCCATGACCGGCATCAGCCGCAAGCTGCCCGACACCGAGCGCGCCCGCCTGAAGAAGGTGCTGAAGAAGGTCGTGCCCGAGGGGGCCGGCGTCATCGTGCGCACCGCGGCGGAGGGCATCAGCGAGGAGGAGCTGGCGGGCGACGTCGAGCGCCTGCAGGCCCGGTGGGAGCAGATCCAGGCGAAGAGCTCCGGCAGCGCGCCCGCCCTGCTGCACGGGGAGCCCGACCTCACCGTGCGCGTCGTGCGCGACGTCTTCAACGAGGACTTCAGCTCCCTCATCGTCTCCGGCGACCAGGCCTCGCAGACCGTTCGCGAGTACGTGCAGTCCGTCGCCCCGGACCTGCTGCCCCGCGTGCGCGTCTGGGAGGAGGAGGAGGACGTCTTCGCCGCCCACCGCATCGACGAGCAGCTCGCCAAGGCGCTCGACCGCAAGGTCTACCTGCCCTCGGGCGGCTCTCTCGTCATCGACCGCACCGAGGCCATGACGGTCATCGACGTCAACACGGGGAAGTTCACCGGTTCGGGCGGCAACCTCGAGGAGACCGTCACCCGCAACAACCTCGAGGCGGCCGAGGAGGTCGTCCGGCAGCTCCGCCTGCGCGACGTCGGCGGCATCATCGTCATCGACTTCATCGACATGGTGCTCGAGACGAACCGGGACCTCGTCCTGCGCAGGCTCACCGAGTGCCTGGGGCGCGACCGGACCAAGCACCAGGTGGCGGAGGTCACCTCCCTGGGCCTGGTGCAGATGACCCGCAAGCGGGCCGGTCAGGGGCTGCTGGAGGCCTTCAGCGAGACCTGCGAGGCGTGCGCGGGGCGGGGCGTGGTCCTGCACGACGAGCCCGTGGAGAAGCGCTCGGGGTCGTCGACGCCTCCTGCCGCGGGGGCACCGGCCGCCGGCGGCACGAGCGGTTCCACGGGCCGGCGCGGACGGGGCGGTTCCGCGGGCTCGGCGGCGCGCACGGCGGATGCGGTGCCGGTCGCCGCGGGCGCCGACACGCGCCCCGTGCCCCGGCCGCCGGTGCACTGACCCGGTGGTGGGAGGGGCCGGTTTGACCCGGCCTCTCCCGCCTCCGTAATGTTGTCCCCTGGCGCGTCCACATCGCGCCCTTCCGCCCTGCTGGTGTCGGCGGGCTGGACCAGATGAGCTCAGCACCACCAGATGGTTCGTCGAGAGAAACGGGTTCGTTGTGTACGCGATCGTCCGCGCCGGTGGCCGGCAGGAGAAGGTCTCGGTCGGCGACATGCTGATCATCGACCGCGTGTCCGGTGAGAAGGGCGCGACCCTCGAGCTGCAGCCCCTGCTCCTCGTCGACGGCACCACGGTGACCAGCGACGCCGGGGCCCTGGCCAGCGTCAAGGTCCGCGCCGAGGTGGTCGAAGAGGCCAAGGGCCCCAAGATCACCATCCTCAAGTACAAGAACAAGACCGGCTACCGCAAGCGGCAGGGCCACCGCCAGAAGCTGACCCGCATCAAGGTCACCGGCATCGGGGAGTGACGACAGACTCATGGCACACAAGAAGGGCGCGAGCTCCTCGCGCAACGGTCGTGACTCCAACGCTCAGCGCCTGGGCGTGAAGCGCTTCGGCGGTCAGGAGGTGAACGCCGGCGAGATCCTGGTCCGCCAGCGCGGCACCCACTTCCACCCCGGTGCGGGTGTGGGACGCGGCGGCGACGACACCCTGTTCGCCCTCGTGGCCGGCGCGGTGCAGTTCGGCACCCGTCGCGGCCGCAAGGTCGTCAACATCGTCTCCGCGGGCGAGTGAGCACCACCTCTGCATGACGTCCGTCGCATGACGGGGAGGGGCGGGCCGGACCACCGGCCCGCCCCTTCGTCGTCCACGGGGCCCCGACGGTCCCGCACGACCAGCACTCGGCGCGCGGTCCGCGCGCACAGCACACCCGGCGACCCAGCCGCCCACCGCGGCGAGGGCGTCCCTGCCTCGGGAGTTACCCATGACGTCCTTCGTCGACCGCGTCGTCCTGCACGTCGCCGGCGGTGACGGGGGCAACGGCTGCGCCTCCGTCCACCGCGAGAAGTTCAAGCCCCTCGGCGGCCCGGACGGCGGCAACGGCGGTCGCGGCGGCAGCGTCATCCTCGAGGTGGACCCGCAGACGACCACGCTGCTCGACCACCACCACCGTCCTCACCGGCGGGCCGGCAGCGGTCGCTTCGGCATGGGCAGCCACCGCAACGGCGCGGACGGCGCCGACCTCGTGGTCCCCGTCCCCGACGGCACCGTCGTGCTCAGCACCGACGGGGAGGTCCTCGCCGACATGATCGGCGTGGGCACCCGCTTCGTCGTGGCGGAGGGCGGGCGCGGCGGCCTCGGCAACGCGGCCCTGGCGTCCCCGCGGCGCAAGGCCCCCGGCTTCGCGCTGCTCGGCGAGCCGGGTGAGCAGGGCGACGTCGTCCTGGAGCTCAAGACCGTCGCCGACGTCGCCCTCGTGGGCTACCCCAGCGCCGGCAAGTCCAGTCTCATCGCGGCCATCTCCGCGGCCCGCCCCAAGATCGCGGACTACCCCTTCACCACGCTCGTGCCGAACCTCGGGGTCGTGGAGGCCGGCGACGTCCGCTTCACCGTCGCCGACGTCCCCGGCCTCATCCCCGGCGCCAGCCGCGGTCGCGGCCTCGGCCTGGAGTTCCTCCGCCACGTCGAGCGTTGCTCCGTCCTCGTGCACGTCCTCGACGGCGCGGCGCTGGAGAGCGAGCGGGACCCGGTGAGCGACCTGCGCGTCATCGAGGCCGAACTGGCGGCCTACAGCGTCGGCGAGGACGCCGTCCCCCTCGTGGACCGGCCCCGGCTCATCGTCATCAACAAGGCCGACGTGCCCGACGCCCGGGACATGGCCGACATCGTGCGGCCGGAGCTGGAGGCCACCGGCGCGCCCGTCTTCCTCGTCTCCGCGGTGTCCCACGCGGGTCTGCGCGAGCTCACCTTCGCGATGGCCGGGCTCGTCGCCGAGGCACGCGCCGCAGCCCCCGCCGCCGAGCCCACGCGCGTCGTGCTGCGCCCGAAGGCGGTGGACGACGAGGGCTTCACCGTCACCCGCCAGGAGACCGAGGACGGCGAGCGCTTCGTCGTCCGCGGCGGCAAGCCGGAGCGCTGGGTCCGCCAGACGGACTTCTCCAACGACGAGGCCGTCGGTTACCTCGCGGACCGCCTCGCGCGCGCCGGTGTGGAGGACGCCCTGTTCCAGGCCGGGGCGGTCGCCGGCGCCGAGGTCGTCATCGGCGGCGGCCCCGACGCGGTCGTCTTCGACTGGGAGCCCACCCTCGTCTCCGGCGCCGAGGTGCTCGGCCAGCGCGGCAGCGACCTGCGGCTGGAGGACCAGTTGCGCCCCACCCGTGCGACCAAGCGCGAGCACGAGCGCGAGCGCCGGGCGTCGAAGGCGGCCGCCCGCGCCGAGCTGGACGCGGAGCGGCGCGCCGGGCACTGGGCCACCCCCGGCGACGACGAGGAGGGGGCGGGCGCCGGCCGCGAGGGCGACGAGGCCGCGGACCCGGCGCCGTGAACGAGCCCGCCCACCGGCCCGGCGCCTCGGGCAGGGAGCACCTCCGCACCGCCGCCCGGGTCGTCGTGAAGATCGGGTCCTCCTCGCTGACCACGGCTCAGGGCGGCATCGACGACCCCCGGCTGGAGGCCCTGGTGGCCGTCCTCGCCGAGCGCCGCACCGCCGGCCGTGAGGTCGTGCTCGTCTCCTCCGGTGCCATCGCGGCCGGCCTGGCCCCGCTCGGGCTCGAGCGCCGGCCCCGCGACCTCGCCAGCCAGCAGGCGGCGGCCAGCGTCGGGCAGGGGCTGCTGCTCGCCCGCTACACCGCGGCCTTCGCGGCCGCGGGGCTGACCGTGGGACAGGTTCTGCTGACCGCCGACGACGTGGTGCGACGCAGCCACTACGGCAACGCGCAGCGCACCCTGGACCGGCTGCTCGCGCTGGGGGTCGTGCCGGTGGTCAACGAGAACGACACCGTCGCCACCCACGAGATCCGCTTCGGGGACAACGACCGCCTCGCCGCCCTGGTGGCGCACCTCGTCCGGGCGGACGCCCTCGTGCTGCTCTCCGACGTCGACGCCCTCTACGACGCCCCGCCGCAGCGGCCCGGGGCCCGGCGCATCCCGCAGGTCCTCGGCCCCGACGACCTGGACGGGGTGCGCATCGGCAGCACGGGCAGCGGTGTCGGCACGGGCGGCATGACCACCAAGGTCCAGGCCGCGCACATCGCGGTCTCGGCGGGCGTGCCGACGCTCGTGACCTCCGCCGCCCTCGCCGCGGAGGCCCTGGCCGGCTCGGACGTCGGCACCTGGTTCCCGGTGCCGCCGGGCAGCCGGGGCCGCCGGCGCAGCTCCCGCATGCTCTGGCTGGCTCACGCCGCGGCACCGGCCGGGCGCCTGCAGCTGGACGAGGGCGCGGTGCGGGCGGTGCTGGATCGGCGCTCGTCCCTGCTGCCCGCGGGCCTGACCGCCGTCCACGGCGACTTCCGGGCGGGTGATCCCGTCGACCTCGTGGACGGAAACGGTCACGCGCTCGCCCGCGGACTGGTGAACTACTCGTCGGAGGAGCTGCCGGCGATGCTCGGGCGCACGACCCGCGACCTGGCGGGGGAGTGGGGCCCGGGCTACGAGCGGGAGGTCGTGCATCGCGACCACCTGGTGCTCCTCCCCGGTGGAGGAGCGGCGCCGCGCTGAGCGCGGGGATGCGGGACGTGAGACGTGGGGGCGAGAACGGCGACCGACGAACGGGTGGCGCAGGTGGTACCGCTATGACCGACATGCAGCTGTGGTCGGTGACCCTCACGGTCGCCGGGGACCCGGTGGAGCCGTCCGAGCTGCGGGCGGCGCTGGACCGGCTGCTGCTCGAGCGGCCCTTCATCTCCGCGATCCGCTACTGCGCCGACCGGGCGGAGCTGCGCTACTGGGACGAGGCGGAGACGCTCGACGACGCCGCGGCGCTGGCGCTGCGCCTCTGGGGGGAGCACCGGCCGAGCACGGGCCTGCCGGGCTGGCGTCCGGTGGGGCTGGAGGTCCTCGACCGGGGCACCATCGAGCACCGCGCCTCCCAGGCCGCGCCCGCGACGCACGCCGCCCGGCGCCGGGAGCGCCTGCCCGTCCCGGTCTCGCCGGTGGGGAACATCGCCGCCTGGTGAGCAGCCCCGGGGCCGTCCGCGAGCGCGCGGCGGTGCTGCGGCGCGCCGGCGCGGTCCCCGGGGGACCAGTCCGTGCCCACGGGGCGGGGCGTGCCAGACTGGATGGTCGCCGCACCCGTCCGGGAGCGGTCTGCTGCAGGTGGAGAAGCACACCCGAGGGGTTCCAGCATGTCGATCCAGGCGCTCGTGTTCCACGCGGAGGAGAACGGGGCGAGCACGATCAACGCGGCCGCCGGTCACCAGGAGGCGCTGCCCGCGCTGGCGTACGGCGTCATCGCGCTCTGCATCCTGATGGCCCTGCTGCTGATCACCTTCGCCTTCCGCAACATGGGAGCCCGGCACTGACCCACGGCCCTGGGGTCGTCGGGGTCGTCGGGGTCGTCGCACCCCCGCCCCCGCTGCGCCTGGGGGTGATGGGCGGGACCTTCGACCCGATCCACCACGGCCACCTCGTCGCCGCGAGCGAGGTGGCGGCGCGCTACGACCTCGACGAGGTCGTCTTCGTGCCCACCGGCAGGCCGTGGCAGAAGGGGCGCGAGGACATCGCGCCCGCGGAGCACCGCTACCTGATGACCGTCATCGCGACCGCCTCGAACCCGCAGTTCACGGTGAGCCGCCTCGACATCGACCGTCCCGGGCCGACGTACACGATCGACACCCTCCGGGAGCTCGCGGCGGAACGTCCGGACGCGGAGCTGTTCTTCATCACCGGCGCGGACGCGCTGGCGCAGATCCTGTCGTGGAAGGACGCCGAGCAGCTGTGGGACCTCGCCCACTTCGTCGGCGTGACGCGTCCCGGCCACGCCCTCAGCGACCACGGCCTCCCCGCCGAGGGCGTGAGCCTGCTGGAGGTCCCCGCGCTGGCGATCTCCTCCACGGACTGCCGCCGCCGGGTCCAGGAGGGGCTGCCCGTCTGGTACCTGGTGCCCGACGGGGTCGTCCAGCACATCACCAAGCACGGCCTCTACGACAGCCCGCGCCACCCGCGCGGCGCCTGAGCCGGCCCCGGCGGTCGCGGTCGGCCCACCGCCCCGGGGACGTGGGAGACTGGTCGACGATCGTGTCTGACCGTCCGGCCCCGCGGGGCCGTGTGCCGAGGAGTTCCGTGCCCGCATCCGAGCGTGCCCTCGAGCTGGTCGTGCAGGCCGCCGCCGCGGCCGCCGACAAGCTCGCCACCGACGTCATCGCCCTCGACGTGTCGGAGCAGCTGTACATCACCGACGCCTTCCTGCTGGCCTCCGCCCCGAACGAGCGGCAGGTCCGCACCATCGCCGACGCCGTCGAGGAGCGCCTCCTGGGCCTGGGCGCCAAGCCCGTGCGCCGGGAGGGCGAGCGCGAGGGCCGGTGGGTCCTCCTCGACTTCATCGACGTGGTGATCCACGTCCAGCACTCGGAGGAGCGGGAGTACTACTCCCTGGAGCGCCTCTGGAAGGACTGCCCGCCGATCGAGCTGCCGAGCATCGAGCCGGTGGCCGACGGCGTCACCAGCGACGCCTGATCCCGGTGGGCGCAGCCACGCTCGTCCTCTGGCGGCACGGGCGCACCTCCTTCAACGCCGAGCGGCGCTTCCAGGGCCAGCTCGACGTCGACCTCGACGCGGTCGGGCGCCGGCAGGTGGCGGCCTCCGCCGCCGAGCTGGCGCTGCTGCGCCCCAGCGCGGTGGTGGCCTCGGACCTGCGCCGCGCCGCCGACACCGCCCGCGCCCTCACCGAGCGCGTGGCCCTGCCGCTGACCCTGGACCCCGCCCTGCGCGAGGTCCACGCCGGGGAGTGGCAGGGACTGACGCACGAGGAGATCTCCGCGCGCTGGCCCGACGACCTGATCGCGTGGCGCCGCGGCGACGACGTGCGCATCGGCGGTGGGGAGCGGCGCAGCGAGATGGCCGCCCGTGCCGCCGAGGCGATCCGCCGGCACGCCGAGGAGGCGCCCGACGGGGGCCTCCTCGTGGTCGCCGCGCACGGGGCCGCCCTCAAGGGCGCGCTCCTGCGGCTGCTGGGCCTGCCCCTGGACTCGTGGACGGTCTTCTCGGGCTTCGCCAACGCCCACTGGGCGGTGCTCACCCGCCGCGGGGAGGGCTGGACGCTGGCCGAGTACAACGTCGGCCCGCCCGGTGCGGGGGAGGGCGTCGAGGGCTGACCGGGCGCGCCGGGGACGGGGCGGTTCGCCCCGCACACGTCGCGTGGTCTATGCTCGACCACGTCGAAAGCGGCCGGTGAACGGTCGGGGACGACGGCAAGGGGCTGTGGCGCAGCTGGTAGCGCACCTCCATGGCATGGAGGGGGTCAGGGGTTCGAGTCCCCTCAGCTCCACCCCAGAAGGGCGGTCCACTCCGGTGGGCCGCCCTTCGCCGTTGCGCCCTCCGGGTGTCTGGACGCGCACATCACCCTCTCGCCGCATCAAGCGAGCGCCCCGACGTCCCGATCCTCGGTCGGTGGAGACCCCTCGAGACCCGCAGGACGAGCGCCCTGGCACCGCGGAGCCCCTGGCCGTGACAGGTCGCGCCCGGGCGTCGCGGCGACCCTCCCTGCTCCTGGTCGCCCCCCTCGGGGGCAGCGCGATCCTGGTCGCCGTGGCGGCCCTCAACAGCTCGGTGGTGGTCGAGACGCTCGTGCTGGTCGTGCTCGGCGTCGTCGTGGCCGTGCTGGCCTCGGCGCTGCACGCCGCCCGGCGCTCGCGCCTGGCCGCGCAGCAGTGCGCCGCGGACCTGGCGGCGGCGCTGGAGTCCGCCCGCGACGCCACCGTCCTCGACGAGGACACCGGCCTGCTCAACCGCCAGGGCGTGCTGCTCGTGGCGCGCCACGTGCTGGAGTCGGCCCGCCGCAGCGGCGGGGCGGTGCACTGCTGCGTCGTGGAGGTCACCCCCGCGGTCGTGCTGGGCGGACCCGGAGGCGCCCAGGGCGTCGCGGAGCGCGTCGAGCGCACGGCGGCCCTGCGCGCCGCGGCCGCCGCGGCCCTGCGCAACGCCACCCGCTCCTCCGACGTGGTCGGCGCCGACGAGACCGGCCGCTTCCTGGTGGTGGGCCCCGGCACCGGCCTGCACGCCCAGGAGCTGGAGCGGCGCATGCGGGCCGGGCTGGCGGAGCAGCGGCACGCCGAGCGCGCCGCCGGTGGGCTCGTGACGGCGATCGCCGAGCGCCAGACCGTCGACGTCGGCGCCGCGGTGCTCGCGCCCTGGGACGAGGGCGACGTCGACGACCTCCTCGCCCGGGCGGAGAAGGCGCTGCAGCAGCGCCGGGCGCTGCGCACCAGCGCCCCGCAGGCCGGCTGGGGCCGTCGCCGCGCGGACATCGAGCCGCACTGACCGCAGCCCCGCCCACCTCCCCGCACGGGCGCCGGGAGGTGGGCGGGCGCGGGTGGACGGCGCGACCGGGGTCCGCCGCAGCACGTCGGCTAAGCTGACGCGATGCGGCGGACCCTCCTGCTTCCCGGGCCGCGCTGACCACCACGTCGGCGCGGCGACCCCTCCACGTGCGAGGGGTTTCTTCATGTCCGGGGGCGGAACGCCGCTCGACGACCGGGCCGGCTCGGAGCCGGTCCGCAGCGCGGGAGGACGAGATGACGCAGACGCACGACGGCACCGCCGGCACGCCGGCTCCGGAGGAGGCGGGGCGCTACGACGCCCACGCCATGCAGGAGCGCTGGCTCCCCGTCTGGGACTCCCTCGCGCCCTTCCGCAGCGGCGCGGCCGGCGACGAGCGGCCGAAGAAGTACGTGCTCGACATGTTCCCGTACCCCTCGGGGGACCTGCACATGGGTCACGCCGAGGCCTACGCCCTCGGCGACGTCGTGGCGCGCTACTGGGTGCAGCGCGGCTACGACGTGCTGCACCCCATCGGCTGGGACGCCTTCGGCCTGCCCGCGGAGAACGCCGCCATCAAGCGCGGCCTGGACCCGCGCGGCTGGACCTACGACAACATCGCCCAGCAGCGCGCCTCGATGCGCCGCTACGCCTGCTCCTTCGACTGGGACCGCGTGCTGGTCACCTGCGACCCGCAGTACTACCGCTGGAACCAGTGGCTGTTCCTGCGCATGCACGAGAAGGGCCTGGCCTACCGCCGCCCCAGCCTCGTGAACTGGTGCCCGAACGACCAGACCGTGCTGGCCAACGAGCAGGTCGTGCAGGGGCTGTGCGAGCGCTGCGACACCCCCGTCACGAAGAAGAAGCTGACGCAGTGGTACCTGCGCATCACCGACTACGCCGACCGGCTGCTCGACGACATGTCGCAGCTGGAGGGCTCCTGGCCGGACAAGGTCCTGTCCATGCAGCGCAACTGGATCGGGCGCTCCACCGGCGCCGACGTGCGCTTCCGCATCGAGGGCCGCGACGAGCCCGTGACCGTCTACACCACGCGCCCGGACACCCTCTACGGCGCGACGTTCTTCGTGGTGGCCGCCGACTCCGACCTCGCCGCGGAACTGGCCGCCGACGCACCGGAGCAGGTGCGGCAGGAGTTCGGCGCCTACGTCGAGCAGGTCCGCGCGGCCAGCGACATCGACCGCCTCGCCACCGACCGCCCCAAGACGGGCGTGTTCCTGCACCGCTACGCCGTCAACCCCGCCACCGGCGAGCCGATGCCGGTGTGGGCGGCGGACTACGTCCTCGCCGACTACGGCCATGGCGCGATCATGGCCGTTCCCGCCCACGACCAGCGCGACCTGGACTTCGCTCGCGCCCACGACCTGCCGGTGCGGGTCGTGGTCGACGTGCGCGGTGAGGACGGGGAGCCGCTGCCCGATCCGGCGGAGTCCGGTGTGGCGACCGCGGGTGACGGGGTGCTGGTGAACTCCGGCCCCCTCACCGGCCTGCGCAAGGCGGAGGCGATCGCCGCGATGACCGAGCGCCTGGCCGAGGAGGGCACCGGCGCGGCGACCACGAACTACCGGCTGCGCGACTGGCTCATCTCCCGCCAGCGCTACTGGGGCGCCCCGATCCCCATCGTGCACTGCGACGCCTGCGGTGAGGTGCGGGTCCCGGACGAGCAGCTGCCGGTGGAGCTGCCCCCGGCCGAGGGGCTCGACCTCAAGCCGAAGGGCTCCTCGCCGCTGGGCGGGGCCGAGGACTGGGTGAACGTCGACTGCCCGTCCTGCGGCGGCGCGGCGAGGCGCGACACCGACACGATGGACACGTTCGTCGACTCCTCCTGGTACTTCCTGCGCTTCTGCTCCCCGGACCGCGACGACGTGCCGTTCGACCAGGCCGAGGTCGAGCGCTGGATGCCGGTGGGGCAGTACGTCGGTGGGGTGACCCACGCGATCCTGCACCTGCTCTACAGCCGCTTCTTCACCAAGGTGCTGTTCGACCTGGGCATGGTGAGCTTCACGGAGCCGTTCTCGCGCCTGCTCAACCAGGGCATGGTGCTGATGGGCGGCTCGGCGATGAGCAAGTCGCGCGGGAACCTGGTGCGCCTGTCCGAGCAGCTCGACGAGCACGGCGTGGACGCCATCCGCCTGACGATGGCGTTCGCCGGCCCGCCGGAGGACGACATCGACTGGGCGGACGTCTCCCCGGCCGGGTCGGCGAAGTTCCTGGCGCGGGCCTGGCGGCTGGCCCGGGACGTCACCTCCCAGCCGGGCAGCGACCCGGCCACGGGCAGCGCTCCCCTGCGGGCGGTGACCCACCGCACCCTGCACGATGCGCAGCAGCTCGTGGAGTCCTTCCGCTTCAACGTCGCCGTGGCCCGGACGATGGAGCTGGTCAACGCCACCCGCAAGGCCATCGACGACCCCGGGGTCGGACCCGCGGACCCGGCGGTGCGCGAGGCCGTGGAGGCGGTCGCGATCCTGCTGGGCCTGTACGCGCCGTACACGGCGGAGGACATGTGGGCCCAGCTCGGGCACGAGCCGTGCGTGGCCCGGGCGGGCTGGCCGGCGGTGGACCCGGCCCTGCTGGTGGAGGACACCGTCACCTGCGTGGTGCAGGTGCAGGGCAAGGTCCGCGACCGCCTTGAGGTGCCGCCGGGGATCGGCGAGGACGAGCTGCGGGAGCTGGCGCTGGCGAGCGAGCGGGTGCAGGCCGCGCTCGCGGGCCGCAGCCTGCGCACGGTCGTCGTGCGGGCGCCGAAGCTGGTCAACATCGTCCCCGCCTGACCGTCCGGCACGGCGCCCGTTCCACCCGGGCGACCGTGCCGCTCGCCCCGTCCGGTGACCTGCGGGACACCGGACGGGGTCCACAGGCGCGGTCCGGGGGCTGTCCGTCCACAGGCGACCCGCCGGCGGCCGGCCGGGCCGCGGGCGCTCCTAGCGTCCTGGCGTGGCCCCTCCCGCAGATCCCGACGCGCGCAGTCGCCTCGCCGCGGCACGGCCGTCCGCGGCCGGTGCCCCGGCGCGGTGGCCGGAGGACCCGCGGGCGATGGCCCGGCGCCAGCTGCGCGCCGCGGCCCTGCGTCGCGAGGCGGCAGGAGGGCCGGATGCGCCGGATCCTGCGCGACCGGCCCCGCCCCGGCTGCAGGGGCCGCCGGGCGAGGCGGGGCGGGCGCGCCACCGGGCGGGGCCGCCGCCGCTGCAGGAGGAGCTGCTCCTGCGGGTCGCGGACCGGCTGCCGGCGTCGGTGCGGCTGCTGCCGCGCCGCTCCGCCGCCCTGGGAGCGGTGCTGCTCACCGCGGTGGCGGCCGTCCTCGTGGGAGCCCGGGCCGGCGTCACGTGGCCCGCTGCGCAGCCGGGCCCGAGGGGCACCTCTGCCACCGCCCTCTCGGCCACCGGTGCGGAGGCGGGCGCAGGGCAGGCGGGGGCACCGGACGGCGAGCGGCAGCCGACCGCGCTCGCCGCGG
The DNA here is from genome assembly GCF_002934625.1 of Kineococcus xinjiangensis. GTDB lineage: Bacteria > Actinomycetota > Actinomycetes > Actinomycetales > Kineococcaceae > Kineococcus_A > Kineococcus_A xinjiangensis. Next base: position 57,380 of record NZ_PTJD01000008.1, on the reverse strand, counting down.
TGGAGGTGCCCCCGCTGGAGGCCGTCGCCCCGGTGGTCGTGCACGTCGTCGGCAGGGTCGCGCGCCCCGGGGTGGTGGAGCTGCCGGGCGGCAGCCGCGTGGCGCAGGCGCTCGACGCGGCGGGCGGCGCCGCGCCGGACGCGGACCTGGGGCGGCTGAACCTGGCCCGCGTCCTCGTCGACGGCGAGCAGCTCCACGTGCCGGCCCCTGGCGAGCCGGCGCCGGGCCCGCCCCCGGGTGGCTCCGCCGCCCCCGGGGTCCCGGCCGCGGCAGGCGGTCCGGGGCAGGTGCTCGACCTCAACACCGCCACGGTCCACGACCTCGACGCGCTGCCGGGGGTCGGGCCCGTGCTGGCGGAGCGCATCGTGGCCTGGCGCGGTGAGCACGGGCGGTTCTCCCAGGTGGAGCAGCTCGGGGAAGTCGAGGGCATCGGGCCGAAGCTGCTCGCGGGTCTGCGCGACCTGGTGCGGACGTGAGCCGGGGAGCGGCAGGCGGCCCGGCGGCCCTCGGCGAGCGGGCAGCCCCCGCCGGTCGGGCGCCGGGCGGTGACAGCACGGGTCGCGGCCCACGGCGGCTGGACCTGCGGCTGCTCCCGGCGGCCGTGGCGGCCTGGGCGGGTGCGGTCTGGGCGGTCTCGGCACCCGCCGCGGACGGCGCCCTCGCCGCAGCCGTGCTCCTCCTGCTCCTCGGCTCCGTCGTGGCGCTGCTGCAGCGGCGCGGCCGCGGCCCCGCGCGCGGCCGTCGCGGGGAGCGGGAGGTGGGGCTCGTCGCGGGTGCGGTGCTGGTCCTGGCGGCTTCGGGTGTCGTCGCGCTCTCGGCGGCGGCCCAGGTGGCCGTGGCCCGCGACGGTCCCCTGCCGCAGTGGGCGGCGGAGGAGGCCGCGGCGGAGGTCCTGCTGGAGGTCTCGACCGATCCCCGCCGCCTCGCCGCCCGCCCCGACGGGGCGCCCCCGCGGGTCCTGCTGCGGGCCAGGGTGCTGGAGGCGGAGTCCGGTGGGGTGCGGGTCGCGGCCGCCGCCCCGGTCCTCGTCCTGGGCGGTGACTCCTGGAGCGCGGTGCGCCCGGGGGAGCGCTACGCCGCGCGCGGCCGGCTGCGCCCCCCGGACCGGCCGGGGCGTCCGGTGGCCGTTCTGCTGGCCGCGCCGGAACCCGCCCGGGTGGCTCCCGCCCCACCGGCCCACCGCGCGGCGGAGCGGCTGCGCGCGGGGCTGCGACGGGCCTGCGAGGGGCTGCCGCCGGACGCCGCCGGGCTGGTGCCGGCCCTCGTCGTCGGGGACACCAGCATGCTGCCGCCGGAGCTCGAGGCGGACATGCGCTCGGTCGGGCTCGCGCACCTGACGGCCGTCAGCGGCGCCAACACGACCCTGGTGTGCGGGGCCGCGCTGCTGCTCGCCGGCGCGGCCGGCGCGGGCCGGCGGCTGCGGCTGGTGGTGGCGGGCGGCGTCCTCGCCGGCTTCGTGCTCCTCGCCCGCCCCGAGCCGAGCGTCCTGCGCGCCGCCGTGATGGGCGGCATCGGCCTGCTGGGCCTGGTGGCGGGGCGGCCGGGCCGGGGGTTGCCCGTGCTGCTGGCTGCGGTCCTCGTCCTGCTGGCGCTGGACCCGTGGCTGGCGCGGGAGCACGGCTTCGCCCTGTCCGTCCTGGCCACGGCCGCGCTGCTCCTCCTCGCCTCCTCGTGGACGCGCTGGCTGCAGGCCCGGGGGCTGCCGCGGTGGCTGGCGGCGGCGCTGGCGGTGCCGGCGGTGGCGCAGGCGGCGTGCGGGCCGGTCGTGGTGCTGCTGAACCCGGAGGTGAATCTCCTGTCCGTCCCCGTCAACGCGCTCGCCGCCCCGGCGGTGGCGCCCGCGACCGTCCTCGGGCTGGCGGCGGCCCTGGCGGCTCCGTGCTCGCCGGCGGTGGCCGCGGCGCTGGCGCAGCTGGCCGCCGTGGCGACCGGCTGGATCGCACTGCTGGCCCGTGCGGCGGCGGCGGCACCGACGGCGCTGCCGCTGCCCGCGGGGGCGCGCGGGGCGGTGCTGCTCGCCCTCGTGACGCTGCTGCTGGTCGCGGTCCTCGCTGCGGCGCCGCACCTGCTGCGCGCCGGCCGACGGCCGGAGCCCGCCGGTCCACGGCGGCGGAGCGGATTCCGGGGCGCCGGGTGGTGAGGGCGCACCGGGACCGCTGCCGACGCCGGGACCGCGGGCAGTGGACGTAGGCGCAGATGCGGGCCGGGGACGCGGTCGTGTGGGGGGAGGGTGGCACCCTTGGGCCGTGCCCCGCGCGACCGCCCCCCGCACCGCCCCGACCCGGCCGGTCGCCGCGACCGCCGCCGACCCGCACGACGTGCCCGCCGCGCCGGTCGTGCTGCTCACCGGCCCGGAGGACCACCTCGCCGACATCGCCCTCAGCTCGCTGCTGGCACGCCTGCGTGCGCAGGACGCGCAGTTGGAGCGGACCGACGTCGCCGCAGCCGGCTACCTCGCGGGGCAGCTCGCGACGTGGGCCAGCCCCTCGCTCTTCGACGAGCGGTCGGTCGTCGTCGTCGACGGCGCCGAGGCAGCCGGCGACGCCTTCGTCGGCGACGTCACCGCCTACCTCGCCGACCCCTCGCCGAGCACCGTGCTCGTGGTGCGCCACCGGGGTGGCAACCGGGCCAGGAAGGTCCTCGAGACGGCCAGGGCGGTGCCGGGCGCGGTGGAGGTGGCCTGCCAGCCGCTCAAGCGCGACCAGGACAAGATCGAGTTCGTCCTGGGATCGATGCGGCGGGCCCGCCGGCGCATGGACGCGGACGCCGCCCGGGCGCTGGTCGACGCGCTCGGCAACGAGCTGGGGGAGCTCGCCGCGGCGTGCGACCAGCTCTGCGCGGACACGGAGGGGACCATCACCGCCGAGGACGTGCGCCGCTACCACGGGGGGCGTGTCGAGGCGACGGGCTTCGACGTCGCCGACGCCGCCGTGGAGGGGCACGCGGGGCGGGCGCTGGCGCTGCTGCGGCACGCCTCGGCGACGGGCGTCGTGCCGGTGCTGGTGGTGGCCGCGCTGGCGTCGCGGCTGCGGACCCTGGCGAAGGTGGGGGCGGAGCGGGGCCGCTCCGCCGACCTCGCGCGCGACCTGGGGATGGCGCCGTGGCAGGTGGACCGGGCGCGCCGGGACCTGCAGCACTGGTCGGCCGAGGCGCTGGGGGAGGCGATCCGGGCGGTCGCGCAGGCGGACGCAGCCGTCAAGGGTGCGGGCCCGGACGGCGACTTCGCCCTCGAGCGCGCCGTGGTGACGGTCGCGACCGCGCGGGGCCGCTGAAGCCCCTCACCGCTGAAGCCCGTTCGCCGGGGCGGGCGGCGGCGGGGCGCCCCCGGACGCAGGAGAGGCCGGTCCCCGCGGGGACCGGCCTCTCCTGAGGTGCGGAAGGGCTGCTCAGAGAGCGGAGGCCTGCTTCCACAGCGACGACTTGCGGTTGGCGGCCTGGTTCTTGTGGATGACGCCCTTGCTGACGGCCTTGTCCAGCTTGCGGCTGGCGTGGCGCAGGGCGACCTGCGCGGCCTCGGCGTCCCCGCTCTTGGCGGCCTCCAGGAAGCCGCGCACGGCGGTGCGCAGCTCGGAGCGCACCGACTTGTTGCGCACGCGCGCCTTCTCGGCGGTCGCGATGCGCTTGATCTGGGACTTGATGTTCGCCACGAGACGTCTTTCTCTGTGAGGGACGGGTCGAAGAGGGCGGTCGGCCCACCGGGGACCTCCGGCGTGGGGCACCGGGTGGCGGCGGGAACCGGAACCTCCGCACGACCGGCGAAGGAGCAGGTCAACACTACCAGCAGTGTCCAGGTCCGCCCGAACCGCGGACGCTCAGGCGCGGACGCCGAGGTCCTCCTCGGCGTCGAGGAGGTCCTCGGCCGCGTTGGCGGCGGTGACGAGCTCCTTGATGCGTGCGGTGCGCTGGCGCGCGGTGCGCTCCCCGACCCCGAGCAGCAGCAGGCCCTCCTCGCCGTACTGCGAGGCCAGCAGGGCGGGCCCGACCAGGCTCAGGGCCTCGGTGGGGGAGGCGCCGCCGCGGATGAGGTGACGGGCGATCTCCGCGGTCGCCTCGATGAGGGCAGCGGTCCCCCGGTCGTCCTGCATGGCACAACGGTAGGGCCGGGTTCGGCGTCCTCCCGCACACTGCGATGCGGTTGGCCCAACCCGGCGATGCGGTCGGCCCAGCGGCGTCACCGCAGGTCACCGGGGGTGCGCCGGTGGTGCTCAACGCGCCGGGGCGCCCGCGTGCGACGATGGAGGCCCGTTCACGACGACGTCCACGAGGATGTCCGCGACCGCGTCCTGCGCCCCGTTCCCGACGGGGCCCGCGACGAGGCCCGAGGCAGCCCGTGGACGCCCGCGCGAGGACCCGCCGGCCGGTGGGCCCGTGCGGGCGAGCCCGATGAGAGGTCCGGAGAAGCGTGTCCCCGAAGGCGATGAACGCCCTGGCTCCGGCGGCGACCCCGCCCGAGCTCATCCGCAACTTCTGCATCATCGCCCACATCGACCACGGCAAGTCGACGCTGGCGGACCGCATGCTGCAGCTGACGGGCATCGTCGACGAGCGGGCCATGCGGGCGCAGTACCTCGACCGGATGGACATCGAGCGCGAGCGCGGCATCACCATCAAGTCCCAGGCGGTGCGCATGCCCTGGGAGTCCGCCGGCACCACCTACGCGCTCAACATGATCGACACCCCAGGCCACGTCGACTTCACCTACGAGGTGTCGCGGTCGCTGGCCGCCTGCGAGGGCGCGGTCCTCCTCGTCGACGCGGCGCAGGGCATCGAGGCCCAGACGCTGGCCAACCTGTACCTGGCGATGGAGAACGAGCTCACCATCATCCCGGTCCTCAACAAGATCGACCTGCCCGCCGCGCAGCCGGACCTCTTCGCCGAGGAGCTCGCCGGGCTCATCGGCTGCCAGCCGGAGGACTGCCTGCGGGTCTCGGGCAAGACCGGTGAGGGCGTGGAGCACCTGCTCGACGAGATCGTCCGGCAGATGCCGCCGCCCGTCGGGGACCCGAACGCCCCCGCGCGCGCCATGATCTTCGACTCGGTGTACGACACCTACCGCGGCGTGGTCACCTACGTGCGGGTCATCGACGGCAAGCTCTCCCCGCGCGAGCGGATCGCGATGATGTCGACGAAGGCCACCCACGAACTGCTGGAGATCGGGGTCAGCTCCCCGGAGCCCACCCCGTCCGACGGCCTCGGAGTGGGGGAGGTCGGCTACCTCATCACCGGCGTGAAGGACGTCCGCCAGTCGAAGGTGGGCGACACGGTCACCAACTCCGCCAAGCCCGCCGCCCAGGCGCTCGGCGGCTACCGCGACCCCAAGCCGATGGTGTTCTCCGGCCTGTACCCCATCGACGGCTCCGACTACCCGCTGCTGCGCGACGCGCTCGACAAGCTGAAGCTCAACGACGCCGCCCTCGTCTACGAGCCCGAGACGTCAGCGGCGCTCGGCTTCGGGTTCCGGATCGGCTTCCTCGGCCTGCTGCACCTGGAGATCGTGCGCGAGCGGCTGGAGCGCGAGTTCAACCTGGACCTCATCTCCACCGCCCCCAGCGTCGTCTACGAGGTGACGATGGAGGACCGCAAGGTCGTCACCGTCACCAACCCCTCGGAGTACCCCGTCGGCAAGGTCGCCGAGGTGCGCGAGCCGGTCGTGCGGGCCACCGTCCTCGCGCCGAAGGACTACATCGGGACGATCATGGACCTCTGCCAGGAACGCCGCGGCGACCTGCAGGGCATGGACTACCTCTCCGAGAACCGCGTCGAGCTGCGCTACCGCCTGCCGCTGGCCGAGATCGTCTTCGACTTCTTCGACAACCTGAAGTCCCGCACCCGCGGCTACGCCTCCCTCGACTACGACGTCGACGGCGAGCAGGCCGCCGACCTCGTGAAGGTCGACATCCTGCTCCAGGGCGAGCAGGTCGACGCGTTCTCCGCGATCGTCCACAAGGACAAGGCGTACGCCTACGGCGTGATGATGGCCGGCAAGCTCAAGGACCTCATCCCGCGCCAGCAGTTCGAGGTGCCCATCCAGGCCGCCATCGGCGCCCGGATCATCGCCCGCGAGAACGTCCGCGCCATCCGCAAGGACGTCCTCGCCAAGTGCTACGGCGGTGACATCACCCGCAAGCGGAAGCTGCTGGAGAAGCAGAAGGAGGGCAAGAAGCGGATGAAGATGGTCGGCCGGGTGGAGGTCCCGCAGGAGGCCTTCATCGCCGCCCTCTCCTCCGACGCCGAGGCCGCCGGGGACAAGGCCGCGAAGAAGTAGCCCCCGCGGGGACCGGCCTCAGAGCCTGCCGAGCATCCGCCGCACGGCCGCGGCCACGGCGTCCGGCCGGTCCACCGGCACGAAGTGGCTGGCGTCCTCCACCCACGTCAGGTTCGCGCCGGGGATGCTGCGGGCGAGGCGCTCGCCGTAGCGGGGCTTCATCTGGTGGTCGAGCCGGCCCCAGCAGACCTCCACGGGGATGTCGAGGCGACCCAGGAACGGGGCGACGGTCTGGGTGTAGACGGAGTCCGCCGCGCGCAGGTGCCGGGCCAGCAGGGAGGGGCCCTCCGGCCGCGACCACGGCGCGACGAAGCGGTCGATCGCCTGCGGCGCCCTCTCCTGGTGGCCGAACAGGGGGCGCAGCCCCGCGCGCAGCATCTTCTCCACGGCCGTCGACGGCAGGCGCTGGAGGACCGGCCAGCTCGCCTTCATCGCCTTCACGACGGGGACGGGCCAGCCGTCGAAGCAGACGCCGTTGCTGACGACCATCCCCGCGACCCGGTCGGAGGCCGCGGTGGCGAGGATCTGCGCCACGCCCCCGCCGAGGTCGTGGCCCACGACGCCGACCCGGTCCAGCCCCAGCGCGTCCAGCAGCTCGACCAGCGCCGCGGCCTGCGAGGCGAGGTCCACGCCCTGGCCCTCCGGAGCCGGCGAGTCCCCGTAGCCGAGCATGTCGACGGCGAACACGCGGGCGTGCTCCTGCAGGCGCGGGACCACGTCCCACCACAGCCGGTGGTTGGTCGGGATCCCGTGGATCAGCAGCAGGGCGGGGCCGGCGTCCCCGGCCCGCCACACGTTCAGCCGGTGGTTCGCGGTCTCGACCAGTTCCGTGCGTCCGAGGGGAACGTCCATGCGGGCCATCCTTCTGAGGCCGGGCCGCCGGGGCATCCCGGGAGGGTGCGGGCGGGGAGTCTGCGCTTTCGTCCGGCTCCCGCCTGGGCCATGCTGGACCGGGTCCCCGTCCGGTGGTTCAGCGAGGAAGCCGCAGCCGGAACCCCCTACGCCCGAGGAGACCCCCATGTCCTCTCCCGCCCACGAGCCCATCGTGTCGGGCCGCAGCTACGAGATCACCGACATCGGCGGCACCGCGCCGACCTCCCTCGACGACTTCGTCACCGGCTCCGCCGCCCTCGTCACCATCACCCTCGCCGGCGGCGACCACCCCTACCTCGCCCACGGCAGCGCCGTGCGCGACGGCGAGGGCGTCCACTTCTTCGAGAAGGACGCCGCCGTCGGCAAGGACACGCGGGTGTGGCGCATCACCCAGGACGGCGACGGCTTCCACGCCGTCCACGACCCCCGCTTCTGAGGCCCGACCCGTCCGTCCACCGCCCGCCCTGCGAGGAGCCTCCTCCCGCGGGCGGGGCGAGGGGAGGGGTGGGCCCGCAGCGGGTCCCCGTCGTGCGACACTCGGGCTCCCGGACGCCCGCTACGCTGCGTCCACCCATCCAGAGCGGCCGAGAGACCTGGCTCCACGACGCCGCAGCAACCCCCCGCCCAGCGCGGGAGCGGGTGCTCCACCCAGGACGAGATGGAGGACAGCAGGTGAGCTACGCCGGTGACCTGACGCCCGAGGCCGCCTACGAGCTGCTGCGCTCCGAGCCCGGTGCCGTCCTGGTGGACGTGCGCTCGGAGCCGGAGTGGCAGTTCGTCGGAGTGCCCGACGTCTCCGACCTGGGCAAGGAGCCCCTCTTCGTGCCGTGGCGCGGTGGTGGCCCCGACCCCGCCGGCACCTTCGTGGCGGAGCTGTCCGCCGCAGGCCTCGCCCCCGGCGACGACGTGGCCGTGGTGCTGCTGTGCCGCTCCGGCGTGCGCTCGGTCGCCGCGGCCGAGGCGCTGGCGGCCGCCGGCGCACACCGGGCGTTCAACGTCCTCGACGGGTTCGAGGGTGCCCTCGACGAGCACGGCCACCGCGGCGGTGCCGGCTGGCGCGCGGCCGGCCTGCCCTGGCGGCAGTCGTGAGCGGCGGGCGGGAGTCGGGCGTCCCGGCGCTGCGGCCGGACACCATCGGGGTGCGCGGCGGCCTGAACCGCTCGCAGTTCGAGGAGACGTCCGAGGCGATGTTCCTGACCTCGGGGTTCGTCTACCCCTCCGCCGCCTCTGCCGAGGCCGCGTTCACCGGCGAGCTCGACCACTACATCTACTCCCGCTACGGCAACCCGACCGTGTCGGTGTTCGAGGAGCGGCTGCGCCAGCTCGAGGGCGCCGAGGCGTGCTTCGGCACCGCCAGCGGCATGGCGGCGGTGTTCAACGCCCTCGCCGGTCTGCTCGGCGCGGGCGACCGCCTCGTCGCCGCCCGCAGCCTGTTCGGGTCCTGCTACGTCATCTGCGACGAGATCCTCCCGCGCTGGGGCGTCGAGACGGAGTTCGTCGACGGGGAGGACCTCGCCCAGTGGGAGCGGGCCCTGTCCCGGCCCGCGCAGGCGGTGTTCTTCGAGACCCCGGCGAACCCGATGCAGACCCTCGTCGACATCGAGGCCGTCTCGGAGCTGGCGCACGCCGCCGGCGCCCAGGTCGTCGTGGACAACGCCTTCTGCAGCCCGATCGCGCAGGCGCCGCTGCCCCTGGGGGCGGACGTGGTCGTCTACTCCGCCACCAAGCACATCGACGGGCAGGGCCGCGTCCTCGGCGGCGCGATCCTCGGGCGCTCGGAGTTCATCGACGGGCCCGTGCGGGAGCTGATGCGCCACACCGGCCCCGCCCTGAGCCCCTTCAACGCGTGGACGCTCACCAAGGGCCTGGAGACAATGGGCCTGCGCGTGCGGCACTCCAGCGCCTCGGCGCTGCGCCTGGCGGAGTGGCTGGAGCAGCAGCCCGGTGTGCGTTGGGTGCGGTTCCCGCTGCTCCCGTCGCACCCGCAGTTCGACCTGGCGAAGCGGCAGATGAGCAACGGCGGCACGATCGTCACGTTCGAGCTGGACGCGCCGCAGGGCCGGGCGAAGGAGCGGGCGTTCGAGGTCCTCGACGCGCTGCGCGTGGTCGACATCTCCAACAACCTCGGCGACGCCAAGACGCTCATCACCCACCCCGCGACCACCACCCACCGCCGCCTCGGTGAGGAGGGCCGCGCCGCGATCGGCCTCTCCGACGGGGTGGTGCGGATGTCGGTGGGCCTGGAGGACGTCGAGGACCTGCTCGCCGACCTCGACCAGGCCCTGCGCACCCGCTCCTGACGCGCGAAGAGCCCTCCCGCACGTGGTGTGCGGGAGGGCTCCTCCACGTCGCTGCGGGGCCGTCGCTGCGGGGCCCCCGTCTCAGGCCTTGCGCCGCCGCGGCGCCGTCACGATCTGGAACGCCCCGAACGCGGCGATGCCCAGCGCCACCACGATCAGCATGATCTTCCCGAAGGGCTGGGAGGCGATCTCGTGGAACGCCGCATCGAGGCCGCGGGACTTGGCGACGTCACCGGTGGCGGCCAGCACGACCAGGCCGCCCAGGACCGTGAACGCCACGCCGCGCGCCACGTACCCCGCGACGCCGAGGGCGCGCACGCCCGGGCTCAGGCTGCCCTCGACCTTCTCCTCGAACTTGTGCTTCAGCCCGCGCACCGCGGTGGCGATCCCGACGGCGGCGACCGCCAGGCCCACCAGGACGACGAGGATCTGACCGCCCGGGGCCTCCAGCAGCCGCTGGGTCCAGGTCTGCTGCTGCTGCCCCGCGGAGCCCCCGGAGCCCGTCAGCAGCTGCACGCACGAGATGCCCAGCGTCACCGCAACGATGCCCTTGAACGCGGCCTTGACGCGCTGCTTCGTGTCGTGGCCGAAGGCCACCTCCAGCACCTGCCACAGCGCCAGCGCCGCGAAGCCCACCGCCAGCAGGACCAGCAGGACCGGTCCGATCGAGGACTGCGCCACCTGCCGCAGCGCACCCGTGGAGTCCGCGCTCGTCCCGGCGGTCCCGAGCGCGATCTGCAGGGCGAGCCAGCCGATCAGGAGGTAGACGACGCCCTCGGCGGCCACGCCGACCCGGCCGACCTTCTTGATGGTGCCCTGGTGCCGCTGCGCCGTGGCGGTGGCCTGGCCCCCCGCGTTGCGGGCCATGTTCCGGGGGTCTGAGCCGGGCATGCTTCCTCCTCGTCCGGGTCGCGCCCCGGTCCGGAGGCGACCTGCCGCGCGCCGGGCTGCTGCCCGGCACTCAGAAGGGTGGCGCCAGGTGCCGGTTCCGGCCACTCCACGGGTCAGGCGACACTGGACGACGTGCCCAGCACCCTGCCCGACGGCGACCCGGCCCCCGCGGACGGCTCCCTCCCGGACTCCGCGCTCGCCGGTGCGCGGGAGCGCTCCTTCGGCGTCTACCTGCACGTGCCGTTCTGCGCGGTGCGCTGCGGCTACTGCGACTTCAACACCTACACCGCGACGGAGCTCGGCGGCGGGGGCTCGCAGGCCGCCTTCGCCGCCACCGCCGCGCTCGAGGTGGAGCTGGCCGGGAAGGTCCTCGGCGCCGCGGCGCGCCCGGCCGCCACGGTGTTCGTCGGCGGCGGCACCCCGACCCTCCTGCCGCCCGGGGACCTCGCCGCCCTGCTGGACGCGGTGCGCGCCACGTTCGGTCTGGAACCGGGCGCGGAGGTCACCACGGAGGCCAACCCCGACTCGGTGACGCCGGAGGGCCTCGCCGCCCTCGCCGCCGCGGGCTTCACCCGGGTGTCGTTCGGCATGCAGTCCGCCGTGCCGACGGTGCTGGCGGTGCTGGAGCGCACCCACGACCCGGACCGGGTGCCGCGGGCCGTGGCGTGGGCGCGGCAGGCGGGGCTCGACGTGAGCCTGGACCTGATCTACGGCGCCCCGGGGGAGAGCCTCGACGACTGGCGGCGCAGCCTCGACGCCGCGCTGGCGTGCGCACCGGACCACGTCTCCGCCTACGCCCTCATCGTGGAGGAGGGCACCCGGCTCGCCGGGCAGGTGCGGCGCGGGACGCTGCCCGCCCCCGACGACGACGACCAGGCCGCCAAGTACGAGCTCGCCGACGACGTCCTCGGCGCCGCCGGCTACGGCTGGTACGAGGTGAGCAACTGGGCCCGCGGGGCGCAGCACGCCTGCCTGCACAACCTCGCCTACTGGCGCGGTGGGGACTGGTGGGGCGTGGGCCCGGGCGCGCACAGCCACGTCGGGGGAGTGCGGTGGTGGAACGTGAAGCACCCGACCGCCTACGCGCAGCGGCTGGGGGCCGGCCACAGCCCCGCCCACGCCCGGGAGGTGCTCACGGAGGAGGACCGCTACGTGGAGGACGTGCTGCTGCGCAGCCGGCTCGCGGAGGGCGTCGCGCTGCGACGGCTGCGGCCGCAGGGGCTGGAGGCGGTGCCGTCGCTGGTGGCCGACGGGCTGCTCGCGGCGGGTGCCGCGCAGGGGCCGGGAGGGGCGGCGGTGCTGACCCGCCGGGGGCGGCTGCTGGCGGACGCGGTGGTGCATCGCCTGCTGGGCGCCTGAGGCCGGGCCGCCGGGATCGCTCCCGGCGGCCCGGCGCGTCTCAGCTGACCATCTGCGGGGTCGCCGGGTAGCGGTAGGCGGCACCGCGGTTGGCGGCGACCGCGGCGAGGATCGGGAAGACGAGGTACGCGATGCCCACCAGGGGCATCAGGAGGAACCCGATGAGGACCGTCGTGAGGCTGGCCGACACGATCCACGCGATCAGGATGATGATCTGGAAGTTCAGGGCGGTCGCGGCGTGCCCGCGCAGGAAACCGCTGCGGTCCTTGAAGACCAGGTAGACCACCAGCGCGGGGATGAACGAGAAGAAGATCCCGCCGATGTGCGTCAGCGTCGCCCAGGTGCGCTCGTCGGCGGGGCTGACCGGCGGCTGCCCGTAGGGTCCGGCCCCGTACTGCGCCGGCTGGCCGTACTGGCCCTGCGGGGCCTGGCCGTACTGGGGCTGACCGTGCTGCGCCGGCTGCCCGTACTGGCCCTGCGGCGCCTGGCCGTGGGGCGGCTGCCCGTACTGCGGCGGCTGCCCGTACGGCGGCTGCCCGCCGTGCTCCGGGGGCCGCCCCGGCTTGTCGAAGTTCGGCCCCGGGGTGGGGGAGCTGTCGGACACGGGTCCTCCTGCCTGCTGCGGTCGGTCGTCTGGGTCACCCCCGGCCGGCTCTGCCGTCCAGGGGTGGTTCGCGGGCTGCTCGCACCGCCATGCTGACAGGTGCCGGTGCCCGGTGGGCCGGGTGCGCCCGAACGGTGCGCCCGCCGGGTGCGCCCGGTCCGGGCACCCGCCCGGGCGCCGGATCAGGGCTCCCCGTCCGCCGTGACGAAGTCCACCAGCTCCTCCACCCGGCCCAGCAGCGCCGGCTCCAGGTCGGTGTAGTCGCGGACGGTGCCGAGGATGCGCTTCCAGCCGTGCGCGACGTCGGCCTGGGTGGCGTGCGCCCAGCCGAGCTCGGCGAGGATCCCGTGCTTCCACGACGTGCCCCGCGGGATCACCGGCCAGCGCTCCCAGCCGAGGCGCTGCGGCCGCACCGCCTGCCAGACGTCGACGAACGGGTGCCCCACCACCAGCACGTGGGGGTGGCGCACCTGCGCGACGATGCGCGACTCCTTGCTGCCGGGGACGAGGTGGTCCACGAGCACGCCCAGGCGCCGGCCGGGCCCGGGGCGGAAGTCGCGCACCGCCGCGGCGAGGTCGTCGACGCCGTCGAGCATCTCCACGACGACGCCCTCCACGCGCAGGTCGTCACCCCACACCTTCTCCACCAGCTCGGCGTCGTGGCGCCCCTCGACGAGGATGCGGGAGGCGCGCGCCGTGCGGGCGGCCGTCCGCACGGCGAGGGAGCCGCTGGCGGTGCGGGTCGGCGCGGCGGGCTGGGCGGGGCCGCGGGGGGCGACGAGCCGCACCGGCTCCCCGTCGATCCAGAAGCCCGGCCCCAGCGGGAAGGTGCGGGTGCGCCCGCGGGCGTCCTCCAGCACGACGACGTGCATGCCGCCGCTCTTCTCCACCCGGACGACGGCACCCACCCAGCCGGTGTCCACGTCCTCCACGACGAGGCCGGGCTCGGCCGGCTGCTCCCGGCTCGTGGGGCGGCGCGGGTGCGGGTCGCGGGCGAGGACGTCGCTGCCGTAGCGGTCGGGTGGCGTCACGGGCGGCACGCTAGCCACCTCCGCGCCCGGAGCCGGGCAGGCTCGCGGCGGCGGAGCGGTGGCCGGGGCCGCGACGGCCTAGACTTGGCACTCCGGCGCCTGGAGTGCCAGGAGGAGCCGGCAGGACAGGGCGTGCGGGCGGGACCGGAGGTGGGGCATGAGCGACGAGCGACGGATGGCCGTGCTGCGCGCCATCGTCGAGGACTACGTCAGCACGCGGGAGCCCGTCGGGTCCAAGAACCTCGTCGAGCGGTACCAGCTCGGCGTGTCCCCGGCGACGATCCGCAACGACATGGCCGTGCTGGAGGAGGAGGGCTACATCGCCCAGCCGCACACCAGCGCCGGCCGGGTGCCCACGGACAAGGGCTACCGCCTCTTCGTCGACCGCCTCGCCACCGTCAAGCCCATGTCGGCCGCGGAGAAGCGGGCCATCCAGGCGTTCCTCGACGGCGCCGCCGACCTCGACGACATCGTCGACCGCACGGTGCGGCTGCTCGCCTCGATCACCCGGCAGGCGGCGGTCGTGCAGTACCCCTCGCTGTCGCGGGCGGCGGTGCGCCACGTGGAGGTCATCCACGTCGGCGGCCGCTCGGCGCTGCTGGTGCTCATCACCGACACCGGCCGGGTGGAGCAGCGGGTCGTCACGCTGCACTCGCGCGTGGCCGACGCCGAGCTGCCCCCGCTGCTGGCCGACCTGCGCACGCGGCTCAACGCGGCGCTGGTCTCGCGGCGGGTGGCGGAGGCCCGCGACCTCCTGCCCGGCGTGGCCGACGAGGTCCCCGCGCCGCAGCGCGCGGCGGCCGACGAGGTGCTGGCCGCGCTGCGCGACGGGCTGACCGCGGCCCTGGAGGAGCGGGTGGTGATCGCGGGCACGGCGAACCTCGTGCGCAGCGGGACCGACTTCCCCGCCTCGCTGGGCTCGGTGCTCGAGGCGCTGGAGGAGCACGTCGTCCTGCTGCGCCTCATGCAGGAGATGGCCGAGGACCAGCAGTCCGGCCCGGGCGGCCTGAGCGTCCGCATCGGCGCCGAGAACCTCGACCTGGGGCTCGCGGAGACGTCGGTGGTGACCAGCGGCTACGGCGAGGGGCAGGCCCTGGCGCGCCTGGGGGTGCTGGGACCCACGAGGATGGACTACCCCACGACGATGGCCGCCGTGCGGTCCGTCGCCCGCTACGTCTCCCGCATCCTCGCGCAGTGACGCAGCCCCGCGACGTGCCGCCCGAGCGACGTGCCGCCCGACGACCTGGACCCGAGGACCCGATGCAGGACCACCCGATGAGGAGACGGTGCCGCCCGTGAGCGACTACTACGAGGTGCTCGGTGTCTCGCGCGACGCCTCCCCCGAGGAGATCAAGCGGGCGTACCGGAAGCTCGCGCGGAAGCTGCACCCGGACGTCACCGACGACCCGGACGCGGGGGAGCGGTTCAAGGAGGTCTCCCAGGCCTACGAGACCCTCTCCAACCCGGAGAAGCGGGACCTCTACGACCGCGGCGGCACCCAGCCGGGCGGTGCCGGCTTCGGCGCGGGCTTCGGCTTCAGCGACATCATGGACGCCTTCTTCGGTGGCGGCGCGACCGCCGGCCGGGGTCCCGTCAGCCGCACCCAGCGCGGCCAGGACGCCCTCATCCGCGTCGACGTCGACCTCGCGGAGGCCGCCTTCGGCGGTACCAAGGAGATCGCCGTGGACACCGCGGCGATCTGCCCCACCTGCAAGGGGAGCTGCTGCCAGCCCGGTACCGAGCCGGTCACGTGCGACATCTGCGGCGGCCGCGGCCAGGTGCAGCGGGTCGTGCGCTCCCTGCTGGGGCAGGTGATGACCGCGCAGCCGTGCCCGACGTGCCGCGGCTTCGGCACCGTGCTGCCGGCGCCGTGCCTGGAGTGCTCCGGCGAGGGCCGGGTGCGGGCGCGCCGGCCGCTGACCATCCGCATCCCCGCCGGGGTGAGCACGGGCACCCGCATCCAGCTCGCCGGGCAGGGCGAGGTCGGCACCGCCGGGGGCCCGGCCGGGGACCTCTACGTGGAGATCGCCGAGCGCCCGCACCCGACGTTCCAGCGCCGCGGCGACGACCTGCACTGCACCCTGGAGGTGCCGATGACCGCCGCCGCCCTGGGCACGGTCATCCCGCTGGAGACGCTGGAGGGCGACGACGTCGACATCGAGGTCCGCGCCGGCTCGCAGTCGGGGGAGACCGTCACCCTGCGCGCCCGCGGCACGGAGCACCTGCGCTCCACCGGTCGCGGTGACCTGCACGTGCACCTCGACGTCGTCACGCCGCGCAACCTCGACTCCGAGCAGGAGGAGCTGCTGCGCCGGCTCGCCGAGCTGCGGGGCGAGGTCCGCCCCGCCGGCCGGCTCTCCCCCTCCACCCAGGGCGTGTTCTCCAAGCTGCGGGACCTCTTCGCCGGGCGCTGAGCGGCCGTGACGGACCGGCCGTCGCGGCCGGTCCGTCACGGCTGGTCCGGCGGCGGGCGCGGAGACCGACCCCGAGCGGTCCCCGCGCCCGCCGCCGCCCGCTCCCGCCGGGCGGCGGCGGGTCAGCGGACGTCGAGCGTCTTCGTGTCCGGGAAGGGCGGGTGGCCCTCGCCCTCGGAGGCCTCGCCCGGGTCGAAGACGGACAGCGTGTACACGCCCGTCGTCAGCTCCAGCTCGAACGCGAACGGCCCGATCTCGCCGTTGGCGCCCGCGGTGGTGTAGCCGCGCGCGACCTCCTCGCCCTCGTGGTCGGTGAGGACGTAGTTGAGGTTCGCCTCGAAGCCGGTGCCGAGGCCCTCCACCTGCAGGACGCCAGGCTCCACGAGGGCGCCGTCGGACAGGCTGGTGATCCAGACCGGGGCGTGGACCTCCTCCTTGGGTGCCCGGCTGACGGTGTCGGGCAGCTTGACGGCGCCCCACAGCTCCGCGCCCTCGTGGTCGCCGACGATGATCCGCACGGGGAGCTCCTCCCCGGCCGCGGCGGTCACGGTGTGCACGAGCTGCTGCACCGCCATCGCGGCGGTCGCGGAGCCGACGCCGGGGCCGGAGACCGCCTCGCGGGAGACGGTGACGGTGATGACGTCGGCACCGACCTCCACGCTCGCCTGCGGGTCCGGCTGCCACGGGGAGGTGTAGTCGGGGTCCTTCGGTTGACCGGCGAGCATCAGCCGCAGCGCCTGCGTGGGCCCGTCGGCGGTGCCGGAGGTGGGCAGGTACTCGCGGTACAGCTTCGGGCCGGTGGGGTGGTCCCCGCCGCCCAGCCAGTACACCGGGACGGTCTTCGGTGCCGGGCTCGCGCTCTGCGTCGCGCCGCCCTTCGTGCCGGTGGCGCCGGGGGTGGCGCCGCCGCCCTCGCTGCTCCGGCCGGTCGGCGCGCTCGCACTCACGGTCGGCTGCGGGGCGGGTTCCGCCGCGGGCGGCTGCCACGCCGGCGCGGACTCGCCCGGCTGCGCGGGTGCGCTCACCACCTGGCGGGTGTCCCGGTCGAGCCCCGTCACGGCGTAGGCGCCCCCCGCCACGGCGAGCGCGGCGGCGGCCACGCCGGCCACCGCACCCGTCCGGCGGCGGTGACGGCGGCGGGCCGCCTCGGCGTGGATGGCGGCGAGCCGGTCGGCGGGGCGCAGGCCGGCGGTGTGCGCGGCGAACGCGTCGTGCAGCAGCGCCGCCGTGGGGTCCTCCGCCGGGGAGGGCAGCCCGCCCACGGGCACGGGGCCGGCGTCGGCCGGGCCGTCGTAGCGGCCGGGGCCTCCGGAGTGGGGGGAACGGTCCTGGCTCACGGCTGCTCCTCGTCGCGTCGCTCCCGGGCTGCGTGCCCGCGGAGGGAGGTGGTCGGGTCGTGGGGGAGGGGGAGGCCGCCCGTCGGGGCCAGCGCGCTGCGCAGCGCGGCGAGCCCCCGGTGGGCGTGCGTCTTGACGGCACCGCGGCTGATGCCGAGCGCCGCGGCGATGCCGGCCTCGGACAGGTCCCCGGAGTAGCGCAGCACCAGCACCTCCCGCTGCCGCAGCGGCAGCTCCGCCAGCGCTGCGAGGACCTCCCGGTGCTGGGAGGAGCGCACGGCCAGCTCCTCCGGGCCCTCGGGCTCCGGGTCCGGCAGCGGCCGGCGCCGGTCCACCACCTCGCGGTGCCGCAGCACGTCGCGGGCGCGGTTGACGACGATCTGCCGGAGGTAGGCGAGCGCCGCATCGGGGTCCTCCAGGCGCCGCCAGCGCCCGTGCAGGGCGACGAAGGCGTCCTGCACGACCTCCTCCGCGCTGCCGCGGTCGTGCAGCAGCAGCGACGCCAACCCCACCAGCCGGCGCCAGTGGGTCGCGTACAGGACGGTGACGGCGTCCTCGGCGTCCCAGGTGCGGGGGTCGTCCACGGGTGCCTCGGGCGGTCCGGCCGGGGGTGCGGCGTCCGCGGGGCGGGCCGGGGCGGGGTCGCCGCCGCGGCGCCACCACGCGGCGGGGCGGCGCTCAGCCACGGCGGCGACCCCCGCGGTGACGCCGCGCGCGGGCTCCGCCCCGGCGCCCCAGGGCGCTCTCGTGCTTCTCACACCTGTTCCACGTCCCAGACCCGCTCACGGTTGACATGCAATCGCACGCCGGGTGCCCGCCCCGCGCCCAGGGGCGCCGGGGACCGCCGTGGCGGGAGCGCGGGTAGCGTGGCGCCATGAGCGACGCAGCCCGCGAGGAGGACCTGTTCCTGCGCATCATCGCCGGGGAGATCCCGGCCGACGTGGTGCACAGCGACGACCTCGTCGTCGCCTTCCGCGACATCGCACCCAAGGCCGACACCCACGTCCTGGTCGTGCCCCGGGAGCGCTACCCGGACGTGCCGGCGCTGGCGGCGGCCGCCCCGCAGACGCTGGCGCACGTGGTGGCGGTGGCGAAGCGGATCGCCGACGCCGAGTGCGGCGGCGAGTTCCGGCTCGTCTTCAACACCGGCGCCTCGGCCGGGCAGACGGTCTTCCACGTCCACGCACACGTCCTGGGTGGCAAGGGCCTGGCGTTCACCGACCTGTGACGGCCGGTTCACCCCGCGCTCGCCGGGGCGACGCCGCCCGGGCGGCGGGCACCCAGGGGTGCATCCCGCTCCGGGCCCGTGTTGGATGACTTCCCATGTGCGGACTGTGCGGCGAGATCACCTTCGACGGGAGCGCGGCCGACGTCTCGGCGGTGCAGCGGATGTCCGAGGTCCTCGCACCGCGCGGTCCCGACGGGCAGGGGACCTGGGCGCAGGGCCGCATCGCCCTCGGGCACCGGCGGCTGTCCATCATCGACCTGTCCGAGTGCGGCGCCCAGCCGATGCACGACCTCGAACTGGGGCTCACGGCGGTCTTCAACGGCTGCATCTACAACTACCGCGAGCTGCGTGAGGAGCTCCTGGGGCACGGCTACCGCTTCGCCGGCCACAGCGACACCGAGGTGATCCTCAAGGCGTACCACCGCTGGGGCGAGGACTTCGTCCACCGCCTCGTGGGCATGTTCGCCGTGGTGATCCACCACCGCGATTCCGGCCGCGTCCTCATGGTCCGCGACCGCCTCGGCATCAAGCCGCTGTACCTCGCGGAGACCCCCGGCCGGCTGCGCTTCGCCTCCAGCCTGCCCGCGATCCTCGCCGCGGGCGGTGCCGACACCACCATCGACCCGGTCGCGCTGCACCACTACCTGACCTGGCACGCCGTGGTGCCCGCCCCGCTGACCATCCTGCGGGGCGTGCGGAAGCTGCCGCCCGCGACGATGCGGGTGGTCGAGGCGGACGGCACCAGCCGGGAGCACCGCTACTGGGACCCGCCCCACACCCGACGCGAGGAGTTCGCGGGCTTCTCCGACCGGGACTGGGAGGACGCCGTCCTGGAGTCCCTGCGCACCGCGGTCCGCCGGCGCACCGTGGCCGACGTGCCCGTGGGGGTGCTGCTGTCGGGCGGGCTGGACTCCAGCCTCATCGTCGGCCTGCTCGCCGAGGCCGGGCAGAGCGGGCTGGCCACGTTCAGCATCGGGTTCGAGTCCGTCGGCGGGCGCGAGGGCGACGAGTTCGCCTACTCCGACGTCATCGCCGAGCGCTACGGCACCGACCACCACCGCATCCGGGTGACCTCCGACGAGCTCGTCGGCGCGCTCGGGCACGCGGTCGAGATCATGGCCGAGCCGATGGTCAGCCACGACGTCGTCGCCTTCGACCTGCTGTCGCAGCACGTCTCCCGCAGCATCTCCGTCGTGCAGTCCGGCCAGGGCGCCGACGAGGTGTTCGCCGGCTACCACTGGTACCCGCCGCTGGCCGGGATCGGCCGCGAGGAGGCGGTGGACGCGTACGCGCGCGCCTTCTTCGACCGCGACCACGCGCAGATGGCCGAAGTGCTCTCCCCGGAGTGGATGCTCCCCGAGGACCCCTCGCGCCGTTTCGTCGCGGAGCACTTCGCCCGCCCCGGCGCGGAGACGGCCGTGGACGCCGCGCTGCGCCTGGACTCGCAGGTGATGCTCGTCGACGACCCCGTGAAGCGGGTGGACAACACCACGATGGGCTGGGGCCTGGAGGCGCGGGTGCCGTTCCTGGACCACGACCTCGTGGAGCTGGCCGCCGCGGTGCCGCCGGAGCTGAAGCTCGCCGAGGGCGGCAAGGGCGTCCTCAAGCGGGTCGGGCGCCGTGTCATCCCCGCCGAGGTCATCGACCGCCCCAAGGGCTACTTCCCCGTCCCGGCGATCACCCACCTGCAGGGCAAGGTGCTCGACGTGGTTCGCGACGCCCTCTCCAGCGACGCCGCCCGCCGGCGCGGGTTGTTCCGGCCGGAGTACGTCTCCCAGCTGCTGCGCGACCCGAACTCGGAGCTGACGCCGCTGCGCGGGAACAAGCTGTGGCAGCTCGGCCTGCTCGAGCTGTGGCTGCAGCAGCACGGGATCGACTGAGGCGGTCGCGATGAGCAGCGGGTACGGACGATGACCAGGAGGCGCCGGGCGGCGGTGGCGGGCCTGCGCCGCCGCCCCCAGGAGTCGGGGGAGATCGCCATCCGCTCGTGGGAGCGACCCCCGCGGCACCTCGTGCGGGGCATGGGCCGCGACGTGGTGCTGGACATGGGCTGGGGCAGGCTGGTGTTCGGGCAGACGTTCGACGACCAGGGCTGCATCGTGGACGCGCTGCGCGCGGAGGAGACCGGCGAGCGGGACATCGCCATCTACGTGCGCGACCCGCAGGTCCTGGTGGGCCTCGCGCCGCACGAGCTGTTCGTGGACCCCTCGTACACGTTCCGCCTGGACCTGAGCCAGTACCGCCCGCCCCGCGACCCCAACCACGACGTGTTCGTGCGGATGGTGCGCTCGCGCGAGGAACTGGAAGAGGTCAACCGCATCTACGCCGCCTGCGGCATGGTGCGTTCCGACGCGGACGTGATGTGGGCCAACCACCGCACGCGCACCTTCACGTACCTCGTGGCGGAGGACACCCGCACCCGCGCCATCGTCGGCACCGTCACGGGCGTGGACCACGTCCTCGCCTTCGACGACCCGGACAACGGCGCGAGCCTGTGGTGCCTGGCCGCCGACCCGCAGGCCGCCCCGCCGGGTGTGGGCGAGGCGCTGGTGCGGGTGCTGGCCGAGCGCTACATCGGGCGCGGGCGCGCGCACCTGGACCTGTCGGTGCTGCACGACAACTCCGGGGCGATCGCCCTGTACCAGCGCCTCGGCTTCGTGCCCACGCCGACGGTCGTGGTCAAGCGGAAGAACCCCATCAACCAGCGGCTGTACGCGCCGAGCCCCGAGGGCCTGGAGGCGCTCAACCCCTACGCCCGCATCGTCGCCGACGAGGCGCTGCGCCGCGGGATCCGGGTGCAGGTCACCGACGCGCCGTCGGGGGAGCTGCGCCTGTCCTACGCCGGGCGCCGGGTGCTGACCCGGGAGTCGCTGTCGGAGCTGACGAGCGCGGTGGCGATGAGCCGCTGCGACGACAAGCGCGTCACCCGCCGCTTCCTGGCGCGCGCGGGGCTGCGCGTGCCCCGCGGCGTGGAGCTGACCGGGGTGGACCCCGAGGGGCTGCGGCAGGCGCGGCGGCTGGCGGAGGAGACGGGGCCCGTGGTCGTGAAGCCCGCCCGGGGCGAGCAGGGCAAGGGCATCACCGTCGGGGTGGGCGTGGAGGACCTGGCCGCGGCGGTGGCGGAGGCGGCGCGGCACTGCCCCGACGTGCTGGTGGAGGAGCTCGTGGCGGGTGAGGACCTCCGCGTCGTCGTCATCGACCACGAGGTGGTCGCCGCGGCGGTGCGCCGTCCCGCGGCCGTCGTGGGCACGGGCGCGGACACCGTCCGCGCCCTCATCGAGAAGCAGAGCAGGCGGCGGCAGGCCGCCACGGGCGGGGAGTCGAGCATCCCCCTGGACGCCGCGACGGAGGCGGTGGTCCGCGAGGCCGGCTACGCCCTGGTCGACGTCCTGCCGCGCGGGGAGCGGCTGCAGGTGCGCCGCACCGCGAACCTGCACACCGGCGGCACCATCGAGGACGTCACCGACACCCTGCACCCCGACATCGCGGAGGCCGCCGTGGCGGCGAGCCGAACCCTGGGGATCCCGGTGACGGGGCTGGACTTCCTCGTGCCGGACCTGCGCGGCGGGGACCACGTGATCATCGAGGCCAACGAGCGCCCCGGGCTGGCCAACCACGAGCCGCAGCCGACGGCGCAGCGGTTCGTCGACCTGCTCTTCCCCGAGACGCGGGGCGTGCCGGTGCGCTGAGCGGGAGGCGACGCCGGTGCCACCCCAGCGCGCCGCCGGGTGCCCGGGTGCGCGACGATCAGGTGACGGGCAACGGCGGGCAGCGGTCGTCGGCGGAACGCCGGGGTGCCGGCGACGGGGAGGAGCGGCACGGTGGCGCAGCAGCGGACGGTGGGCGGGGCGGCGACCGGCGAGGTCGAGGAGGGGCGCCCTGTCGACGTGCCGGTGGACCGGGAGTACCTGCAGACGGTCCTGCTGGAGCTGCTGCGGACCCCCAGCCCGTCGGGACGCACCGACGCCGTCATGCAGTACGTCGGCGAGCGCATCGCCGAGCTGGGCATCCCCTTCGACCTGACCCGGCGGGGGATCCTGCGCGCCACCCTGCGGGGCCGGTCCCCGGTGGTGCGCCGGGCCCTGATGGTCCACGCGGACACCATCGGGTGCATGGTGAAGCGGCTGCAGGACAACGGGCGCCTGGAGGTGGTGCCCGTGGGCAGCCACAGCGCCCGCTTCTCCGAGGGCGCCCACGTCACCGTCTTCACAGACGAGTTCGAGCGCACCTTCACCGGCACGGTCCTCCCGCTGAAGAGCAGCGGGCACACCTACGGCGACGAGGTCGACACCCAGGGGGTGGGCTGGGACCAGGTGGAGGTCCGCATCGACGAGCCGGTGGAGACCGCCCGGGACCTCACCGCGCTCGGCATCCAGGTCGGCGACTTCGTGGCCCTCGACGCCAACCCGCAGATCACCCGCGGCGGGTACGTGAAGTCCCGCCACCTCGACGACAAGGCCGGCCTCGCCGTCTGCCTGACGACGCTGAAGGCGCTCGTGGACGCCGGTGTGGGCCTGGAGGTGACCGCGCAGCTGCTCGTCACCATCGGCGAGGAGGTCGGCTTCGGCGCGACGCACGGGCTGTCCGCTCACCTGGCGGAGATGGTGGCCATCGACAACGCGGTGGTGGCGCCGGGGCAGCAGTCGCGGGAGGAGACCGCGAACATCGGGATGATGGACATGACGGGGCCGTTCGACTACCACCTGTCCCGCCGCATCCACGCCCTCGCGGACGAGCACGCCATCCCGGTGCGCCGCGACGTATACCGGCACTACCGCTCCGACGTCGCCCCGGCCCTGGAGGCGGGGGTGGAGGCGCGCGCCGCCCTGCTCGGCTTCGGGGTGGAGTCCAGCCACGGCCACGAGCGCACCCACGTCGACGGCCTGGTGGCGCTGACGCGGCTGCTGTCGGTGTACCTGCAGAGCGACCTGACGTTCCACGACTGGGACCGCCACGCCTCCGGCACCCTCGACGACTTCCCCAGCACGAGCGTGCAGCCGGTGGACCTGGAGCCGGTGGACCGCACGGTGTGGGCGGAGGCCGGCGCGGAGGAGTGAGCGGGGCCCGCCCGCCCCGGCCCGCGTGCCGAGTCCGCGGGCTGCGGGGAAGGACTGTGCTGGGCAACGGGTGCGGACTAGCCTGGTAGCGCAGCGCAACGGCGAGCAGGGCTCCCATCGACGAGGGGCGCCGCGTGGACACCTCCGGGGAACCATCGCGTGACGGTCAGCGGCGCGAGCCTGCGCCCCCTGGTCGACCGGACGTCAACCGTCGCAGTCGCCGGCGGTGGGCAGGCGTCCTGGCGGGCGTCGTCTCGCTCGTGGCCGTGCTCCTGTTCTCGGCCCTCTCTGCGGGCGTCGGCGGTGACGGGGCGGCACCGCCCCACCCGGCGGAGCCTGCACCGGGCGAGCCTGCACCGGGCGAGCCTGCACCGGGCGAGCCTGCACCGGGCGAGCCCGGTCCGGGGGAGGGCATCGCCCCGACCGGCACGGGTGGTCCTCCCGGCCTCAGCCGCGAGGACATCGACGCGATCCGCGCGAGGTGCTTCGGAGGCACCCTCGCTCATCGCCTGCCGTCTCCCATGACCGTGGGAGAGACGCGCGAGATCGTCGTCCGCGCAGCTCCCGACACCAGCAGCGTGGACCCCGGCAACGCCCTACCCGGCGACGGGCCGGTCGACAGCAGCGCAGTGCGCCTGTGCAGTCAGGTGAGGGCCGACCTGGACGGCGCGGACTTCGACGTCGAGCGCACGGGCGAGCCGACGGGGAGGCGTGGCGTCGGGTCGGAAGGAGCCGTGGAGTGGTCGTGGGCGGTGACGCCCCTGCGCGCCGGGGAGGACCTCCAGCTCGTCCTCACCCTCTACGTCTCGGAGCCCGACGTCGCTCCGATCGAGCTGGAGTCCTTCCGGAAGACGATCGTCGTGGAGGCGAACCGCGAGGAGGACACCAAGGGCTTCGTCAGGGACTGGCTGATCCCCGCAGGCATCACCGCCCCCGTCGTGGTGGCCGCCCTCGGGTGGCTCGTCGTGCGCTGGCGCACACGCCGCGCGGCACGCTCCGCCGTGGTCGTCGATGTGCGGGACGCCGCCGACGACGACGCCAGGCGCCCGACCGGCTACCTGTGACGGACCGCCCGCACCGCTCGGCCAGGCGACGTCACACGGTGACGTCGACGCGGCCCTCGGTGTTCAGCAGCAGGTAGGCCAGCGCCCGTTCCATCGGCTCGCCGGCGAACGGGTTCCACTCCTCCATGTTCGCCATGACGTACTGGCGGGAGACGTCGTGGAGGTACTCCGCGGTGACGGCCTGCCCCGGGGGGAGGCGGACGGCGCTCTGGCGGTCGGTGGCGATCTGGCGCGCGAAGGGGCTGACGTGCTGCTCGGGGGTGTCCTCGTAGCCCGGCTCGATGTGCTCGCCGGTGGCGTACTCGATGAGCTCGCGGTCGGCCTGGGTGAGGTGGTCGAACATCGTCTTGGTGACGGTGCCGGCGCGCTTGGACTCGCGGACCCCCACCGGACGGCCGACCCCGGCCACCCGCACCCCGGAGCCCTGCGCGGCGAGCTGCTGGCCCGACGCGGAGGACGCCGCACCCAGGGCGGACCCGGAGGTGGACCCGTTGCCGGACGTGGACGGAACCTCCACAGCGCGTTCCTCCTCCGGTGCCCGAGCCGATCGCTCTGCCGCTGCTGCGGTCTGGGATGCCCATCGGCAGCCCGCGGCCGGACCTGAGCGGCGGGCCGCTGGCGGGGATCCGCGAGAGGCGTGTCCTAGGGTCGGGGCGTGATCGGGGCCGTGGACGAGGTCGTGGTGGACTGCGCCGACCCGCGGGCGCTGGCCGTGTTCTGGGCGGGCGTCCTCGGCGGCGAGCCGACCGGTCGCGACGGGGCCTGGTGGTACGTCGACCCGCCGGGGTGGACCCGGCTGGCCTTCCAGCGGGTGCCGGAGCCCAAGGCCGTCAAGAACCGCCTCCACGTCGACGTGCGGGTGGACGACATCGCCGCTGCCGCGGAGCGGGCCGAGGCCCTCGGGGCGCGGCGCACGGGCGGCGTGCACACCGACGCCGCCGGCTCGTTCCAGGTGCTGCTCGACCCGGAGGGCAACGAGTGGTGCCTCGTGCGCCCGGCCTGAGCGCCCGCACCGCGCGGCGCCCCCGACCGCGTCCGGACCTGCGCCGGGCGGCTGCGACAGTGGGGAGGACATGAGCGGGCAGCAGCGGATCCTCCTCGTCGACAACCACGACTCGTACACGTACAACCTGTTCCAGTTGCTGGCGGAGGTCACCGGCGACGAGCCGGTCGTCGTGCGCAACGACGACCCCGCGTTCGACCGGCGGGACCTGGCGGGCTTCGCGGCCGTCGTCGTCTCCCCGGGCCCGGGCCACCCGGGCGTGGCCCGCGACTTCGGCGTCTCCGCGGAGGTGCTGCGCGCCGCGGAGGTGCCCGTGCTGGGCGTCTGCCTGGGGCACCAGGGCATCGCGCTGGGGGAGGGGGCCCCGGTGGTGCGGGCCCCGGCGGCGCGGCACGGGTTCGTCGACCGCATCCGGCACACCGGCGCCGGGCCGTTCGCGGGGCTGCCGCAGGACTTCGAGGCCGTGCGCTACCACTCCCTCTGCGTGCCGGAGCCGCTGCCGGAGTCGCTGGAGGCGGTGGCGTGGGCCTCCGACGGGGTCGTGATGGGCCTGCGGCACCGGCACCGGCCGCTGTGGGGGGTGCAGTTCCACCCGGAGTCCGTCGCCTCCGCCCACGGCCGCGACCTCCTGCGGGCCTTCGCGGAGCTGGCGGGCGTGCCGGTGCGCCCGGCTCCCGCGCGCGCACCGGGCCGGGCGTCCGGGGTGCAGGCGCCCCCGGTGCGGGTGGACCCGCCGGTGCTGGAGGTGCTGACGCGGGTGCTCGAGCGGGAGGTCGACACCGAGGCGGCGTTCCTCCGGCTGCACGCCGGTGCCGCGCGCGCGTTCTGGCTCGACAGCGCCTCCGCGGCCGGCGGCCGGGGGCGCTTCTCCTTCCTCGGGGCGCCGGACGGCCCGCTCGCAGAGGTCCTGCGCCACCGGGTCGGCGAGGAGCCGGGGGCCGGGTTCCTCCGGCACCTGGGCGGCCGCCTGGCCCGGCGCCGCCTGGATCCGGCCGACCTGCCGGCGGAGCTGCCGTTCGGCCTCGTCGGCGGCTACGTCGGCTACTTCGGCTACGAGCTGCGCGCCGAGCTGGGCTCGCCCACGTCCCGGCGGGCGGGTCCGCCCGATGCGCTGTGGATGTTCGCCGACCGCCTGGTGGTCGTCGACCACGCCGGGGGACGCACCTGGGCGGTGGCGCTGGTCGAGCGCGCGGCCGGGGCCCCCGCGCGCGCGGCGGCGCAGCGGTGGCTGGCGGACACCTGCGCCGTGCTGGAGGGCCTGCCCGAGGCCGTCGCCCCGACGCCCCTGGAGCTGCCGGACGTCGACTGCGAGCCGTGGCTGCGGCGCGAGCGGGCGGGATACCTCGCCGACGTGGCCGCGGCCCGGGAGGCGCTGCTGGCGGGGGAGAGCTACGAGGTGTGCCTCACCGACGAGGCCGTCGTCCCCGCGGAGGGCGGCCCCGGCGACGGCCTGGGGGTCTACCGCCGGCTGCGCCGCACCAACCCCGCCCCCTACTCCGCCTACCTGCGCTGCGACGAGGTGGAGATCGCCTGCTCCTCCCCGGAGCGCTTCCTCACCGTCGACGCCTCGGGCGTGGTGGAGAGCTCCCCGATCAAGGGCACGGCGCCGCGCTCGGCGCACCCGGAGGAGGACGAGCGGCTGCGTGCGGAGCTGGCCACCGCACCCAAGACCCGCGCCGAGAGCCTCATGATCGTCGACCTGGTGCGCAACGACCTGGGCCGCGTCTGCGAGGTGGGCAGCGTCACCGTGCCGCGGCTGATGACCACGGAGTCCTACGCCACCGTCCACCAGCTGGTCTCCACCGTCCGCGGGCGGCTGCGTCCCGGCGCCACGGCCTTGGACGCGGTGGCCGCCAGCTTCCCGCCGGGGTCGATGACGGGGGCTCCCAAGGAGCGCACGATGGAGATCATCGACGCGCTGGAGGGCCGCGCGCGCGGGCCGTACTCGGGAGCGCTGGGTTACCTGTCCTGCACGGGCGCGGCCGACCTCAACGTGGTGATCCGCACGCTGGTCCGCGACGGCGCCTCGTGGCGGGTGGGGGCGGGCGGGGCGATCGTGCTCGACTCCGACCCGGAGGAGGAGTTCGCCGAGATGCTGCTGAAGGCCGCCGCGCCGCTGCGGGCGGTCCTGGGGGCCGAGCGGCGGGAGTGAGCCCCGCGGGCACCGGGACCCGGCGCGGCGGGGTCAGCGGTGCCCGGTCAGAAGCCGGCCAGCCGCCGCCAGCGCGCGGTGAGCTCCGGCAGCCGGGGCAGCGGCACCCCGTCGAGGGAGATGACCTCCACGATGCCGCGCACGCTGGAGGCGAACCAGGCGGCGTCCGCGGCCGTCAGGTCCACCACCGGCACCAGCGCCGCCTCCACGCGCACGCCCTCGTCGGCCGCCGCGGCGAACAGCGCCTCCTGCGTGGTGCCGGTGAGGATGCCGGTGGGTCCCGCCGGGGTGGTGCGCAGCGCACCGTCCGCCCACCACAGCAGCGACGAGGTCGGTCCCTCCAGGGCGAAGCCGTCGGTGGAGACGAGCAGTGCGTCGTCCGCCCCGCGCCGCTCCGCCTCCCGCACGGCCGCGGTGTGCACCGCGTAGGAGAGGGTCTTCACGCCCCCGAGCAGCCAGGGGGCGTCCGCGTGGGCGTCGGCGGGCGTGCCGCGGGAGAGGGAGACCACCGCGATCCCGGCCTCGCGCTGGCGCAGCGCGCTCGCCGGCAGGGGCGCGAGCGTCGCCACGCCGGTGGGGACACCGGAGCCGGGCAGCCCCCGGGTGACCATGAGCTTCAGCGCGGACTCGCCGGAGCCGGCCGAGGCCACCAGCTCCGCGGCGAGCGCCGCCCACGCCGCGCGGTCGGGCCGGGGCAGCTCGAGGGCGGCGCAGGAGCGCTCCAGCCGGTCCAGGTGCGCGTCCCAGCCCTGCACCCGGCGCTGCTCGCCCGGGTCCTCCCCGGCGAGCACCCGCAGCGTCTCGAAGCAGCCGTCGCCACGGCCGAGGCCGAGGTCCTCGGCCGCCAGCACCGGATCGGCGGGGTCGACGAGCCCCCGCCCGAGGACGCCGGCGGCGCGGCCGGCCGGGATCGCGACGGTGGGGCGCGGCAGCGCCCCGGGGCTCTCGACGGGTGGGGTCGTCACCCCGACACTGTCCCCCACCGCCCGCGCGCGAGCCGATGTGGGAGGCCCTCGGTACCATCGGAGGGTCCCAGCAGCGGCGTCGACGGAGGCGAAGGCCCCACCCGGGCGACCATGGCCAGTCAAGAGCAGAACACCAGTCCCGACCCCGGCGCGCGCCTCGGCGCGGACGCCGCCGCCGGGACCGTCCACCCCACGCCCGCCCGCCACACCATCGTGGTGCCGCCGGAGGTCAGCATGCTGGCGCTCCTGGGCGCCCGCGACGAGCTGCTGCGCGTCCTGGAGCACTCCTTCCCGCGGGTGGACGTGCACGTGCGCGGCAACGAGATCAACCTGGTCGGCGCCTCGGCGGAGATCGCCCTCGTCGAGCGGCTGCTCGACGAGATGACGGCCGTGCTCGCCTCCGGCAGCGCCCTGTCGCCGGACGCGGTGGAGCGCGCGGTCGGGATGCTGCGCGCGCAGGCCTCCGGTGTGGGCAACGACCGCCCCGCCGAGGTCCTGACCCTCAACATCCTGTCCAGCCGCGGCCGGACGATCCGCCCCAAGACGGTCAACCAGAAGCACTACGTCGAGGCGATCGACGCGCACACCATCGTCTTCGGCATCGGCCCGGCCGGCACCGGCAAGACGTACCTCGCGATGGCCAAGGCCGTGCAGGCGCTGCAGTCGAAGAAGGTCAACCGCATCGTGCTGACGCGCCCCGCGGTGGAGGCCGGCGAGAGGCTCGGCTTCCTGCCGGGCACGCTCACCGACAAGATCGACCCGTACCTGCGGCCGCTCTACGACGCCCTGCACGACATGGTCGACCCGGAGTCGATCCCGCGGTTGATGGCGGCGGGCACGATCGAGGTCGCGCCGCTGGCGTACATGCGCGGGCGCACCCTCAACGACGCGTTCATCATCCTCGACGAGGCGCAGAACACCTCCGCCGAGCAGATGAAGATGTTCCTGACCCGCCTGGGCTTCGGCTCGAAGATGGTCGTCACCGGTGACGTCACGCAGGTCGACCTGCCCGGCGGCACCGAGTCGGGGCTGCGGGTGGTGCAGCGCATCCTCGACGGCGTGGAGGACGTCAGCTTCAACGTCCTCACCAGCAGCGACGTCGTCCGGCACCGCCTCGTCAGCGACATCGTCGACGCCTACAGCCGCTGGGAGGAGTCCCGGCCGGCGCAGGGCGGCCGAGGCGGCTCCTCGCACGAGGGTCCCCGCACCGGGACCCGCAGCCGGTGAGCATCGAGGTCGCCGACGAGAGCGGGTTCGCCGAGGAGCGCGGCGTCGACCAGGTCGAGCTTGCCGCCCTGGCGCGCCACGTCCTCGACGCCATGCGCGTGCACCCGCAGGCGGAGCTCTCCGTCCTGCTCATCGACGAGGACGCCATGGAGCGCCTCCACGTGCAGTGGATGGACGAGCCGGGCCCCACCGACGTCATGTCCTTCCCGATGGACCAGCTGCGCCCGGGCCGGGAGGGCGAGACCTCCGACCCCGGCCTGCTCGGCGACGTGGTGATCTGCCCGCAGGTCGCGGCGCGCCAGGCCGCGGCCGCCGGGCACGCCACCGCCGACGAGATCCTGCTGCTGGCGACGCACGGCATCCTCCACCTGCTCGGCTACGACCACGCCGAGCCGGAGGAGAAGGCGGAGATGTTCGCCCTGCAGCGGCACCTCGTGCTGACGTTCCTGGCCACCGTGGGACGCCCGGGCGATCCGACGCCCACCGAGGGGCACGCGGCCGGCGATCGCGGCGGCTCCGGGGGGCGGTGAGGGCGTGGACGCACCCGTCGTCCCCCTGCTGCTGCTGGCGATGCTGCTCGTCCTGCTCGCCGGGGTGCTCTCCGCGGCGGAGGCCGCCGTCGCCACCACGACCCGCCGCCGCGCGCGCGAGCTCGTCGCCGACGGCCGGCGCGGGGCCCAGGCCCTCGTGGAGGTCCTGGAGTCCCCGGCCACGGTCCTGACGGTCTCCACGCTGCTGCGCGTCGTCGCCGAGACCGGCGCTGCGGTGCTCGTCACGGTCGTCGTCGCCAGCCTCGCCTCGCCCTGGTGGCTGGTGCTGCTGCTGGCGGCGGTCGGCATGGGGATCCTGGACTTCATCCTCGTCGGCGTGGGCCCCCGCACCCTGGGGCGGGTGCACTCGGAGCGGGTGGCGCTGCTCACCGCGCCGCTGCTCAGGCCGGTCAGCCGCGGGCTGGCCCCCGTGGCCGGCGTGATGGTCCGCATCGGCGGCGCGGTCACCCCGGGCGGCACCATGCAGCACGGCCCGTTCGGCACGGAGGCGGAGCTGCGCGAGCTGGTGGACCTCGCGGGCGAGAGCCGGCTCATCGAGGCCGACGAGCGCGAGATGATCCACTCGGTCTTCGAGCTGGGCGACACCCTGGCCCGCGAGGTCATGGTGCCCCGCACCGACCTGGTGGCGGTGCGCCGGGACACCGGCCTGGAGGACGTCCTGTCACTGCTGCTGCGCTCCGGCTTCTCCCGCGTGCCCGTCGTGGGGGAGGGCGGCACGGACGACATCCTCGGGATCGTCTACCTCAAGGACGTCGTGCGCGCCCTGCACGGCAACCCGCCGGCGGACCCGGCCACCCCCGCGGAGCACGTCGCGCGCCCGGCGGTGTTCGTACCGGACAGCCTGCCCGTGGACACCCTGATGAAGCAGATGCAGCGCGGCTCCACCCACGTCGCGGTCGTCGTCGACGAGTACGGCGGCACGGCGGGGCTGGTGACGATGGAGGACGCGCTCGAGGAGATCGTGGGCGACATCGCCGACGAGTACGACCGCAACGCCCCCGAGGTGGAGGAGCTGGAGGACGGCGGCTACCGCGTCAGCGCCCGGCTCAACGTGGAGGAGCTGGGCGAGCTCTTCGGCCTGGAGCTGGAGGACGAGGAGGTCGACACCGTCGGTGGCCTGCTCGCCAAGGCCCTCGGCGAGGTGCCGATCCAGGGGTCGACGGCGCAGGTGGGCGAGCTGGAGCTCGTCGCAGAGCGTCGCGGCGGCCGGCGCAACCAGGTGCAGACGATCCTCGTGCACCGCTCCCCGGACGCGGACGGCCCCGACGCGCCACCCGAGCAGGCCGACGTCGAGCAGGACGGCGCCGCGGCGGCGGAGCACGGCGAGGACCGGGAACCGGCCGGTGGGGAGCCCACCCGGCGCGGGTCGCGCCGGGCCCAGAACCCGGAGCGCCCGCGCAACCCGGAGAAGCCCCGGAAGGCGGACAAGCCCCGCAACCCGGAGAAGGCCCGCAACCCGGACAAGCCGCGCAACCCCGACAAGCCGCGCAACCCCGACAAGATCAGGAAGTCCGAGAAGGTCACGAACCCGGCGGAGGCCGGGGACCAGGAGGAGGTGCACCGTGGCTGAGCAGCGACCGGACGCGGCCGGGGAGCACCGGTCGGGCTTCGCCTGCCTGGTGGGCCGGCCCAACGCCGGCAAGTCCACCCTGACGAACGCGCTGGTGGGGCAGAAGGTGGCGATCACGTCGAGCCGCCCGCAGACCACCCGGCACACCATCCGCGGGATCGTGCACCGCCCCGACGCCCAGCTCGTGCTGGTCGACACCCCCGGCGTGCACCGCCCCCGCACGCTGCTGGGACAGCGACTCAACGACCTGGTCATGGAGACGCTGTCCGAGGTGGACGTCG
This sequence comes from Kineococcus xinjiangensis, assembly GCF_002934625.1. GTDB lineage: Bacteria > Actinomycetota > Actinomycetes > Actinomycetales > Kineococcaceae > Kineococcus_A > Kineococcus_A xinjiangensis. The sequence continues at coordinate 25,208 of NZ_PTJD01000008.1, read as the reverse complement.
TCGGCCTGTGCATCCCCGCCGACGAGCGCATCGGCCCCGGCGACCGCTTCATCGCCGACGTGCTGGCCAGGGCGCCGCGCTCGGCGAAGGTCGCGCTGGTCACCAAGACGGACAAGGTGTCGCGCCAGGCCGTCGCCGAGCAGCTCCTGGCGGTCGCCCGCCTCGGCGAGGAGGTGCTCGGCGGCTTCGCCGACGTGGTGCCCGCCTCCGCGGTGACGGGGGAGCAGGTCGACGTGGTCGCCGACGTGCTGGCCTCCCACCTGCCGGCGGGGCCGCGGCTGTACCCCGAGGGCGAGCTGACCGACGAGCCCGAGCGCGTGATGATCGCCGAACTGGTGCGCGAGGCGGCGCTGGAGGGCGTGCGCGACGAGCTGCCGCACTCCCTCGCCGTGGTCGTGGAGGACGTGGAGGCCCGCGAGCCACTGCCCGGGCAGCGGCCCGAAGACGCGATGCTGGACGTGCGGGTCTTCCTCTACGTGGAGCGCGAGAGCCAGAAGGGCATCGTCATCGGCCGCGGCGGCGCCCGCCTGAAGGACGTCGGCATCCGCTCGCGGCAGGCGATCGAGGCGCTGCTGGGCAACCGCGTCCACCTGGACCTGCGGGTGAAGGTCGCCCCGGACTGGCAGCGCGACCCGAAGCAGCTGTCCCGCCTGGGGTTCTGAGCGGCCGGCCCCGGCGGCTCACCCCAGCGGTGGGGACAGCAGCAGCGCGAGCATCCGGTCCAGGCCCGGCGGGGGTTCGGCGAGTCCTCCGCGCAGCAGCTGGTGGTGCCCGACGTAGGACGTGTACGCGGTCCAGCTGCGTTCCCGCGCCTCCTCGGGTCCGAGTCCGAGGTCACTGAAGATCCGCTGCAGGGCGTCCAGCCGCCGGATGACGACCCGGCGCAGCACGGGTGCGACCACGGGGTGCTGTGCGGCGGCCACGAGCGCGACCTCGAGCGGGTCCACGGCGGCGGTGAGCGTGTGCTCCAGCAGGAGCGCCAGCCGTGCGCGGGCGTCGGGCAGGTCCCGCAGGTGCGCGATGACGTCCTCGGTGTCGCGCCGCTCCCACTGCTCCAGCGCGGCCCGCAGCAGGTCGGCGCGGTCGGTGAAGTGCCAGTAGAAGCTGCCGCGGGAGGCGCCCAGCTGCTTGGCCAGGCGGTCGACGGCCACGGCGTCGGGCCCGGCCGCGGCCATGGCCGCGAGTGCGGCGTCGATCCAGTCCCGAGGCGTCAGGGTGGGGCGGGGCGGGGTGCGGACCACGCACCCGACGGTACTGCACGGTGACCCAACACACATGTACGGAGCCCGTACACCTCTGTATGGTCTGGGTCCTCGCCACTTCGAGGCCAGGAGGCCACCGTGAGGATCGACGTGCTGAACAGCCGGGTCGTGGACGCTCCGCCGGAGCGGCTCGCCCCCCTCCTCGACGGCCTCGGCGCCCCGGGGGACCGGCTCTGGCCCGTGCGGCAGTGGCCGAAGGCGATCATGAGCCTCCAGCGGCCCCTGCGCCCCGGCAGCCGCGGCTCCCACGGCGGTCTCACGTACTCCGTCACGGGCTACGAGCCGGGGCGTCGCCTCGACTTCGCCTCCGAGCCCGGCAACGGCCTGCACGGCACCTTCTCCGTCGCCGTGGACGGTCCGCCCGGGGGCCCGAGCACCGTCAGCGTCCCCATGGCCGTGGAGGTGGCGCCCCGTCTGCGCCCCATCGCGCCGCTGGTGCGCGTCGTCCACCACGCCGTCGTGGAGGACCTGCTCGACAACGCCGAGCGCGCGGCGACCGGTTCGGTGGCCCGTCCGCGTCGGGCCCCCGCCTGGCTGCGCGCGCTCACCGGCGCCGAGCTGCTCCTCGGCGGCGGCGTGGACGGCCACGGCGAGGGGCTCGGGCGTGCGGGCGCCGTCGGGGCGCCCGCGGTGCTCCTCGCGCTGGCGGGCGTGCACGCCGGCTGGGCCCTCGGCTGGCGCTGGCCCGGCACCGACGACCGCAGCTGGGCCGACCGCGTCATCGGCGCGGACGTGCCCCCGCCCTCCGCCGCCGCGTGCTGGACGGTCGCCGCGGGGCTGACGGCGGCGGCCGGCGCCGTGGCCTCGGCGGCGAGCGGCCGGGGCGGGCGCCCGGCGCGGCTCGCGGGCCGGCTGGTGGCCGCAGCGTTCGCGGCGCGCGGTGCGGCCGGACCGGTCGACTCCCTGGCCCGCGGCCTGGACTCGCCCTACCGGCGCCTGGACGTGGCGCTGTACTCCCCGCTCTGCCTGGCGATCGCCGCCGGCACCTTCGCCGCCGTGGCCCGCGGCGCGCGCCGTCCGCACTGACCCCGCCGCGGCGCCCCGGAACCTCACTCCCCGGGCCCCGGGCCCCGGAACCTCGCTCCCCGGAAAGGACCCTTTCCGGGGCTGGAGGCGCCCTCACCACCCCGGAAAGGGTCTTTTCCGGGGTGGTGAGGGGTGGCTCCGCGCCCGGCCGGGGCGGTGTGACCCGGCCCACCCCCACGTGGACGCCCGCGACAGCCCCGCGTACTGTGGCGGTGTGGTCGGCCGGGCGCTCCTCCTCCTTCGCTGCCGCGGCGGGGCCAGCTAGGTCGGTCTCCCCGTCGCGGGACCTCGACGTGCGCCGGCCGTGCCCGCACCAGCGCCCACCCTGACCGGGCGGGTGGTCCCAGGAGGAGTCGAAGTGCGCAACACCCAGCAGTCCTCGCCGATGCCGGTCCACCGCTACCGGCCGTTCCACGAGCAGATCAGGGTCGATCTGCCCGACCGCACCTGGCCGGACAAGCGCATCGTGGAGGCGCCGCGCTGGTGCGCGGTGGACCTGCGCGACGGCAACCAGGCGCTGATCGACCCCATGAACGCCGAGCGCAAGCTGCGGATGTTCCAGCTGCTCGTGCGCATGGGCTACAAGGAGATCGAGGTCGGCTTCCCCTCGGCCAGCCAGACCGACTTCGACTTCGTCCGCCTGCTGATCGAGCAGGACCTGATCCCCGACGACGTGACGATCCAGGTGCTGACCCAGGCGCGGGAGCACCTCATCGAGCGCACGTACGAGTCGCTGCGAGGGGCGAAGCAGGCGATCGTCCACCTGTACAACTCGACCTCGGTGCTGCAGCGGCGGGTGGTCTTCGGCGCCGACGAGGACGGCATCGTGGACATCGCGCTGCAGGGGGCGCGGCTGTGCCGGAAGTTCGAGGAGTCCGTGCCGGGGACCGCGATCTACTACGAGTACTCCCCGGAGTCCTACACGGGCACGGAGCTGGAGTTCGCGGCGCGGATCTCCAACGAGGTCCTCGGCGTCTTCGAGCCGGCCCCGGACCGCAAGGTCATCGTCAACCTGCCGGCGACGGTGGAGATGGCCACCCCGAACGTGTACGCGGACTCCATCGAGTGGATGTCGCGGAACCTGGCGCACCGGCAGGACGTGCTGCTGTCGCTGCACCCGCACAACGACCGCGGCACGGCCGTGGCCGCCGCGGAGCTCGGCTACATGGCGGGCGCCGACCGCATCGAGGGCTGCCTGTTCGGAAACGGGGAGCGGACCGGCAACGTCTGCCTGGTCACCCTGGGACTGAACCTGTTCAGCCAGGGCATCGACCCGCAGATCGACTTCTCGGACATCGACGAGATCCGCCGCACGGTGGAGCACTGCAACCAGCTCGCCGTCCCGGAGCGCCACCCCTACGGCGGGGACCTCGTCTACACGGCCTTCTCCGGCTCCCACCAGGACGCCATCAAGAAGGGCTTCGAGGCGATGGAGCGCGACGCGGCGGCCGCGGGCCACCACGTCGACGAACACGAGTGGGCGGTGCCGTACCTGCCCATCGACCCGAAGGACGTCGGCCGCAGCTACGAGGCCGTGATCCGGGTGAACAGCCAGTCCGGCAAGGGCGGCGTGGCGTACCTGATGAAGTCGGAGTACCAGCTGGACCTGCCGCGTCGGCTGCAGATCGAGTTCAGCCGGGTCGTGCAGGAGCGCACCGACGCCGGTGGTGGCGAGGTCAGCCCGGGGCAGATCCACGAGGCCTTCTGCGACGAGTACCTGCCCACCGACGGTGCCGGCACGTCCTGGGGGCGGCTGGCGCTGGCCGGCATCCGCACCAGCAGCGGTGAGGGCGGCGACTCGCTGGAGGTGGACCTCCTCGACGCCGGCGCACCGGTGACGCTGCAGGCGCGCGGCAACGGCCCCATCGCGGCGTTCTGCGCGGCGCTGGGCGAGCACGGCGTGGACGTGCGAGTCCTCGACTACGCCGAGCACGCCATGAGCGCCGGTGGCGACGCCCGTGCGGCGGCGTACGTGGAGTGCGCGGTCGAGGGCCGGGTGCTATGGGGCGTGGGTATCGACCCGAACATCACCACAGCCTCCCTGAAGGCGATCGTCTCGGCCGTCAACCGCGCCCTGCGCTGACGCGCCCACCCGACACCCCGGTCCGTACGACGGGCCGGGGTGTCGGGGTCGGCGGTTACGATCGCAGGCATCGACCGGCCGCGGGCCCGGCCGGAGGAGAGGGGGCGGAGCGCCTTGGCCGACGCACCCGGTGCGCTGGAACCGGTGAGCTCCTTCGGTCCCTTCGACGTCCTGGCCGAGCGCGCGCACGGCTTCTACCTCGACGGCTTCAGCGAGTCGGCCGTGCAGGCCGCCCGTGAGGGGCTGGCCTTCTGCGAGGCGGCGGGGGACGAGCGCACGGCCCGCTTCCTGCAGTTCATCTGCGGCGTGGCCCTGCACCAGCTGGGTCGCCACTCCGAGGCGAGCGTGGAGGCCGGGCACCTGCTGCGGCGGCTGGAGAGCAGCGGCGACCCGCTGTGGCGGGCGAAGGCGCTGGCCCTGCTGGCCGAGGCGCGGGTGGACCTGGGCATGACCACCCTGGCGATGGACCACCTCGCGGAGGGGCGGATGCTCGTCGCCGCCGCCAAGGGCGGTGGCTACAACCGCCTCGCGGCGACGATGTCGGTGGCGCTGGCGCTGCGCGCCCTGGTGCTCTTCGAGCCCGCCGACGAGCTGCTCGTGTCGATCTCGTCCGTCACCCGCTACAGCCGCCGGCTGCAGCTGACCGTCGTCCAGGAGGCCGCGGTGCTGCGCGCCTCCTGGGGGGCGATGCTGGAGCTGGTGGGTCGTCCCGGCGACGCCCGGGAGCACTACGGGGAGGCGCACGCGCGGGCGCTGTGGATGCAGCAGCTGGCGTGGGAGGTCGGCTACCCGGAGATGCTGGCCCGGGGGGAGGCCATCGAGGGCTTCGTCCTGCAGCGCACCGGTGCGGGGGGTCTGGCGGAGGCGCGGCTGCGGCAGGCGATGGCCGGCTTCCGCCAGCGGGAGGTCCTGGCGGAGACGCACATCGCGCGCATCGGCCTGGCCCTGGCGCTGAGCGAGCGCGGACTGCACACCGAGGCCCGCGCGCTCCTGGAGGAGGTCACCCGCACGATCCGGCGCAGCCACGTCGACGTGTGGGCCTCCGCGGCGCTGTCGGCCATCGCGCGGGTCGCGGTCGAGGAGCACGGCGACCACCCGGTGGCGGCCCCGCTGTCCGCCCTGGTCCGGTCCTCGCTGAGCCGGCTCTGGGCCGACCGGGAGGGGCGCTTCGAGGCCCTGCAGGACCGCATGCGCGTGCGCGAGATGGCCGAGCAGACGGACCGGATGGGGCGGGCGGCGCTGGAAGACCCGCTGACGCGGCTGGGCAACCGGCGGCTGCTGCAGCAGGTGCTGGAGCGGGCCGACCGCCTCTTCGGCGCGATCTTCGTCGACGTCGACTCCTTCAAGTTCGTCAACGACGACTTCTCCCACGAGGTCGGCGACGCGGTGCTGCGCCGCGTCGCCGAGGTGCTGCGCTCGCGCTGCCGGGACGAGGACGTCGTGATCCGCTACGGCGGGGACGAGTTCGTGCTGCTGCTGGCCGGGGAGGACGCCGACGCGCGCTCCGTCGCCGAGCGGGTCCTGGCGGGGGTTCGGGCGGAGGACTGGGAGGCGCTGGCTCCGGGCCTGCGCGTGACGGTCTCCCTCGGGGTGGCCCGCAGGGCGCCGGCAGCGGAGGCCCTGTCCCAGGCGGACGCGGCCTGCGCGGCGGCGAAGCGGGGCGGCCGCGACCGGGTGGCCGGCGCTCCCGCGGCCGAGGGGGCGCCGTGAGCTACTACCGCGACGAGGCCGTCGTGCTGCGCGCGCAGAAGCTGGGCGAGGCCGACCGCATCATCACGCTGCTGACGCGGCACCACGGGCGGGTGCGGGCGGTGGCGAAGGGCGTGCGCCGCACCTCCTCCCGCTTCGGTGCGCGCGTGGAGCCGTTCACGGTGGTCGACGCCCAGCTGCACCGCGGGCGCAACCTGGACATCGTCACGCAGGTGGAGGTGCTCGCCCCGTACGGACAGGTGCTGGTGGCCGACTACGGCCTCTACACCGCGGGCAGCGCCATGCTGGAGACCGCGGAGCGCTTCACCGAGGCGGAGGGCGAGGCGGCCACCCAGCAGTACCTGCTGCTGGTGGGGGCGCTGCGCACGCTCGCCGCGGGCGGGCACGACCCCGCGCTGGTGCTCGACGCGTTCCTGCTGCGCTCCCTGGCCGTGGCCGGGTACGCGGCGAGCTTCGTCGACTGCGCCCGGTGCGGGGCGGCCGGCCCGCACCGGGCGTTCGCGGTCGCCCACGGCGGGGCAGTGTGCCCGTCCTGCCGCCCGCCGGGTTCGGCGGCGCCGGACCCGCAGACGATGCAGCTGCTCGCGGCGCTGCTGTCGGGGGACTGGGGAGCCGCGGACACCAGCGACCCGCGCTGCCGGCGGGAGGGCAGCGGCCTGGTGGCGGCCTACCTGCAGTGGCACCTGGAGCGGGGCATCCGGTCGCTGCGGCACGTGGAGCGCGTGTGAGGCTGTCCCCGTGACGCAGAACGCTCCCGAGCAGCGCGGTGGACGCACCCTCTTCGGCCGGCGCCGCGCCCCCCAGGCCGTGCGCCGGGAGGTGCAGCCCCCGCCGCCGCACCCCTCCGGTGCCCGCCCGCCGCAGCTGCCGCCGGAGCTGGTCCCGAACCACGTCGGCGTCGTCATGGACGGCAACGGCCGCTGGGCCAACGCCCGGGGCCTGCCGCGCAACGAGGGCCACAAGCAGGGCGAGGCGTCCCTCATCGACGTGGTGGCGGGCTGCATCGAGGTCGGCGTGAAGCACGTCTCGGCGTACGCGTTCTCCACGGAGAACTGGCGCCGCAGCCCGGAGGAGGTCCGCTTCCTCATGGGCTTCAACCGCGACGTGATCCGCCGCCGCCGCGACCTCATGCACTCGTGGGGGGTGCGGATGAGGTGGGCCGGCCGCCGTCCCCGCCTGTGGCGCAGCGTGATCTCCGAGCTGGAGGCCGCGGAGGAGCTGACCCGCGACAACGACGTGATCACGTTGACGATGTGCGTGAACTACGGCGGCCGGGCGGAACTGGTCGACGCGACCCGGGCGATCGCGGCGGAGGCCGCTGCGGGACGGCTCGACCCCTCGCGCATCGACGAGCGCACCATCGCCAGGTACCTGGACGAGCCCGACATGCCGGACGTGGACATGTTCTGGCGCTCCTCCGGGGAGCAGCGGACGTCGAACTTCCTGCTGTGGCAGTCGGCCTACGCCGAGCTGGTGTTCTCCGACATCCTCTGGCCGGACGTGGACCGCCGCGCGCTGTGGGACGCCATCACCGTCTACGCACAGCGCGACCGACGCTACGGCGGGGCGATGGACACGCCCGCCCCGGCGGGCGACGAGGCCGGGCAGGACGTCGAGGACGAGGCCGGTGCGGACGAGGCGGGATCCGGGCCCCGCGCCTAGCGCCTGCCCGCACGAGCCCCCGCACGCACCCCTGCACGAACGCCCGGAGGCGGGGCCCGGCCGGTGAGCCGGACCCCGCCTCCGGGATCCATCGTTCAGGGGACCGCTCAGATGGTGCGGTCGTCCTTGCGGGGACCGGTGGAGGCGCGGTCCTCGACGCCGGTCAGGTCCACCGCGGGCACGTCGTCCATGCTCGCCGTGGGGGCGTCGGCCAGGGGAGCGGGCTCCACCGTGGTCTCCGTGGTGCTGGCGGTGGTGGTCGTCGCCGCGGGAGCGGTCCGGCCCACCTCGCGGAAGGTCGTGGTCTCCGCCGTGGTCTCGGTCTGGGACTCGTCGGAGCGCTTCGACGCGCTGGTCGCGGCGGCGGCGACGGCGGCGGCCACACCGAGACCGGCGGCGACGGCCTTGCCGGAGATCCCGGCCTTGCCGGAGTCACCGCGGGAGGCGGCGGCGTGCTCGACGGTCGGGGCGCCGGCCTGCGCGCCCTCGTTGACCGAGCCGCGCCAGGCGCCGGTGGCGTAGCCCTCGGACTCGATGAAGAACTTGAACTTCTCCAGGTCGGAGGTGACCTGGCGCTCGATGAAGTTCAGCTTGTCGCCGACCTTCTCGATGAGGCCCTCGGGCTCGTACTCCAGCACGAGGCGCACGGAGGTCTGCCCGGCGCCCATGTCCTGGAAGGACACCTCGCCGGCGTTCGTGGCGCCCTCGGTGGCGGCCCAGGCGACCTTGCGGTCCGGGACCTGCTCGAGGATGCGCGCCTCCCACTGCCGCTTCACGCCGCCGATCTCGGCGACCCACTGCAGCCGGTCCTCGGTGAGCTGGGTGACGCTCTGGACGCCCCCCATGAAGTTGGGGAACTCCTCGAACTGCGTCCACTGGTTGTATGCGACGCTCACGGGAACGTTCACCAGGATGGACTTCTCGACCCTCGTCATGGCCTCTCCCTCGTTCGAGTGCGGTGACGAGGCCGGGCTACGACCTCGCCGCTTCCTCGATCGAGTATGGGCACGACCGATTGATCCCGCGCGTCGAGATTCCGGACGGCGACGGGCCGTTCCCCCACAGGGGGGAACGGCCCGTCGCGGCGCTCGGGGGCGGTCAGCCGGTGTTGCGCATGCCCGCCGCGATGCCGTTGATGGTGAGCAGCAGCGCCCGGCGCAGGTCCGGCTCGGGGGAGTCGCCGGCCGCGCGCGCCCGGGCCAGCAGCGACACCTGCAGCGCGTGCAGCGGCGCGAGGTAGGCGTCGCGCAGTTCCAGCGTGCGGCGCAGCAGCGGGGCGGACTCCAGCAGTTCCGACTGCCCCGTGATGTGCAGGACCTCGGTCACCGTGCGCTCGTGCTCGGCGCGGATGACGTCGAAGACGCCGCGCGCGGCCGGGTCGACGAGGGCGTCGACGTAGCGGGCGGCGATCGTCAGGTCCGTCTTCGCCAGCGTCATCTGCACGTTGGAGATGAAGCTGCGGAAGAAGCGCCACTCGGCGAACATCCGCGCCAGGGTCTCGCTCTCCCCGGCCTCGCGGGCGGCGGCGAGCCCGCTGCCCACCCCGAACCAGCCGGGGACGTTGATGCGGCTCTGCGTCCAGCCGAACACCCACGGGATGGCGCGCAGGTCGCCCAGCCCGCCGCTGCCGCCGGGGCGGCGCGACGGCCGGGAACCGATGTTGAGGTGGCCCAGCTCCTCCACCGGGGTGGCCGAGAGGAAGAACGGCATGAGGTCCTCGCTGCCGACGAGGGCCCGGTAGGCCTCCTGCCCGCGGGCGGCGACCAGGTCCATCGTGCGGTCCCAGCCGTCGAGGACGTCCCGGGGCAGCTGCTGGCGCCGGTGCAGGGTGGAGGCCTCCAGCACCGCCGACAGCGCCACCTCCAGGTTGTGCCGGGCCAGCCGCGGCAGCACGTACTTGTCGGAGATGACCTCGCCCTGCTCCGTGACCTTGATGGGCCCGTCGAGGCTGCCGTACGGCTGGGCGAGGATCGCCTCGCCGGTAGGGCCGCCGCCGCGCCCGACGGAGCCGCCGCGGCCGTGGAAGAGGCGCAGCACGATGCCGTGGCGGCGGGCGACGTCGCGCAGGGCGCGCTGGGCGCGGTGGATCTGCCAGCGGGAGGCGGCGATGCCGGCGTCCTTGCTGGAGTCGGAGTACCCCAGCATGATCTCCTGCACGTTCCCGCGGGCGGCCACCACCCGGCGGTAGGAGGGGTCGCGCAGCAGCCCCTCCAGCAGCGACTCCGCAGCCTCCAGCTCCGCGACCGTCTCGAACAGCGGCACGAACCCGATCGAGGCGGTGTCCTGCGCGGGGTCGGGGGCGAAGTCGACCAGCCCCACCTCCCGCGCCAGCACCACGACCGCGAGGAGGTCGTCGATGCCCTGGGTCATGGAGACGATGTAGCTCTCCACCGCCTCGGGGCCGTAGACGTCGAGGACGTGCCGGACGGTGGAGAAGAGCTCCCACACCTCCGCCGCGGTGCCCGTCAGCCACTGCGCGGCGGCGCCGACGAGGGGCCGGTTGCCGGACAGCTCCCGCGACAGCAGCTGGAGGCGGGCGGGGCGGTCGAGCTCGGCGTAGGGACGGTCCAGCTCGCCGAGGCGGTCGTAGGCCGCGGCGAGGGCGGCGTGGTGGCGCCCGGCGTGCTCGCGGATGTCCAGCGTCGCCAGGCTGAGGCCGATGGCGCGGGCGGTGCGGATCACGCGCGCCACCGGGCCCTCGGCGATCAGGTCGCCGTCGTGGGCGCGCAGGGACGCCTGCACGAGCTCCAGTTCCGCCAGCAGCTGCGCCACGCCGGCGTAGTCGCGGCCCGGGACGTGCGTCGAGCCGGACGCCAGCCGGGCCCGGGTGGCGCCGAGGCGCGCCCGCACGTACGACAGCTTCAGCCGGTACGGCTCCTGGGCGTTGAGCCGCACCCGGGCGGCGTAGACGGAGGGCAGCAGCTCCCGGTCGCGCTCCAGGCTCTCGCGCAGCTCCTCGCTGACGTCCACGATCTTCACGGACGGGGCGAGCTGCTGGATGAGGTCGTCGACCGCCCCCTCCAGCACCCCCAGGGCCGCCGCGTGCTGCATGCGCAGCACCTCCAGCGTCACCCGCGGGGTGATGTTCGGGTTGCCGTCGCGGTCGCCGCCGACCCAGCTGCCGAAGCGCAGGGGCCGGGCGTCCGGGCGCAGCTCCAGGCCGGCGCGGGCGATCTCGTGCTCGAGGTCCTCCAGCAGGTCCGGCAGCACGTCGGAGGCCAGCGTCGTGAGGTAGTAGTGCGCCGAGCGGGCCTCGTCGGTGGGCTGCGGGCGCTCCACGCGCAGCTCGTCGGTCTGCCACAGCAGGTCCACGAGCTCGGTGAGGCGGCGCTGCCCGCGCTCGGCGTCGGCGGGGCGCTGCCGGGGGTCCTCGGAGCTCTCGATGATCCCCGCGATGCGCAGCAGCAGCTCGAGCACGGAGCGGCGGCTGGACTCGGTCGGGTGGGCCGTCAGGACCGGCCGCAGCTGCACGCGGTCGACGACCTGCTGCGCCAGGTGCGGGTCCAGCTCGCCCGCCGCGATGGCCGCGCCGATGCGGTCCACGGTCTCGGTCAGGGTGCCGCGCGGGTGCAGCGTCAGCTCCTGGCCGCGGTGCAGCTGCTCGGAGATGTTGGCGAGCTGGAAGTAGACGGTGAAGGCCCGCGCCAGCACGATCGCGGTCTGGTCGTCCACCTCGGACAGCAGCCTGCCAAGCTCCTCGCCGCCGTCGGGGCGGCGGGCGAGGCCGCGGACGTCCTCGACGAGCTGGAGCAGGTGGGCGCCCTCGTGGCGGGTGAGGGCCTCGCCGAGGAGCTCGCCGAGACGGCGCACCGAGGCGCGCAGGGCCGCGTGGGTCTCGTCGGAGAGCACGCCGGCCTGGGAGAGGACGTCGTGCGGCGTGCCGCCCTGCCGGGGGGGAAGGGGGGTGCCGGTGGGCGTGGGCGTGGTCATGCGATCGCACCGTCCTCGCTGCTGGGCGGGTATCGGCGCTGATACCGCTGTGCCGTCGTCTCAGCGGACCTCTCGTCCGCGCGGCCGGGGGCTGGCCGCGCGCTTAGTGTGTCGTGCCTCACGCCCACGTCAAAGTCGCGTCGCTGCGCCGGTGGGCTGGTAGGGCTCTCCGGGGCCTGCCGGTCAGGCCCCGGCGCCGACCGCGGCCTCGTCGGCCCCGGCGCAGGGGCCGCAGACGCCGAACACCTCCACGACGTGCTGGACGTCGACGAAGCCGTGCTCGGTGGCCACCCGCCGCGCCCACGTCTCCACGGCGGGGCCCTCGATCTCGACCGTGCGCCCGCAGCGGCGGCAGACCAGGTGGTGGTGGTGCCCGCTGGAGCAGCGGCGGTAGACGGCCTCGCCCTCGTCCGTGCGCAGCACGTCGACGTCGCCGTCCTCCGCCAGCGCCTGCAGCGTCCGGTACACCGTCGCCAGGCCCACCGCGTCACCGCGCGCGCGCAGGCGCGCGTGCAGGTCCTGGGCGGAGAGGAAGCCGTCGGCCTCGTCGAGGACCGCCGAGACCGCCGAGCGCTGCCGGGTCGACCTGCGCTGCGGGACGGCCATGGGATCCGGGGTCCTTCCAGGGGCGGTCGGGTGCGGCCGCGCGGCGGCGGCCGCGGTGCCAGCCAGACGATAACCCGCCCCGGGGACGCCCGTGCCGCCGCCCGAGGGCGGCAAGGCGTAGCCTCGGTCCTCGCCACCGCGCGCCCTCGCGGGCGGTGGTCCGGCGCCGCCCGGTGCGCCGCCGGAGCGAACGCCCGCCGACACCCAGCCGGATGGAGCCCGAAGTGGCCAAGCAGTCCTCGTCCGAGAGCCGTCTCGACGCCGTCATCAGCCTCGCCAAGCGCCGGGGCTTCGTCTTCCCCTGCGGGGAGATCTACGGCGGCACCCGCTCCGCCTGGGACTACGGCCCCCTCGGGGTCGAGCTCAAGGAGAACATCAAGAAGCAGTGGTGGCGCTCCGTCGTGCAGTCGCGCGAGGACGTCGTCGGCCTCGACTCCTCCATCATCCTGCCGCGGCAGGTGTGGCAGGCGTCCGGTCACATCGAGGCGTTCGTGGACCCGCTGGTGGAGTGCCAGTCCTGCCACCGCCGCTACCGCGAGGACCACCTGCAGGAGGAGTTCGCCGAGCGCAAGGGCCGCCCCGACCCCGACGCCGTGCAGCTGGCCGAGGTGCCCTGCCCGAACTGCGGCAACCGCTCGTGGACGGAGCCGAAGCAGTTCAACGGCCTCCTCAAGACCTACCTCGGCGTCACCGAGGACGAGTCGGGCCTGGCGTACCTGCGCCCGGAGACCGCGCAGGGCATCTTCGTGAACTTCCTCAACGTCAAGGACACCGCCCGGCGGAAGGTGCCCTTCGGCATCGGCCAGATCGGCAAGAGCTTCCGCAACGAGATCACGCCGGGCAACTTCATCTTCCGGACCCGCGAGTTCGAGCAGATGGAGATGGAGTTCTTCGTCCAGCCGGGCACGGACGAGGAGTGGCACCAGTACTGGATCGACACCCGCCTGCAGTGGTACGTGGACCTCGGGGTGGAGCGGGAGAACCTGCGGCTCTACGAGCACCCGCAGGAGAAGCTGTCGCACTACTCCAAGCGCACGGTGGACATCGAGTACCGGTTCGGGTTCACCGGCTCGGAGTGGGGTGAGCTGGAGGGCATCGCCAACCGCACGGACTTCGACCTGTCCACGCACTCCAAGCACTCCGGGGCGAACCTGACGTACCTGGACCCGGCGACGAACGAGCGCTACACCCCCTACGTCATCGAGCCGGCAGCGGGCCTGACCCGCTCCCTCATGACGTTCCTCGTCGACGCCTACGCCGAGGACGAGGCGCCCAACACCAAGGGCGGCGTGGACAAGCGCACGGTGCTGCGCCTCGACCACCGACTCTCTCCCGTCAAGGCCGCGGTGCTCCCGCTGTCGCGCAACGAGGAGCTGTCGCCGAAGGCCCGCGACCTCGCCGCGGAGCTGCGCCGCAACTGGAACGTGGAGTTCGACGACGCGCAGGCCATCGGCCGCCGCTACCGCCGCCAGGACGAGATCGGCACGCCGTTCTGCATCACCGTCGACTTCGACACCCTGCAGGACCAGGCGGTGACGATCCGCTCGCGCGACACGATGCAGCAGGAGCGCGTCGCCCTCGACCAGGTCACGGCCTGGCTGGGCGCCCGCCTCATCGGCTGCTGAGAGGGCGGTTCGCGTGGCGGGCGACGGGGCCCAGCACGACGGGACCGCGCGGGGTGCGGGCACCGGGGAGGTCGACGCGGACCTCCTCGGGGCCTCGGCCCTGCTCACGGAGGAGGAGCTCGGCTGGCAGCGCCGGGTCCGGGAGTTCGTGGCCGCGCGCATCGCGCCGGTCGTGGACGCCGACTTCGAGGACCGGCACTTCCGGCGGGAGCTGGTGCGGGAGCTGGGGGAACTCGGCGTCCTGGGAATGCACCTGCGCGGCCACGGGTGCGCCGGGGCCGGTGCGGTCAGCTACGGCCTGGCGTGCATGGAGCTGGAGGCCGGTGACTCCGCCTGGCGGACGTTCGTCTCGGTGCAGGGTTCGCTGGCGATGTCCGCGATCGCGCGGTTCGGCACCGCGGAGCAGCAGGAGCAGTGGCTGCCGGCGATGGCCGCGGGCCGGGCGATCGGCTGCTTCGGCCTCACCGAGCCCGGCGCCGGCAGCGACCCGGCCGCGATGACCACCACCGCCCGCCGCGACGGCGGCGACTGGGTCCTCGACGGGCGCAAGCGCTGGATCGGCCTGGGGTCGGTCGCCGACGTCGTGGTGCTGTGGGCGCGGGCGGAGGACGGCGTGCGCGGCTTCCTCGTGCCGACGTCGGCGCCCGGCTTCTCCGCGCACGACATCGACAACAAGCTCTCCCTGCGGGCCTCGGTGCAGTGCGAGCTGCACCTGGACTCCGTGCGGCTGCCGGCGGAGGCGGCCCTGCCGGGGGCGGTCGGCCTGCGCGCGCCGTTCTCCTGCCTGGGGGAGGCCCGCTACGGGATCGTGTGGGGGGTGCTGGGCCCGGCGCGGGAGTGCATCGCGGCCGCGGTGCGGCACGCGCGGCGGCGGCAGGTGTTCGGCAAGGCGCTGGCGGAGCTGCAGCTGACCCAGGCGAAGGTCGCCGACATGGTGGTGGAGCACCAGAAGGCCCTGCTCCTGGCCCTGCACCTGGGGCGGTTGAAGGAGGCGGGGACGCTGACCCCGGCCCAGGTCAGCGTCGGCAAGCTCAACAACGTGCGCGAGGCGCTGGAGATCGCCCGCACCGCCCGCACGATCCTCGGCGGCGACGGGGTGACCAGCGACTACCCCGTGATGCGGCACATGGCGAACCTGGAGTCGGTGCGGACCTACGAGGGGACCGACGAGGTGCACACCCTCGTCGTGGGTCACGCGGTGACGGGGCTCCGGGCCTTCTCCTGAGCCGGGCGACGCGTCGACCGGAGCACTCCCGGAAGTGCCCGGGGTCGCCGCACCGTCCGGCGACGAGGAGGTGGCTCGCGTCATCCCCCTGCCCGCTCGCCGCCTGCTCGCCGGCTGGCACGTCGGCCTCTCCGCGCACCGCGGCTGAGGGGGAGGGCCCGCACCGCGCCCCGGTGCGTCGGGGGCAGCAGTCATCATGGGGAGCGTGAGCACCGCCCCCGACGCGCCCGCCCCCGCCGTGGCCCCCCTGCGGATCGGCCCCCACGAGTCGCCGACCCCCGTGGTGCTGGCCCCCATGGCCGGCATCACCAACGCGGCGTTCCGGCGGCTGTGCCGCGAGCACGGGCGGGGCTTCTACGTCAGCGAGATGACCACCTCCCGCGCCCTGGTGGAGCGGACGCCGGAGTCGATGCGGCTGGTGACCTTCGACCCCGACGAGCACCCCCGCAGCGTCCAGCTCTACGGCGTGGACCCCGCCACGGTGGGGGCGGCGGTGCGGATGGTCGTCGGCGAGGGCCTCGCGGACCACATCGACCTCAACTTCGGCTGCCCGGTGCCCAAGGTGACCCGCAAGGGCGGCGGTGCGGCCCTGCCGTGGAAGCACGAGCTGTTCACGCAGATCGTGCGGGCCGCCGTCACGGAGGCCTCCCGCGAGGGCGTCCCCGTGACCGTGAAGATGCGCAAGGGCGTCGACGAGGACCACCTGACGTACCTGGCGGCGGGGCGTGCCGCGGAGGCGGAGGGGGTGGCGGCGGTCGCGTTGCACGGGCGCACGGCGGAGCAGCACTACTCCGGCCAGGCCGACTGGGACGCCATCGCCCGGCTGAAGGAGGCTGTCACGACCGTCCCCGTGCTCGGCAACGGCGACATCTGGAGTGCCGAGGACGCGCTGGAGATGGTGCGCCGCACCGGCTGTGACGGGGTCGTCGTCGGCCGCGGCTGCCTGGGCCGGCCGTGGCTGTTCGCCGACCTCGAGGCCGGCTTCGCGGGGCGCGCGGAGCGGGTGCGCCCGGGTCTGGGGCAGGTCGCCGCCACGGTGCGCCGCCACGCGGAGCTCCTCGTGGAGCACTACGGCGACGAGCTGAAGGGCTGCCGCGACATCCGCAAGCACATCGCCTGGTACTTCAAGGGCTACGTCGTGGGCGGGGACCTGCGCGCCCGCCTCGGCCTCGTCGACACCCTCGCCGCCCTCGACGAGCTGCTCGCCACTCTCGACCTCGACCAGCCGCACCCGGGGGAGACCGCGGAGGGGCCGCGCGGGCGGGCGGGCTCGCCGCAGCGGGTGGCGCTGCCGGAGGGCTGGCTGGACGACCAGGAGCTTTCGGGGCCCGCGCTGGCCGTGGTGCGCCAGGCGGAGCTGTCGGTGTCGGGTGGGTGAGGCTCAGGTGGCCGGGGACCTGGTGGACGGGGGCCCGACGCCCGCCGGGGCGGGGGAGCGCGCGCTGGCGGAGGGCTACGGCCCGGCCGACGTGCAGCGCTGGGTCCCCGAGCCCCCGAAGACCCACGCCCGGAGCCCGTTCGCCCGCGACCGCGCCCGGCTGCTGCACTCCGCGGCGCTGCGCCGGCTGGCGGCGAAGACGCAGGTGGTGGGACCGGGCAGCGACGACTTCGTCCGCAACCGGCTCACGCACTCCCTGGAGGTCGCCCAGGTGGGGCGGGAGCTGGGCGCCGCGCTGGGCTGCGACCCCGACGTCGTGGACACCGCCTGCCTGGCCCACGACCTGGGGCACCCGCCCTTCGGCCACAACGGCGAGCAGGCCCTCGACGAGGTGGCCCGCGACATCGGCGGCTTCGAGGGCAACGCCCAGACGCTGCGGCTGCTGACGAGGCTGGAGCCGAAGGTCGTGGGTCCCGGCGGCCGCTGCGCCGGCCTGAACCTCACTCGCGCCAGCCTGGACGCCTCGACGAAGTACCCGTGGCGGCGTGGCGGGGCGCCCGGTGGCCCGACCCGCAAGTTCGGCGCCTACGACGACGACGCGGCGGTGTTCGGGTGGTTGCGCGAGGGCGCGCCGCCGGGGAGGCGCTGCGTCGAGGCGCAGGTGATGGACTTCGCCGACGACGTCGCCTACTCCGTCCACGACGTCGAGGACGCCGTCGTCGCCGGGCACGTGCGTCTGCGCTGGCTGCAGTCGCCGGAGACGCGGGCCACGGTGGCCGCCCTCGTGCGCCAGTGGTACCTGCCGGCGGTCGGGGACGAGGAGGTCGACGCGGCGCTGCTGCGGCTGGCGGCGCTGCCCTACTGGGCTGCGGAGCCGGACGGGGAGCCTTTCGGCGGCAGGCGCCACCTCGCGGCGCTGAAGGACATGACGAGCCAGCTCATCGGCCGCTTCGCGGGTGCCGCGGAGGTGGCGACGCGGGCGGTGCACGGGCCGGGACGCCTGACCCGCTTCGGCGCCGACGTCGTCGTGCCGCACGAGACGGCCGTGGAGGTGGCGGCCCTGAAGGGGGTGGCCGCGGTCTTCGTGATGGTGGCCCTGGAGCGGCAGCCGCTCTACGCGCGGCAGCGGGAGCTGCTCCTGGAGCTGGTCGCCGCGCTGCTGCGGCGGGCACCGGACGCGCTGGAGCCGCCGTTCGCCGAGGACTACGCCGCGGCGGACGACGACGCGCAGCGGTTGCGGGTCGTGGTGGACCAGGTGGCGTCGCTGACGGACTCCTCGGCGGTCACCCTGCACGCCCGCCTGGCCTGAGGCCGGCCCTCGGCCGGGCGGGTGGACGGGTCAGGGGATGAGCAGCGAGGTGCTCGACTCCGCGTCACCGAGCACGGCGCAATAGACCTCGCGGTGGTCGTCCGCCTCCCAGCTCTCCTGGGTGGGGATGAACCAGTCCGCGCTGAACTGCTCCAGCGGGATCTCGCCGCCGAACTCCTCCCCGACCTGCGCGATGCAGCGCTCCTCGGCGAGCTGGTGCAGGGCCTCGTCCCCGGGGAAGGGGCCGGCGTCGGCGTGGAAGGAGGTGAGGATCTGGCCGTTGTGCGGCTCGTAGCACGGGGTGGCGGTGGTGGCGGGAGGGTTCGCCTGGGGGTCGTGGGCGTAGCAGGCGCCGATGAAGGCGTCGAAGAGCAGGTGGTCCTCGACCGCATCGGGGGCGGGCGCGTCGTCGACCGCCGCCTCCGGCTCCACCGGCTCCACCGGCGCGGGTGCGGCGGGCGGGGCGGACAGCTCCTCGCCGGAGGTCGCCGTGTCGCCGGCGAGCAGGACGGCGAGGGTGCCGCTGAGGAGGAGCGCGACGAGCGCGACGGCGGTGGTGACGGTCGCGATCGCGCCGAGCACGATGCCCGCGATGGCCATGCCCCGCCCGGCGGTGCCGTTGCGCCGGGTCCGGCCCAGGCCCACGATGCCCAGCACGACCGCGACGAGGCCCGTCCCGAGCAGGCCGGTGACGAGGGCCGCGACGGACATGCCGTCGGTGCTGCGCGGCGCAGCGGCGGGAGCGGGTGGAACGGGCGGGGCGGACTGCGGGGCGGGATGCACGGGGGACGAGCGTAGGGCGCCGGCGTCCCGCGCGTGGGGCGTTCGCCGGGATCCGGCGGTGCCCGCGCCCGGACCCTCCCCGCGGTCTGCGGGGCGGTCCGGGCGGGCGGTCAGCGCGCGCCGTCCAGGAGTGCGGTCAGTGCTTGCGGACGGCGTCGGCCGTCGCGCTGGCCGTGGAGGCTGCCGCCGCCTTGCCCTTCTTGTCGGCCCGCTTCTCCTTCAGGGACTTGCCGGACTTCTTGGCGGAGCTCTGTCGCGGGGACTTGTCCATGGTCTGCTCCTTGCCGGCGCCCGCAGCTCACGCTGTCGGGGCGGCTGATGTGGTGCACGGGCCGCACGCCATCCGCCCGGGAGGGAGACCTCCATCGGAGCCCGGGGCGCAGGGACGAGGCGCGGAGCTCCTCGCACGGCAGACCTCGAGCATAGGCGCGCACGCGCTCCACCGGTACCGCCGCGCCCCCGGACGGCCGTCGGTGCGCCCGCTTAGGATCGCCCGGTGGCCGGCCGCATCAACCCCGACGATCTCGCGGCGGTGAAGAACGCCGTGCGGATCGACGAGGTCGTCGGTGAGCACGTCGCCCTGAAGCCGGCGGGCGTGGGCTCGATGAAGGGCCTGTGCCCCTTCCACGACGAACGCAGCCCGAGCTTCAACGTCCGGCCCCAGGTGGGCTACTGGCACTGCTTCGGCTGCGGCGAGGGCGGTGACGCGATCTCCTTCCTGCAGCGCATCGAGTCGCTGTCGTTCGTGGAGGCCGTCGAGCGACTGGCGGGCCGGGCCGGCGTGCAGCTGCGCTACATCGACGACGGCGGCCGTCCCGCGCGCCCCCAGGTGCCCGGCGGGCAGCGGCAGCGGCTGCTGGAGGCGCACCGGGTCGCGGCGGAGCACTTCGCCGAGCGGCTGCAGGCCCCGGGCGACCCGGACGCCGCGCGCCGCTTCCTCGCCGAGCGGGGGTTCAGCCGGGAGGAGGCGGCCCGTTTCGGGGTCGGCTTCGCCCCCCGCGACGGCGACGCGCTGCTGCGGCACCTGCGGGGGCGGGGCTTCACCGAGGACGAGCTGGTGACCGCCGGCCTGACGGGGCGCTCCCAGCGCGGCAGCCTCTACGACCGCTTCCGCGGCCGGCTCGTGTGGCCGATCCGCGACGTGACCGGCGCGGTGATCGCGTTCGGCGCGCGGCGGCTCTTCGACGACGACCGCATCGAGGCCAAGTACGTCAACAGCCCCGAGACGCCCGTCTACAAGAAGTCCCAGGCCCTCTACGGCATCGACCTGGCCAAGCGCGAGATCGCCAAGCGCAACCAGCTCGTCGTCGTGGAGGGCTACACGGACGTGATGGCCTGCCATCTCGCGGGGGTCCCCACGGCCGTCGCCACCTGCGGCACCGCGTTCGGGGAGGAGCACGTGCGTGTCGCCCGGCGTCTGCTGGGCGACCAGGCCGGGGCAGAGGTGATCTTCACCTTCGACGGTGACGAGGCCGGGCAGAAGGCGGCGCTGCGGGCCTTCGAGCTCGACTCCCGCTTCACCACCGAGACGTACGTGGCCGTGGAGCAGAGCGGCATGGACCCGTGCGACCTGCGGCTGGCGGCGGGTGACGCGGCCGTGGTGGCGCTCGTCGCCGGGCGCGTGCCGCTGTTCGAGTTCGCGGTGCGCTCGACGCTGCGCCGCTACGACCTGGACTCCGAGGCCGGCCGGCTGGCGGCGCTCGACGCGGCGGCCCCGGTGGTGGCGCAGCTGCGGGACTCCGGGCTGCGACAGCGCTACGCCGTGCAGCTCGACCGCTGGCTGGGGTTCATGGACGAGCGCTTCGTGCTCCAGCGGGTGGCCCAGGCGGCGCGTGGGCGTGGCCGCGGTCCGGAGGCGACCACCCCGACCCCCGCTGCGGCTCAGGCCCCGGCCCCCGCCGTGTCGCGGCCGGACCCGCGGGACCCGGTGGTGCAGCTGGAGCAGCGGGTGCTGGCGTGCGCCCTGCAGCACCCGCAGCTGGTCGCCGAGGACTTCGACGCGCTGCCCGAGGGCGCCTTCGTGGTGCCGGTGCACCGCGCGGTGCACGACGCGATCGCGGCGGCGGGTGGTCCCGCGGAGGCCCTGCCGGGGCCGGAGTGGGTGGCGCGGGTGCTGTCCTACTCGGGGGAGGGGGTGGCCCCGCTGGTCAACGAGCTGGCAGTGGCCGACCTGCCCGTCAGCGACGAGTCCGAGCTGGAGCGCTGGGCCGGGTCCGTGGTCGCGGCACTGGCGGCGGAGGCCGCCACCCGGGCGGTCGCGGAGCTGAGGCGGCGGCTGGGACGGCTGGATCCGGCCGCCGACGTGGAGGAGTACCAGCGGGCGTTCGCGGAGCTGCTGCGGCTGGAGGCCGACCGCCGCGCCTGGCGCGACCGCGCTCTCGGCGGGTGATCGCGGGCGAGGTCGGGGCGCGGCGCGTGACGCACCGTGGCTGCACCGGCCCTGCGCTGGGCTGGTAGGGTGAACGTGCTGCAGCCGCGGCGGGCATCGCCCGATGTGGAGAGTGCAGTGCAGTACGCAGGAAATGCACAGAGTGATCCCGCCTAGCTCAATTGGCAGAGCAGCCGGCTGTTAACCGGCAGGTTATTGGTTCGAGTCCAATGGCGGGAGCTTCGCCCGGGAGGCGCACGACATCGTCGTGCGCCTCCCGTCGTGTCCGGGCGCGCTGCGGTGCGCGGCAGGGGAGGTGTGGTGGCTCGAGGCCGGTCCCGGCGCCGCACCGGCATGGGCCTGCGCGGCGTCCTGGCCGCCGTCCTCCTGCCCCTGCTCCTGGCGCTCGCGGCCGTCGTCCTGGTCGGGCTGCCCGACGGGGCGCCGGTCGATGCGGCTCCGGGCACGGCGCTGGCGGCGGTGGAGCAGCTCGAGGTCAAGGGCCGGGCCCCGCGCACCGGGTACTCCCGCGACGAGTTCGGCGGCGGCTGGCTGGATCCCGACGGCAACGGCTGCGACACCCGCAACGACATCCTCCGCCGCGACCTGGAGGACGTCCGCGCCCGGAGCGACGACCGCTGCATCGTGCAGGCCGGCGTGCTGCGCGATCCCTACAGCGGGCGGGAGATCCCCTTCCAGCGGGGGCGGGGCACCAGCGACGACGTGCAGATCGACCACGTCGTGGCCCTGGCCGACGCCTGGCAGAAGGGCGCCCAGCAGTGGAGCGACGAGCAGCGCGAGCAGTTCGCCAACGACCCGCTGGAGCTGGTCGCCGTCGACGGCGCGCTGAACCAGCAGAAGGGCGCCGGGGATGCCGCGACGTGGCTGCCGCCGCGCAACCGCTGCCCGTACATCGCCCGCCAGGTCGCGGTGAAGGTGCGCTACGGGTTGTGGGTGACCCCCGCCGAGCGCGACGCGATGGTCGACGTGCTCTCGCAGTGCCCGGACCAGCCCCTGCCGCGGTAGGGGCGGAAAACTGCTCACGCGTCCTGCGCCGGCGGCGGACTCCAGAGGTTGCCGCGCACGGTTCGGTGACGCGACGGGGCGACGCCGTCCCGCCGTGTCACCTGCGGGGTGTCCGCTAGCGTGGCCGCGTGCGCTTCGCCGACCTGCCGGCCGGGTTCCTCATCGCGCACCGCGGTGGTGCGCTGCAGGCCCCGGAGAACACCCTCGAGGCCTACCGCTGGGCGCTGCGCCAGGGGTTGCAGGTCCTCGAGCAGGACGTGCAGGTGCTGGCCGACGGGGCGCTGGGCGTCATGCACGACGGCACCGTGGACCGCACGACGACCTCCACCGGCAACGTCTGCGACCACACGGCGGCGTCCTGGAAGCGGCTGAGGATCGACGCGGGCACGTACCTGGGCGGCAACTGGGGTGACGACCTGCGCCCTCCGCTGTTCGAGGAGGTCCTGGCGGAGTTCGGGGGCCGCGCGCTGCTGTGCCCCGAGGCGAAGTCCCCGGGGACGATGGCGCCGATGCTCGACGCCCTGGAGTCCTCCGGCGTCGACCGGGAGACGGTGCTGGTGCAGTCCTTCTCCCGGCCGGAGTGCCGGGTCGCCGTCGAGCGCGGCTGGCAGACGCTGTGGCTCGGGTCGACCGACCCCGCCGCCGCGGCGGCCGACGGCATCAGCTGGATCGGGGTAGAGGCGCAGGCGGTGACGTCGTCCCTGTGCCGGTCGGCGCACACGCTCGGCGTCAAGGTCGCCTGCTACACCGTGAACCGGCTGTGGCGGTGGCGGAACCTCAAGCCCTGCGGGGTCGACGCCTGCTTCTCCGACGACCCCGTCTACCTGCGCGACGGAGCGCGGAGGCACCGGCGTGACGCGTTCGCCGGTGGGGACTGGATGCCGGGCATGCAGCCGGACGGTGGCGTCCGCGGCCGCTTCCACTCCGACGGTTCCTTCGGCTTCGACGCGGAGGGTTCGGCGGCGTGGGTGCTGCTGGGCTCGCTCGGTCCGGCTGATCCGTCCGCTTTCACCCTGGACGTCGCGATGTGCGTCGACGGCCTCGGGGAGGACGCTGCCGGTTCGCTGGTCCTGTCCACCACGGACCTGCCGTTCGACGGGTCCGTCTCCGGGGGCGAGGGCTACGAGTTCCTGCTGCACCGCGACGGACGGCTGGTGATCCGCCGCTTCGGTGACGGGGTGGGGGCGCCCGTCGCGGAGGCGGGTAGCACCGCCGTCGTCGCCGGGGACTGGGTTCCGCTGAGGGTGACCGTGGCGGCGGCGGGCGTGTCGCTCGCCCGGACCGACGCTCCGGGAGCGGCGTCCGCTCCCGCGGCGGCCGGTCCCGAACTCGGGTTCCTGCACATCGGTCGCCGAGGTGGCGCCGTCCGGTTCCAGGAGGTGGTGTTCACGTGAGCGACGCGCGCGAAGTCTCCGGACGCGAACTCCCCGGCCACGGGCCGGCCGATCCCGACGGCTATTCCGTCACCGAGGTCGCGGAGGGCTACGTGTGGATCCGGCGTGCGGACGGGGGCAGGTCCGAGCCGCACCCCAGCCGGGCGCAGGCCGTCGAGTCCGCCGAGGCCGACCAGCGGGCGCGCGGTCCGCGGCCGTGACCGCGCGGTGTCGGCGGATCGGCGGTGGGCGAGCTTCCGGAGCCGAGCGGTAGGCTCGGGCCGTGGGCCGTTCCGCAGGTTCCGGTCTGCGGGGATGCGTCCACGGGGGGCGGTAGCTCAGCCGGTCAGAGCAGCGGACTCATAATCCGTCGGTCGTGGGTTCGAGCCCCACCCGCCCTACCTGCGCTTCCGCAGCGATCGGCCACAGCGTCCAGGTCGCCCCCGGACGGACCGGCGTAGACGTCCAGCGTCATGGCTGCCGAGGCGCGTCCGTGCGGCCCAGGCGTGCCGGCGACTACGGCATCAGAGTGCGCTCTCGCTCAGCACGCCGCTGCAGCGGTCATCATGTCCAGGTGCACGACGCTCACGACCACGACAGCCCAGAGTGCTGCGCCACCTGCGCCACCTGCGGCAGCCCCGCCGAGCCGAGCGACCGGCACGTCCGCTTCACCTGGCCCGATCCCGTGCTGAGCCTGTCGGAGCAGGAGCGCACCGAGAACGTCTGGCTCAGCCACGACACCGCCACGAGCTCGGTGATGATGGAGGCTCCGGGCCCGGGCTCCTTCGTCCGGGTCCTGCTGCCGCTCCGGCTGGATGACGGCACGTCGGTGACCTATGGAACCTGGCTGGCCGTGCGCTCGGACGAGATGCGGCGGGCGTTCACCGTCTGGCTCGAGCCGGCGTACGTGGACCTGCGCCTGGAGGGCCACCTCGCCAACGACATCGCTCCGGGCGGGGTCCTGGGAGCCGAAGCGTCAGCGCTGGTGCGCGACGAGGATCACACGCCCTACCTGCACGCCAGCACCCACCCGCTGCTCAACCGGATGATCACCCAGACCTCGCCCGCCGCCCTGCACGCCTGAGCGACCCGGCGGGTACAGGGTCCAAGTGCAGCAACAACCCCACCGCTCCACGACACCCGCGACGGCTCGACGACCCGCCAACCGCACTGGTACGACCGAGCGACACCACTCCGCGTCGCTCGGGACTACACGGCGCCCTCCGGGCGCACGAGGCGCTCCAGCAGGGCTACGAGGCTCGTGGGGGACAGGTGACCGTGTCCTTCGTTGCGCATGCCGGCATCCAGGTCCCGCGGGTCGTACCACGAGAGGTCCAGTCGACCGTCGGAGAAGACCAGCAGGTCAGCCTCCCGGAACGGTGCCTCGATCCGCAGGAACCAGCTGGGGTCCATGGGGGCCGCTGGAAACGGGCCTTCCAGCCGTAGGCGGACCTCGGGAGCCTGACGTGCCGTCAGCCAGTCCCTCATGGCTCCACCCAACTGTCTCGTGAGCACCTCGGCCTCATCCTCCGTTGACGGGCCCGGCGACTCGTCCGCCTCCTCGGAGCTGCTCACTCGTCCAGCCTGACAGCTGCCGAGCAACGACCACCGCGTCCGGCGCCGGTGTGGCGCGGATGCGGCACGAGACCCCGCGAGAGCGCTGCGTCCAACGGCGGGTGCCCGCTCGCCATCGTCCAGGTTCAGAGGCGGGGGAGGGGCATCGCCTCAGGTGAACGGATCGCCCGAAAGTGGCGTCCATGAGAGTGGTGTACGACCGGCCCGGCTGACGGGCGTGGCTGACGCATGAGAAGGCGGCCACCGCGTGATGCTTCGAAGGACCTC
>NZ_PTJD01000007.1 GCF_002934625.1 Kineococcus xinjiangensis | reverse complement strand
GCGGCGACCTGCTCCAGCGTCACGTCCGGATCACGGTTGCGAGCGACCCGCACGACGTCATCGCGGAACTCGCGGGGGTAAGGCTTGGGCACAGCAACATCCTCCCAGGCTGCCTCTCGGGCAAGCCAGCGTCGGTGTCACCGGATCATGCAGCAGACCCAACGATCCAGATTCACCGACTGCAGGACGATCCTGACCACCGGGCAGGAGAGAGCATCGTCGCTGTGCTCGACACGGGCGACGGGTGACGTCATCGCCGAGCCTTTGAGGTCCGGCACGGGAGGATCGAAGGCATGAGCCCAGACCTGGACCCGTTCACGTCGGAACGGCAAGCACTGCTGGATGCGCTCCGCATTCAGCGCGCTCACGTGCTGTCCGTCCTTGACGGGCTGCCCGACGAGGCACTGCGCCGCCCGATCCTGCCCTCAGGATGGAGCTGCCTGGGACTCGTGCAGCACCTCACATTGGATGTGGAGCGCTTCTGGTTGCGAGCCGTGGTCGCCGGCGAGGACATCGATCTCGCCGACGGCGATCAGGCGTGGGAGGTCGATGCGGGCACCCCGGCTGAGGCCGTCCTGAGCGCCTACCGCGCCGAGGCGGAGCGCTCGGACGCCATCATCACCGCCACCGCCTTGGACGCCGCTCCCGCGTGGTGGCCGAGCGAGGTCTTCCCTGACCTACCCGAACGCGACTTGCGCACGACCGTCTTGCACGTGCTGACGGAGACGGCCTGCCACGCCGGCCACCTCGACGCCGCCCGTGAACTCCTCGACGGCCACCAGCACCTCGTCCTCGCCTGAACGGAGACCAGCAGCACCATGGACGCCACCCGCAACGGGCTCGCAGCCCTCACCCTGTTCGTCGAAGACCTCGGCAGCGTCACCGGCTTCTACCGTGACGTCCTGGGCCTGCAGATGCTCTTCGACGATGAGGACTCCTCCGTCTTCGGCCTGGCAGGGACCATGCTCAACGTGCTCGCGGTCGACGCCGCTGCCGAAGTCATCGCACCCGCCGACGCTGCCCCCATCGGGGCCAGCGCACAGATGATGCTGAGCTTGTTCGTCGAGGACGTCGACGCCACATGCGCGGACCTGCGCGAGCGGGGAGTGGCCCTGCTCAACGGGCCCGTCGACCGTCCCTGGGGCAAGCGCACCGCCGCCTTCACCGACCCCGCCGGCACCGTCTGGGAGATCGCCCAAGACATCCCCAACGGTGCTGGCCACGAAGTGGACGGCGCCTGAGGACGTAACGCCTCCGGCGCTCCCGCCCCGGTTCAGCGCAGGGCCGGTCACCGCCACTTGAGACACCCGGGAACCGGGGACCAGGGCCCTCCCCTGATCACCCGCACGGCGCCGAAGGGCAGCTGGCCACGAGGGCACGGCCCGCGCGTCTTCCCAGGTGGCTTGCCACTCAAGCGAGGCCGAGCTCACCGCTGTCGATCTGCTTCAAGTCGATGCTCATGTCGAAGTTCCGGAGCTTCTGTCCGCGAATCTCGGCGAGGCGGGTGACGTCGACGGTGAACCCGAAGCGCTCGAACGCGGGCCGGGCGGTCAGGCTGGCGTGCACGTGCAGGCGGTGGTGCCCGGCGGCGGCGGCCTCGTGCAGGACGTGGGTGACCAGCGCGCGAGCCACCCCGCGGCCGCCGGCGTCAGGGTGGACGAACAGCATGTCCAGCAGGCCCTCGTCGGTGAAGTCGCTGAAGCCCACGACCGCTCCGCCCAGGCAGGCGAGGTAGGTGTGCGACGCCGAGCGGCGTCGCTGCCACGCGGCTTCATCAACGGTGGGAGGTGCCCATGCCTGGATCTGCTCGGGCGTGTAGTCGCGGCTGGCCGTGCCGTGCACGGCTGCGTGGAACACGCGCCAGGTGTCGCCGGCGTCGGCGGTCTCGAAGCGTCGGATCAACACGTCTTCGGACGGCGAGACGTCGTCGGTCATGATCGAATTCTGGACCACCAGATGCAGCGCCGCGTCATGGTCGGGATCGTCGCCCGAACCGGTGATGTCCTTACCCATGTGGAAATGACTCCACAGTCGCCCCACCTTCCGGGCACGTCGGCGTAGGCGTCACTCCCCCACCCGACTGCCACTCCTGCCGCCGCCAAGGTCGTGGTGATCTTCGACGAGGACAGGTCGGATGAGACGAATCAGGCCCCGGCTGTCTCACGCGACTTGTCCCACCGCAGGTCACGGCCTCGGGCTGGGACAAGATGACTGAGAACGGACATCGCGTTGTCGCTTCTCGAGGAGGATGTCCCAGTCTCAGTGAGCGATCAGCGGCAACGTCGTGCGGGCACAGCGGCCCAGCGCGGTGATCGACATCGACGCAGGGTGTGGCCTCGACGGTTTCGACCCCAAGTTCCGGTCATCGTCCACCTGACGTGTCGCGCCAGCGACTCAGGAGGACCGGCCGTGAACGACTCGCAGGATGGGGATGCCCCGTCTATCGCAGTTCTTCCAGGTCCAGGGCCCAGTCCTGCTCACTCACGTCGATGACGGTGTCCGCATCACTCGGCTCGAACCACACCGTCTTGCCCGTGCTGAGCCCGGTGGCGGGGCTGGTCGGCAGCTCGTCGATGCCCCACGCGCCGGAGAGGGAGGCCACCAGCTGCAGACCGCGCCCGGTGGTCGCCTCGACGCCGAAGTGGCGAGGCTGCACAGGAGTGGCTGAGAAGTCGGTGACGTCGATGCGCACGCGTCCCGACGACGTCCTACGCACCGCGACGGTGAAGGAAGTGCCGGCCTGCAGCATCGCGTTGGTGATCAGCTCCGAGACGCCCAGTTCCGCGGATTCCTCCAGCGCCCCAGCATCCAGCCGGGTGAGGACCCGGCGGACGTAGCGGCGGGCGGTGGCGACGTTGCTGGCCACCGACTCCATGACCAGTGGCTGCTCCACCACCTCAGCGGCAGACTCCGGCCGGGAGCTGGGGCCATCGTCGGCGGCCTGCACCCCCGCTCGCTCAGCGACCTGACCGGCGGCTGGAGGTGGTGTCGTCGGGAGAACGGGGTCCGCTGCCTGCAGGAGACGCTGCGATGGGTGGCAGGGCGCCCGTCGCCAGGGCCGGGGCGGGTGCCCGGCCAGCTGCCGCTGGAACTGCCCCAGCACCCAGCGACGGTAGGCCACCACCTCTTCGGAGGCGGGCAGGGTGAGCAGGTGCTGCTCGCGGTGGCAGAAGTCATCGGCCTCCTCCAGCACCTCCAGCAGCTGTTGCGCGAAGGGCCCCACCCGCACGGGCACCGTGTAGGTGACGTCGTAGTACTCCTCCCCCGCCGCCGCGGCGAGCTGGAAGGGGGCGTAGGTGCCCCGCAACTCCGCGGCGACCTCCAGCAGCCGCGGCGGCAGGGACCTGTCGGGGTGGGCTTGCTCCCCGATCTGGATCAGGGCTAGCTCCCGTACCAGACCGTCCAGGTGCTGCATGAACAGCGCCCGGATACCCAGCGGCAACCCGAGCAGGCGCACGGTGTGCAGCTCGGCGTCCTCGCTCACCCTTCGCTGGTGACACGAAGGGCCCGTTTCGCTCGGCTCGAGCGAGCTGCACGCTCCTCGGCACGCCGGGGATGCCGGTGATCACCTCTGGGCGGTTCAGGTGGTGAGCAGGGTGGTGAGCTGGTCGGCGGTCTGAGGCCGGGCCAGGTGGAAGCCCTGGAGGTAGTCACAGCCCAGCCAGGTCAGGGCGCTGGACTGCTGCGCGGTCTCCACGCCCTCGGCGAGGGTGTCGATGCCCAGCTCGGGTGCCAGGTTCAGCACGGCTCGCACGATGGAGCGGCTGGCGGGCTGGTCCAGGTCGAGGGTGAAGCGGCGGTCCAGCTTGAGCAGGTCCAGGGGCAGTTGTTGCAGCCAGGTGAGGGCGGTGTTGCCGGCACCGAAGTCGTCCAGGGCGATGCCCATGCCGAGGTCGCGGATCCGCCGCAGCAGGCCGCGGACCTGCAGGAGGTCCTCGCTGAGCAGGCGCTCACTGAGCTCCAGGGTGATGGAGTCCGCGTCGGCATGTTCTTCCGCGGCGATCGCGGCCAGCAGTACGGGCAGGTGGGCGTCGGTGAGCTGGTGGCGGTCCAGGTTGATGAAGACCCGCAGCGGCTCGGGCAGGACCTGCGCCCAGGCACCGGCCTGGGCGGTGGCGTGGTGCAGCACCCAGTCGCAGACCTCGGGCATCAGGCCGGCGTCCTGGGCGAGGGGGAGGAACGCCGCCGGCGGCAGCAGGCCGCGCTCGGGATGCTGCCAGCGCAGCAGCGCCTCCGCCCCGGTGATCACCTCATCGCGGGCACGGAAGATCGGCTGGAAGTGCAGCACCAGCTCGTCTGCGCTCAGGGCCTGGCGCAGTTGCCGCTCCATGCTGAGGCGGTGCAGCACGTGGCGGCGCAGGGCGGGGTCGTAGGCCTCCACCCGGTTGCGGCCGCGCCGCTTGGCCTCGTAGAGAGCGCTGTCCGCGGCGGCCAGCAGCGCGTCGGCGCCGCCACTGGTCACCGCTGCCACCCCCACCGACAGGGTCACCGCTGCCTCCACCTCGCCGTCCATCCCGTTGGCCAGGTGGTAGAGGCCGCTGACGCCGGCGCTGAGGCGCTGGGCCAGGGCGATGACGTCGGCGTCGTGGTGGAGATCCTCGACCAGGACGACGAACTCGTCTCCACCCAGGCGGCAGACGGTGTCGGCCGGGCGCACGCAGCGGCTCATCCGTTGCGCCAGTGCGATCAGCAGCTCATCGCCTGCCGGGTGACCGTGGGCGTCGTTGAGGTCCTTGAAGTGGTCCACGTCGATCAGCAGCAGCCCCACCGCCCTGCCACTGCGTGCGGTACGTCCCAGAGCGTGATCGAGGGCTTCGGTGAACCAGCGCCGGTTCGGCAGGCCGGTCAGCGCGTCGTGCATCGCGTCGGTGGCCAGCTGCTGGCGGACCCGCTCCTCCTCGCTGACGTCGTGGGCGTAGAAGAGGACCGCGCCCACCCCGGCGGTGTTGAGATGGTTGTAGGCCTGCACCTGCAGCCAGCTCACCTCTGCGCCGGCGGTGAGCACCCGCAGCTGCTCGCACGTTCCTTCCCCGGGCCCGGCTCGCAGCACCTGTCGCCACAGCTGCACCGCCTTGGGCTCGTCATCAGGATGGGCCCGAAGCCGCGTCGGCTCTGCTTCCTCCGCCAGCGAGCCGAGCAACCGGGTCGCGCCGGGGCAGGCGTAGCGCAGCCGGCCTTCGGCGTCGAAGACGCACATCAGGTCCGGAGAGTGCTCCACCAGCGAACGGAACATCCGCTCGTCCGGGGCTCCACTGCTGTCCCCAGCACCCGACCCCGGGCCCGGCACACCTCTGGCGCTCACGGCTCCACCTTTCGACGCCTACTCCGGCGTGTGCTGCTTGATCCACTGTGCCCCCGCTGCCCCCTCCTCACCAGCCCTGAGGCCACTGGACTGTCAGGGCCAGCGACCTCCCATCGCGCCCCGCCGCACGAAGCGGTCGTGACGCCGTCTGCGGAGATGCTGTGGCCGCCGGTGCTCTTGCCGCGCAGCAGGAGCGAGCGGACCCGTTCTCGCCGTGGCGCGACGTCGCGCTGCACGCGGACCTGGCTTCCTCCGACCTGGATCTGCTGGCCGGGCTTCCGTCCTCGACGGCCCTGACGCCGATGATGACGTTCTGGCCCTTGGCCAGTGCGTCCTGGATGGCTTCATTCGCGAGCGTGCCGGCTTCCCGGTGCGCGGTGCTGGCCATCTCCCGCGGCCAGAGCCGCTCCCCTGCCGCCTCCGGCTGCCGCCCCTGCGGGGGCACGAAGTGACTCTGGTAGGTGCCATTGCGCAGGGCCTGGCGCAGCAGGGCGTCCTCGTGGTGGTCGGAGTCGACGACGCGCCATCACCCCGGCTGAGTGCGGGCCTGGCGGATCATCTCGGCCTGGACGTTGGACTCGGCGTCGAGGCCGGGCGCCTGCTCTGGCTAGGGCTGCCCTGCCGCGCGCAGCGCGTCGCGGGCGTCGAGGACCTGGTCGTACTGCGCGGCGGTGATCAGGCCGTCGTCGAGTGCGCGACCGACCGTGCTGCTGAAGGAACCGTCCGGCTCGATGCCGAGTTCGTCGGCGTCGTTGGCCGGCTGGAAGCTCGGTTCGTAGTGCCACTGGGCCAGCAGGGGCAGGGCCTCGTCCCAGCTCAGCTCGCCGGCGGCGTAGCGATGCGCGATGGCGTACGGCTCGGTCGGGTCCGGCGACTGCGCGGTGCTCAACGGCCACCACCTCCTGGCGTTGAGCATACGAGCGCGGCGGGACTCCCCGGCGAGCGTGGACCGGTCAGTCGGCTCGCCCACCGCCGGCGTCCAGGGAGTCGCGCAGGAGCTGCGTCCACGCCTGGGGCTGGTCCAGGTGGACGTCGTGACCGGCGTCGGGCACGACGACGTGGCCGGTGCCAGGTCGCAGCTCGAGCATCCGGTCGATCTCCGCGGCGTCGAGGATGCTGCGCTGCGCCTGCACGAGCAGCGTCGGTGCCTGCACCCGCTGCCACTCCGTCCAGCACGGAGCCGCAGCCACGGCCGCGATGGCCGCTTGCATCACGTCGGCGTCGAATCGGGGCCAGAACCCACCGTCGCGTTCCTGCAGGTCCTGTGCCCACGCCTCGGCGATCGGCGTCCCACCGAGGTGTTCCACCGCCGCCTGCCGCGACGGGAACGGCACCGGCCAGGCGGCGAACCAGCCTCCGAGCTGCGCCGACAGATCCTCCGCTCCACCGCCGACGCCGCCCTCCAGCAGCACAAGGCGTCGCACCAGGTGCGGATGCCGTGCGGCGAGCAGCATCGCGGTGTGGGCCCCCATCGACTGCCCCACCACCGAGACGGGACCGCCACCGGCCGCGGCGGTGATGAGGGCGACGACGTCGTCGACGTGGGCGCGGCGGGAGGTGTCGACCGGGCGGCGGGTGCTGTGCCCGTGACCGCGCTGGTCCGGCACGAGGACGCGGTAGCCGTCGCGGAGCGCCTCCGCGGTGGCCGCCAGCTCCTGGGCGCTGCCGGCCAGTCCGTGCAGCAGAACCACCACGGGCCCGGGACCGCCGGTGTCCAGGTACGACAGGGTCACGTCCTCGCGGTGCACCTGCAGGCGCTGCACGTCGGCTCTCCGATCCGTGGATGTCCGGGTGCGGCTGACCGTAGACCAGCTCCGGTCCCGCGCCTGGACTCGGACTGCGCGACGGCAGCATCGACTGCTCACGCTTCCACCGGCGGGGGTCACCTCGAGTGCCGGCACCTCGACGTCTACGTGCGCGATGCCGTCGGCGTCCAGTCGAAGAACGCGTAGCCGCCGGGGAAGAGCCGGGGGAGGTCCTGGTTCAGCATCGTCGGGAAGAGCCCCGGCGGAGCTCCCCGCTCCTGCATCTCGGTGACGGTGGCGCCGAGGGACTTGCCCTCGTCGCACTCCTCGATCAGGGCGAGGGTGTGCCTGCTGAGCGGGCTCTCCGTCCCGTCGGGGAAGCGGACCCGGTGGATGGTGCTGCCGTCCTCGGTGGGGCCGGGGTCGGTGCAGAGGCAGCGCAGCAGCAGCCCGTCGAGCACCTGGGGGTCCCGGGTGGGCTCGACGACGACGAGGCGCTCCGCCACCAGGTGCCGGAGCTGCTGCGGCCAGTCGGAGCCGTCGGGGCTCGGCAGCTCCAGCAGTTGCCGCACCCGGATGCCCAGGCGCAGCGTCGCGAGCAGGTCGTAGTGCTCCTCGGGGAAGCCGCGGACCCCGTCGCCCTGCCGGACTCCGCAGGAGCGGCGGTCGGGGTCCTCCCCCTCCCAGACGGCAGGCTCGTAACGGGCGGGCGGGTGCGGCGGGTCGACGTCGCGCGCCCCTGCCCGGCGGCGTCGTCCGGGTCTAGTCTCGAACCCCGGCGAGCCAGGTGCCCGCGCCGACGAGCGTGAGGATGCGACATGCGGACGCGAACGTGGAGGCGGCGGGGCGCCGCGGCGGTGTCCCTCGCGACGGCCGCGGTGGTGTCGGTGCCGGCGGCGGCGTCGGGATCCCGCGCCGCGAGCGCGCCCGAGTCCCCCGTGCCGCCCGGGTGCAGCGTGCAGGGGGCCATCGCGGACCGCTGGTACCGCCTCGACGGTGCGATCGGTGTGCTGGGGCGGCCGGTGACGTGCGAGCTGGCCACCCCGTCGCGGCACGGCCGCTTCACGCACTTCGAGCGGGGGTCGATCTACTGGTCGCCGGGCACGGGTGCGTGGGAGGTGCGGGGTCTCATCCGCGAGCGTTGGGCCGGCATGGGGTGGGAGACGTCGTGGCTGGGGTTCCCCGTCACCGGTGAGCAGCCGACCCGGACCCGCCCGGGGGCCTTCCAGGCGTTCGAGGGCGGTTCGGTGTTCTGGTGCCCGGGCGTCGGCGCCCACGCGGTGCGCGGTGCGATCCGGGACGCGTGGGCGTCCGCCGGCGGGGAGACGGGGTTGCTGGGGTGCCCGACAACCTCCGAGACTGCCCTGCCGCGCGGGGCGTTCACGCACTTCGAGGGCGGGTCGGTCTACTGGTCGCCGGCGACGGGCGCGCACCTCGTGCGCGGTGCCATCCGTGACGCGTGGGCGCGGCACGGCTGGGAGGCCGGCGTCCTGGGGTATCCCGTGAGCGACGAGTACGACCTGCCCTCGGGCCGGCGCAGCGACTTCGAGGGCGGCTACGTCACCTGGTCCCCCGGCGGTGGTGCGATCGTCGTCCCGCGGCGCGCGGGCCTGGGGTTCTGACGGGTTCCGGCGCCGGCCTGGGCAGGCCCGGCGGGGGTGGCGGTGCCTCCCCCGGGACCGTGGGGGCTAGCCGGAGGCGTGGGGCTGGCCGGGGCCGTGGGGCAGTGGGACGGGCGCGGTGACGCGCGGCTGCAGGGCGTAGTGGGTGCTGATGGCCACCCACGTCCAGCCGAGGACGAGCCCTGCCAGCACGTCGCTGGGGTGGTGCGCTGCGAGGTAGATGCGGGAGGCCCCGACCATCGGCGGGATGAGCACCGGCAGCAGCAGGACCGCCCAGCGCCACCGGCTTCGGGTGCGGGTGAGGACGAGGACGGCGATCGTCCCGTAGAGGGCGACGGCCGCGGCGGTGTGTCCGGAGGGCCAGCTGAAGCCGATGACGGGACCAGGGGTCAGCTGGAGGACGTCCGGGCGGGCGCGGACGACCAGGTTGGAGGTGGTGAAGTAGACGAGGGTCTCCCCGGTGACGGTGGCGACGGCGAAGAAGGAGACGCGCCACCGCCCCGAGAGCGCGCGGCCGAGGACGACGATCGCGAGGGTCGCCAGGATCATCGTGGGCGTTCCGGACAGGTCGCTGACGATGAGGGCGATCTCCGTGCGCTGGGGGGTGCGCGCCTGGACGAAGCGGTCGACGACGTCGTCGTCCCAGCGCAGGATCCCCGGCCCGGAGTGGCGCAGGATGAAGAAGCCCACGGCGGTGAAGAGGCCGACGAGGGCGATGCCCGCGAGGACCAGCCGCAGGAGCGCCTGCAGCGGCGGCAGGGTGGCGCGGCGGTCGTGGTGGCTGCTCCCGGTCTCCTGCAGGCCCTCGCGGACGGGGTGGGGATCGCCGTCGTGGTGGCGCCAGGTCTGGAAGGTGGCGGTGGTCACGGCGACCACTCCCGAGCCGAGGGCCCAGCCGGCCAGGACGTCGGAGGTGAAGTGCACGCCGAGGGCGAGACGGGTGAGGCCGACGATCAGGGCGATGGCGGCGGCTGCGGCGAGCAGCCAGGGGCGGGCGCGGCGCCGCACGGCGGGCATGAGGAGGAGGGCGACGACGCTCCAGGTGACCAGGGCGGTCATGGCGTGCCCGCTGGGGAAGCTGGCGTCGCTGGGGGTGGCGGCCACCGGGAGCGGGACGTCGGGGCGCTGCCTGCCGACGGCGAGCTTGGTGAGGGGCACCAGGACGGCGAGGCAGATGCCGGTGGTGGCGGTGTAGGCGACGAGGCGCCACTTGCGCTGCACGGCGAGGGTGAGGGTGGCCAGGGCGAAGACGTAGCCGGCTTCGGCGCTGCCGCCGAGTTCGGTGACGCGCTCGAGGACGGTGACGGCCGTGGGGTGGGGGGCGACGAGGCCGTTGAGCCAGGCGGCGATCCCCTCGTCGACGCGTTGCAGGGGCTCCCACTGCTGCCGGACGAGGAGCAGGAGGGCGAGGAAGGGCAGGGCGCCGAGGACGAGGGCGCTCACGCCGAGGAACGCGCGCAGCTCGAAGCGTCCCAGCGCTGCGGCGGTGGGGGGCTGCTCGGCGGGCGTGTCCCGGGCGGAGTGCGCTGCCCCACCGGTGCCTGCTGCGTTCACGTGTCCGCCTCTCCGCGTCGCCGGGGTCCCCGGTCGGTCTCGTGTGCGTGGTCGCTGGGGTCGTCGGTGGCGGCGTCCAGCTGCCCGACGAAGGCGGCTTCGAGTTCCGCGGAGAGCGCGAAGGCCACGAAGACGGCCAGGGAGGTCAGCTGGGACCACAGCAGCAGCGCCATGAATCCCGTCAGGGGCCCGTAGACGGTGCCGATGCCGGCGGCCAAGTCGAGGAACGCGCCCAGGAGGGCGGTCAGGCCCAGCCACATGGCCATGGCGATCGCTCCGCCGAGGACGAGGAGGGAGTGCGAGGGCTGCTTGCGGCAGGGGCCGTGGCGCAGGACGAGGGTGAGGGCGGTCAGCAGCAGCACCGTGCCGGCGGGGTAGGCGACGGCCTCGACGATGTCGTCGTCGAGGCCGTAGACGTCCTCCACGGCGGAGGCGAACGCCGCGCCGGTGACGAGGAGGACGAAGCCCGCCATGGCGGGCAGGCCGGCGAGCACGGCGAGGACGGCGGCGCGGGTGTACTTGCGCAGGGCCGGTTCGTCGCGCTGCACGCCGTAGATGCGGTTCGCTCCGCGCTGCACCTGGCCCATGGCGGTGAACAGGGCGGTCACGGCGGCCGCGAGGCCGAGGGTGAGGGCGAGGACGTTGACCTTCTTCTCGGAGCTGAAGGTGTCCAGGGTCCGCACGACCAGGTCCTGGGAGGCGCCCGGGACGAGGGCGAGGATGGTGCGCTGCAGCACCACGCGCAGGGCGTCGAACTCCACGAAGGTGATGAGCCCGAACGCGGCGATCACGAGCGGGATGGCGGCGAGGGTGAGCTGGAACCCCAGGGCGCGGGAGTGGGAGAAGCCGTCGCCGTAGCGGAAGCGGGTGAACGTCTCCCGCAGCAGGGGCCACGCGCCGTGGCGGCGGACGGTGCACCAGGCGTCGCGGGGGGTGAGCCGCCCGATGCCGGTGCGGGCGAGTTCGGGGACCTGCGTGACGGAGCTCACCGCGGGTACCCCGCCGGCGTGGCCGCGGCCGCTTCCCCGTGCCGCTGCAGCAAGTCCAGCCCTTCCGTCGCCTGTCGCGCACCCGGTGTGCGCTGTTCGTCGTGGGATGCCCGGCGCGTGCCGTCCCCACACGTGCGCTGGGGTGCCGCTGCGCCGAACGGGGCACTCGCCGCCGACTTCGGGGCGGCGCGGCACGGGCGCGCGAGGCCGGTGTGACCGGTGCACGGGCCCGCGGGATGGAGGCGTGGACGGGCCCGGGCGGCCGCTGCGCCCCCGGGTGCGAGCCGGGGCGACCCGTTCGCCGCCGGGGCTGCCGCAGGAGGGAGCGGAGGATGCGGACGCGGCGCGGGCCGGTGACCAGTCCGGCCCGCGCCGCGTCGGAGGTTCAGGCGTCTGCGCTGTCGTCGACCCGTTCGCCGCCGGTGTCGAAGAAGGTGTCCAGGTAGTCCTTCGGGTGGAGGGAGCTGGTGCGCATGAGGCTGAACACCTCGGCGCCGTGGCCGGGCTCGTCGTCGAGCAGGTACGCCTGCGCCAGGCCCATGTACTCCACGGCCTCCTGGGACTCCGCGTAGCGCTGCGCCTCAGCCTCGGCCAGCGCGATGGCGCGGTCCATGTCGTTCTCGTGCCACAGGGTGATGCGCTCCTCGAACACCTGCTGCTCACCGAAGTGCAGGCGGAACAGACAGCGTACGGACACCCATCCCGAGGTTGTCATGGGAACAGTCTGGCAGGAGCGCCCCCCGTGGCGCGGCCCAGGGTGAGGCGCCGCCGCGCCGCCGGGGGCGCCCTCCAGGGCGTCCGGCGGGCCTCCTCAGGAGGTCGTGGCGGCGCCCCCGGGGGTGGGGTGAAGGTCGGTGAGGCGGCGCAGGGACTCCTTCGCGCCCGCGGCGGCCCATGCGTCCTCCCCCGTCAGCGGCACCGGCACGCCCGAGCGGATCACCGCCGGGTGCCAGCGGGCGGCGCTGACGGAGCCGTCCGCGCCGAGGGTCAGCTCCAGCACCCCCGTGCTGGTGGCCGGCGCCCTGCGGCTGTAGGAGACGAAGTTGCCCAGGCCGTAGTCGACGTAGCCGGAGCGCCCGCCGGAGTGCTTCCAGCCGGCGCCGAGCAGCGCGTGGGCCTGGGAGCCGACGACCGCATCGACGCCGGCTGCGATCAGCTCGTCGGCGAGGGACCGCTGGACGGGCAGTGGGCGCCGGCGGGACTCCCGCCCCCAGTGCAGGAGGACGAGGACGGAGTCGGCCGAGGCCCGGGCCTCGCGCACCGCCTGCAGCAGCCGCGTGCGTGCGCGTCCCTGCTGGGCCGAGGCCAGGCCCGGCTCGTCCTCCTCCGCCGTCCACGCGGCGGCGAGGGAGGAGTCGAGGACCTGGGTGGCGGCCAGGACGGCGATGCGCTGCCCGCGCACGGCGCTCCCCCACGGCCGGTACGCCTCCTGCGCGTCGCGGCCGATGCCGATGACGGGCAGGCCGGTGGCGGCGGAGGCGTCGAGGAGTCGCTCATGCCGGTGCGGCCGTAGTCGAGGCTGTGGTTGTTGGCCGTCCCGGCGACGTCGACCCCCGCGTCGCGCTGCGCGCTCAGGGCTCGCGGAGGCGCGCGGAAGAGGTACTCCTCGTCCGCCGGCTCGCCGCGTTCGGTGACGGCGGTCTCGAGGGTGACGACGGCGAGGTCGGCGCCGGAGAGGATCTCCGCCACGGCGTCGAGGCCGCCGGGCTGGAGGGCTCGGGGGCTGACCCCCTCGAAGTGGACGTCGCCGCCGAAGGCCACGGTCACCGCCTCCCCCGTGGGGGTGGAGGCTGGGGCGGGCGGGGCGGGCGTCGCGGGGCCGGCCGGGGAGGGCCCGGCGGTGGCGGGGGCCGGTGCTGCGGTGGGTGCGGCGCCGGCCGCCTCGGGTGCTTCAGCCGCGCGCGCGGGCCCCGATGCGCATGGGGTGCACTCCACCGCTGAGCGGGACGCCGGTGCTGACGTGGCGGCAGCGCTCGCCGATGTCGGCGGCGCAGGTGGGGCACTCCTCGCGCAGGGCGGGAGCGGCGGCCGCGCGGGCGTCCTGGGGGGAGATGGCGGTGACGGTCATGACGGCTCCTCGGTGAGTGTCTCGCCGGTGCACTGGGCCGGGCGGGTGACCCACCTGCAGCATCGGCATCCACCGCCGCGAGCCTGAGCCCGCGCTGCCGGGGCCGGGTCCCGCCCGTGCCGGCGCCCCCGGGACGGGCCGGAGGGGCGGGTGGTGTCAGCAGCGGCAGCCGTCGCCGCAGCAGCCGCCGGGAGCCGCGGGCTCCCGCAGGGCGGCGAGGCCCGCGGCCGGGTTGCAGCAGCCGTCGCCGCGCCAGGCGGAGAGGCCCTCGCGCACCGCGACCGCCGCGATGACCAGCGCCGCGAGGGGATCGGCCCAGGACCAGCCGAGGGTGGCGTTGAGCAGCAACCCGACCAGCAGCGCCGCCGACAGCCACGCGCACAGCAGCGTCTGACGGGAGTCGGCCACCGCGGAGGCCGAGCCCAGCTCCGTGCCGGCCCGCCGCTGCGCCATGGACAGCGCGGGCATCACCAGCAGGCTCAGGGCGGCGAGCGCCATGCCGACCGGGGAGGGGGCCGCCTCCCCCGCCCCCAGCAGCTCCCGGGTGGCGTCGACGGCGACGTAGGCGGCGAGGGCGAAGAAGGAGAGCGCGACGAGGCGCAGGGTGCGGCGTTCGCGGGCGTGGCGCACGGCCTCCTCGCGTGCGGAGAACTGCCAGGCGACGGCGGCGGCGGAGCAGACCTCCACCACGGAGTCCAGCCCGAAGCCGATCAGGGCGGTGGAGGAGGCGGCGGCGCCGGCGGTCAGCGCGACGGCGGCCTCGGCGACGTTGTAGGTGATGGTGGCCGCGACGAGCAGCCGGACCCGTCGGACGAGGACGTCGCGGCGGGACGGGGTGGCCGCGGCGGGCAGGGGGACCTCCACCCCCGCAGAGTACATCCGATGCTGTATTGAGTGTCGCGGGAGACCCGTCCGCGCGCGTCGGTGCGGGCGGATTGCGCCGCCGGAGTGGTCCCGCCAGCCCATCCCCGCGCACTCCCGGCGCGAGCGGCCCCGACCGCGCCACCATGGCACCGTGCACCCCAGCAGGCACCCCAGCAGGCACCGCCCCGCCCCCTCGCGCCGGGCGCGCGCCACGGGAAGCCCCGCGCCCCGGTGAGCACCTCCCGCATCGACTACCGCCACCCCCGCCGCGGCACCGTCCCGCGCCAGGCCGCGCCCGCCGACGCCGCGGGCGCCGGAGCCGGCGCGAGGCCCGGCGGTCTCGACCACACCCGCGCGCCCAGGGTGCGTCCGGTGCCCGACCCGGCCCCCGCGCCGCGAGCACCGCGCACCGGCATCGACTACAACCACCCGCGGCGCGCGCGCGTCCGCGGCACCACCCCCGCAGCCACCGGCGCCGACGCCGGCTCCGCGGCCGTCAGCGGCCCGGGGTTCCTCCTGCACACCAACGCCGACGGCAGCATCGTCCGCTTCGACCCGGAACGTCCCATCGCCGTGTCCGTCAACGTCGACCAGGCCGGGCGCTGGGCGCTGGACGACGTGGAGGAGGCGCTGTGGCGGGTCTCCTGCGCCAGCGGCCTGACCTTCGAGTTCGCCGGCACCACCGAGCGCATCCCCCAGGCCGGTGACTACGACGGGCACCCCGCCCGCCCCACCCTGACCATCGCCTGGGCCAAGCCCGGCACCGTGCGCGGCGGCTCCGACCTGCTCGACCCCGACGAACTCGCCTCCTCCGTCCCCCGCGACCTGCCCCCCGGCGCAGAGCCCCTCGCCGTCGGCATCGGCGGGTGGCGCACCATGGGCGTCCGCTACGGCGACGGGCCGTGGCGCACCGCCATCACCACCGCCATCGTCGTCCTCGACTCCACCGTGCGGGAACTCTTCCCGCCCGGTTTCGGCACCGGCGCCTGCCGCGGCGCCGTCCTCATGCACGAGATCGCCCACGCCGTCGGCCTCGGCCACGTCGACGACCCCGCGCAGATGATGTTCCCGGTCGTCACCGCCAAACCGGCGCAGTTCGCCGCCGGCGACCTGGAGGGGCTGCGGCGGATCGGCACCGCCGCCGGTCCCCTCCTCTGACGGCCGCGGGTCCCCACCGCCGGGGTCCGAGCGGCGGGAACCCGCAGGCGGCGCCGCTCGTCGGGCATGCGGAAGCACCCACCGACGGCGAGGAGGACGAGACCATGGCGTTTCGCGGGATGATGGCCCGACTGGGAGTCGGCGGCGCGAACGTCGAGACGATCCTCGACCACCCCGTGACCACACCGGGCGGACAGGTCCGCGGCACCGTGCACCTGACCGGCGGCAAGGTCGCCCAGGACGTGCGCGAGGTCCGCGTCTCCCTGCAGGCCACGGTCGAGGTCGAGTCCGGCGACTCCGAGTGGCGCGAGGACGTCCGCTTCGCCACCCAGCCCGTCGCCGGCGGGTTCAGCGTCCAGCCCGGGGAGCGGCGCAGCATCGCCTTCGCGCTCGCGGTCCCCTGGCAGGCCCCCCTCACCGCGGTCGGCGGCTGGCAGCTGCGCGGCATGAAGGTCGGGGTGCAGACGCAGGTCGACATCGCCGGCGCCCTCGACCCCGGTGACCTCGACCCCGTCACCGTCGAGCCGCTGCCCGTGCAGCACGCCGTCCTCGACGCCCTGGGCCGGCTCGGCTTCCGGTTCAAGAGCGCGGACGTGGAGAAGGGCCGCCTGCCCGGCAGCGACCTGCCCTTCTACCAGGAGGTCGAGTTCGCGCCCCCTGGCCACCTCGCCGGGCGCATCAACGAACTGGAGGTCACCTTCCTCGCCGACCCCAGCGGCGTCGACGTCGTCCTCGAGGCCGACCGCCGCGGCGGCCTGTTCACCGAGGGCCGTGACTCCCTCGCGCGGGTGCGGTTCTCCCACCACGACACCGACCCCGCCCGCCTCGCCGCCTCCCTCGACGCCCAGGTCCGCCAGATGGGCGCGCGCCGCGGCTGGTTCTGAACGACGACGGCGCCCTCCCGGTCCCCGCCCCCGCAGGGGTGAGGACCGGGAGGGCGCCGGGGTGGTGCCGGGTCAGCGACCCAGCAGCTTGTCCAGCAGGCGGGCGAAGAAGCCCCGCTGCGCCGGCGCCTGCGCCGCGACCACGGGCTCGGCCACCGGCTTCGCCACGACCTCGACGACGGGCGCCGCCACGGGTGCCGGCACCACGACCTCCTCCACCACGGGGGCGGGCTCCACGGCCGCCACCGTGGCCGCGACGGGCTCGGGAGCCAGCACCACGACCTCCTCCACCACGGGCGCCTGGACCGCGGGTGCCTCCACGACCGGCGCCTCGACGACGTCGTCGCCGACCGGCCCGCGGTTGGGCAGCAGCCCACCGCCCAGCGGAGCCGTGGGGGCCACCCGCTGCGGCGCCAGCGCCTCCGCCGGAGCCGACGTCGGGTCGAACAGGGCCGCCATGGCCAGCTCCAAGGCCGAGGCCTGCACCGGCGCCACCGTCTGCGCGCCCTCACCGTTGCGCGGCCGGGTGCGCAGCGGCCCCTCGGCCGGCGCATCCTCCGTCTCGAACTCCTCGTTCATCGCCATGCCCGATGCCTCGGCCGCTCCGGCCGCCACCTGCAGCCGGGGGTGCGCCGGGTGGTGGACGTTCTCACCCGCTCGGCGCAACCACCCCGCTCTCCGGGTGCCGCGCCCGGTCCCCAGCGCCCGACGGCGCCCGCTCGGCTACGGTGCCCGCAGACCCCGGCCGACGACGGCCCGGCGCGGCGGAGGGAGGACAGCGACCATGACGGCCGACCCCGACCGCGACCCCGAGGCCCCCGCCGCCGCACTCCCCGCCCTGCCGCAGGGCCCCCTCAGCACCCGCCTCGACCGCTGGCTGTGGGCGGTGCGGCTGACCCGGACCCGCGCCCTCGCCGTCGACGCCTGCCGCGCGGGGCACGTGCGCCTCAACGGCGACCGCGCCAAGGCCTCCGCCACCGTCCGCCCCGGCGACGAGGTGCGGCTGCGGCTGGAGGGCCTCGAACGCATCGTCGAGGTCGCCCACGTCCTCGAACGCCGCGTCGGGGCCCCCGTGGCCGTGCGCTGCTACGTCGACCGCACCCCGGCTCCACCCCCGCCCGAGCACGTCGCCGTCGCCGCCGTGCGCGAACGCGGCGCCGGGCGCCCCACCAAGCGCGACCGCCGGGAACTGGACCGGATGCGCGGACGCTGAGCGCACAGCCCGCAGCAGGCCCCGCACACCCGAGGAGGAGTGCCCCCGACCCCGGCCGGAGACCGCGCCACCGAGGTGGTCGTCCAGCGGATCCCGCGAGGGCAGCCCCTCAGGGGGCTCCGGCAGGCAGGGCACCGGGCACCAGCGGGAGCAGCGTGCCGCTGACCTCCTCGGCGACGGTGGCGAAGGCACGGGTGATGCTGTCCTCGCGGCGGTCGAACACGGCGAAGCGCGCCGGGGACACCTCCGGGAAGGTCCGCAGGACGATGCCCGGCGGCGGCGTGGGTGTCGTGGTGCGGTCGGCGAGGACGAGGAGGCCGAGCTCGGCGAGCAGACGCCAGCGCTCGTCGGGTGGCAGCAGCGGCACCTCCTGGCGCGCGACGTCGATGCCCGTGGCCCGCAGGTCGTACTCCGCCATGAACTCCCGAGCCGGCTCCGGCCAGGGCCCGACGTCGATCCAGCGCCGTTCGACGACGTCGGCGAGCGTGGGTGCCGGCGCCGCGGCGAGCTCGTCGTGCGCGGGCAGCGCGATCACCTTGGGAAGGCGGAACAGCTCCGTGACGGCGTCGCCCGGCAGGCCCGCGTCCCGGCCGAGGACGACGTCGAGGTCGGGCTGGTGCACCCCCCAGGGGTCCTCGACGGTGAGCGTTCGGACCTCCAGCGCCAGATCGGGGTGCTGAGCCCGGAAGGCGTGCACGATCGGGCCGGTCAGCTCCCCCGCGGCCACCGCCCCGTAGTACAGGCCGAGGACCAGGCCGTGGCGAGGAGCGTGCCGGTCCACCTGGCCGGCCACGGCGGCGAAGCGCTCCCCGGCCGCGAGCAGTCGCTGGGCTTCGGGGAGCAGCGCCTGCCCGGCCGCGCTGAGGGCCACGCGGCGGCTGGTGCGCTCGAAGAGCCTGACGCCCAGGTCGCGCTCCAGGTGCCGGATCGCGGCGGAGAGAGTGGACTGGTCCATGAAGAGGCGCTGCGCGGCGCGGGTGAAGTGCAGCTCCTCGGCCAGGACGAGGAAGTACCGCAGCCGTTGCAAGTTCACTCGAGGTCTCCGACATGCCCGTCGTGCCGCCGAGGGCCACGTGCCGGACCACCCAGGTATGACCGTCGAAGCATGCACGATCCGGACGTCGAACCGCGCCTCGGCGTGTCACCGCCCCGTCCACCACTCCCGCCCGCCACGCTGCTGCCCGTGTCCACCGTGCCGCGCCCCACCTCGCGCCAGACCCGTCGCACCGCCGCCCCGAAGGGCCGCGAACGGGACGAGGCCCGCGAAGCGCTGTCGACGATGCTGCGCCAGCTCGGGGACCACTCCACCCCCAGCTCCGGCGACCGCGTCCGCTTCGTCTACCCCGACGGAACCCGCCTCGAAGGCGTCTGGACGTTCACCGGCGACACCGGCGAGTCCGGCCCCTTCGCGGTGCGCGACGACGAGGGCCGGCTCCACCTCCCCCGCCCCGGGCACGTGCGCTGCGACATCGCCAAGGACCGCGTCGCCCTCCTCACCGTCGGGGAGGTCCTCACCATCGCGACCCTCCTCGACGAGTTCGCCGCCATGTGCCCCGGCCACCCCCTGGAAGACGTCGCCCGCGAGCACGTCCGCAGCATCAACGACCGCTTCCTCTTCGCCCGCGACAGCCGCCTGCCCGCGGCGCTGCCCGATCTGCCCGCGGCCCGGCTCGAACCCCCCGCGCCCCTGGACAGATGAGCCCCCTCCCGGTCTGGGCTGGTTCTGCGCATCTCTCGCGTCGGGTCGCGACGGCGACCCGATCGGCATCGGTCCCTGAGTACCGATAAGCATGAATACGACGTATGGTGGAACCATGGCGGAACCGCAGCTCGACCTGTACGGGCGCACCGGCGCGGAGCTGGCGCTGGTCGACCTCGCCCCCGCGCCGCCCCCGCCGTCGCTGGAACCCCCTGCCCTGCAGGAGTGGATGCGCACCCTCCCCGCCGGGCACCGCACGGGGCGGTCCGAGACCACCTGGCGCGCCTACGGATCCGACCTCGCCCACTTCGCCGCTTGGTGCGCCGACACGGGTGCGACGCCCCTGCCCGCCGAACCCGCCACGGTGACGTCATACCTCCTCGGCTGCTGCGAGGAACTCAGCCTCGCCACCCTGCAGC
The DNA here is from genome assembly GCF_002934625.1 of Kineococcus xinjiangensis. Lineage (GTDB taxonomy): Bacteria > Actinomycetota > Actinomycetes > Actinomycetales > Kineococcaceae > Kineococcus_A > Kineococcus_A xinjiangensis. The sequence goes on along the minus strand of NZ_PTJD01000007.1, from coordinate 249,680 downwards.
GCCGGCTCGCCGCCCTGAGCGTCGCCCACCGCGTCCTGGGAGTTCCCTCCCCCACCGAGACGCAGACGGTGCGCCTCACGTGGGCCGGGATGCGCCGCACCCTGGGGCCCGTCTCGCCGGTGCGGCGGGTGGATCCGATCGTCACCTCCGTGCTCGCTGAGATCGTCGCCCCCCTGGGGGACTCCCTCCTCGACCGCCGCGACCGGGCACTGCTCGTGATGGGGTTCGCCGGGGCACTGCGCCGCAGCGAGCTCAGCGGCCTGGACGTGGCCGACGTCGAGGTCGCGGAGGAGGGGTTGCGCGTCGCCGTCCACGCCACCCCCGCGGCCGCCGAGGACGGCGGGCGAACGGTCGTGCTGCCCCACGGCACCCGGCGCGCGACCTGCCCGGTGCGGTCATGGCAGGCGTGGGCCGAGGCGGCAGGGCTGGGTTCAGGCCCCGCGTTCCTCTCGGTGACCAAGGGCGGGGCGAGCCTGAAGCAGCGCAGGCTCTCCGGGCAGTCCATCGCAAGGATGATCAAGCGGCGCGCCGAGGACGCCGGCCTGGACCCGCGGATGTTCTCCGGGCACAGCCTGCGCGCCGGGTTCGCGACCGCGGCCGTGCAGGCGGGCCTGCCGGACCGCTCGGTGATGCGCCAGACCGGGCACCGATCGACGCTCGCGCTGAGCGCGTGCGTGCGCGGCAGCGGCCCCGAGGTCGACAACCCCGCCGCCCACGTGGGCCTCTGACCCCCGCAGCGAGCACCGGGGCGGGCTGTCTGCGCGGCTCAGCACTGGTCCCCCACCCGGGCCGGTCCTAGGGTCGGGCCATGCGCTTCGGCTTGTTCGTCCCCCAGGGCTGGCGTCACGACCTCGTCGGCATCGCACCGCAGCGGCAGTGGGAGGTGATGTCGTCCCTGGCCCGGCTCGCCGACGAGGACCCCGTGTGGGAGTCGATCTGGGTCTACGACCACTTCCACACCGTCCCCGTGCCCACCGACCAGGCCACCCACGAGGCGTGGACGCTGATGGCCGCGTTCGCCGCCAGCACCTCCCGGGTGCGGCTGGGTCAGATGTGCACGTGCATGGCGTACCGCAACCCCGCCTACCTGGCCAAGGTCGCCGCCACCGTCGACGTCGTCTCCGGCGGCCGCACCGAGATGGGCATCGGGGCCGGCTGGTACGAGCACGAGTGGCGCGCCTACGGCTACGGGTTCCCCTCCGCCGGCGAGCGGCTGCGGGCGCTGGAGGAGGGGGTGGAGGTGATGCGCCAGGCGTGGACGACGGGCACCGCCACCGTCCACGGGAAGCACTACACCGTGGACGGTGCCATCGTGCAGCCGCTCCCGCTGCAGCCGGGCGGCATCCCGCTGTGGATCGCCGGCGGCGGGGAGCGCAAGACGCTGCGCACGGCCGCGAAGTACGCCTCCTACACCAACTTCGACGGCACGCCGGAGGTGTTCGCGCACAAGAGCGAGGTGCTGGCCGGGCACTGCCGCGACCTCGGCACGGACTACGACTCCATCGTGCGCTCGGCGAACTACAACGTGGTCATCGGTCGCGACGCCGCCGAGGTGGAGGAGCGGCTGCGCGGGATCGAGGAGCGGCTGCGCCCGCACCTGCCGGCCGACAAGCTCGCCGAGACCGTCGAGAGCCTGCGCAGCGGCCCGGCGGTGGGAACGCCCGAGCAGGTCGTGGAGGTCTTGCGGCACATGGCGGGGCTCGGCATGACGTACGCCATCACGTACTTCGCCGAGGCCGCCTACGACACCTCCGGCATCGAGCTGTTCGCCCGCGAGGTGGCACCGGCGCTGCGCTGAGGCTCCGTCGGGCCCCCGGTGTGCCCCCGTCGCCCTGCGCGGCGGGGGCACGCCGCTGTCCGCGCCTCGTTGGCGCGAGCGGTGACGCGGAGTAGCGTGCGCAACGCACTCGCACGCTGCCGGGAGGTCTCACGTCGAGGAGGACGTCATGTCCCAAGCCGGGCACGCAGAAGGGTCCGTCGCCCAACGCTTCGCCAGCAAGCACCTACCAGCGCCGCAGTTGCGGGACCTGCCCCCCGCTCCGACGCGCATCGGCCCCATCATCGGCCCCGGCATCGTCGCCGCGGGCGTGGGACTGGCCAGCGGCGAGTTCATCATCTACCCCTTCATCGCCTCCCAGGTCGGCCTGGTCTTCGTGTGGGCGGCGCTCGTGGGACTGGTCACCCAGTTCTTCATCAACATGGAGATCGAGCGCTACACCCTCGCCACGGGTGAGACGGTGCTGACGGGGTTCAGCAGGCTGGGCCGGCACTGGGGTCTCGTGTTCGCGCTCATGGCGTACTTCGCCAACCTGTGGCCCGGCTGGGTGACCAGTTCGGCGACGCTGCTGACCTACCTCGTCGGCGGAAGCGTGACACCCATCGCCATCGGGATGCTGGTGCTCATCGGCGTCACGCTCACCCTGGCCCCCGTGGTCTACGTGGCGCTCGAGAAGATCGAGATGTTCAAGGTGGCGGCGGTGCTGCTGCTCATCGTCATCGGGGCGACGTTCGCCATCGACTCCGGCACCTGGGGCGACGTCTCCACCGTCGTCACCGACGCCCGCATCCCCGTCGAGGAACTCGGCTTCGCCCTGCTGCTCGGGGCGCTGGCGTTCGCGGGCGCCGGGGGCGGGCAGAACCTCTGCCAGAGCAACTGGATCCGGGACAAGGGCTTCGGCATGGGCGCCTACGTGCCCCGCATCGTCAGCCCCATCACCGGCAAGCCGGAGGCGGCGCCCACGACGGGCTACGTGTTCGAGCCGGACGCGGAGAACATGAGCCGCTGGCAGCGGTGGTGGAAGGTCGCCAACATCGAGCAGCTGGTGACGTTCGTGGCCATCACGTTCGTCACCATCTTCTTCACGTCCCTGCTGGCCTACGGCACCGTCTTCGGCAACCCGGACCTGGCCAGCGACATCTCCTTCGTGCAGGCCGAGGGACAGGCGCTGAAGGAGAACGTCGGCGACTGGTTCGGCACCCTGTTCTGGGTCATCGGCGTCATCTCCCTCTTCGCCGCGGCGCTGGGCATCGTGGACTACACCAGCCGCCTCGGCGCGGACGTGCTGCGGGTCGGCTACCTGCGCAACACCTCCGAGAGCAAGGTGTACTTCGCGCTGGTGTGGGGCCTGGTCCTCTTCGGCTGCCTCGTGCTGCTGGTGGGCTTCGCGCAGCCGTTGGCGCTGCTGGTCATCTCCGCCGTGGTGGGCGGCTTCATGATGTTCATCTACTCGGGGCTGCTCATCCTGCTCAACCGCAAGGTCCTCCCCCGCCAGATCCGCCCCGGTGCGCTGCGGGTGGGGATGCTGGTGTGGGCGGTGCTGCTCTTCGGGACCCTGTCGGCGCTGACGTTCGACCAGCAGCTCTCGAAGCTGTTCGGCGGCTGATCCCGGCGCGCGCCGGACCGGGTCGCGGGAACCCGGTCCGGCGCGGGGAGCGCAGCGGCGACGCCCGGATCAGTGGGAGGTCAGGTGCGGCCGTCGTCACCCTGCCTCGGCGCTCCCCCGGTCGACCTCATGGCCGCATCCTCTCGCTGCCGGGCGCCGCAGGGCCATCACGGTGGTCACGCCCAGGTGGTCGGGGTTCGCAGGGGCCCGGGGAGATTCCGTCTCCGCTCCGCCGGCGGTTCAGTCCCCCCGGCGGCTCAGCACGTCGGTGGCGGCGGCGCGCACCACCGGCAGCACCGCCTCCGCGATCAGCGCGTACCCCGCGCTGGACGGGTGGAAGCGGTCGGCGCTGAAGAGACCCGGGTCGGAGGCGAACGCCGCGGCCGCGCGCGGGCCGGGGTCGGCGATGCGGGCCCCCTCGGCGGCCGCCGCCGCGCTCTGCGCCGACCGCATCGCGGCGCTGGCGGCCCGGACGAGGTCCTGCAGGGCGGGGGGCACGTGGGACACGACGCTGAGGTCGGGTGCGGGGACGACGACGACCGCGGCGCCGGCGGTGCGCAGCGCCCGCACGGCCTGCGCCAGCGCTGCGGCGGCCCGCTCCGGGGGGACCAGGCCCCTGACGTCGTTGCCGCCGATCACGACGAGGGCCACGCCGGGGCGCCAGGCGACGGCGGCGGTGACCTGCCTCGCCAGGGCGTCGCTGAGCGCGCCGGGCACGGCGAACACCCTGCTCTCCGCGGGCACCCCGGCCGCGGTCAGCGCGGTGGCCAGGCGTGGTCCGAGCGCATCGGTGGCGCGGGTGGCGCCGGTGCCGTGGGCGAGGGAGTCACCGAGGAGGGCGAGGTGGAGGGGCATCGACCCCAGTCAAGCCGATCCGGTCGCGGTCTGCGCCGAGCACCGCGGTGAAGGGCCACTGGCCGGTCCCCCGCTCAGGTCCGACGACGTCGTGGTGGTGTCCCGCAGACCCGTCAGCAGCCCCGGAAGAGGAGCAGCCCCAGACTCGTCAGCAGCCCCGGAACGGGAGCAGCGCCGGGGTACCTGGTGGTCGAGTGCCGGCGAACGCAGCGAACCCCGGCCCTCTCACGGGGCAGCACCTCCGCTCCTCGCCTCAGGGGATCGACCGGGAGCTGTGCCGCGCCCGCTGCATGACCGGCGAGCAGCTTGGTGAAGCAGCCCGGCGCGAACCACGGCGCGCTCGGCGACGGGCCCAGCGCCCGGTCGGGCACCACCCGCCCGCCGTCGCCGACACACCGAGGACCCGGCGGGAGCGCGGGCCGGGAGCGCCCTCGATCGCCGTGGCCGCCAGCAGCAGGTAGCCGTACTGGACGCAGGCGCGAGTCCACCGCAGCCGCCCAGCCCGCTCACCGTCGAGCCAGGCGACGGCGAAAGGGTGCAGGTGCGCGGCGCAGAAGAGCAGACGCCGGCGCGCTCCCTGCCACAGGCGGTGGTACCAGCGCGCCGCCGCGGGGGTGTTGTTGCACCACGCGCCGCCCCACAGGTCCAGCGCCGTCAGGCGCACCAGCGCGCTCGGGGTGCCGCCGCGTCCGCAGGCACCGGGAGCGGCCAGCCGTGGCGCCAGCACCGCTCCGGCGAGCCCCAGCCCGATGCTGCCGGCGTCCTCCGGGCATGCGCGGCCGGCAACGACGTGGGGGCCGGTGGCACCCGGCGGGTGAGCAGCCCGGCCGCAGCGGCGCCGGCCGGTAGCGTCGGGCGGGTGCAGGAGCCGACGCCGACGTCCCGAGCCCCGGGGCAGCCGTTCACGCCCGGGCTGGAGCTGGCCGCCGGGTTCGCGCGCGAGGTCGTCTCCCCCCTGCTCGCGGACGTGCCGCACGCGAGCGCCCTGCTGGGGTGGGGCTCGGACGTGCTGGGCTACGACACGCCGCGTTCCACCGACCACGGCTGGGGGCCGCGGCTGCAGGTGTTCGTCGCCGCCGGTGACGTCGAGCGTGCCGCCGCCCTGGTGGAGGCGGGGTTGCCGCAGCGCTACCGCGGCCGGGAGGTGCGCTTCGGGTGGGACGGAATGCGGCCCCGCTCGCAGGTCGAGGTGACGACGTGGCCGGGGTGGCTGGAGCGGCAGATCGGGTTCGCCGATCCGCAGGCGATGTCGTGGCGGGACTGGTTGCTGGTTCCGCAGCAGCGGCTCCTGGAGGTGGTGGCGGGGGCGGTGTTCGCGGACCCGGGCGGGGAGGTGGCGCGGGCCCGCGCGGCGCTGGCGTGGTTCCCCGACGACGTGCACCGCTGGTTGCTGGCGTGCCAGTGGCGGCGGCTGGCGCAGGAGGAGCCGTTCGTGCAGCGCACCGCGGAGGTGGGCGACGAGCTGGGGTCGGCGGTGGTGGCGGCGCGGCTGGTGCGCGAGGCGATGCGGCTGGCGCTGCTGCTGGCCGGGCGGTACGCGCCGTACTTCAAGTGGCTGGGCACGGCGTTCGGTCGGCTGGAGCACGCCGACGGCCTCGACGGGCACCTGCGCCGCGCGGTGCGGGCGGTGGACGCGGGCGGGCGGGAGGAGGCCCTCTGCGCGGCGTACGAGGCGCTGGCGCGGCGGCAGAACGCGACGAGCCTCGCGGAGGAGCTGGATCCGCGGGTGCGCGGCTTCCACGAGCGCCCGGCGCGGGTGCTGGACGCCGACCGCTTCGCCGCCGCGTGCCGGGAGGCGGTGACGGAGCCGGCGCTGCGGGCCCTGCCGCTGCTGGGCTCGGTGGACCAGGTGGCCGACAGCACGGACCTGTTCGGCTCCCCCGCCGCCTGCCTGCGGCTGCGCGCGCTGTACCGCGACGGGGCCGACGAGCGGGCACGGGACGGGGTTGGGGTCGAGGCTGCGGTGGAAGGGGTGGGACCGTGACGGAGGGAACGCGCTGGGACCCGGAGGTGTACCTGCGCCACGCCGGGGAGCGGTCCCGCCCGTTCGCCGACCTGCTGGCGCGGGTGGCGGCGGAGCGGCCGGGCGCCGTGGTGGACCTGGGCTGCGGGGCGGGCAACCTGACGGTGGTGCTGGCACGGCGCTGGCCGGGCGCCCGGGTCGTCGGCGTCGACAGCTCCGCGGAGATGCTGGAGCGGGCCCGCCGCGACGCCGCGCACGAGCGGGTGGAGTACGTGGCGGGGGACGCGCGCGAGTGGGAGCCGGCCGCGCCGGTGGACGTGCTCGTCTCCAATGCGGTGCTGCAGTGGATCCCCGGGCACCTGGAGCTGCTGCCGCGGCTGGTGTCGATGCTGGCCGCCGGGGGTGAGCTGGCGGTCCAGGTGCCGGCGAACTTCGCCGCGCCGACGCACGCGCTGCTGCGGCGGGTGTGCTCGTCGCCGCGGTGGGCGCGGCGGCTGGACGGGCCGGCGGAGGCGGGCAGCGCGGAACCGGTGGAGTACCTGCGGGTGCTGGCCGCGACCGGGGCGGCGGTGGACGTGTGGGAGACGACGTATCTGCACGTCCTCGCGGGCCCGGACGCGGTGCTGGGGTGGATGCGGGGCACGGCGCTGCGGCCGGTGCTGAGCGTGCTGGAGGAGGCGGAGCAGGAGGAGTTCTGCGCGGAGTACGGGGCGCTGCTGCGGGTGGCGTACCCGCAGGAGGGGTTCGGGACGGTGCTGCCGTACCGGCGGGTGTTCGCGGTGGCCCGCCGGCCCGGTTGACCGGCGCGGCCCGCGCGGGCGGTTCAGACGGGGGGCTCGGGGTCGTACTGGATGCCGTGGCGGGTGGCGCGGGCGCGCTCGGGACCGGCGAGGCGGGCGACGAGGTGCAGGGCCATGTCGATGCCGGCGGAGACCCCGGCGGAGGTGATGACGTCGCCGTCGTCGACGAAGCGCTGCCGCGGGCGGACGTCGATGCTGTCGTCGAGGGCGGCGAGCTCGTCCAGGCAGCCGTGGTGGGTGGTGGCGGGCCGGCCCTTGAGCAGGCCCGCGGCGGCGAGGACGAGGGAGCCGGTGCAGACGCTGGTGGTGAGGGTGGCGGCGGCGCTCCAGGAGCGCACGAGGTCGAGGTGGTCGGGGTCGCGCAGCAGGGGGCGGGTGCCCGAGCCGCCGGGGTGCAGGAGGACGTCGAGGCGGTCGGCGTCGGCGAAGGAGGTGTGGGCGCCGAGGACGAAGCCCTTGGCGGCGGTGACGGGGCGCCCGTCGCGGGAGAGGCAGGTCACGGCGTAGCCGTCCTCGGGGAACTGCCGGGTCCAGTAGGCCAGGACCTCGTAGGGGCCGACGGCGTCGAGCTCCTCCACGTCGTCGAAGAGGACGATGCCGATGGTGCGCGGGGTCGCGGTGCTCATGGCGTCAGCGTGCTGGGCCCCGGCCGCCCGGACCAGTGGCAGTCGGGACGCGCTGCGCAACTTTCCTGCCACTAGGGTGCGAGTGTGCCCCATCGCGTGGCGGTCCTGCTCCTCGACGGCGTGCTGCCGCTGGACGCGGGCATCCCCGCGCAGGTGTTCTCCCGCTACCCCCGGCTGGGCTACGCGCTGTCGATGTGCGGGGTGCGGCCCGGGGAGGTGGCCTCGGCGTCGGGGTTCTCGTTCCTGGTGCCGGCGGGCCTGGAGGCCGTGCGCGACGCCGACACCGTGATCGTGCCCGGCTACGCCCCGGCCGACGCCCCCGTGCCCGCGCAGGTGCCCGCGGCGCTGCGCGCGGTGCACGAGGCCGGGGGGCGGGTGGTCTCCATCTGCACGGGCGCCTTCGCGCTGGCCGCGACGGGGTTGCTGGACGGGCGGCGGGCCACCACCCACTGGGCGCACGCGCAGGCGCTGGCCGAGGCGCACCCGGCGGTGCGGGTGGAACCGGACGCCCTCTACGTCGACGAGGGGCGCGTGCTGACGTCGGCGGGGGTCTCGGCGGGCATCGACCTGTGCCTGCACCTCGTGCGCCGCGACCACGGGGCGGGCGCCGCCAACGACGTCGCCCGCAGCATCGTCGCCGCCCCGCACCGGGAGGGCGGGCAGCGGCAGTACCTCAGCGCGCCCGTCGCCCGGGCGCCGGGCACGTCGCTGGAGGCCACCCGGCAGTGGGCGCTGCAGCGGCTGGCGGAGGAGCTGACCGTGGAGGCGCTGGCCCGCCACGCCTGCGTCTCCCCCCGCACCTTCGCCCGCCGCTTCGGCGCCGAGACGGGCAGCACGCCGCGGCAGTGGCTGCTCGGCGCGCGCCTGGCCTGGGCGCGGGAGCTGCTGGAGAGCACGGCGCTGAGCGTGGAGGAGGTCGCCGGGCGCAGCGGCCTGGGCAGCGCGGCGAACCTGCGCGCGCGCTTCCGGCAGGAGCTGGGCACGACCCCCAGCGGCTACCGGCGCGGCTTCGGCCGCGGCTGAGGCAGCCGCCCCGGGTGCGCGGCGGTGGGGGCTGGGTAGGTTGGCGCGGTGCCGGCCCCCGACGAGTCCGAGCTGGTGGTGGCGGGCCGCCCGCTGCGGCTGCAGCGCTATCCGCACGAGCCGCGCGAGCTGCTGCGCGCCTTCGACGCCGCCGACGAGTACCTGCTCGACCACGTCCTGAGCAGCGGTGAACCCGCGCGGGAGCTGGCCGAGCTCAGCGGCCTGCCGGCGGGCGTGGACCTGGCCGAGGCGGCGCGGGCGGGGTCGCTGGTGCTGCTGGACGACCGCTGGGGGGCGCTGGCCACGGCGCTGGCGGAGCACTCCCCCGTCTCCGTCACCGACTCCGCCGTCGCGCGGGCGGCGGCGCGCGCGAACCTGGCCCGGCACGCCCCGGAGGCGGTGGTGCCGCTGCTGGGCGCGGGTGAGCGCTGGCCGGGGCGAGTGGACGTGCTGCTGGTGCGCCTGCCGAAGACGCTGTCGCTGTTGGAGGAGCAGCTGCACCGGCTGCGCCCGGCCCTGCACCCGGGCTCGGTGGTCGTCGCCGCGGGCATGGTGAAGGAGGTCCACACCTCCACGCTGATGCTGTTCGAGGAGCTGCTGGGTCCGGTGCGCACCTCCCGGGCGCGGCGCAAGGCCCGGCTGCTGGTGTGCGCGCCGAGCGCGGAGGTGCTGGGCGCGCCCCGGCCCTGCCCGTGGCCGCGGTCGCTGCTGCTGGACGATGCGCCGGAGCCGCTGGCCGGGGTGCGGGTCGTGCAGCACGGGGGTGTCTTCTCCGCGGGCGGCCTGGACGTGGGCACGCGCCTCCTCCTGGAGGTCCTGGGGGCGCGGCGCCGCTTCCGCGCCGGCGAGCACGTCCTCGACCTGGGCTGCGGCAACGGGGTGCTGGGGCTGGCCGCGGCGCGGGCGCAGCCGGGGGTGGAGGTGACGTTCGTGGACGACTCCGACCTGGCGGTGGCCTCGGCGGCGGCGACGTGGCGGGACAACGCCCCGGCGGGGGCCCGGGCGCGGTTCCTGGTGGGCGACTCGGCGACGGCCTCGACCGGGGCCGAGACCGGGGCCGGGACCGGGGCGGGGGCTGGTCGGGACGCGGGTGAGCAGGGCACGGGTGAGCAGGTGCCGGCAGGGTCGGTGGACGTGGTGCTGAACAACCCGCCGTTCCACGTGCACGGGTCGGTGACCGCCTCCACCGCGCACCGGATGTTCCGCGACGCCCGGCGGGTGCTGCGTCCGGGCGGGGAGCTGTGGGTGGTCGGCAACCGCCACCTCGGCCACCACGTGAGCCTGCGGCGCCTCTTCGGCGCGGTCGACGTGGTCGCCGGGCACCCGAAGTTCGTGGTCCTGCGGGCGGTGCGTCGTTGATCCCCGGGCGTTCGGGGCGCACTATCAGGAGCGCAGGTCCGCGCGGGGCGCTTCACCCGAACCCAAACCCGCCGAGGGTGTGACCTGTCTCACATGCGACGCGCGGGGCTGTGGAGCCAATGCCAAGGTGCCGAGCTAGGTGTAGGTAAGGTCCGTAACCGGATCCTCACCCCGCGACTCCCGCACCACGAGCACCGGATGAGCACCAGCAGACCGACAGCACCACCCGCCGCACCAGACGAACAGGGCCCCCGGCCCCCGAGCGCACTGGACGTACCCGCCTTGCAGCTGCCTTCCGCCCTCCGCCGCGTCGTGCTCGCCACCGCCGCCGGCATCGGCGTCACGTGCATGGCCGCGGGGCTGACGCAGCCCGCGCTCGCCGACCCCGCCGCCCCCGTGGCGGTGCCGGTCTCGGCCCGCACCCCGACGCCGCAGGAGGTCGAGGAGGCCCGCCGCGCCGCCGAGGCCAGCACCGCCGAGGCGCAGGCCGCCCGCACCCGCACCACCAAGGCGCAGGAGGAGCTCGACGCCGTCGCCGCCCAGGCCAGCGCCGCGCTGGAGCGCTACGGGCAGGCGGTGGAGGCCAAGCGCCTCGCGGAGGAGCAGGAGCGCTACGAGCGCGAGCGCCTCGCCGAGGCCGAGCGCCAGCTCGCCGAGAGCAAGAAGCAGCTCGGCCGCTGGGCGTCGGAGGCGTACAAGGACGGCGGTTCCCTGGAGGAGTACTCCGCGCTCGTCACCGTGCTGGAGTCCCGCGACACCAACGAGGTCCCCAGCCTGCTGGCCTCCGTCAACCGCGTCGGCGCCAACCGCGACAACGCGGTGAGCACCTACCGCGCGGCGAAGCTGACGCAGGAGGAGGCCACCGCCAGGGCCAAGGTGCACGCCGAGACCGCTCGGGTGGAGTCGGAGAAGGCCGAGGCGGCCAAGAAGGACGCCGAGGCGCTCGTGGAGAAGCAGAAGGGCAAGCTCGCCGAGATGCTGGCCCTGCAGGCCGCCGCCGAGGGTGACGCCACCACCAAGGCCACCCAGGCCGCCAACCTCGCCGCCGCCCGCCTGCAGGCCGAGGCCGCCGCCGCCGCCGCGCTGGCCGCCGGCGCCCGCTCCGTCTCCGGTGGCCTGGTCGGCGAGATCGGCGCGTGCGCCGGCGGCGACGTCACCGGCTACGCCAACGGCACCATCCCCCGCAGCGCGCTGTGCCCGTTGTTCGGCTCGCCCCGGCACGTCCTGCGCGCCGACGCGGCGCACGCCTTCAACCAGCTCAGCCAGGCCTACGCCGCGCACTTCGGCCGCGCGATGTGCGTCACGGACTCCTACCGCCCGCTGGCCGACCAGATCTCCGTGGCCGCGCGCAAGCCCGGCCTGGCTGCCCGCCCCGGCACCAGCCGCCACGGCCTCGGCATCGCCGTGGACCTGTGCGACGGGGTCAACGTCTACGGCACCCCCACCTTCAACTGGCTGAAGCAGAACTCCGCGGTCTACGGCTGGATCCACCCCTCGTGGGCGGACAAGGGCGGCAGCGGGCCGTTCGAGCCGTGGCACTGGGAGTACGTCGGCTGAGACCGCTCCCCCGCACGCGCCCAGGCGCCCGTCCCCCGTCGCGGGGGCGGGCGCCTGCCGCGTGCGGGGGCCCCGCGCCGGCCCGCCGGTGCGCGCGGCGCGCGCCCGCTCCGGGCTGCACCGGGCAGACTGCCCCGGTGATCGGCGAGCATCCCTTCCTCAGCGCGGGCCACCCCGTGGCGATGGCGCACCGCGGCTTCTCCCTCGACGGGCTGGAGAACACCCTCCCCGCCTTCCAGGCGGCCGTCGACCTCGGCTACCGGTACCTGGAGACCGACGTGCACGCCACCGCCGACGGTGAGCTCGTCGCCTTCCACGACTCCTCCCTCGACCGGGTCACCGACGCGGCCGGGCGCATCGCCGAGCTGCCCTGGTCTCGGGTGCGGCAGGCGCGGGTGGCGGGGCGGGAGCCGGTGCCGCTGCTGGCCGAGGTGCTGGACGCCTTCCCCACCGCCCGGCTCAACATCGACGTCAAGCACGCCTCCGCCATCGCGCCGCTGGTGGAGGTGCTGCGCGGCACCGGCGCGCGGGAGCGGGTGTGCGTGGCCTCCTTCGCGGAGTCGCGGCGCCGGGCAGTGGTCGCCGCGCTGGACGCCGACGGGGGGCCACCGGTGGCGACCTCCACGTCCCTGCTGGGCACCGCCGCGTTCCTGACCGGCACGGCCGCGCGCGCGGCGCTGGTGCGCCGGGTCGCCGCCCGCCGCGCCTGCGCCCTGCAGGTGCCGGTGCGCGCGTACGGCGTGCCCGTCGTCACCGAGCGATTCCTGGCCCGCGCCCACGAGCAGGGCCTGCAGGTGCACGTGTGGACCGTCGACGAGCCCGCCCAGATGCACGCCCTGCTCGACCTGGGCGTCGACGGCCTCATCACCGACCGCGCCGACCTGCTGCGCGACGTCCTGACCGCGCGGGGGCAGTGGTCGTGAGCGCGGAGACCACCGCGGCCGTCCCGGGCCCCGCCGCACCCGAGCCCGCCGCGCTGCGCCGGGCCAGGCGCAGCTGGTACGTCTACGACTGGGCCAACTCCGCCTACGTCACCACCACCGCCACCGTCCTCTTCGGCCCCTACCTGACGTCGGTGGCCCGCCGCGCGGCCTGCCCGGACCTGCCCACCGGGCAGGTCTGCACCCGGATGCTGTCGGTGCTGGGGGTGCCGGTGGCGCCGGGGTCGGTGGCGCTGTACGCGGTGACGGCCGCGACGCTCCTGGCGGCGCTGCTGCTGCCGCTCATCGGGGCGATCGCCGACCGCACCGCCCACCGCGCGCGCCTGCTCGGCGTGCTCGCCTGGACGGGCGCCGCGGCCGCCACCGCGATGGTCCTCGTCAGCGGCACCCGCTGGCAGCTCGGGGTGCTGCTGCTCATGGTGGCCACCACCTGCCTGGCCTCCTCCCTCGTGGTCTACGACGCACTGCTCTGCGACGTCTCACCCCCGCACCTGCGCGACCGGACCTCCTCGCGCGGGTGGGCGTTGGGCTACCTCGGCGGCTTCCTGCTGCTCGCGGCGAACCTGGCGCTGGTCTCGGCCCCCGGCGCGGTGGGGCTGGACACCGAGGGCGCGGTGCGGGCCTCGCTGGCCATCGCGGGGCTGTGGTGGGCGGTGTTCACGATCATCCCGGTGCTCGGGCTGCGGAACCTGCCGACCCGGGCGGTCAGCGTCCTGGGCGAGCGCGCCCTGGCCCCCGCCGGTGCCGGCCGCGGCCTGCTGGCGCCCTTCCGCCAGCTCGTCCACACCCTGCGCGGCATCCGCCGCTACCCGCAGACGCTGCGCTTCCTGCTGGCCTACCTGATCTTCAACGACGGCATCCAGACGGTGATCTACGCCTCCAGCATCTACGGGCAGGAGGAGCTCGGCTTCAGCCAGTCGCAGCTGATCACCACGATCCTCATCGTGCAGGGCGTGGCGTTCCTCGGGGCGCTGGCCTTCGGCCGGATCGCGGCCCGCTTCGGGGCGCAGCGCACGATCCTGGGCGGGCTTGGCCTGTGGGTCCTCGTCCTGCTCGGTGCGCTCACCCTGCAGCGCGGCGCCTTCAGCGGGTGGCTGCTGCTGGCGGTGGGCATCGGCCTCGTCCTCGGTGGCACCCAGGCCCTCTCCCGCTCCCTGTACAGCCAGCTCGTGCCGCTGGGGCAGGAGGCGGAGTTCTTCAGCCTCTACCAGGCCGCCGAGCGCGGCACGAGCTGGGTGGGGACGCTGGCGTTCGGGCTGGTGTTCCAGCTCACCGGCTCCTACCGGCCGGCGCTGACGACGCTGCTGGCCTTCTTCGTCGTCGGCGCGGTCCTGCTGGCCCGCGTCGACGTCGCGCGGGGCACCGCGGCGGCCGCGAAGGCACCCGCACCACCGGGCGAGGCGCCCTCGACCTGACCGGGCCCGCACGCCGGTCCGCACTCCCGTCCGCACGCCGGGCCACCCGTTCGGCCCCACTCACCCGCCACCTCCCACACGACGTTCACACCGTCGGCGCAACGGAGCCGGAACAGCACCGGCCCCGCCCGCGTTCAACCAAGTGGAACCCCTCCAGACTCCGAGGCGATCGGGCCTGCGATGGAGGGGATCGTCGGGAGGTCTGCAATGAGCGATCGCAACCTGCGGGGCAGCCGCCTCGGGTCCGCCAGCCTGGAGAGCGAGTCCGGCGTCGAGCCGGCCGAGCGCCAGCGGGTCACCTACCACTGTCCGCACGGGCACGTGGTCGTCGTGCCCATGTCCGCCGAGGCGGACGTGCCCCCCGTCTGGGAGTGCCGCTGCGGCGCCGAGGCGCTGCGCGACGACGCCGAGATGCCGGAGAAGAAGGCCGTCCGTCCCGTGCGCACGCACTGGGACATGCTGCTGGAGCGGCGCACCATCGCCGAGCTGGAGGTGCTGCTCGACGAGCGCCTGCGGCTGCTGCGCAGCGGGCAGGTCCGCCGCAGCGCCTGAGCGGCTCCGCGCGAGCGACGGCCACGGCCGGCCACGGAAGGGCCCGCCGTGGCCGTGCGCGTTGCGGCGACGTGCGGGCCGGCTCGCCCCTCAGCGCCCGGTCGGCTCCTGCGGGTCGCGACGGGGAGTGCCGGGGTCCTCCTCGACGATCTCGGCGTCGAGGACCTCCCCCTCCACCACGTCGCCGTAGCCGCTGCGGCTGGCCGCCGCGCCCCGGGAGCCGCGCCCGGCACCACCACGGCGCCCGGCTCCGCGCCGGTGCCCCGCCCCCTCGCGGTCGACGAGCACGTCGCCCACGACCAGACGCCCTCCGCCGGCCTCGGCCACCGCGGAGGCCAGCGCCCGCTCCAGGCGGCGCTGCAGGAAGCGGCGCCCCGCGCGGCCCAGCAGCCGCCGCGACGGCGGGACCAGCAGCACCACGGCCGCGGCGTCGGTGAGCACCCCCGGCACCAGCAGCAGGGCCCCGGCGGCACCGATCGCCGCCGCCCGCCCCACCCCCGCCGCGGCGGCCGCTTCCGCCGGCAGGCCGCCCGCCGCCGCCCGGGCGGCACGCACGGTCGCCCGCCCGGCGCGGCGCAGCAGCAGCGCACCCGCCACCGCCGTGGTCAGCAGCAGCGCCAGCACCCCCCACGCGCCGAGCAGCTCCTGCAGCCGCCCCAGCAGCAGCACCTCCACCACCAGCAGCGCCGCCAGCGCGACGCCGGCCGGCAGCAGCACCCGGCGGCGGCGGCGCGGCCGGCGCGGGGACCCCCCGGCACCGGCGGGCAGCGCGGCGTGGCTCATGCCCGCACCGCGGGGACGTCGAGGTCCACGGCCACCGGCGGCCCGCTCGCCACGGCGGCCGCCCTCGGCCGCCGCCGCGCGGCCAGCAGCAGCAGCACCCCCACACCGCACAGGAACAGCTCCACCGCCAGGCCGTGGCGCACCGCGAAGGTCAGCCCGCTGCGCAGCGGCAGCTCCCCCTGCAGGACGGCCGAGGTGAGCAGCTCGGTGCTCTGGTGGGCCACCCCGTCGGGGGTGATCAGGGCGCTGATGCCGACGGTGGAGACGTGCACGACGCTGCGGCCGGTCTCCACCGCCCGCAGCCGCGACATCGCCAGCTGCTGCGGCGCCATGTTCGAGGTGCCGAAGGTGGCGCTGTTGGTCTGCACCACGAGCAGGTCCGCCCCCGCCGCGACCGCCTCCCGGGCCAGGTCGTCGAACAGGACCTCGAAGCAGATGATGTCGCCGACCAGCGCCGGTCCCATCGGCAGCAGGCTCGTGCTCGTGCCCGCCACGAAGTCCTGCCGGACCAGGTCCACCTTGTCGGAGAAGATCCGGAAGAAGGAGCGGTAGGGCATGTACTCCCCGAACGGCGCCGGGCGCTGCTTCACGTAGCGCTCCGTGGGGCCGGTGCCGGGCCGCCACACGATGCCCGCGTTGGACAGCCCCTCCCCCGGGCCCTGCAGCACCGCCCCGACGAGGGTGGGGGCGTCCACCGCCTCCACCGCGCGGGAGATCACCGCGGCCGCGTCGGGGTTGAGGAGGGGGTCGATGTCGCTGGAGTTCTCCGGCCACAGCACGAGCTCCGGCTGCGGCGCGCGCCCGGCGCGCACCTCCCGGGCCAGCTCCAGGGTCGCGCGGGCGTGGTTGTCCAGCACCGCGCGTCGCTCGGCGTTGAAGTCCAGCCCCGGCTCGGGGGTGTTGCCCTGCACCGCCGCCACCTGCGCGGTCCCCTCCGAGGCGTCCACCGGCCGCGGCAGCAGCGCACCGGCGCCCATCGCCGCCACGGCCAGCGCCGCGGCCGCGGCCGCGGCGCGGGTGGCGCGCCCACCGGTCCCCCGACTGGGCAGGCGCACGTCCGGCAGCTGCACCAGCCGCCCGCGCCGGGCCAGCGTCGTCACCGCCAGCGCCAGCAGCGCCCCGCTCAGCGCGACCGCGAAGGACACCAGCGGGCTGCCCCCCAGGGAGGCCAGGCCCAGCGTGGGCGCGTCGGCCTGGGAGAACGCCAGCCGCCCCCACGGGAAGCCCCCGAACGGCACCCGCGCGCGCAGGGCCTCCACCGCCACCCACGTGCCGGCCACGGCCAGCGGCGCCAGCCCCCACGGCGCGCGCAGGGCCCGGGGCAGCAGCGCGGCCAGCAGGACGTGGAAGAGGGCGCACAGCGTCGCCAGCGCCAGCCACGGCAGTGCCCCGACGTAGACGCCGCTCCACTGCAGCAGGGGGACGAAGAACGCCCAGCCGTGCAGCAGGCCCAGCAGCGCGGCCCGGCGCGGGCGCTGCCCGGCCACCGCCAGCACCAGGGCGGCCACACCCACCGGCGCCAGCGGCCACCAGCCCAGCCCCGGGAACGCCGCCGCGGACAGGCCTCCGCCGGCGGCGGCGAGCAGGGCGGCCGGCAGCAGCGGCAGGGGGCGGTCGGCGGGGCGCGGCACGTCCCCGAGCGTACGTCCCTGCGGCGCGGCCAGGGGGCAGGCACCCCCGACCGGGTGCAGCACGGCAGGGGCGGCGACGGCGCAGGGGCGCCACCGTGGCAGAGGGGTGGAGCCTGCTTCTCACGCAGTCAGCCGCCGGTGGTGCCGGGCCGGCTGACTGCGCGAGAAGCAGGCCGGACCCGCGCGCCCCTCGGGCCGCCGTGAGCCCCGTCGGCCACGAGGCGCACACCGTTGTCTAAGGGCGCGCGGATCCAACCCCGCCCACTCCCGTTCGGCCGCGCCACGAGGGGCTGTGCGCTGTGGGGCGGCGCACCGCCGGTGCGGGCAGGGCCGGACGGTCTTCCTCGACGTGGGCTAGTTGTGGAAACTACTCAGCAGAGCGGGCGTGTCAACCGATGCACGCCGTGTCACGCGGGGTCTTCGCGCAGGTCAGCGCCCCCTTCCGCCCCTCAGGTCACAGCTGCGCATCGGCGTGTCGTACGGCGTGTCGCAGCCCGACACGCCGTACGACAGATGCACTCTCCGCGACGACGTCACAACTCGTCATGGACGGGGACCCCGCGCACGACCGTGCGCCGGCACTGCGGCAGCGGCAGGCCCGGGCTGAGGTCCGGCAGCCCCGGAGTTCCGGAGCGCGCGTCCGTGCTCCACGCCGCCACCCGCGCATCCGGCGCCTGCACCACCAGCTCCTCCGCCTCCCACACCGCGTAGCTGGCAGGCGCGCCCGGCACCAGCACCCCCGGCTCCGCCACGCGCCCGGCCAGGCGGTGCCCGCCGCGGGTGTGCGCCAGGAAGGCCGCACGCACGCTGATGCGGTGCTCCGGCACCGCCGCGAACGCCGCCGCCCGCACCCCCGCCCACGGCGCCAGCGGGGTCACCGGCGCGTCCGAGCCCAGGGCCATGGGCACCCCCGCCGCCGCGAGCGCCGCGAACGGGTGCAGCCCCGCCGCCCGCGACCAGCCCAGGCGCCGGGCGTAGGTGCCCCCGGACCCGCCCCACGTCGCGTCGAAGGCCGGCTGCACGCTCGCGCTGACCCCCAGCCGGGCGAACACCGCGATCGCCTCGGCGTCGGCGGCGCACACGTGCTCCAGCCGGACACCGGCCGCAGCCACCGCCGGCGCGCCGATCTGCGCCTCCGCCGCCAGCAGTGCCTCCACCACCACGTCCACGGCGGCGTCCCCGATGACGTGGAAACCCGGCTGCACCCCCGCCCCCGCGCACGCCAGCACGTGGCGGCGCACCCGCTCCGCGTCCAGGTGCAGCACGCCGCTCGTCGCGGCGTCGGCGTAGGGCCGGCGCAGCGCCGCCGTGCGCGAACCCAGCGCGCCGTCGACGCACAGGTCCCCGGCCAGCCCGGCGAGCTCCACCCCCTCGGCGCGCGCAGCGGCCAGCACCTCGGCGACCCGCCCGCGGTCCTCGGCCGCCACCCCCAGGTAGGGCACCACGTCGGGCAGGGGCTCCTCACCCTGCGGCCCGGCCAGCCGGACGAGTGCGGCGAGGTCGCCGGGCGCCGCGATGTGCGGGCCGGACATCTCGTGCACGGTGCCGATGCCCACCGCGGCGGCCGCGCGCAGCGCCAGCCGCTGGGCCCGTTCCCGCAGTGGCCCCAGCGCCGCCCGCGTCGCGTCCCGGGCGGCGTGGTGGGCGTCGGTGCGCACCCAGCCCGACTCCTCCCAGCCGCGCAGCGCGCCCAGCCCGGCGCGGGCGGCGAGGGAGGAGGACACCAGCGCCGAGTGCACGTCGGCCCGGGACAGGTACACCTCCGCCCCGCCACCGGCGCGGTCCAACTCGGCCGCGCTCGGCGGGCGCTGCCCGGGCGGCCAGCCGCTCTCGTCCCAGCCGTGGCCCAGCACCGGCGCCCCCGGGTGGCGGGCCGCCTCGGCTGCGACGGCGTCGAGCAGCTCCTGCGGCCCGGAGCAGCCGGAGAGGTCCAGCCCGCCCAGCGCCAGACCGGTCTCGGTCGTGTGCACGTGGGCGTCGACGAAGGCGGGGGTGATCAGGCGGCCCTCGAGGTGGACCACCTCCGCGGCGTCACCGGCGTGGGCCGCGGCCGCCTCGTCGGGGCCGACCCAGGCGACGCGGTCCCCGTCGACGAGCATCGCCGTGGCGAAGGGGTCCGCTGGGCTGTAGACGCTGCCGCCGCGGTACAGGCGGCGCCGATTCGCTCCATCGCTCACCGCGCCACCCTACGAAGGGCTCCCCGCGGCCCCGCGCACGGCCCGGGAACGACCGGGAGCGAGGACGCCGCCCGGAGACACCGCTGGGGCGGGCCGCGTCGCGGCCCGCCCCAGCGGTCGTGGGTCCCCGCTCAGGCGGCGGGGGTGTCAGCGCCCTCGTGGAGGCCGGCCGGGGCCTGTACGACGGAGTCCGGCGCGGGTGCGGCGATCGAGACGGGGGTGCCCCAGTCGAAGTAGTCCACGCGCACCTTCGCCGACGCCTTCTGCTCGCCCTCGGCGACGTCCATCGACACCACCATGCGCACGGGGCGGTCCTCGGAGTCGACGTAGAGCTCGAAGGGCACCTTCTGCAGGCCCGCCTCGTCCAGCGCCTCCTGCGCCTCGGCCTTCTCCTCTGGCGACGTGGCGATCTCCAGCGCCTTCTGCATGTCGATCACACCGGCGTAGCCGTGCGCCTCCACGCCGCGGACGGTGGCGGTGCCGATCTCCTCCACGTCCTCGGACACCGCGCGCAGCTGCTCCAGCTGCGCGGTCGGGTCGAGCTGGGAGGTGTCCATGCCCATGGCGTCGGCGTGCTCCAGCGGCACCTGCATCCACTGCTGCGGCTCCACGCCTGGCACGCCGGAGACGTAGAGCTGGCCGCCGACGATGCGCAGGACGGGCGCGAGACCCTCCGCCCCGGGCGCGTCGACGGTCATGCGCATCTCCACCGCTTCCGCGGCACCGTCGAAGGCGCCCTCGGCCTGGACGTTGCCGCTCTCGCCCTCGCCCTCACCGGAGAACTCCACGGACATCGCGAACTTGCCGCTCTGTGCCTGGCTGGACTTCTCGAAGGACGCGTTGACCACCTGCAGCGGCGTGCGCTCGGTGGACTGGGCGTAGCCGTCGGAGTCGGACCCGGTGCAGGCGGTCAGCCCGAGGGTGAGGGTCGCGGCACCGGCCACGAGGACCCCCGCTGCGCGGCGGCGGGTGCGGCGGGCCGGGACGGCGGTGGACGTGCCCATGGGGGTCTCCTCGGTGCGGAACGGCGTCGGGTGCGGATCGTGAGCGGAGCCGGAGTGCTTCGGATGCGTCGGTGCCACGTACCCCACTGTGCGTCCACCCCGGACAGCAGTCATCCCCCCATCGATGTTCCCCGCTGCGACGAGGGGATGAG
This sequence comes from Kineococcus xinjiangensis, assembly GCF_002934625.1. Taxonomy (GTDB): domain Bacteria; phylum Actinomycetota; class Actinomycetes; order Actinomycetales; family Kineococcaceae; genus Kineococcus_A; species Kineococcus_A xinjiangensis. The sequence goes on along the minus strand of NZ_PTJD01000007.1, from coordinate 229,459 downwards.
CGCGGGCGGGCACACTGCACCGGACCTCCACACCCGGCGCACACCGGCACCGCCCCTGAGCCCCGCGGACCGCCCGGGGGCGCCGGAGCGGCCTCGTCCGGGCCTGCTGGCAGGATGCGCCCGTGGAGCGCGTGATGCTGCTGGACGCCGCGTCGCTGTACTACCGGGCCTTCTACGGCGTGCCGGAGTCGGTGACCGCCCCCGACGGGACTCCCGTCAACGCCGTGCGCGGCTTCTGCGACACCATCGCCGCCCTCCTGCGCGAGCACCGCCCCGAGCGGCTGGTCGCCTGCTGGGACGACGACTGGCGGCCGGACTTCCGCGTCGCGGCCCTGCCCACCTACAAGGCCCACCGCGTCGGCGCCGACGGCGGCGAGGAGACCCCGGAGGCCCTGCGCCCGCAGGTCCCCCTCATCGCCGACGTCCTCGCCGCCGTCGGCATCGCCCGGCTCGGCAGCCCCGGCTACGAGGCCGACGACGTCATCGCCACCCTGACCACCCGCGCCGTGGCCGCCGGCCGCGCCGTCGACGTCGTCACCGGCGACCGCGACCTCTTCCAGCTCGTCGACGACACCGGGCACGTCCGCGTCCTCTACACCGGCCGCGGCCTCAAGCGCCTGGAGACGGTGGACACCGCCGCCCTGCGGGAGCGCTACGGCGTCGGCTCCGGCGCCGCCTACTCCGACCTGGCGGTCCTGCGCGGCGACCCCTCCGACGGGTTGCCCGGGGTCGCCGGGATCGGCGAGAAGACGGCGGCGACGCTGCTGGCCCGCCACCGCGACCTCGCGGGCGTGCTCGCCGCCGCCGCCGACCCGGACGGCGACCTCACCCCCGCCCAGCGCAGGAAGCTGCTCGCCGCCGGCGAGTACCTCAGCGCGGCCCCCGCGGTCGTGCGCTGCGTGCGCGACGTCCCCCTCCCCGACGGACAGGGCGACCTGCTGCCCCGCACCGCGGCGGACCCGCAGCACCTGCAGGTCCTCGCCGAGCGCTGGGGGCTGGCGAGCAGCGTGCAGCGGCTCCTCGCGGCACTCCCGTCGTGAGGTCCCGTCGTCCGTGCGGGCGGCCGCGCTGCGGCCCCGAGGATCGCGAGACGTGAGCGCTGATACCGATAACTGGAAGTACGAAGATGTAGCGCACGCGACGCCCCAGGCTCCTTCGTGCCGATCGGCCGGATCCGGGGGCAGGACCGATCCGCCACGTTGCGGATCGGTCCCGGCTGCGCCTCAGCCCACCGAGGAGTAGGCCACGACCCCCCTGCGCACGCTGTCCAGTGCGTCCCGGGCGACCGCGCGCAGGGGGTCGTCCCCCGCAGCCTCGGCGATCTGGTCCAGGAGGTCGACGAGCTGCTTGCAGCGGCGCACGAAGTCGCCCGCGGACAGGTCCGCGTCGCGCAGGACCTCGTCGAGGCGGTGCCCGCGCGCCCAGCGGTGCACGGCCCAGGCCAGGCCGGCATCGGGCTCCCGCGTGAGGGGGACGTGGTGGGCCTCCTCCAGGTCGGTCAGCTCGCTCCACAGCCGCACGGTGGCGGCCATCGCCTCGTCGGTGCCGCGCGGCAGCCGGGCGCTCTGGCCCACCTCCTCCCGGCGGGCCTCGTGGACGAGGGACGACACGACGGCGGCGAGGCCAGGGCCGTCCAGGGTGCGCCAGGCGCCGTGGCGCACGCACTGGGCGACGAGCAGGTCCGTCTCGGCGTAGATGCGGCGCAGCAACCGCCCCTGGTCGGTGACCGCGGAACCGTCGGGGGTCAGGTAGCCGAGCGTCGTCAGGACGTCGCAGACGTGGTCGAAGGTCCGCGCGATCGTCGCGGTGCGGCTCTCCACGCGCTTGGCCAGGGCGCGGGTCTCGCGGGCGAGCTTCTCCTCCCGCTGCGCCCAGCGGGCGTGCTCCTCGCGGTCAGCGCAACCGTGGCAGGGGTGGGCGCGCAGTGCCGCGCGCAGCTCCACCAGGCGCTCGTCGTCCGCGGCGCCGGAGCGCGCCCGGCCGCGGCCCGGCAGGGGCTCTCCCCCGCCGATCTCGGCCAGGGCGTTGCGCAGGCTGGAGGCGAGGTCGCGGCGGGCGTGCGGACTGCGCCAGTTGAAGTCCTTCGGCACCTTCACGCGCGCGATCCGCTCCACCGCGGTGGTCACGTCGGCGGCCGTCAGCAGCTTCACCTGCCGGTCGGCGGTCAGGATGCGCGGCTGCGGGCCCTCGAAGCCCCGGGGGGCGCCCGGGTCGAGGACCACCGCGAAACCGGCGCGCCGGCCGCCGGGCAGGCGGATCACGTCACCGGGCTTCAGCCCCTCCAGGGAGGCGGCCGCCTCCGCGCGCCGCTGCACCTGCGTGGCACGCGACATGTCCTTCTCCCGTTCGGAGACCTCCTGTCGCAGCCGGTGGTACTCCGCGAAGTCGCCGAGGTGGCAGGTCATGGCCTCGCGGTAGCCGGCCAGGGCCTCCTGCTGGGTGCGGATGCGCTTGGCGAGGCCGACGACGGCGCGGTCGGCCTGGAACTGCGCGAAGGACGTCTCCAGGATGTCGCGGGCGGGCTGGCGCCCGACCTGCTCGACGAGGTTGACGGCCATGTTGTAGGTGGGGCGGAAGCTCGAGCGCAGCGGGAAGGTGCGCCGCGACGCCAGGCCGGCGACCGCCTCCGGGTCCGTGCCGGGCGTCCACAGCACGACGGCGTGGCCCTCGACGTCGATCCCGCGGCGACCGGCGCGGCCCGTGAGCTGGGTGTACTCCCCCGGCGTGATGTCGACGTGGGCCTGACCGTTCCACTTCACGAGCTTCTCGAGGACCACCGAGCGGGCGGGCATGTTCACGCCGAGGGCCAGGGTCTCCGTGGCGAAGACGGCCTTGACGAGACCCGCCGCGAAGAGGTGCTCCACGGTCTCCTTGAAGGTCGGCAGCAGCCCGGCGTGGTGGGCGGCGAGGCCGTGCTCGAGACCGTCGAGCCACTCCCAGTAGCCGAGGACGGCGAGGTCGGCGGAGGGGATGTCGGCGCAGCGCTCCTCGACGCGGCGGCGGATCTCCCGCTGCTCCTCCGGGGTGGTGAGCTTGATCCCCCAGGCCATGCACTGCTGGACGGCGGCGTCGCAGCCGGCGCGGCTGAAGATGAAGGTGATGGCCGGGAGCAGGCCCGCGGCGTCGAGGACCTCCAGGACCTGCGCGCGCCCGGGGGTGCCGGGGCGCGGCCCGCGCACGGGGCCGCGGCGCCGGTCGCGGCCGGGACCGCGGGTGAGTCGGTCGGCGCGCACCTGCTGGCGGGCGAGCGCGACCAGTTCCGGGTTGACGATGGCGCCGGGCACGAGGGAGCCCTCGTCGCCCTCCAGGGGGTCCCCGGCGGGGTCGGTGAACAGGTCGTAGAGGCGGGTGCCGACGGCGAGGTGCTGCCACAGCGGGACGGGGCGGTGCTCGGAGACGACGATCTCGGTGTCACCGCGGACGGTGTCCAGCCAGGCGCCGAACTCCTCGGCGTTGGAGACGGTGGCCGAGAGGGAGGCCACCAGCACGTCGGAGGGCAGGTGGATGATCACTTCCTCCCACACGGCGCCGCGGAAGCGGTCGGCGAGGTAGTGCACCTCGTCCATGACGACGTAGCCGAGCCCGGCGAGGGTGCTGGATCCCGCGTAGAGCATGTTGCGCAGCACCTCGGTGGTCATCACCACCACCGGGGCGTCGCCGTTGACGGTGTTGTCACCGGTGAGCAGGCCCACGGAGGCGGCGCCGTGGCGGGCGACCAGCTCGGTGTACTTCTGGTTGCTCAGCGCCTTGATCGGGGTGGTGTAGAACGCCTTGCGCCCGGTGACCAGGGCCAGGTGCACCGCGAACTCGCCGACGACGGTCTTGCCGGCGCCGGTCGGGGCGGCGACCAGGACGCCGCGGCCGGCCTCCAGCGCCTGGCAGGCCTGCACCTGGAAGGGGTCCAGCTCGAAGCCGATGCCGTCCGTGAAGGTCGCCAGGTGGGTGCGCCGTTCGGCATCTCGGCGGCGCGCAGCCGCGTAGCGTTCCGCGGGGCTCGCCATGTCGCGACAGTACGACACCCGTTGCGCCCCCCGCGCGTCGAGGGCGACCCGCCGCTGCGGCGCCTTCCGGGACGCCGCGCGGCGGGGGTGGCGCCGTCAGCGGAGGATGCGCAGGGCGCCGGGGACGGCGGTGCACGTCAGCGGCAGGGAGCCGGCGGGTTCGCCGTCGGCGTGGGGGCGGGGCCGGCGGGAGCGGCGGGTGCCGGTGTCCTCGGCCACGGACAGGCGGACGGTGCGCGCGCGGTGGACGGTGACCGCGGGGTGGCCCACGTGCCGGCCGCCGAGGACGGCGGGCATCAGCCGGAACGCCGCCGCGGTGGACATGGCGTCGACGACGACGACGTCGAGGAGCCCGTCCTGCGGGTCGGCCCCGGGGGCGACGCGGACACCGCCGCCGTAGCTGGGGGTGTTGGCGACGGCCACGAGGAGCGCCTCGACCCTGCGGGAGTCGCCGTCGAGGCTGAGGTCGAGGTGCACGGGGCGCACCGCGGCGAGCTCGCGGACGGTGGCGAGGGTGTAGCGGCTGGGGCCCTTGGGCCAGCGCCAGGCGTTGGCGCGCTCGTTGGCGAGGGCGTCGACGCCGGAGCTGAGGATGCTGGCGTACCAGCCGCTGCGCTCGGCGCTGTCCACCCGCACGGCGTCGAGGTCCCGGTGGCGCCCGTCGGCCAGGGCGGCGGCGAGGACCTGCACGGCGGCGGGCGGGTCGCCCAGCGGGAGGTCGAGGCCGCGGGCGATGTCGTTGCCGGTGCCCGCGGGGACGATCCCGAGGGGGACGCCGGTGCCGGCGGTGACCTGGACCCCGGCGTGCACGAGTCCGTCACCGCCCACGACCACGAGTGCGTCGAGGTCTCCGGCGGCGGCGTGCGCGTGCTGCGTGGAGGTGTCGAGGTCGGGGCCGGTGAGGTCGACGACGCGGTGGCCGAGGCGGCGCAGTGCGGCGAGCGTGCGCGCACCTGCCTCGGCTCCGTCGCCGCGGCCGGCGGTGGGGTTGACGAGGAGGCCGACGCGGCCGGCGGGACTCACGGGGAGGTCTCCGGGCTCAGAGGGGGCTGGCGGTGTCGTCGTCGAGCGCGCCGTAGTCGGGCTCGTCGGACTTGCGGGCGCGGCGCCGGTCGTTGAGGAGGCAGACGCCGACGGCGGCGAAGAAGAGCGCGATCATCGGCACCGCGAGCGTGAACAGCGTCAGGGCGTCCGGGGTGGGCGAGGCGATGGCGGCGAAGACGAAGCAGAGGAAGACGGTGATCCGCCACTGCTTGAGCACGGCGCGCCCGGTCATGAGGCCGGCGAAGTTCAGCCCGACGAGGACGACCGGCAGCACGAAGGCGATGCCGAACGCCAGGATGATGCGCATCGCGAAGCTGAGGTAGATCGTCGCGTCGATGATGTTCGAGGCGCCGACGGGGGTGAACTCGATGAGGAACTTCACCGCGTTGGGCAGCACCCACCAGGCGAGCCAGGCCCCCGCGAGGAAGAGGGGGACGGCGGCGGCGATGAAGCCGAGGGCGTAGCGGCGCTCCTTGTTGGTGAGGCCGGGGGTGATGAACGCCCAGAGCTGGTAGAGCCACACCGGGGAGGAGACGAGCACGCCGACCCACAGCGAGCCCTTGATCTGGAAGTCCAGGGCGGAGCCGAGGGCCCCGAAGTTGATCTGCGCCTGGATGCCGTTGGCCTCGGCGAAGTCGACGAGGGGTGCCTGAAGGGCGGGGTAGACGATGTCCTGCCACAGCCACCACCCGGCGATGGCGCCGAGGAGGAGGCCGATGGCAGCCCGGGTGACGCGCTTGCGCAGCTCCTCGAGGTGCTCGCGCAGCGCCATGCGCCCCTCGGGGTCCTTGGGGGCGCGGCGGAGGGAGGTCACGGCCACAGGTCAGCCCGGCAGGCGGCGCGGGGGTTCAGGCGTTGCGGTGGGGGTCGGAGCCGGGCGCACCGGTGTGCGAGCCCGAGGGGGTGTGCTTGGGGGCGTCGGTGTCGACGACCACGCGGCCCTCGAGCGGGGCGGAGCTGTCAGCGCTCGGCGGCGCGTCGTCCCGCTTCATCTCCTTGACCTCGCTCTTGAAGATGCGCAGCGAGCGGCCGAGGCCGCGGGCGGCGTCGGGCAGGCGCTTGGCGCCGAAGAGGAGCAGCACGAGGACGAGCAGGATGATCAGGTGCACAGGGCTGTCGAGAAGCCGGTTGAACATGAGTCCTCCTGACTCGGGCGGGACAGCAGCATCCTATGCCGCGGCCGGGGGGCCGCGAGCCGTCCGGGCGACGAACGGCTCGGGGTGTCGGGCGGTGCCGCCCCGGAACGGCGAAGGGCGCCGGCGGGAGCAGGACCTCCCCGCCGGCGCCCTCCACGGACGAGCGGTGTCTCAGGTGGCGCGGACCATCGGGCCGCGCGGTGGTCCCGGAGCCGGCGGCGGCTGGCCGCGCGGTGGTCCCGGACCGGGGGTGGCCGTCAGGCCATGCGGCGCGGACGGTCGCCGGCGATGCCGGCCAGGTCGTCCACGGAGTCCAGGACGAGAGCGAAGTCGAGGACGTCGTCCCAGGAGATGGTGGGGCCGGTGTGCTCCTCCAGCGCCTCGGTCGGGATGACCCAGCGCTCGACGGGCACGCCGCCGGAGACCAGCAGGGCGACGACGTCCTCGCCGGCCGGCTTGCGGACCTCGTCCTTGCAGGTGGGGCAGTTGAAGGCGTAGAAGGAGCGGGACTTCACAGTGCAGACCACGAGCCGGACCTGCTTGGGGGTCAGCTCGACGTCACCGCAGCACGGGCACGAAGCCTTGATGGTCGTCATGGGAGTTGCACCTCTCAGTCCTCTTGGGCGGCGGTCCTGCTGCCCGACACACCAGTTGTCGGCAGCAGGGGCGGATCCCTTGAATGCGCCCCCTAGTGGACTACTCACGGTGCCCGTTCAACCACCGTACGCGACAAGAGCGGCGTGTGCTGCGTCCTTCACCGACTCGGCGAGCCCAGGGGGGTCCACCACGCGTGCACCGTCGCCCAAACGCAGCAGCAGGCGCCGCACCCAGCGCGTGTCCGCGGCCCGCAGGCGCACCCGCAGCTCCGCCGGAGCCCACTCCCCCGGCGGCGCCGGCTCCACCGACTCCGTGGGGTAGTACTCCACCACCCAGCGCGCCTGACGGGCCAGGTCCAGGGTCACCACGACGTCGTCCGGGCTCGGCCGGAACAGGTCCTCGGCCAGGTCCCGCGAGACCGCCTGCGCAGGCGGGGTGCCGTCCGCGTCGAGCACCTCGGCCGCCTCGATGCGGTCGAGCCGGAACAGCCGGACGCCCTCGCTGCGGTGGCACCACCCCTCCAGGTACCAGCGGCCGGAGACGGTGAGCAGCCGCATCGGGTCCACCTCGCGCTCGGTGCTCTCGTCTCGGGAGGGCACCAGGTAGCGCAGGCGCAGCCGCCGGTGCTCGCGCAGCGCCGCGCGGCAGGTGGCCAGGATCTGCTCGGCCGCGCCGGGGTCGGTGTCGTCGACGCGCACGTCCACCGCCAGCGACTGCGCGGCCCGCGCGGCGTCACCGGCGGCCGCCGACAGCTTCGCCAGCGCCCCGTCCAGGGCGTCGCGGTCGTGCAGGCCGGGGACCTCCGCGAGGGTGCGCAGCCCCACCAGCAGCGCCACCGCCTCGTCCACCGCCAGCCGCAACGGCCGGTCGATGGCCTCCGCGTTGCCGATGTAGACCTTGCCGGACTCCCACTCCGCCTCGATGAGGTCGTCGGGGAGGTGGCCGGGGGTGCCGCAGACGAAGAGCAGCTCCAGGTCGCGGACCAGCTCGTCCTCGCCGATCTCGAAGTGGGCGGCGGCCTCGGCCAGCGGCAGGCCGGGATGGCGCAGCAGGTACGGCACCATGGCCAGCAGCCTCGACAGCCGCTCCGTCGACGCCCGTCCGCTCACGCCGCACCCCCCTGTACCGCCGCCGCGCCGGCACCCGGCACGCCCGAACCGCCCCCGTTGGCCGCCAGTGCCCCGCGCAGCCGGCGCAGCACCGCCGCGCGCAGGTCCTCCGGCTCCAGCACCACCACGTCGGCGCCGAAGCCCGCGATCTCGTCGGCGGCCGCCTCCACGTCGGACACGTCGAGGACGACCTCGTCGAAACCGCCCAGGTCGGCCGCCTCGACGCTGCGCGCCCGCCGCCGCAGCGCCAGGCCCGCGCCCGAGCGCACCCGCAGCACCGCGGCCTGCGGCGCGCGCTCGCGCACGGTGGCGCCGACGACCGAGCGCGGGTCCAGGTCCGCGGGGACCTCGTAGGAGCCGGGCTTGCCGATGCGGCGCACCGCCCCCTGGATGCGGGAGAGCCGGAACACGCGGCTGGCTCCCCGGTCGCGGTCGTGGCCGACCAGGTACCAGCGCCCGTGCCAGCTGACGATGGCCCACGGCTCCACGGCGCGCTGGGCGGGCTCACCGTCGGCACGGCGGTACTCGAAGGTGACGGGGGCGCGGTCGCGGGCCGCGGCGTAGAGCGGCTCGAACGCCGGTTCGCTGGTGCGCACCCGCGGCTCCAGGCCGACGAGGGAGGACTCGTCGGCCTCCACGCCCAGGCTGCGCAGCTTCACCAGGGCGCGGGTGGCGGGACCGGCGAGGCTGGCCTGCTGCCAGACGCGGCTGGCCAGGGACAGCACGGCGAGCTCACCGGGGGTGAAGGCGATGTCGGGCAGGGCGTAGGCGTCGCGGTCGATGCGGTAGCCCTGCTCATCGCCGAACAGGACGTCCTCCCCGCCGGTGGACAGCGGGATGCCGAGCTCGCGCAGGTCCTCCTTGTCGCGCTCGAACATCCGCTCGAAGGCGACGGTGGTGGCGCAGTCGTCGTACTGGGGCACGGCACGCCGGATCTGCTCCTTGGTCAGCCACCGGCGGGTGGCGGACAGGGCGATGACGAGGTTCAGCAGCCGCTCGGTGCGCCGGCTGGCGTTGGGGTTGACCATCGTTGCGGAACGCTACCGGAGCCGGGCGCCGCCGCCAGGGCGGGCCGGGCAGCCCCTAGGGTCGTCCCGTGGTGCGCTGGCGATCGGGGCGGGTGCTGGAGCTGGGCCGTGCGTGGCCGGGGGCGCAGGAGTGCCGGGTGGAGCTCGACGCCCGCGGCGCCGCGCCCGGTCCGGAGGCGGCGGAGGGCGCGGGCGGGCTGCCCGCGGGGGCCCAGGTGCGGGCGCTGGCCCATCCCGGCCTCGTGGGTGAGCCGGCCGTCGGGGACCGGGTGCTGCTCAACACCGCGGCGCTGGAGCGCGGCCTGGGCACCGGCGGCTACGCCCTGGTGGTGGCCCTGCCGGAGCGGCTGCCCGCGGAGGCACCGCGCGGACCGGGGCACCTGGTGAAGGCGCGCTACACGCCGCTGCAGGCGATGGTGCTGGGGGCCGACGAGCAGGAGTCGCCCCACCACGGGCTGCTGCGGGAAGCCGACGACCTCGGCGGGATGCCGGTGGTGGTGGCGGACCTGCACTCGGCGGTGCCGGCGGTGCTGGCGGGGCTGCTGGAGCGTCGCCCGGGCGCGCGGGTGGCCTACGTCATGACGGACGGGGGGGCGCTGCCGGCGGCGTTCTCCCGGGCGGTGGCGGGGCTGCGGGAGGCGGGCTGGCTGGCGGCGTGCGTCACGGCCGGGCAGGCCTTCGGCGGGGACCTGGAGGCGGTGAGCGTGCACTCGGGCCTGCTGGCGGCGCGGCTGGTGGCCGGGGCGGACGTCGCGGTGGTGGCGCAGGGCCCGGGGAACCTGGGCACGGGCACGCGCTGGGGCTTCTCGGGGGTGGCGGTGGGCGAGGCGCTCAACGCCGCGTCGGTGCTGCGGGGACGGGCGGTGGCGGCGCTGCGGGTGTCGCAGGCCGATGCCCGGGGGCGCCACCGGGGGGTGTCGCACCACTCGGCGACGAGCGTGGGGCGGGTGGCGCTGGCCCCGGTGGACGTGGTGGTGCCGGACGAGGCGGGCGCCTTCTGGGACGGGGTGCGGGCGCAGGCGGCGGCCCTGTGCGCGCCGTCGGGGCCGCGGGTGCAGCCGCACCGGCTGGTGGCGGTGCGGGGCGCGGGACTGGACGAGGCGCTGGCGGGCTGCCCGGTGCGTCTGTCGACGATGGGCCGCGACCTGGCCGGTGACCGGGCGGCGTTCCTGGCGGCCGCGGCGGCGGGCCGGCACGCGGCGGAGCTGCTCGACTGAGGCGCCGGGAGCACCGCGGGGCGGGGACGTCGGGCGGCGGGGCACCGGCGTGCCCTGCGCGCTCGACGTCCCCGCCCCGGGTGCGGGCTGCGGTGCTGTCAGCGCACGCCGACGAGGTCGACGACGAAGATCAGCGTCTCACCGGGCTTGATGACGGAACCGGCGCCGCGCTCGCCGTAGGCCAGCTCCGCGGGGATGACGAGGCGGCGGCGGCCGCCGACGCGCATGCCGGCGATGCCCCGGTCCCAGCCGGCGATGACCATGCCGCGGCCGAGGGGGAACTCCAGCGGCTCGCCGCGGTTCCAGGAGGCGTCGAACTCCTCGCCGGTGGAGAAGGCCACGCCGACGTAGTGGGTGGTGACGGTGCTGCCGGGCACCGCCTCCGGGCCGTCGCCGACGGTGATGTCGGTGATCTCCAGGTCGGCGGGCGGCTGGCCGACGGGGAAGTCGACCTCGGGCTTGCTGAGCTCGGGCACGGCTCTCCTCAGGGGGTGCGGTGGTGCGGGGTCAGGGTCGGGGCGGACGGCGCGCCGGGGCCCGCCGCGGGGTGCGGCGGGCCCCGGCGGCTCGGTCACTGGGCGTCGAGGATGTCGACGACGAAGACGAGCGGGCCGGAGGGCTGGGCGTCGCCGGGCTTGGCGTCGGCGTAGGCGAGTTCCTGGGGGATCACCAGCAGCACGCGGCTGCCGACGTTCTGCCCGACGAGGCCCTGGTCCCAGCCGGCGATGACCTGGCCCTGGCCGATGACCGTCGGGAACGGCTGGCCCTTGTCCCAGGAGGAGTCGAACTTCTCCCCGTCCTCCAGGCGCACGCCGGTGTAGTGCACGGTGATGCGCTGCCCGGCCTCCACCTTCGGGCCGGACCCCTGGATGAGGGGCTGCACGACGAGCTCGGTGGGCGGCGTCTTGGCGTCCTCGGGCACGGTGATGCCCGTGACCTTGCCCTCGTCGTCGGTCTCGACGGTGGGCAGGCCCGGCTTGGCGGGCACGGCCTCGCCCTCGGCCTGCTGCAGCGGCGTGTAGGCGCGCTGCAGGTCGGCGACGAGGACCATGGTGTCGTCCGGGTTGAGGCCGGGGTAGTTGCTGGTCGCGCGCTCGCCGAAGCCCTCGTCGGGGGCGATGGCGATGGCGAGGCGGTCGCCGACGTGGGCGCCGAGCAGGCCGCTGGCCACGCCGCGCAGGAGGCCCTCGGTGATGGGGAAGGTCTGCGGGGCGGCACCGTAGGTGCTGTCCAGCTCGGCGCCGTCGCGGCCGTTGTACAGGCTGAAGTTCAGGACGACGTTGTCGCCGAGGTCGACGGGCTCCCCCTCGCCCTTGGTGACGATCTTGCGGACGGAGTCCTCGACCGACAGCGGCGTGGTGATCTTCACCTCGGGCTTGGCGTCGGGGGCGCCCGTGACCTCCACACCGAGCGAGGGGTCCTCGGCGGCGGGGGTCACCTGCGGCTCGGGGGTCTGCTCCGCAGGGCTGGTCGGACTGGGGGGGCTGGACTCGCTGGGCGCCGGCGTCGACTCCGGCTGCGAGGCGCACCCGGCGAGCGCGAGCACGACGGCGATGGGCAGGGCGGTGAGGCGGCGCACGAAAGGTCCTCGCAGGGGTTCGGCAGTCAGGAGGTCGGCTGGCAGGGCCTCGCGGCGCCGGAGCGACGTCGGCCCTCGATCCGGGCCAGCCTAGCCACGGCACCTGGGAGGAACCTGGGCGCGGGCCTCACATGCTCTCGATGAGCCGTTCCACGCGCTCGTCGACGGAGCGGAAGGGGTCCTTGCACAGCACGGTGCGCTGCGCCTGGTCGTTGAGCTTGAGGTGCACCCAGTCGACGGTGAAGTCGCGGTGCTTGGCCTGCGCGGCGCGCACGAAGTCCCCGCGCAGCTTGGCCCGGGTCGTCTGCGGCGGCACGGCGGTGGCCTCGAAGACCTCCAGGTCGTGGCAGACGCGCTCGGCGAGGCCGCGGGCGGTGAGCAGGTAGTGCAGGCCGCGCTTGCGGTGGATGTCGTGGTAGGCCAGGTCGAGGCGCGCGATGCGCGGGGAGCTGAGGGTGAGGTCGTGCTTGGCCATGTAGCGCTCCAGGAGGCGCTTCTTGATGACCCAGTCCACCTCTCGCTCCACCAGTGAGAGGTCCTGGCTGCGCACGGCCAGCAGCGCCCGCTCCCACAGGTCGAGCACCCGCTTGACGGTGGGCGTCTGGAGGCCCTGGCCCTCGACGAAGGCCTTGGCGCAGGTGAGGTACTCCTCCTGGATCTCCAGGGCGGAGGCCTCGCGGCCGTTGGCGAGCTTGAGGGGGCGGCGGCCGGTGGTGTCGTGGCTGATCTCGCGGATGGCCCGGATGGGGTTCTCCAGCGTCATGTCGCGCAGGGCGGCGCCGGTCTCGATGAGGCGCAGCACCAGGTCGGTGGCGCCCACCTTCAGCAGCGTCGTCGTCTCCGACATGTTGGAGTCGCCGACGATGACGTGCAGGCGGCGGTAGCGCTCGGCGTCGGCGTGCGGTTCGTCGCGGGTGTTGATGATGGGACGGCTGCGGGTGGTGGCCGAGGAGATGCCCTCCCAGATGTGGTCGGCCCGCTGCGAGAGGGAGTACGCCGCGCCTCGCGGGGTCTGCACGACCTTGCCCGCGCCCACGACGAGCTGGCGGGTGACCAGGAAGGGGATGAGGGCGTCGGAGAGGCGGGAGAACTCCCCGTGGCGGGAGACGAGGTAGTTCTCGTGGCAGCCGTAGGAGTTGCCCGCCGAGTCGGTGTTGTTCTTGAAGAGGTAGACCTCGCCGCGGATGCCCTCCTCGTGCAGGCGCCGTTCGGCGTCGGTGAGCAGCCCCTCCAGGGTCCGCTCTCCCGCGCGGTCGTGGACGACGAGCTGGCGGACGTCGTCGCACTCGGGCGTGGCGTACTCCGGGTGGGAGCCGACGTCGAGGTAGAGGCGGGCGCCGTTCTTGAGGAAGACGTTGCTGGAGCGGCCCCAGGAGACGACCTTGCGGAACAGGTAGCGGGCGACCTCGTCGGGGGACAGCTTGCGCTGGCCCTCGAAGGCGCACGTGACGCCGAACTCCGTTTCGAGGCCGAAGATCCGGCGGTCCATGTCCCCACCATAGGCACGAGTGCCCCGGTTCGGCGCTGTGAAGCGCCGGACCGGGGCCGTGGTGGTGACGGGGGCGCGGGCGGGCCCGTGCGCTCGGCTCAGCCGCCCGTGGGGGCGGACAGCGCCGCGGCGAGCACCGGCCCGGTGAGGCGGCGGAACGTGCGCCGGGTCCGGGTGCGGTCGAGGATCGCGACCTCCAGCTGCTCGGGGCCGATGGCGCGGGGGCCGCCGCCCGCGGCCTCCGCGGCCGCGTCGGAGCCCAGGGCCTCCACGGCCAGGCGCAGGGCGGCGCCGAGGTCCAGACCCTCGCTCCAGCGCTCGCCGAGCTTGGCGCCGATCTGCTCGGCGGAGCCGCCCATGGCGACGAAGCCGTGCTCGTCGGCGACGGAGCCGTCGTAGGTGAGGCGGTAGATCTGGTCCGCGGCCGGGGTGGCCCCGACCTCGGCGACGACCAGCTCGACCTCGTACGGCTTGGACTCGGTGGTGAAGATGGTGCCGAGGGTCTGGGCGTAGACGTTGGCCAGGCCGCGGGCGGTGACGTCGCTGCGGTCGTAGGAGTAGCCGCGCAGGTCGGCGTAGCGGACCCCGCCCACGCGCAGGTTCTCGAACTCGTTGTACTTGCCAACGGCGGCGAAGGCGACGCGGTCGTAGATCTCGGAGATCTTGTGCAGTGCGCGGGAGGGGTTCTCCGAGGCGAAGACGATGCCTCCGGCGTAGGCGAGGACGACGACGGCGCGGCCGCGGGCGATGCCCTTGCGGGCGTAGTCCGCCTTGTCCTTCATCAACTGCTCGGGCGAGACGTAGAAGGGCGTGCTCATGCGGACTCACCCCCGTCCTGCGCGCGCAGGAGGGCCCGGGAGCCGCCCGGGTCGCCGTGGCGGCGGGCGACGACGTCGGTGACCACGGCTTCCAGCTCCTCCTCGCCGACGCGGCGGAACCCCTCGGCGGTGACGACGGCCACCACGGGCCAGATGCGGCGGACCAGGTCGGGCCCGCCGGTGGCGGAGTCGTCGTCGGCGGCGTCCCACAGTGCCTCGACGGCGACGCGGACGGCGCCGTCGGCGTCGAGGCCGGGGCGCCACAGCTTCTTCAGCGCCCCGCGGGCGAAGACGGAGCCGGAGCCGACGCTGTGGTGGTGCAGCTCCTCGTAGCGCCCGCCGGTGACGTCGTAGCTGAAGATGCGCCCGCGGCCCAGCGCCAGGTCCATGCCGGCGAACAGCGGCACGACCGCCAGGCCCTGCATGGCGAGGCCGAGGTTGCCGCGGATCATCGTGGAGAGCCTGTTGGCCTTGCCCTCGAAGGACAGCAGGGCGCCCTCGATCTTCTCGTAGTGCTCCAGCTCGACCTGGAAGAGGCGCACCATCTCGATGGCGAGCCCGGCGGTGCCGGCGATGCCGACGCAGGAGTGCTCGTCGGCCTGGAAGACCTTCTCGATGTCGCGCTGGGCGATGAGGTTGCCGGCGGTGGCGCGGCGGTCGCCGGCCATCACGACTCCCCCGCCGCCGTCTCCGCCGTCGAAGGTGGCGGCCACGATCGTCGTGCCGTGGGGGGCCCGCTCGCCCGCGCCGGCCGGTGCGGGCGCCGGGGCGCCGGCGAGGCGGCGGGCGGGCAGCAGGTCGGGGGCGTGCTCGCGCACGAACTCGGAGAAGGACGAGGAACCCGGCACCAGATAGGCCGCCGGGAGCCGTCCGCTGGGGTCGGAGGTCACGTTCGCGACCCTACCGGCGCCCTGTCGCAGGCGCGGGGCGGGCGCGGCGCGCGGCAGGGGCAGCGGCGGCCGGTGGGGCGGCGGGGGCCTGCGGCGGGGCGGTGGAGTCGCGGACGACGAGCTGGGTGGCCAGCTCCACGTAGTGCGACTCCAGGTCCTCCCCCTCGGCGAGGCGGACCACGGCCCGCAGGGCGGTCAGGCCCATCTCGCGCAGCGGCTGCGCCACGGACGTCAGCCGGGGGTGGGCGTGCTCGGTGAGGTCGGTGCCGTCGAAGCCGACGACGCTGAGGTCGGCGGGCACGCGCAGGCCCCGGCGGCGGGCCTCGTCGAGGACGCCGAGGGCGATGACGTCGTTGCCGCAGAAGACGGCCGTGGGCGGTGAGGGCAGCTGCAGGAGCCGTTCCAGCCCGGCCACGCCGGTGGCGTGGACGAAGTCGCCGGCGAGGACCAGGTCCTGGTCGGCGGGCAGTCCGGCGCTCATGTGGGCGGCGAGGTAGCCGTGCAGGCGGGCCTGGCTGCACTCGGCGCCGACGGGGCCGCCGACGTGGGCGATGCGGCGGTGCCCCAGGCCGATGAGGTGCTCGGTGGCCGCCTTGCCCCCGGCCCAGTTGGTGGAGCCGACGCTGACGATCGAGGGCACGGGCGGGCTGAGGGGGTCGACGACGACGACGGGCAGGTTGCGGCGGGAGAACTGCCGGACCTGCGCCTCCTGCACCTCGGAGGAGACGAGGACGAGACCGCGGCGCCCGGCGGCGGCGAGGCGCTCGGCCCACTGGCCGTGGTCGGCCTCGCGGAAGCGGGCCGGGGAGACGCTGGAGAGCACCACCTCCACGCCGAGGTCGGCGGCGCCGTCGATGATCCCGCCGAGGACCTCCACGGTGTAGCGGTTGGTCAGCCCCTCCACGACCAGGTCGACGACGGGCGGGCCGGGGGGCTGCGTGCGCCGCTGCGCGGCGTAGCCGCTCTCCGTCAGGGCGCGGCGCACCCGCTCCCGGGTCTCCTCGGCGACGTCGTCGCGGTCGTTGAGGACCTTCGACACGGTCGGCACGGACACCCCGGCCAGTCGCGCGACGCTCGCCAGCGTCGCGCGCCGCTGTCCGTTGCCGCCAGCCATCTCGACCTCCTGCTCGAAACTTTTCGACGAGTGTGGCTCGCTGCGCGCCGGACCGTCAAGCGCACCCGCCGGCCCGTTTCGGCGCGGTCCCAGCGAGAGAGCGCTCCCATCACCTGCGCACTCGACCCTTGACGCCCCCACGGCCACGGCGTACGGTCTCGCGCACGCCGAACAAGTTGCGAAACTTTTCGAGCGCCCTTCGCTCCCCCCGCCACCCGCGCCGCCGCGGCTCGACGCTCTGGAGATCATCGTGGATCGCAAGAACACCTCCCGCCGCTCGTTCCTCGGCCTCGTCCTCGCGGCCCCGCTCACCGCCGGCACGCTCACCGCCTGCAGCGGTGGCACCGCCGGACCCGGCCAGCCCTCGGCCGGCACGGCGAGCATCTGGTACCTGAGCGGCCAGCCGGCCGAGGACGTCCGCAAGACCGCCGTGGAGACGTTCAACGAGAGCCACCCCGACGGGCGGGTCGAGGCGACGTTCTTCGCCAACGACGACTACAAGACGAAGATCCGCACCGCGGTGGGCGCCGGGCAGGCCCCGACGCTCATCTGGGGCTGGGGCGGCGGCACGCTGGCCGGCTACGCCGAGGCGGGCCAGGTCGACGACCTCACCTCGTGGTTCGAGGAGAACCCCGACCTCAAGGCCAAGGTCATCGACTCCGCCTGGGGGGCCGGCACCGTCGACGGCAAGATCTACGCGATGCCCATGCAGACCATGGCGCCGATCGTCCTCTTCTACAACAAGCCCCTCTTCGAGCAGGTCGGCGCCCAGCCGCCGAAGACGTGGGACGACCTGATGGCGCTCGTCCCCGTCTTCAACGAGGCGGGGATCGCCCCCATCTCGCTGGCGGGGCAGTCCCGCTGGACGACGATGATGTGGCTGGAGTTCCTCTTCGACCGCGTCGGCGGCCCGGAGCTGTTCACCGCCGTCTACGAGGGCGACGAGGACGCGTGGTCGAACCCCGACGCCCTCGAGGCCCTCACCATGGCCCAGGACCTCGTCCGCGCCGGAGGTTTCATCGAGGGCTTCGACTCCGTCGTCGCCGACCAGAACGCCGATCAGGCCCTGCTCTACACGAACAAGGCCGCCATGATGCTGCACGGCACCTGGACGTACGGCAGCATGAAGAGCGACGGCGGCGAGTTCGTCCCCGGCGGCGACCTCGGCTACATGAACTTCCCCGCCGTCACCGGTGGCAAGGGCGACCCCAGCAACACCGTCGGAAACCCGGCGCAGTACCTCTCCATCTACTCCGAGGCCACCGACGAGCAGAAGGAGATCGCGAAGCAGTACCTCAAGGACGGCGTCACCTCCGACGCCGTCATCGAGGGCTGGATCGGCATCGGCGAGGTGCCGGTGTTCAAGGGCATCGAGGACCAGCTCGCCGCCTCCGAGAACCCCGAGTGGGTCACCTGGGTCTACGAGACCGCCCTGAACGCGAAGTCGTTCCAGCAGTCCTGGGACCAGGCGCTCAGCCCCGCCGCCGCCGAGGAGCTGCTCGACAACATCGCCCGGCTGTTCCAGCTCAGCATCACCCCCGAGGAGTTCGCCGCCAACATGAACGCGGTCCTGGGCCAGTGAGCAGCGCCGCTCCCGTGGCGACCGGCGGGGTCGGTGCGATCCCGCCGGTCCCGGCAGCCCCGGTCACGGCGACCGGGCGCCGCACCGGCTCGCTGGTGTGGCTGGTGCTGCCCGCGCTGCTCTTCTTCATCGCCTTCGGCATCGTCCCGCTCGTCGGGGTGCTCGTCCTCAGCTTCACCTCCTGGAGCGGCATCGGCGACATCACCTTCACCGGCCTCACCAGCTGGCGGGCGGTGCTCGCCGACCCCGGGCTGCTGCACGCCCTGTGGGTGACGTTCCTCGTGATGGCGCTGTCGTGGTTGTTCCAGACACCGGTCAGCCTGCTCATCGGCGTCTTCACCGCCGGCCGGCAGCGCTACCGGGCCTTCCTCGCCGTGCTGTACTTCATCCCGCTGCTGCTGAGCTCGGCCGCCGTCGCCATCGTCTACAAGGCGCTGCTCGACCCGAACTTCGGCATCGGCGCGGGCCTCGGCCTCGACGTCCTGCGGCAGAACTGGCTGGGCGACCCCACCCTCGCCCTCGCGGTCGTCGTCTTCATCGTCTCCTGGCAGTTCGTGCCGTTCCACTCCCTCATCTACCAGGGCGGGGTGCGCCAGATCCCGGCGTCGATGTACGAAGCCGCCCAGATCGACGGCGCGGGGAAGGTGCGGCAGTTCTTCTCGATCACGCTGCCGCAGCTGAAGTACACGATCATCACGTCGTCGACGCTGATGGTCGTGGGGTCGCTGACCTTCTTCGACCTCATCTGGGTGCTCACCGCGGGCGGGCCCGGCGACGCGACCCGCGTCCTCGCCCTCGACATGTACGTGCGCGGGTTCCGGGCCAGCCAGATGGGCCTGGCCAGCGTCATCGCCGTGATCCTCGTCGCCGTCGGGCTGCTGCTCGCCCTGGGGCTGCAGCGCCTCGGGGGCCGCGACGCCGGCGCCAGCCAGCTGGAAGGGGCCTGAGATGGCGACCACCGCTCCCCCGTCCACCCGCCGCCCCGCCCCACCCGCCCCGGTCGCCGCCGGTGGTGGCAGGGTCCGCGAGCGCAACTGGCTCGGTGGCCTCTTCGGCTGGCTGTGGCTCGCGGTCATCATCGTCCCCGTCTACTGGCTGGTGATCACGACCTTCAAGCCGCAGGCGGAGTACTTCGCCTCCAACCCGCTGGCACCGCCGACGTCGCCGACGCTCGGCGCCTACCGGCAGGTGCTGGAGTCGGACTTCCTGCGCTACTTCCTCAACAGCGTCATCGTCACGGGGGGCACGGTGGCCCCGGCGGTGCTCATGTCCTTCATGGCCGCGTTCGCCATCGTGCGCGGCGGGGGCAGGTTCCTGCGGGGGGTCAACGCCCTCTTCCTCATGGGGCTCGCGATCCCGCTGCAGGCCACCATCATCCCCGTCTACCTCATCATCATCAGGCTCGAGCTCTACGACACGCTGATGGCGCTGATCCTGCCGTCCATCGCCTTCGCCGTCCCGCTGACGGTGCTGATCCTGACCAACTTCATCCGCGACGTGCCGAACGAGCTGTTCGAGTCGATGCGGCTGGACGGCTGCAGCGAGTGGAGCACCGCGTGGCGCCTGGCGTTCCCGCTGACCAGGCCCGCGATCGTCACGGTGTCGATCTACAACGGCCTGCAGGTGTGGAACAGCTTCCTGCTGCCGCTGGTCCTCACCCAGAGCCCGGACAAGCGCGTCCTGCCGCTGGCGCTGTCGGCGTTCCAGGGGCAGTACCAGGTCAACGTCCCGGCGACGCTGGCCGCCGTGGTGCTCTCGACGCTGCCGGTGCTGGTGCTCTACGTCATCGGCCGCCGCCAGCTCGTCGCGGGTCTCACCGCCGGGTTCAGCAAGTGAGCGCTCCGGGCGTCCGGGGCGCGCAGCGCCGGGCGCTGGTGGTGCGCGGCGGCTGGGAGGGCCACCAGCCCGTGGAGGCCACCGACCTCTTCGTCCCGTTCCTGCGCGCGCACGGCTTCCAGGTGCGGCTGGAGGACTCCCCGACGGTGTACGCCGACCCCGCCGTCATGGCGGCCACGGACCTCGTCGTGCAGTGCGTGACGATGTCCACCATCGAGCGGGAGGAGCTCGCCGGGCTGACGGCCGCCGTGGAGGCGGGCACGGGCCTGGCCGGCTGGCACGGCGGCATCGCCGACTCCTACCGCGCCTCCTCCGACTACCTGCACCTGGTCGGGGGGCAGTTCGCCTGCCACCCGGGCCGGGCGCCGGAGGAGCGCACCGGGGGGATGGACGACAACGACGTGCCCCACCGCGTGGAGATCACCGCCGAGGGCGCGGCCCACCCCGTCACCGCGGGCCTGGCCGACTTCGAGCTCGTGACGGAGCAGTACTGGGTGCTCTCCGACGACTACGTCGACGTCCTCGCCACCACCACGCAGGCGGTGCGACCGTGGGACCCCTGGCACCGTCCCGTCACCTCCCCGGCGGTGTGGACGCGGCGCTGGGGCCGCGGGCGGGTGTTCGTCTGCACCCCCGGGCACCGCGTGGAGGTCCTCCAGCACCCCAGCGTGCGCACCATCGTCGAGAGGGGCCTGCTGTGGGCCAGCCGCTGAACCACGCGCACGACACCACGCACGACAGCGCGCCCGACACCACCGCGGACGCCGGGCCGCTGCGGGTGGGGATCGTGGGCTGCGGGCACATCAGCACCCAGTACCTGGCGACGCTGGCGCGGCTGCCGGAACTGGCGGTCACGGCCGCGGCCGACCTCGACCCCGCGCGCGCGCAGGCGGTGGCCGCCGCCCACCCGGGCGTGCGCGCGCTGGGCATCGCCGACCTGCTGGCCGCCGACGACGTCGACGTCGTGCTGAACCTGACCGTCCCCGCGGCCCACGCGGAGGTGGCGCTGGCCGCGATCGCCGCGGGCCGCGACGTCTACGGCGAGAAGCCGCTGGCGGCCACGACCGCCGAGGCGGCGAGGGTGGTGGCGGCGGCGGAGGCGGCCGGGGTGCGGCTGGGCTGCGCGCCGGACACCGTGCTCGGCAGCGGGCTGCAGACGGCGCGCCGTGTCCTCGACGACGGCCTCCTCGGGGCGCCGGTGGCGGCCACGGCGACGATGCTGACCCCCGGGCACGAACGCTGGCACCCGGACCCGGACTTCTACTACGCCCCCGGCGGCGGGCCGCTGCTGGACATGGGCCCGTACTACGTCAGCGCCCTGGTGAGCCTGCTCGGGCCCGTGGTCTCGGCGGTGGGGGCGGCCTCGCACACCCGGACCAGCCGCACGATCGGCCGGGGCCCGCGCGCCGGGGAGCGCGTCCCCGTCACCACCGACACCCACGTCACCGGGGTGCTCACCCACGCGAGCGGGGCGCTGTCCACCCTCGTCATGAGCTTCGACGCGGTCGCCACGCGCGGCTCCAGCATCGAGGTGCACGGCGAGCGCGGCTCCCTGGTGGTGCCCGACCCGAACCACTTCGACGGGGACGTGCTGCTGCACCCCCTCGGCGGGGACGGCTGGCAGCTGGTGCCGGTGAGTGCGGGGTACCGCGCGGGCGGGCGCGGGATCGGGCTGCTGGACCTGGCCGAGCGCACCCGGCGGGAGCCGCGAGCGAGCGGACGGGTCGGGCTGCACGTGCTCGACGTCCTGGAGTCGCTGCTGGACTCCGCCGCGCGGGGGCGGCGGGTGGACGTCGCCGGCACCTGCGAGCGTCCGGACCCGGTGCCCCTGCGGGAGCTGCACGCGGCCGCACCGGCGAGCGCCGCCTGACGGGGGCCCGCACTCCGGGCCCGCCCGACCCGCCCGGCTCCAGCACCCCGGCCCGACCACCCGCGCCCGGCCAGCCGCGCGGCGCGCCCGCGCGCCGCCGACGAGAGGACGTCCCGTGACCACCCAGCTCGACCCGCCCGCCCCCTCGACCCCCGCCGTGCCGAGCCCCGCGCCGACGGAGCCCGCGCCGACGGTTCCCGGAGCCGACGCCGCGTCGCAGCGGCTCGTGGACGACCTCCTCGCCCGCATGAGCGTGGAGGAGAAGCTCGCCCAGCTCGTCGGGCTGTGGCTGCGCGAGGAGGACGGCTCCGACGGCGACGTCGCCCCGATGGCCGCGGCCATGGGCGCCGGGCAGGACGGCTCCGCCGACGAGCGCTTCACGTCCTTCGCCCGCGAGGGGCTGGGCCAGCTGACCCGCCCCTTCGGCACGGCGCCGGTGGAGCCTGGCGCGGGGGCGGCGCTGCTGGCGCAGCGGCAGCGGTGGCTGCAGGCGAACACCCGCCTCGGCATCCCGGCGCTGGTGCACGAGGAGTGCCTGACGGGGCTGGCGGCCTGGCAGGCCACGACGTTCCCGGCGCCGCCGGCGTGGGGGGCCTCCTTCTCCCCCGACCTCGTCGAGCGCATGGCGGCGGCCGTCGGGGAGAGCATGCGCGGCCTGGGCGTGCACCAGGGGCTCGCCCCGGTCCTCGACGTGGTCCGCGACGCCCGCTGGGGCCGGGTGGAGGAGTGCATCTCCGAGGACCCCTACGTCGTGGGCACGATCGGGGCCGCCTACGTGCGCGGCCTGCAGTCCAGCGGGGTCGTCGCCACGCTGAAGCACTTCGTCGGCTACTCCGCCTCCCGCGCCGGGCGCAACCTCGCCCCCGTGCACGCCGGGCCGCGCGAGGTGGCCGACGTGCTGCTGCCCCCGTTCGAGATGGCCGTCCTCGACGCGGGCGCGCAGTCGGTGATGAACTCCTACGCCGAGGTGGACGGGCTGCCCGCGGCCACCGACGCCGACCTGCTCACCGGGGTGCTGCGCGAGCGGTGGGGCTTCACCGGCACCGTGGTCGCCGACTACTTCTCCGTCGCGTTCCTGCACACCCTGCACGCGGTGGCCGCCGACCTCGGTGACGCCGCCGCGCAGGCGCTGGCCGCCGGCATCGACGTGGAGCTGCCCACGGGCAGTGCCTACCTGGAGCCGCTGGCGGAGCGGGTGCGCTCAGGGCGGGTGCCGGAGGCGCTGGTGGACCGCGCGGTGCGCCGGGTGCTGCGGCAGAAGGCGGCCCTCGGGCTGCTCGACCCCGGCTACGACCCCACCCCGGCCGGGCCCTTCGACCTCGACCCGCCGGGGCACCGGGCGCTGGCCGCGGAACTCGCCGACCGCTCGGTGGTGCTGCTGTCCAACGACGGGACCCTGCCGCTGGGCGCGGGCTCGGCCGGCGGCGCGGCTGCGCGGGTGGCGGTGCTCGGCCCCAACGCCGACGCGCAGGCGGCACTGTTCGGCTGCTACAGCTTCGTCAACCACGTCCTCGACCAGCATCCGCAGGTGCCCGCCCGCCTGCACGCCCCCACCGTGCTGGAGGCACTGCGGGCCGAGCTGCCCGGGGCGACGCTGGAGCACGTGCCCGGCTGCACCGTCGACGGCGACGACCCCTCCGGCATCGCGGCGGCGGTGGCCGCCGCCGCCTCGGCCGACGTCGCCGTCGTGGTCGCCGGCGACCGGGCGGGACTGTTCGGTCGCGGCACCTCCGGGGAGGGCTGCGACACCGACGACCTGCGCCTGCCCGGCGTGCAGCAGCGGCTCGTGGAGGAGGTGCTGGACACCGGCACGCCGGTGGTGCTGGTGCTGCTGACCGGGCGGCCCTACGCGGTGGGGCCGCTGCTGGGGCGCGCCGCCGCCGTCGTGCAGGCGTTCTTCCCCGGCGAGGAGGGCGCCGCCGCCGTGGCCGGCGTGCTCTCGGGGCGGGTCAACCCCTCGGGGCGGCTGCCGCTGAGCCTGCCGCGCTCCGCCGGCGCGCAGCCCTACAGCTACCTGCACCCCCGGCTCGGCGCGGCGAGCCCGGTGAGCAACCTGGACACCGCCCCGCCGCTGCCGTTCGGGCACGGGCTGTCCTACACGTCCTTCGAGCGCTCGCTGCTGGGCGTGGCGGCGGCGCGGGTGCCGACCGACGGCTCCGTGGTGGTGAGCTGCCGGGTCACCAACACCGGAACCCGGGCGGGAGCGGACGTGGTGCAGCTCTACGGCAGCGCCGCCACGGGCTCCACCACCCGCCCGCTGGTGCGGCTGCTGGCCTACGCGCGGGTGGAGCTGGACGCGGGTGAGTCCGCGGAGGTCGAGCTCGACGTGCCCGCCTCGCGCCTGGCGGCCAGCGACCGGGCGCTGCGGCGGACGGTGGAGCCGGGCCGGGTCCGGCTCCTGCTGGGCCCGGACTGCTCCCGCGTCGACGCGGAGGCCGAGGTGGAACTCACCGGCGCGGCCCACGCCGTCACCACGGCCGACCGCCGGCTGGTGCGGGTGGCGGTGCGGCGCCCGCGGGGCTGAGCGCGGGCCGCGGCGGGTGCGGCTACTGCCCGCCCTTCTGCACGAAGCCGCGGACGAACTCCTCGGAGTTGGTCTCCAGCACGTCGTCGATCTCGTCGAGGAGCGCGTCGACGTCCTCGTCGTGGGTGCTCGTCTGCGCGGTGGGCGCGGTCTCGAGCTCCTCCGGCTCGTCCTCGCGGCGGTGAGGTCGCTGCTGCTCGTGTGCAGGCACGGCTGCCCCCTGGTGCTGTCCGTCGCCGGCGGCCTGTGTGACCGCGGCCCTGCAAGCGACAGTAGCCGCAGGCGCCGACACCGGCGCTGTGACTGCCCCGAACGGAGGGCAACGATCCCGTCTCGGACCGTGGCCACGGTGGGACGGCGCCTGCGCCCCGTCCGTGCGACGCGCTCGGCTGCGGCGCAGGGGGTCGGGTGCGGGGCCCGCGGTGCGGCGGGTGCCGCTCAGGTGCCGGTGAGGGCGGCGACCAGGTCCTCCGCCGTGCGGCAGCGCTCCAGCAGGGCGCCGACGTGCTCGCGGGTGCCGCGCAGCGGCTCGAGGGTCGGCACCCGCTGCAACGCGCCGCGCCCGGCGACGTCGAAGATCACCGAGTCCCAGCTCGCCGCCGCCACCTGGGAGCCGTACCGGGCCAGGCACTGACCCCGGAAGTAGGCCCGGGTGTCCTCCGGCGGCTGCGTCACGGCCGCGGCGATCTGCGCCTCGTCCAGCAGCAGCTCCACCTGCCCGCGGGCGGCGAGGCGCTGGTAGAGACCCTTCTCCGGGCGCACGTCCGACCACTGCAGGTCGATGGCCTGCAGCCGGGCGGAGTCCCACTCCAGGCCGTCGCGGTCCCGGTAGCCCTGCAGCAGGCGCAGCTTGGCCACCCAGTCCACCTCCCGCGCGCACAGCGCCGGGTCGCGCTCCAGCCGCTGCAGCACCGACTCCCAGCGCTGCAGCACCTCGGCGGTGTCCGGGTCGGGGCTCTCGCCCTGCTCCTTCGCGACGAACGCGGCCGCCGCCTCCAGGTAGGCCCACTGCAGCTGCACCGCGCTCATCCGCCGCCCGTCGCGCAGGCGCACCAGGTGCCGCAGCGACGGGTCGTGGGAGACGGCGTGCAGCTCCGCGACGGGCTGCGCCACGGACAGCTCCCCCGCCGGGCCGCCGTCCAGCGCGCCCGCCTCGACCATCGCGAGCACCAGGGAGGTCGTGCCCACCTTGAGCAGGGTGGCGACCTCGCACATCGTGGCGTCGCCGATGATGACGTGGAGGCGGCGGTACTTCTCCGCCGTGGCGTGCGGCTCGTCGCGGGTGTTGATGATGGGCCGCTTCAGCGTGGTCTCCAGGCCCACCTCGACCTCGAAGAAGTCCGCGCGCTGGCTGATCTGGAAACCGGCCCGGCGGCTGTCCTGCCCGATCCCGACCCGCCCGGCGCCGCTGAAGACCTGGCGGGAGACGAAGAACGGCGTGAGGTGGCGCACGATGTCGGCGAAGGGCGTGGCCCGGTCCATGAGGTAGTTCTCGTGGGTGCCGTACGACGCGCCCTTGCCGTCGGTGTTGTTCTTGTACACGTTGACCGGCGACAGGCCGGGAGTGGCGCCGATGCGGCGCACGGACTCCAGCACGACGCGCTCCCCCGCCCGGTCCCACAGCACGGCGTCGCGGGGGGTGGTGACCTCGGGCGTGGAGTACTCGGGGTGGGCGTGGTCGACGTAGAGGCGGGCGCCGTTGGTGAGGATGACGTTGGCCATCGTCGGGTCCTCGGTCTCCGCGAAGTCCGCGGTGCGCCCGACGCCCTTGCGGCCGGGGGCGTCGGTGAGCTGGCTGGGGTGGGCGGCCGCGCGCTCCAGCTCGAAGCCGCGGGCGTCGCGCAGGGGCGCCTCGTCCTCGTAGTCCCAGCGCGCCCGCACCGCCGTGCCGCCGGGCTTGCCGCCCAGCGGGGCCGCGTAGGCGTTGACGACCTGCGCCGACAGCAGCATCGGGTTCGCCGCGGGGTCACCGGGGGCGGTGACCCCGAACTCGGTCTCGATGCCGGTCACCCTGCGCACGCTCACGTACCGACCCTAACCGCGAGCGCCCGCCCCGCCCGGTGGGGGCGGGACGGGCGGGCGGCCGCGCCGCTCAGTCCGTGGCGGGTGGGATCTCCGTGGCGTCGGGGTCCTCGCCGTGGATCATCTCGCGCTCGTGCTCGACGAGCTGCTCGAGCTGGTCGTCGCGGGGGCGCGCGGGCATCTTACCGTGCTCCTGGCGGTCACGCGGGGTGGACTCCGTCGGCTGCATCACGTCGTCCAGGTTCGGCTGGTCCGGGGTCGCGTCGTCCGGGCTCGTCATCGTGCCCTCCTCCTGCTCCTGGCTCGGCCGCGGTGACCGGGTGGTCACCGCCTGCAGGACTACTACCCCCGCCCGCGCGGGCGAACCCTGCCGCGCCGCCGGGCGGGTCGCTCCGGTCGGGTCACTCCGTGCGCAGCGCGACGACGGGGTCCAGCCGCCCGGCCCGGCGGGCGGGGAAGACACCGAAGAAGACCCCGACGGCCGCGGAGACGGCGAAGGCGACCACCGGGCTCCACCACTCCACCGCCGCGGGCAGCGGGGAGAACCGGTCGAGCAGGACCGAGCCGACGACGCCGATGAGGATGCCGAGGACACCGCCGATGGTGGTCAGCAGCACCGCCTCGACGAGGAACTGCGCCAGCACGTCGCGCTGGCGCGCGCCGAGGGCCTTGCGCAGCCCGATCTCCTTGGTCCGCTCCCGCACGGACACGAGCATGATGTTGCTGACCCCGACCCCGCCGACGAGCAGGGAGATGCCGGCGATGGCGGCGAGCACCGACGTCAGCAGCCCGAGGATGTTGCCGATGACGCCGAGGATCTGCGTCTGGGTGATCGCGCTGAAGGGCTGGTCCGGGTAGCGCTCCTTCAGCGCCGCGTGCAGCTGCCGGCTCACGGCCGGCACCACCTCGGAGTTCGGGGCCCGCACCGCGAAGGCGTCGACGCGGTCCACCCCGAGGATGCGCTGGGCGGTGGTGATGGGGATGTGCACCTCGTCGTCCTGGCTGACGCCGAAGGACTCCCCCTGCTCGGCGAGCACCCCGATGACGCGGAAGCGGGTCCCGCCCACGGTGACCTGCCGGCCCACGGGGTCGGCGTCGGCGAAGAGCTGCTCGGCGGTGCGCGAGCCGAGGACGGCGACGCGGCGGCGGGTGTCGACGTCGGTGGCGGTGAGGTAGCTGCCGTCGGCCAGCGGGCGGTCGAAGACGCGGGGCATGTCGGCGTCGGCGCCGTGGACGGTGGTGAAGGCGCTGGCGGCACCGGCGCGGATGCGCTCGCCGGAGCTGAGGCGGGCGGTGACGGCGGCGGGGTCGCCCACGACCCGTTCGAGCAGCTGCTCGTCGGCCAGGGTCATCCGCGAGACCGTGGGCGCCCCGCGCTGTCCCGCCTCGCCGGGCACGACGAGGATGAGGTTGGAGCCCAGCCCCTCCACCTGCGACTCGATCTGCTCGCGCGCCCCGGCGCCGATGGAGACGACGACGACGACCGCCGCGACGCCGATGATGACGCCGAGCATCGTCAGCAGGCTGCGCAGCCGGTTGGCGCGCAGGGCGTCCAGGGCGACGCGGAAGGCCTCCCAACCCTTCACGCCCGCTCCTCCCCCGCCGCGGCGACGCGGCCGCCGCGCGCCGGGTCGGGCACCGGCTCCTGCGCCGGGTTCGCGGCCGCGGTGTCCAGCTCGACGAGGCCGTCGCGCACCCGCACCTGCCGGCGGGCGCGGGCGGCGACCTCCGCGTCGTGGGTCACGAGGACGACGGCGACCCCGGAGACGGCGTTGAGCTCCTCCAGGATGCGCATCACCTCGGCACCGTTGCGGCTGTCGAGGTTGCCGGTGGGTTCGTCGGCCAGCAGGATGCGCGGCTCGCCGACGAGGGCGCGGGCGATGGCGACGCGCTGCTGCTCACCGCCGGACATCTGGGTGGGGCGGTGGCCGAGGCGGTGGCCGAGGTTGACCGCCCGCAGCGCCGCCTCGGCGCGCTCGCGCCGCTCCGCGCGGGGCACGCCCCGGTACAGCAGCGGCAGGGCGACGTTGTCGAGGGCGCTGGAGCGGGAGAGCAGCTGGAAGGCCTGGAAGACGAAGCCGATGGCCTCGTTGCGCAGGCGGGCCAGTTCCGCGTCGGAGAGGGCCGCGACGTCGCGCCCGTCCACCCGCAGCGTCCCCGAGGTGGGCCGGTCCAGGCAGCCGAGCAGGTGCATGAGGGTCGACTTGCCGGACCCGCTCGGCCCGATGATCGCTGCGTACTCCCCGTCGGAGACGGTGAAGCTGACCCCCCGCAGGGCGTGGACCTGCTCCGCGCCGAGGTCGTAGGAGCGGCGGACGTCGACGGCCTCGATCGCCGGCGCGCGGCTCACGGAACCTCGGCCCCGTCCCGCAGCGCGTCGAGGCCGGAGACGGCCACCGTCTCGCCCTCGCGCAGGCCCGAGAGCACCTCGACGCTCTCCTCGCCGCGGGCGCCGACGCTGACGTCGCGCCGCTGCGCGCGTCCGTCCTCGACCACCCAGACGGCCTCGCTGCGCCCGGCCTCGGCGCGCAGCACCGCGGAGGCGGGCACTCGCAGGGCCTGCGGTGCCTCCCGCACGCGCAGGGAGACGACGGCCGACATGCCGGGCAGCGGCGCCGGTGCCGGCTCACCGCCGGGCAGGGTGCCCCCGTCGAAGGTCATCCGGGCGGTGTAGGAGACGGCCCCGCCGTTGCCGGGGCTGGGCTCCGGGTCGACGGCGGTCACGGTGGCGCCGTAGTCGGCGTCCGGCACGGCGTCGAGGGAGAGGTCGGCGCCGGTGCCCGGGCGCACCTGCAGCACGTCGGTCTCGTCGATGTCGGCGGTCACGCTGAGGGTGGAGGCGTCGACGACGACGGCCAGGCGGGCGCCTGCGGCGACGGGCGTCCCCTCGGTCAGCGGCCCGGCGCTCGCGCCGCCGGCGTCGCCCGCGTCCGGCAGCTGCACCCCGCCCGCCGCGAGCAGGCCCGCCGCCCCCGGGGGCAGCGCCGCCGCACCGCCACCACCGCCGCCGCCGCCGGCCAGCCAGACGCGCCCGGCGATGGGCGCCCGCACCACGAGGGAGTCCACGACCCGCTGCGCCGCCTCCACCGCCGCGCGGGTCTGCACCCGCTGCGCCTGCCCGAGGGAGCTGAGGGCCGAGCCGACGCTGGCCAGGCCCGCCTCGACCTGCCCGGCGAGCTGCTCGGACTGGGCGCTGAGCAGGTCGTACTGGGCGCGGGCGGCGTCGAGGGCGGCCAGCGCCTGGGTGCGGGCCGCCTCGTCGGGGATCTGCTCCGCGCGGGCGCGGGCGTCGGCGAACCCGCGCAGCGCCTCCTCGCGGGCGCGGCGCTGCTCGGCGGTGGTGCCCCGGCGGCCCGGGGCGGGCGTGCGGGCGGAGCGGGCGGCCTGCGCGTCGGCGGCCTGGGCGCGGGCGAGGGCGTCGCGGGCGTCGGGGGACTCGATGACGAGGATCTCCTGCCCGGCGTGGACCTCCTGCCCGTCGCTGACGGAGAGCGTGGCGACGGTGCCGGCGGCGGGTGCGGTCAGCACGGCGGCCGCCCTCGGCACGATCGTGCCGGGCGCCTCCACGATCTCCACGACGTCGCCGCGCTCGACGGTGGCGGTGCGCACCGCGACGCCCTCCTCCTCGCTGCACCCGCTCACCAGCGTGGCCAGCAGCACGGCGAGCGTGCCGGCACCGGCGCGGCGGGCGCGGCGGCGGGAACCCGCGGAACGGGGGGCCTCGACGGAGGGGGGGACGGGGCCGGAGGCGGGGTGACGCACTGCTTCACCCTAAGCCGCGCGCGGAGGGCGGAGGACGCGCATAGCGTCGTCCGGGTGAGCGCAGCGGAGCGGACGGGCGCGGCGGCAGCGGCGGCGGCGGCGGCGGCACGGGAGCTGGTGGCGCTGCTCGACCCCACGGACCCGGACGGCGTGGTCGTCGGCGCCGCGCCCCGGGCCGAGGTGCGCCGGCACAACCTGCCGCACGCGGCCACCGGGGTGCTGCTGCGCAACGGCGCCGGTGAGGTCTTCGTGCACCGGCGCACCGCCACCAAGGACGTCTTCCCCGGCTGCTACGACTGCCTGGCGGGCGGGGTGGTCGCGGCCGGGGAGGATCCGGCCGCCGCCGCACGGCGGGAGCTCGCGGAGGAACTCGGTGTGCGCGGCGCCGACCTGAGGCCCGTGCTGCGCGCCTGGTACCGCGACGAGCGCACCCACTACCTGGCCCACGTCTACGAGGCGCGCTACGACCCCGAACGCCACGGGCCGCTGCGGTTGCAGCCGGAGGAGGTCGCGGGCGGGGAGTGGATGCCGCCGGCGCGGCTGGACCGGCTGCTGTGCGACCCGGCGTGGCCGTTCGTGCCGGACAGCCGGCGGCTGCTGGAGCTGTGGCCGGGAGGTTGGCAGGGCTGAGCCGCGGCGGCGGCGCACCGCCGGTTTCCGGCATGCCGTCACGAAGAGTTCCAGGTTCGGTCACGGATCGGTAGAGATGCCCGCGCCGGCTTGTCTCCCGCCGGTACCGGGAGGTAGCTTCCGATCTCGGTGTAAACGTTTTTACACGATGGAGTGTCCCGGACGCCGCGCGAACCCGCTCGCGGGCCGGGGAGACGAGAGAGGCATCGGGCATGAGCCTTCGCCCCAAGGCAACCCGTCGCACCGCGGCCCTCGCCAGCGCGCTGACCCTGGGCCTCACGCTCGCGGCTTGCGGCGGCGACACCGACCCCGGCGACACCGCGACCGGTGGCACCGACGGCGCCACCGAGGCGGCCATCGACTGCGGCATCTTCGAGCAGGCCCCGTTCGACCAGTTCGGCGACATCGACGGCAAGACCGTCACCCTCTACACGGGCATCGTCACGCCGGAGGACGCCCCGTACCAGGAGGCGTTCAAGGCGTTCGAGGACTGCACCGGCGCCACCGTGGAGTACGAGGGCGACAAGGCCTTCGAGACCCAGGTCCTGGTGCGCGCCCGCGCCGGCAACGCCCCCGACATCGCGATCGTCCCGCAGCCCGGCCTGCTGGCCCAGCTCGTCGAGACCGGCTCGGTCGTTGCCGCACCCGAGGCCGCGTCGAAGAACGTCGACGAGTACTGGGGCGAGGACTGGAAGGCCTACGGCACCGTCGACGGCACCTTCTACGCGCCGCCGAACAGCGCCAACGTGAAGTCGCTGGTGTGGTACTCCCCGGCCGAGTTCGAGGAGGCCGGCTACGAGATCCCCACCACCCTCGACGAGCTGAAGGCCCTCAGCGACAAGATGGTCGCCGACGGCAAGACGCCGTGGTGCGCGGGCATCTCCAGCGGTGAGGCCACCGGGTGGCCGGTCACCGACTGGATGGAGGACTTCATGCTCCGGACCGCCGGTCCGGAGGCCTACGACAAGTGGGTCGCGCACGAGATCCCCTTCAACGGCCCCGAGGCCACCGCCGCGCTCGACGCCGCGGGCGAGTACCTGAAGAACGCCGAGTACGTCAACGGCGGCTTCGGCGACGTCAAGAGCATCGCCACGACGACGTTCCAGGACGCCGGTCTGCCGATCCTCGACGGCGCCTGCTCCCTGCACCGCCAGGCGAGCTTCTACGCGGCCAACTGGCCCGAGGGCACCACGGTGGCCGAGGACGGCGACGTCTTCGCCTTCTACCTGCCGGGCGAGACCGCCGACGAGAAGCCGGTCCTCGGCGGTGGCGAGTTCATCACCGCGTTCGCCGACCGTCCCGAGGTCCAGGCGTTCCAGACGTACCTGACCACCCCGGAGTACGCCAACCTGCGCGCCAGCCTCTCCCCCTCCGGCGGGTGGGTCAGCGCCAACAAGGAGCTCGACGCGAGCAAGCTGACCAGCCCGATCGACCAGCTCTCCGCCGAGATCCTGCAGGACCCGAACGCGGTGTTCCGCTTCGACGGCTCCGACATGATGCCGGCCGCGATCGGCTCCAACGAGTTCTGGAAGCAGTCGACGAACTGGATCACCGGTACCTCGACCACCGACGCCCTGAACGCCATCGAGGCCGCCTGGCCGGCGTCCTGACCCTCCGGTCCCACCCGGTGGGCCCGACCGTCCCCCCGCGGGGGCGCCGGGCCCACCCCCGGCACTGACACCGCAGAAGGCCCGGGCCCGCTCCGCCCCGGAGCGCGCCCGGGCCTTCCGCCATCTCACTGGAGGTGAAGGGCACTCATGACGAGCGCCGAGAAGTTCCTCAGCATGCTGATCGCCCTCGTGGCGTTCGCGGCCGTGATCGCGGTCATCCTGTTCCTCGCCCGCACGTTCGGGGAGCGCAACGGCGGTCGCGGCACCGCCTGGGCGTTCATGGCCCCGGTGGTGCTGCTGCTGTCGGTGGGGCTGGTCTTCCCCGCCCTGATGACGGTCTACCAGTCGTTCCTCGACGCCCGCGGTGACAACTTCGTCGGCCTGGCGAACTACGCGACGATCTTCACCAGCCCCGACCAGCTCACGGTCCTGCGCAACACGGTCCTGTGGGTGGTCCTGACGCCGTTCGTGTCGACCGCGATCGGCCTGATCTACGCGCTGCTCGTCAACGGCGCCCGGCTGGAGGCCCCGGCCAAGGCCCTCATCTTCCTCCCGATGGCCATCTCGTTCGTCGGCGCCGCCATCATCTGGAAGTTCGTCTACGAGTTCCGCCCGCTGCAGGGCAACGTGCAGCAGATCGGCCTCGTGAACCAGATCATCGTCTGGCTCGGCGGGGAACCCGTGCAGCTGCTCATCGAGTCGCCGCTGAACACCGTCCTGCTCATCGTGATCCTCATCTGGATCCAGGCGGGCTTCGCGATGACCGTGCTCTCGGCCGCCATCAAGGCGATCCCCGACGAGATCATCGAGGCGGCCCGCCTCGACGGCGTCGGCGTCGTGCAGATGTTCCGCTTCGTGACCCTGCCCACCATCCGCCCGGCGGTCGTGGTGGTCCTCACCACGATCGGCATCGCGACGCTGAAGATCTTCGACATCGTCCAGGTCATGACCGGCGGGCAGTTCAACACCAGCGTCATCGCGAACGAGTTCTACAGCCAGACCTTCCGCAGCGACAACCAGGGGCTCGGCGCCGCGCTCGCGGTGCTGCTCTTCCTCCTCGTCATCCCCATCGTCGCCTACAACGTCCGCCACCTGCGTTCCTCGGAGGCACGATGAGCACCACGACCCCGCCCGTCTCCGCCGGCACCTCGCCGAAGGCCCCGGCCATCCCGGCGGGCACGCTGGCGCGGAAGAAGCTCAGCAAGCCGTGGGCGTCGCTGGCGGCCATCGTCCTGGCGGTGCTGTGGACGATCCCGACCTTCGGTCTGCTCGTCTCCTCCTTCCGCCCCGAGCGGGCCATCAAGACCACTGGCTGGTGGACGTTCTTCTCCGACCCGCAGGTCACCCTGGCCAACTACGAGAAGGTGCTGGCCAGCGAGGGCGCCAACGCCCTCTTCCCGTACTTCGTCAACTCTTTCATCATCGTCATCCCCGCCGTCGTCATCCCGATGACGCTGGCGACGCTGGCCTCCTACGCGATCGCGTGGATCGACTTCAAGGGCCGCGACGTGCTGTTCGTCGCGATCTTCGCGCTGCAGATCGTGCCCATCCAGGTCACGCTGATCCCGCTGCTGACCCTGTTCGTCGACCTCGGCATCGCGGGTGAGTTCGCGAGCATGTGGCTGGCGCACTCCACGTTCGCCCTCCCGCTGGCGATCTTCCTGCTGCACAACTTCATGCGGGAGATCCCCCGGGAGCTCATCGAGGCCGCTCGCGTCGACGGCGCCGGGCACGTGAAGATCCTCTTCTCGGTCCTGCTGCCGCTGCTGGCCCCCGCACTGGCGGCCTTCGGCATCTTCCAGTTCCTCTGGGTGTGGAACGACCTGCTCGTCGGCCTCGTCTTCGGCGGATCGGAGAACCGTCCGATCACCGTGGCCCTCAGCAACCTCGCCGGGACCCGCGGCACGGCCTGGCACCTGCTCTCCGCGGGCGCCTTCGTCTCCATCATCGTGCCGCTCGTGGTCTTCCTCTCCCTGCAGCGCTACTTCGTGAAGGGCCTGCTCGCCGGCGGGCTGAAGGGGTAGGGATGAACTCCCCGCGCGCACCACGGGGAGCGGAGGACAGGGCCCGGGGTGGCGGTGCCGAACGCGCCCGCCACCCCGGCAGCCCGCCCAGCAGCATCCGCGACGTCGCCCTCGCCGCGGGCGTCTCCGTGGCCACGGTCTCGCGCGCGCTGCGCGGTCTCGACCGCGTCAGCGAGGACACCCGCGAGCGGGTGCTGCGGGCCGCTGAGGCCCTGGACTACGTCGCCTCCCCCACCGCCGCCAGCCTCGCCACCGGGCGCACGTCCGTCGTCGGGATCGTGCTGCCCTTCCTCGACCGCTGGTTCTTCGCGACCATCGTCTCCGAGATCGAGGACGTCCTGCGCCGCAGCGGCTTCCAGGTCCTGCTGCTCAACATCGGCGACCGCAGCGGCGAGGACAGCATGGTCCTCGACCAGCGCCTGCTCGCCAAGCGCATCGACGGCATCATCGTCCTCGGCGTGGACCTGGAGGCCGCGGAGGCGTCCGTCCTGCGCCGCCTGGCCCTGCCGGTGGTGACCATCAGCGCCTCCCTGCCCGGCTGCGACCGCGTCGGCATCGACGACGTCGCGGCTGCGGAGAGCGCCACCCAGCACCTGCTGGCGCTGGGGCACCGGCGCATCGGCTACGTCGGTGGCGACTCCAGCAACGACGTGCGCCGGGCCACGGCGGTCGACCGGGCCCGCGGCGTGCACCACGCCCTCGCCGCGGCGGGCCTCGCGCTGGAGCCGGAGCTGGACGCGGTGGCCGACTGGACGGTCACGGGCGGCTGGCGGGCCGCGGAGGGGCTGCTGGCGCGCCGCCTGCCGCCGACGGCCATCCTGGCCGCCTCGGACGAGATGGCCATCGGCGTGCTCTGCGCCGCCCGGGCGCTGGGCTGGAGCGTCCCGCGGCACCTCTCGGTGGTGGGCATCGACGACCACGAGATGGCCGTCACCCACGGGCTGACCACGGTGGCGCAACCGGTGCGCTCCCAGGGGCGCATCGCCGCCGAGATGCTGCTGGCGCACCTCGCCTCCGGCACGCGGGCGGCCCCCGCCCGCGACGTGGTGCTCTCCACGGCCATGGTGCTGCGCTCCAGCACCGCCGCGCCGCGCACCGAGCCCCGGCCCCGCCGACGCGCGGGCGCCGCCGCCGCGGTGGGTCGCAGCCCGCGCGCCGACGCCCCCACCACCCCGGTTCCGGGGCCCACCCCACCCGAGTCCCAGTCCCAGTCCCAGTCCCAGTCCGGGCAGACCCGCACACCCCGAGGAGGTCAGCGTGCAGGCAGCGCACGCCGTCCGTGAGGCCGCCGACCTCCTGGCCACGGCCACCGCGGACCGCAGGGAGCTGTTCGAGCTGCGCGTGCAGCGCTGGTGGCCCGACCTGCACGCGGGGCTCAGCGCGGTCTACCCCCCGGTCGAGGCGGAGGCGCTCGAGCGGCGCCTGGCCCGGGCGGCGGCCGCCTGCGTGCGCGACCGCGACCCCGACCTGGCGCGGCTGGACGCGGTCCGCACCCTGCGCCCGGACTGGTTCCAGGAACCCGGCCTGATCGGCTACGCCGCCTACACCGAACGCTTCGCCGGGGACCTGCAGGCCGTGCGCGGGCGGATCCCCTACCTGCAGGAGCTCGGCGTCGGCTACCTGCACCTGATGCCGCTGCTGCAGCCGAGGGAGGGTGACAACGACGGCGGCTACGCGGTGGCCGACTACCGCCGCGTGCGCGCCGACCTGGGCACCGTGGAGGACCTGCGCGAACTGGCGCGGGAACTGCGCTCCGTCGGCATCAGTCTGGTGCTGGACCTGGTGCTCAACCACGTCGCCCGCGAGCACGAGTGGGCGCGGGCGGCGCGCGCCGGGGACTCCCACCACCGCGGCTACTTCCACGTCTTCGGCGACCGGGAGGTGCCCGACGCCTTCGAGCGCACCCTGCCGGAGGTGTTCCCCGACTTCGCCCCGGGCAACTTCACCTACGACGACGAGCTCGGCGGCTGGGTGTGGACGACGTTCAACTCCTGGCAGTGGGACGTGGACTGGGCCAACCCGCACGTCTTCTCCGAGTACGCCGACATCGTCCTCTTCCTCGCCGGCCTCGGCGTGGAGGTGCTGCGCCTGGACGCGATCGCGTTCCTGTGGAAGCGGATGGGCACCAGCTGCCAGAACGAGCCGGAGGTGCACGCCCTCACCCGCGCGCTGCGGGCCCTGGTGCGCATCGCCTGCCCCGCGACGGTGTTCAAGGCCGAGGCGATCGTGGCCCCCGCGGACCTGGTGCACTACCTCGGCACCGGGCCGCACCACGGCAAGGTCTCCGACCTGGCGTACCACAACAGCCTGATGGTGCAGGTCTGGTCGATGCTCGCCGCGGGCGACGTGACGCTGGCCGCGCACGCGCTGCGGCAGTTGCCGCCGGTGCCGGCGTCGACTGCGTGGATCACCTACGCCCGCTGCCACGACGACATCGGCTGGGCGATCGACGACGCCGACGCCGCGGCCGTGGGCCTCTCCGGCGCCGGGCACCGCTCCTTCCTGTCGGACCACTACTCCGGGCTCTTCCCCGGCTCCGGCGCGCGGGGACTGGTGTTCCAGCACAACCCGGCCACGGGGGACCGGCGCATCAGCGGGACCGCGGCGGCACTGAGCGGGCTGGAAGCGGCGGTCGAGGACGGCGACGCCGCGGCCGTCTCCGAGGCGCTGGCGCGGCACCTGCTGGCCCACGCCGTCGTGATGGGCTGGGGCGGCATCCCCGTGGTGTGGAGCGGGGACGAACTCGGCCTGGGCAACGACCCGGACTGGGCCGCGGAGGAGGGTCACGGCGGCGACAACCGCTGGGCGCACCGGCCCCGCCTGCCCGAGGAGGCGCTGGAGCAGCGGCACTGCCCCGGCAGCGTTCCCGCCCGCGTCTTCGGCGGGGTGCGGCGCATCGGCTCGGTCCGCGCCGGGTTGCCGCACCTGCACGCCTCGGTGCCCGCGGAGGTCCTCGACGTCACCGACCCCGGGGTGCTGCCGGTGCTGCGACGCCACCCGCTGGGCCCGTTCCTGGCCCTCTACAACGTCACCGGCGGGTGGCGCTCCTTCCCGCGCACCCGACTGGAGGCGCTGGGCCTCGGCGGCGCGGACGACGTGCTGCGCCTGCCGGAGGCCGGGCGCCACGGGGCGGGGCCGCACTACGGCGACGACGGGAACATGTGGCTGCCGCCGTACGCGGCGGTGTGGCTGGTGCAGCCGGGGCAGGAGCCCTCGGCCGACGCCCGCTGATCCGCTCCGCTCCCGCCCCGCGGGTGCTCACCTCGGGGCAGCAGCGGTGGGGCGCGTCAGGACGTGCGGCCGCGGAGCAGCCCGGAGGCCGCGGCGCCTGCGGCCGCGAGGGCCACGGCGGCGGTGGCAGCCCTGCCCGCTCGACGGCGGTCGTGCCGGCGCCAGCCGTCGTCGACGCCGCTGACGCGGGTGTCGGGGGCGAACACGTTGCCCTCGCGCGGCGCCGCGGGGGCGTCCTGCAGCGCGAACTCGTCCATGAACGGCTTCACGAGCGCGCCGTAGAGGCGGGGGGTGAGCCGGTGCAGGCGGGCGGCGAGGTGGTGCGCCCGCCCGACGTAGATCATCGGCTCGGGACGGTCCACCGCACGCACGACCGCGGCCACGACCCGCTCCGGGGCGACCACCGGCGGCAGCGGGCGGATCCGGTGCCCGACGTAGTTGGCCGCGTGGCGGTAGATGGGGGTGTCGACCGCCCCGGGCAGGACCGCGCACACCGAGATGCCCGGGGCGTCCCGCAGTTCCTGGCGCAGGACCTCCGTGAGCCCGAGCAGCCCCCACTTGGCCGCCACGTAGGAGGAGACGTAGGGCGAGGAGAGCTGCCCGTAGATCGAGACGATGTTGACGAGCACCCCACGCCCCTGGAGCCGGAACTGCGGCAGGACGGCCCGGGCGCCGTGGACCTGCCCGAACAGGGTGGTGTCCACGACCTGCCGGAACACCGGGCCGGGCGTGTCCTCGAAGCGCCCGTAGCTCCACACCGCGGCGGCGTTCACCCAGGCGTCGATGCGCCCGAACTCCTCGACCGCCCGGCGGGCCAGCGACTGCACGGCCGCCTCGTCGGTGACGTCGGTCGGCACGACCAGTGCGCGCCCACCGGCCTCGCGGCACTGCCGGGCCACCTCCTCCAACGTCTCCACGCCGCGTGCCGCGAGGACGACGTCCGCGCCGCGGGCGGCGAAGGCGAGCGCCGCGCCGCGGCCGATGCCGCTGGAGGCCCCGGCGATCACCACGACCTGGTGCACGACCCTGCGACGCACGTTCCTGCCTCCCCGGTTCCGGTGGTGGTTCCGCTGCTGCGCGTTGCGGGTCAGGCCGGCGGCGCCGGGTCGAGGAGGCGGTCGAAGGCGAGTCCGGTGGCCTGGGCCTGGACGTACTTGTCGACGAGGTCGATCGCCCAGTCCTTGGCGCTCCACTGCGTCGGCTGGTAGAGCCCGAGCGCGGTGTTCAGCAGGACGTCGCCGGTGTAGACGGTGGCGAAGACGGTGTTGACGGCCCTCTGCCCGCGCATGCCCTGGCTGGCCGCGACCCCGTAGGCGGTTCCCCACATCGCGCCCAGCGCGAAGTGGGTGGCGTAGTTCAACGTCGTGCGCTGCTGCGGGGTCGACGCCTGGATCGGCAGGAGGCGCTGCGCGAAGTCCGCCGGGGCGTAGCTGTCCTCGCGCCCGGTCAGCGGCATCTCGACGAGCTTCTGGAAGGCGGTCATCACCACGGTGCCGACGACACCGGCGAGGATGCCGCGTCCGATCATCTTCGCGGTGCTCGGCTTCTTCGCGGTGGTGCTTTCCGTCTCGTGCCTGTCCATGACGTGCCCTCCAGGTGCGGGGTTCGTGG
Organism: Kineococcus xinjiangensis; assembly: GCF_002934625.1. Classification (GTDB taxonomy): domain Bacteria; phylum Actinomycetota; class Actinomycetes; order Actinomycetales; family Kineococcaceae; genus Kineococcus_A; species Kineococcus_A xinjiangensis. The sequence goes on along the minus strand of NZ_PTJD01000007.1, from coordinate 190,735 downwards.
GGCTTTCCCGGCCGGGGCCGGGCCGGGTGAACTGCTCGGACACGGGGAACAGGTCGCCCCGCCAGCCGCCCCGCGTGGTTCTCCTCGCTTCCGGGGGACGCTACTACCGGCCTCGGCGACGTGCATCCGGCCGCGGGGCGGGAGCGCGCGCTGGAGGGGGCGGGGGACTCCCGCGTGGATGGTGTCGCGTGCCGCCCGGTGCAGGCCGGGCGCGGGCTGCGCTTCCCGGGTGACGTCCTGCGAGGAAGCTCCAGCCGGGCCCTGCTCCTCCCGATGCGAACCGTGTGGCGCGCATGGGAGGGAGCCGGGCGCGGCGGCGGAAGTCGCTGCGCTTCGCGGCGAGCATGATGCTCACCCTGGCGCTCACCCTCGTCGGCGCGGGCGTCGCGCAGTACGCGCTGATGGCCCGCGCCCTGACCGAGCGCGCGCTGCAGCAGACGGCGGTGAGCTCCTCCGCCGACGCCATGGTGCTGCGGGAGCTGCACGACGCCCCCGACGGCGGCCTGCCCGCGGTGCGGGAGCTGCTCGACCACATCGCGGCCCGTCCGGGCGTGCACCGCGTCTCCCTGCTCGCCCCGGACGCGACCGTGGTGGCGGTCGGGCAGCCCCGGCACCGCAGCACGGGCCACGACGCCGCGGGTGGTACCGCCACGGACGGGGCCACGGAAGGGGCGGATCCGCCGGGGGTGGTCGGCGAGCGTGCGGGCCCCGACACCGCCGCTCGGGTGCGCGAGGTGAGCGTCCGCGAGCGCCGGACGGCAGAGCTGCTCGGCCAGGACACCGTCGTGCGCGTCCCCGTGCGCCTGGACGGGAGCACCCACGTGCTGGAGGTGGTCAAGTCCGCGCAGGACCTGCAGCTGCAGGTGGCCGACCTGCGGCGCGTGACCCTCACCACGACGACACTGGTGCTCCTGCTCGCCGTTCCCGCCTTCTACCTCCTCGGCGGCCGCCGCCTGAGCACCCGGCACGGGCAGGCCCTGGAGACCTCCAGCACCGACGGACTGACCGGGCTGGGCAACCACCGCACCTTCCACGAGGACCTGCGGGAGCGGCTCGACGCCGCCACGCGCCAGTGCCGGCCGCTGGCCCTGGCGCTCGTGGACCTCGACGGCTTCAAGCAGGTCAACGACACGCACGGGCACCGCCGGGGCGATCGGGTCCTCACCGCCGTCGCGTTCGTCCTGCGCGAGGTCACCGCCTCGTCCGACGGCGGCGCCGCTTACCGCATCGGCGGCGACGAGTTCGCCCTGCTGCTGCCGGCGGCGACCGACGACGTCCTCGCCCTCGCGGAGCGGGTGCGCCGTGCCGTGGAGGACGACGTCGACGGCGTGACGACCAGCATCGGGGTGGCGACCCTCACCGCCTCCGCACCCGATGCGGAGTCGCTCCTGGAGCACGCCGACGCGGCGCTGTACGCGTCCAAGCGCCTCGGCCGCAACCGGGTGACGCACGCCGGAACGCTGCACGGCGGGCGACCGCCGGCCTGAGCCGACGAGCCCCAACCGCCGCGCCGGGCGGCTCGGGCTCTGCGGTCGCCGCTCAGAGGTACTGACCGGTGTTGGCGACGGTGGCGATGGAGCGGCCCGCCTCGGTGCCCTTCTTGCCCTGGATGAGCGTGCGGATGAAGACGATCCGCTCGCCCTTCTTGCCCGAGATCCGCGCCCAGTCGTCGGGGTTGGTGGTGTTGGGCAGGTCCTCGTTCTCCTTGAACTCGTCCACGCACGCGGCGAGCAGGTGCTCCACCCGGATGCCCTTCTGGCCCGTGGTGAGGAAGTCCTTGATGGCCATCTTCTTCGCGCGGTCGACGATGTTCTGGATCATCGCGCCGGAGTTGAAGTCCTTGAAGTACAGGACCTCCTTGTCCCCGCCGGCGTAGGTGACCTCGAGGAACTCGTTCTCCGGGCTCTCCGTGTACATCCGCTCGACCGTGGCCTGGATCATGGCGTTGACCGCGGCCTGCGGGTCACCGCCGTGCTCGGCGAGGTCGTGGGGGTGGATCGGCAGGTCCGCGGTGAGGTACTTGGCGAAGACGTCGCGCGCGCCCTCCGCGTCCGGACGCTCGATCTTGATCTTCACGTCGAGGCGTCCGGGCCGCAGGATCGCGGGGTCGATCATGTCCTCGCGGTTGGAGGCGCCGATGACGATGACGTTCTCCAGCCGCTCCACGCCGTCGATCTCGCTGAGCAGCTGCGGGACGATGGTCGTCTCCACGTCGGAGCTCACCCCGGAACCGCGCGTGCGGAAGAGGGACTCCATCTCGTCGAAGAACACCACGACGGGGGTGCCCTGGGAGGCCTTCTCCCGGGCGCGGGCGAAGATGAGGCGGATGTGGCGCTCGGTCTCACCGACGTACTTGTTCAGCAGCTCCGGGCCCTTGATGTTGAGGAAGTAGCTCTTGGACTCGGTGTTGCCGCGCAGCGCCGCGACCTTCTTCGCCAGGGAGTTCGCCACCGCCTTGGCGATCAGCGTCTTGCCGCAGCCGGGAGGGCCGTACAGCAGCACGCCCTTGGGGGCCTTCAGCCCGTGCTCGTGGAAGAGGTCCTCGTGCAGGAACGGCAGCTCCACCGCGTCGCGGATCTGCTCGATCTGGCTGGCGAGGCCACCGATGTCGGCGTAGTCGATGTCGGGGACCTCCTCCAGCACGAGCTCCTCGACCTCGGCCTTGGGCACCCGCTCGTAGGCGAACCCGGAGCGGGTGTCGACGGTGAGGGAGTCGCCGACGCGCAGCGGCCCGTCCAGCAGCGGGGCGGCCAGGCGCACCACCCGCTCCTCGTCGGCGCGGGCCAGCACCAGCGCCCGGTCGCCGTCGAGGAGCTCCTTGACGGCGACGAGCTCGCCGACCTGCTCGAAGCCGCAGGCGGCCACGACGTTGAGGGCCTCGTTGAGCATGACCTCCTGGCCCGATCGCAGCGCCGCGAGCTCCACCGCGGGGCTGACCGCGACGCGCATCTTGCGCCCGGACGTCATCACGTCGACGGTGCCGTCCTCGTGGGCGGCGACGAAGGTGCCGTACCCGGCGGGCGGCTGGCCCAGGCGGTCCACCTCAGAGCGCAGCGACACGATCTGGTCGCGGGCCTCGCGCAGGGTGGCGGCGAGGCGCTCGTTCTGGGTGCTCGTCTGCGCCAGCCGGCTGCGGGTGGCCTCCAGCTGCTGCTCCAGCAGGAGGGCGTGGCGGTGCTCCCGTTCGGCTCCGCCCCAGGACTGGCGGGGGGACTGCTCGCCGAACTGCTGGCCCTGCTGCTGACCGTGGGGATCCGTCATGGCGCACCTCTCCCGTCGATCGACCCCCGGGCGTCCTGCCCCGGGACGGTGGATGCACTCGACACTAACCCGGAGAACGGGTTCAGGCCCGGTAGTCGCTCCCGGTGTCCTCCGACCGGTCCTGCGGCCCGCCCTCGGGGCCCTGCTCCGGGCCCTGCTCCACGGTGGGCTCCGGGGCGGGTCCGGAGGCCGGGTCCGTGGTCGGGTCCGGCTGCTCCTCGCCGCCCGCGGCGGCGGCGTCACGGGCGGCCTCGCGGCCGGCGCGGCGGACCTTCTTGGCCGAGACGGGGCGCACGCCGAGGTCCTCCTCCGTCCACTCCGCCACACCTGCGCCCTCCGCCGCCCCGGCGTCACCGCGGGCCTCGTCGACGGGGTAGGCGCCCGGCGCGGGGCGGCGCTTGCGCAGCGGCGGGCGGACCCCGTCGGCGAGGCGGCGGGTGGTGAGCAGGAAGCCGGTGTGCCCGACCATGCGGTGCTGCGGGCGCACCGCCAGCCCCTCCAGGTGCCAGCCGCGCACCATGGACTCCCACGCCTCCGGCTCCGTCCAGCGGCCCGTCTCGCGCACGGCCTCCGCCAGCCGGGACAGCTGGGTGGCGGTGGCGACATAGCAGATGAGGACGCCGCCGGGGGCGAGCGCGTCGGCGACGGCGTCGAGGCACTCCCAGGGCGCCAGCATGTCCAGGACGGCGCGGTCGGCCGCGGAGTCGGCGCTCAGCCCGGCCTCCGGCAGGGCCGCCACGAGGTCGCCGACGCGCAGCTCCCACGCCGGGTGCGGGCCGCCGAAGAACGTCTCCACGTTCGCGCGGGCGATCTGCGCGAAGTCCTCCCGCCGCTCGAAGGAGTGCACCCGGCCCTCGTCGCCGACGGCGCGCAGCAGCGACATCGTCAGGGCCCCGGAGCCCACACCCGCCTCGATCACGCGGGCGCCCGGGAAGAGGTCGGCCATCTGCACGATCTGCCCGGCGTCCTTGGGGTAGACCACCGCCGCCCCGCGGGGCATGGAGAGGACGAAGTCGCTGAGCAGCGGGCGCAGCGCCAGGTACTCCACCCCGGCGGTGTTGCGGACCACGGCGCCGTCGTCGCGGCCGATGAGCTCGTCGTGGGAGAACCTGCCGCGGTGGGTGTGGAACTCCTTGCCGGGGGCGAGGGTGATGGTGTGCATGCGGCCGCGCGGGTCGGTCAGCTGGACGCGCTCCCCCACCCGCAACGGTCCTCGGCGGGTCTCGGCGCCGGTGGGATGCCCTGCGGTGCTCATCGGTGGGTCCTCCAGTGCGGTGCGCGCAGCCTCGTGGCTGCGGGTCGGTGCTGCGGGTCGGTGCTGCGGGTCGGTGCTGCGGGCGGGCGGGGCGCGCCGCCCGGCGGTGGGTCAGGGGGCCGATCCTCGCCCATGCCGGGCGCGGCGGGTGGACGAGCCCAGCGGCGGTGGGGCTCGGCGGCGGGTGGGGCTCAGCGGCCGGTCACGGCCCGCACCACGTCACCGCCGCGCAGCAGGCCCACCACGGTCCCGCCGGCGTCGACGACGACGTGCTCCCCCAGTCCGTGGTGCGTCACCGCGTCGAGCAGCGCCATCCCGGCCAGGTCCGCGCGCAGCACCGGCCGCGGCCCCAGCGCCCGGGCCGTGGCACCGGCCGTCAGCCCGCCCCGGCGGGCCTCCGGCACCCGTTGCAGGGCGGCGGTGTCGACGACCGCGACGGGCACCCCGTCGTCGGTGACGAGCACGACCTCCAGCCGCTGCCCGTCGACCCCGGCGTCCACGCGGGCGCGGGCGCGGGCCACGACGTCGGCGACGGTCGCCCCGGCCGGCACCGCGATCGCCGGTCGCTGCAGTGCGCCGGCGGTCAGCGTCGGCAGCCGCCGGCGCACCCGCGCGTGCCGCAGGGCCTGCCCGGCTCCCTGCCACAGCAGCGCGGAGACGAGGGCCGCCCAGACGACCGCCAGAAGGGACGGCTCGGCACCGCTCAGCAGCGGCCAGCCGAGCGCCGCCACCAGCACCAGCACCGCCACCACGCGGCCGCCCCAGCCGGCCGCGGCGGTGCCGGTCGTGCGCTCGCCGCTGAGCCGCCACACCAGCGCCTCGAGGAGGTGCCCGCCGTCCAGCGGCAGACCCGGCAGCAGGTTGAACACCGCGACCAGGACGTTGCTGACCAGCAGCGCCTGCACCAGCAGCCCGGCGATCGGTGGCAGCTCCGCGGCGAGCAGGACGCCCCAGGCGGCCAGCGCGACCAGACCGTTGGCCAGCGGCCCCGTGACGGCCACCAGGAAGCTGCGGCCCGGGCTGGGGGCCTCGTCGGCGAAGGTGGTGTGCCCACCCCACACGTCGAGGGTGATCCCGGTCACCCGCATCCCGACGGCCCGGGCGGTGGCCGCGTGGGCCGCCTCGTGCGCCAGCACGGACAGCAGCAGCAGCACCGCGTAGCCGAACGCGACGCCGTAGGCGCCGGCGCCGGGGATGCGCTCGCTCAGGCGGGGCCCGAAGACGGCAGTGATGACGGCGGCGAACAGCAGCCAGGAGGTGGACAGCATCAGCGGCACGCCGAAGGGGCGGCCCAGCAGCAGTCCGGCCCTGCGGGTGCGCTCTTCCGGCGCTCCGGCGGCGGCCGGGGCGGAGGAGGGGGATGGCACCGCTCGATCGTAGGTCCCGGCCGCGGCGGGCGCGGCCGGGGCCGTCCGCGAGGCCGTCCACGTGGCCGTCCGCAGCGCTGCTTGCGCGGCGCGGGCGGGCGCGGAGTGCGCCGGTGCTGTCGGGACCGCCGCCTATGGTGGACGGCATGCGAACGGCAACCGACCCGGGCGCCGACGCCCCCGTCTCCCCACCCCCCGCCACCCCCGCGCCGGGGGCGCGGCGGGCCTCGCTGTCGCCCTCACGGGCCGCCGACTTCATGCAATGCCCGCTGCTCTACCGCTTCCGCGTGGTGGACCGGCTGCCCGAGGCGCCGAGCGCCGCGGCCGTGCGGGGCACGGTCGTGCACGCCGTGCTGGAGCGCCTGTTCGACCTCCCGCCGGAGCAGCGCACCGCGCCCGCGGCGCGGGGGATGGTCGCCGCCCAGTGGGAGGCGCTGCGCGAGCGGGAACCGGACGTGGCCGCCCTGTTCCCCGACGGCGACCCCGCCCCGCTGCAGGAGTGGCTGCTCAGCGCCGAGGCCCTGCTGGAGCGCTACTTCCAGCTCGAGGACCCCCGCCGGCTGGAGCCCGCAGGGCGGGAGGTGAGGGTGGAGGCCCTCCTCGACGACGGTCTGGTGCTGCGCGGCATCGTCGACCGCCTCGACGTCGCCCCCAGCGGGGACCTGCGCGTCGTGGACTACAAGACCGGCAAGGCGCCCTCCCAGCTGTTCGAGGCGAAGGCGCTGTTCCAGATGCGGTTCTACGCGCTGGTGCTGTGGCGGCTCAAGGGCGTCGTCCCCCGGCAGCTTCAGCTGGTCTACCTCGGCTCCGGAGACGTGCTGCGCTACACGCCCGACGAGGCGGAGCTCCTGGCCACCGAGCGCAAGGTGAAGGCCCTGTGGGCGGCGATCGAGCGCGCCACCGCCGCCGGGGACTGGCGCCCCTCCCCGGGGAAGCTCTGCAAGTGGTGCGACCACCAGGTCCGCTGCCCCGCCTTCGGGGGCACGCCCCCGCCGCTTCCCGAGGGCGCCGTGCCGCTGCCCGTGGAGCCCGTCGCGCCGGCTGCTCCGGACGACGTCCGCCCCGGCTGAGGGTGCGGCGCGCCCCGCCTCGCGGGGCCGAGTGCGCTCAGAGCAGGTCGAGGACCTCACCGGCGCGCAGGCGCGCCAGGGCGGGCAGATCGAGCACCGTCAGGCTCGGCACGCGGCTGCGCCCCGGTGCGGCCTCGATGGGCACCAGGTGCGGAACGGCGACGGTGCGGCAGCCGGCTGCCTCGGCGGAGCGCACGCCCGTCGGGGAGTCCTCGAGCGCCACGCAGTCGCCGGGCCGCACGCCCAGCAGGTGCGCGGCACGCAGGTAGGGGTCGGGGTGCGGCTTGCCGCGCTCGACCTCGTCGCCTGCCACCACCACGTCGAACGCGCCGGGCAGCAGCTCCACCACGGCATCGGCCAGCGACCGGTAGGACATGGTGACCAGCGCGCTCGGCACCCCCGCCGCGCCGGTCGCGGCCAGCAGTTCCCGGGCGCCGGGGCGCCAGGGCACTACCGCGCGGACCCGCGCGGCGACCCCGGTGAGCATCTCGGCGACCACCTCGGCGGGGTCGAGCGCCGGTCCACCCGCGGCGAGGACGTAGTCCCGGATGATCGCGCCCGCCTCCGGCAGGGACTTCCCCACCAGGGTGAGGGCGTGTTCGCGGCTCCAGCGCACCCCGGCCCGGCCGATGACCTGCTGCTCGCACTCCATCCAGTACGGCTCGGTGTCGACGAGGGTGCCGTCCATGTCCCACAGCACGGCGGCGGGCAACGGCCGCCCCGGCGCGGCGTGGGGCGCGTGGTCGGTGCCGGTGGGGAGCGGGTGCTGCGGCGGCTGGCTCATCGAGGCGGGAGTCTAGGCGGGCCCGCGGGCGGTGGCCGCGCCTCGGGCACCGCCTGCGGGGCGCACGCCCTACCCTGGGTAGGTCCGGCACCGTGCCGGCCCGGAGGTGCGAGCGTGTCGGAGTCCCACTCCTCCCCTGCTGCGGGGAGCCCATCGGTCCCCCTGCGGGACCCGGTGGTCATCGCGGCGTTCGAAGGCTGGAACGACGCCGGTGAGGCGGCCAGCCAGGCCGTGGCCCACCTGCACCGCGTCTGGGGAGCGCAGGAGCTGGCCGAGTTCGACCCGGAGGAGTACCACGACTTCCAGGTCAACCGTCCCACCGTCCACCTGGACGACGAGGGTCGCCGCCGGCTCGTGTGGCCGACGACGCGCGTGTCCTGGGCGCGCCCTGCGGGCTCCGCGCGCGACGTGCTGCTGGTGCGGGGCATCGAGCCGTCCATGCGGTGGAAGACCTACGCGCGGGAGTTCGTGGAGCACGCCAGGGCGCACGACGCCTCGCTGGTGGTCACCCTCGGGGCGCTGCTGGCCGACGTGCCGCACACCCGGCCGCTGCCGATCACGAGCACCACGGAGGACGAGACGCTCCTCCAGCGCCTGACCATCGAGCGCTCCCGCTACGAGGGGCCGACGGGCATCGTCGGCGTCGTCCAGGAGTTCGTCGCGGCCGCCGGCCTGCCCGCGCTGTCGCTGTGGGCCGCCATCCCCCACTACGTGGGGCAGCCGCCGTCGCCGAAGGGGACGCTCGCGCTGCTCCACCGGGTGGAGGAGCTGCTGGAGATCGCGGTGCCGATGGAGGACCTCCCCGAGGACGCCCGCGCCTGGGAGCACGGCGTGGACGAGCTCGCCGAGGAGGACACCGAGATCGCCGAGTACGTGCAGCAGCTCGAGGAGGCCAAGGACACCGCCGAGCTGCCGGAGGCGACGGGCGAGGCGATCGCCCGCGAGTTCGAGCGCTACCTGCGCCGCCGCGACGACCCGCCGCGCCGGGGCTGAGCCGGCGCGACGACCTCGCGCCGGCATCGCCGCGCCCGGGACCCCGGGCGCGGTCGAGCGCCGCTGGACGGCCGCCGGGGCACCGCCTCCGCAGACACCACGAGGGCCCGGTCCGCTGCTGCGGACCGGGCCCTCGTCGGCGCTGCTCAGGTCACTCGGCTGACCCGCTCACCACCCTGCGGCTGCTCAGGCCTCGGGCTCGTGCTCGTGGTCGTGCAGGCCGCCGCCCTCGGAGGAGCCGGAGGTGTTGACCGGCGTGCCGTCCACGTGCTGCCCGGGAGGGCTGACCGGACGACCCTCGCCGCGGCCGTTGACGGTGCGGCTGTCGAAGGCGTACGTCAGGATCGCGTGCGCCACCGCGTCGGACATCTCGTCGAGGCCCTTGACGCTGATGTTCGAGATGTCGTCGCACGCCTGGTGGTAGCACTTGTCGTAGGCGACGCCGGCCTCACCGCCGAAGATCTCGGCCTGCTTCGCGTTCTTGACGTCCTCCGCGCCGGTGAACAGGCCACCGGAGGGGATGCCGACCTCGATGAACGGCCCGTAGTCGCTGCGGCCACTGAAGGGCGTCTCCTCCGAGGCCAGGCCCACGGAGGCGAAGTAGTCGTGGAACATGTCCTCGATGGCGCCGGAGCCCTCGGGGCCGATCGCCGCCTGGCCCTCGCCGTAGCGGGAGTTGTCGCCGTCGTAGACGAAGCGCACGTAGTTCGGGGAGCCGACCATGTCGAAGTTCAGGTAGAGCCCGATCTTCTTCTGCTCCTCCTCGGACAGGTTCGCGACGTAGTGCTCAGAGCCGAGCAGGCCGAGCTCCTCCGCGCCCCACCAGGCGAAGCGGACCTTGTTGGTCGGCTTGACCTTGGCCATCTGCTCGGCGACCTCGAGGATCGTCGCGCTGCCGGAGCCGTTGTCGTTGATGCCGACGCCGGCCGCGACGCTGTCGAGGTGCGCGCCGGTCATGACGACGTTGTTCGGGTCGCCCGCCTTGGTCTCGGCGAAGACGTTGTAGGTGGTGCGCATCTGCGACACGGTGTCGGTCTTGACGCGCGCCACGGTGCCGGCCGCGGCCAGGCTCGCGCCGTCGGCGAAGCTGGCGCCGACGACGGGCAGCTTCGTCACCGGGCCGCCGAGGGTGCCGATCATCAGGTCTTCGCGAGTGGGGCTATTGCCCTGGTTGAAGATGATGACGGCGCTGGCGCCGGCGGCCTCGGCGTTGACTGCCTTGTCGCCGAAGGCGCAGGTGCCGCGCTGGATCAGGGCGATGTTGCCGGCCTTGAAGCCGGCGAAGTCAGTCGACTCGCAGCCGCTGGTGCTGGCGCGGCTGCCCTCGAGGTTGATGTCGACGGCCTGCACCGCGGCGGTGACGTCACCGGAGCCGGAGAACGTGAACGTCCCCGTGCCGAGGGTGGCCGGGTTCGGGGAGACGCGCTCCAGGACGGCCGGGGCGTTGTCCGCGAAGTACGGGAACTCGAAGGGCTGCACGGTGGGCGAGTAGCCCGCAGCGCGCAGCTTCTGCACCACGTAGTCGACCGACTTGTCGTAGCCCGGGGTACCGGAGGCGCGGGTGTCGCCGTTCGCCTTGCCGATCGCGTCGAGCGCGCGCAGGTGCTCCATGATGCCCTCGGCCGAGACGGCCTGGCGCAGCTTCTTGGAGGTGTTGTTGTTGGCGTTGGGCGAGGCGGCCATGGCCGCGGGGGTGGCCCCGGCGATGAGCGCCGCCGCCGCGGTGGCGGCGATGGCGCCGTGGCGGCGGCTGGGACGAGCTGTGGACACGCGCGAACTCCCTCGTTCGACTCGCCCGCAGAACGGGCGGCAGGACAGGAGGTGGACGCTAGCCCCACAGACTGGTCGAAGCAATGGCAACGACTGAACAGATCTTCGGATCCGTTGCCGTCGACGTGGTTCATCTGCATGGGAATCGATCTCGACTCTCGTCGGATTGCCCATCGTGACTGCTTCCGCACCCACGGTTCCCCCGCCGCGGGCCGACTGGCATGATCGGGCCGGGCAGCACCGCGGGCCGCGAGCCGTGCCGCGGCGCGGCGGCGGCGGGGCGACGGAGAGGACGCGCGTGAACTGGCGCTTGCAGGGCTCGAAGGTCCTCGTGGTGGACCTCAACGGCGACGCCGTGCGCGCCGCCTCCGGATCGATGGTCGCCTACGAGGGCGACATCGCGTTCAAGAGCGCCGGGACGGGCGGGGGCGGCGGCTTGCGGGCGGCGCTGATGCAGCGGGTCGCGGGCGAGTCGCTGAACCTCATGGAGTGCCGCGGCCGGGGCACCCTCCACCTGGCCGTCTCCGCGATGGACGTCGTGCTCGTGGAGCTGGCCGGGGAGGAGCTGCGGGCGGAGTCCGAGCAGCTGCTCGCCCTCTCCGAGGGCCTGCGCACCGAGGTCGTCTTCGCCGGGCTGCAGGGCGCCACCAGCGGGCAGGGCCTGTTCACGACGAAGGTCACCGGGCACGGCCCGCTCGCCCTGCTCTCCGCGGGCGGGCCGCCCATCGCCCTGCGCGTCACGCCGCAGGCGCCGCTGGTGGTGGATCCGCAGGCGTTCATCGCGAGCCGGGGCAGGCTGTCGCAGACGTTCGTCACGGACGTGTCCTGGCGCAACCTCGCCGGGGAGGGCTCGGGCGAGGCGTTCTCGCTGAGGTTCGAGGGCGACGGCGTCGTCTACGTGCAGCCGGAGGAGCGGGGCTGATGGCGTTCACGAAGGTCACCGGCAAGGTCGTCTCGGCCGAGGTGCGCCCCGGCGGGGAGGTCCTCGCCCGGCGCGGCGCGATGCTCGCCTACACCGGGCAGGTCCGCTTCTCCCCCGTCGGCGCCGGCCCGGGCGGTGGCTACGGCGGCGGCATGGCCGGCGCGCTGGGCCGGGCGATGGCCGGTGAGGCGGTGGCGATGATGGTCGCGCAGGGCAGCGGCACGGTGCACTACGGCTACCACGGCCACCACGTCACCGTCGTCGACCTCGACGGCGGCTCGACGCTCACGGTGGAGGCCGACCGGCTCCTCGCCCACGACGCGCACCTGTCCTCCTCCGTGGTCTTCCTCGGCCAGCAGGGCGGCCTGCGGGGAGCCGTGCGGGGCGCCGTCACCGGGCAGGGGCTGTTCACGACGCAGCTGAGCGGGCGCGGCTCCGTGGCGCTGCTCTCCCACGGCGGCACGTTCCCGCTGCAGGTCGGCGGCGGCCACCAGATCGTGGTCGACCCGCAGGCCTTCGTCGCCTCCGTGGGCGACCTGCGGGTGGACGTGGCGGCGAACGTCTCCTGGCGCGACGCCGTGGGACGCGGGTCCGGGGAGGCCGTGCAGCTGAAGGTGTCGGGGCAGGGGACGGTCTACGTGCAGGCATCGGAGGAGAAGCTGTGAGCATCCAGTCCACGACGCCCCAGCCGCTGGACCCGACGACGCTGCCCGACCACGACAACGTCCCCGGAAACGCCTACGCGTACTGCGTGCGCCTGACGCAGCCGCTGTTCATGCAGACCGGCCGGATGATCGCCTACTACCCGGCGCCGGGCGGGCAGGGCATCCGCTTCGAGCCCCTGATGGCGACGTCGCTGACGGGGATGGTGGCCGAGCGCTTCTCCTCGCCGCTGTACTCCCGCGACTGGGTGGTGGCCAACGGCTCCGCTCACGTGATCCTCGGCGACCGCGGCTTCGACATCAACTCCTACGACCTGGACCAGGGCAACCTCACGGTCCGGGCGGCCAACCTGCTGGCGTTCGACGCGTCGCTGGAGCTGAAGGAGTCCATCATCCCCGGGTTCCTGACGCTGATCGGGACGGGGAAGTTCCTCGCCTCCTCCTCCGGCCCGGTCATCTTCGTCGAGCCCCCGATCCGGGTCGACCCCGAGGCGCTCGTGGGCTGGGCCGACTGCCCCGCGCCCTCCCTGCACTTCGACGCCGGCTGGATGGGCCACTTCCTCGGCGCCGCCCGCGGTGCCCTGCTCGGCACCCGCAGCGGCGAGGAGCGCCAGTACGACTTCACCGGCGCCGGGACGGTCCTGCTGCAGTCCAGCGAGCGGATGATGGAGGACCCGCAGGTGCTGCGGCGCCTGGAGGGCGAGGTCGACGGCCTCGGGACGGGACAGCTGCAGCGCCTGCAGCAGGTCATCCAGTCCCGGCTGATGCAGCAGCAGCAGTAGCAGGCGGTGTCGGCGGCGGTCGCTGCGCCCGTCGCCCGCCGCTGGTGCACACTGCTGGCAGAGGCGCCTGACGTTCCTCGTGCGGCACGGTCGGGCGGCGACGCCGGGCGCAGCGCCGGGGAGCTGGAGGAGGACGCCGTGCCGTACCAGCTGTGGTGGCTGCTCCTCCTGCTCGCGCTGCCCCTGTTCTGGCACGGGCTCGGGCTGGTCTCGCGCTGGCTGGACCACGCCGCCGGGGTCGAGGCTCCCCCGCCCCGGCACGCCGTCACCCGCGCCCCCGCGGAACTGGAGCCGGCGCCCGCCGCGCCGCCCACCACGGCCTGGATCGTCGAGGCCGGGCTGCCGCCGCAGGTCGTCGACGCCGCCGGGGTGGTGGCCGCGAACCTCCTGCAGGTGGAGGAGCGCCTCGCCGCCGGTGGGGCGGCCGCGGAGCACGAGCACCGGCTGGACGTGCTGCGTTCGGCGCTGAAGGACGTCTGCCGGGAGCTCGCGGACATCCCCGCGGACCTGCGCGAGCGCCCCGGCGGCCCGGAGGGCACCACCCCCACGCAGGAGGCGATGGCGGTGCTGACACGCCTGCAGGAGGGCGCCGAGGCGCTGCGGGTGGACGTCTTCGACGACGCCGCAGAGCGGCTGCGGGTGCTGCGCCGCTACACCGACGACACGTTCGAGCGCAGCGACCTCGACCTGGACCGGTAGCGCGGTTCCGGCGCCGAGTTCTCGGAAGCGGACCGTAGCGGGGCGCGCCGCCGTGGGCGAGACTGGCGCCGTGTCGCCGTCCTTCCGCAGGGGCCCCGCCGCCGCGGCCGCGGCCGCGGTCTCCGCCGTGGGGGCGGTGGCCGCCCACGACCTGCTGCAGCGCCAGCACGCGCTGCTGCGCAACTTCCCGGTGATCGGGCGCGCCCGGTACTGGCTGGAGACGATCGGTCCCGAGCTGCGCCAGTACATCGTGGCCGACAACAACGAGGAGCGGCCGTTCACCCGCGACCAGCGCCGCTGGGTCTACGCCTCGGCGAAGAAGGAGAACAACTACTTCGGCTTCGGCACCGACAACGACATCGAGTTCACGGCCGGCTATCCCGTCATCAAGCACCGCACCTTCGGGCGCTCGATCCCCGCCTCCTCCCCGGCCGCCGGTCACGAGGTGCTGCTGCCGTCGGCGAAGGTCCTGGGCGCGGCGCGCCGGCGCCCAGGGGCCTTCCGGCCGAACTCGGTCGTCAACATCTCCGCGATGAGCTTCGGGTCCCTCTCCGCGGCCGCCGTCGAGGCGCTGAACCGGGGCGCGGCGATGGCCGGGTGCCTGCAGAACACCGGTGAGGGCGGCCTGTCCCGCCACCACCGCCACGGCGGCGAGCTCGTCTTCCAGATCGGCACCGCCTACTTCGGCTGTCGGGACCGGCGGGGCAGGTTCGACGTCGGGCGGCTGAAGGAGGTCGTCGCGAGCGCCCCGGTGCGCGCCCTGGAGATCAAGCTCAGCCAGGGCGCCAAACCCGGTCTCGGCGGGCTGCTGCCCGGGGTGAAGGTCAGCGAGGAGATCGCCGAGACGCGGGGCATCGCCGTGGGCCGGGACTGCGTGAGCCCGTCGCGGCACGCGGAGTTCTCCGACACCGACAGCCTGCTGGACTGGGTGGAGCTGCTGGCTGCGGAGACGGGGCTTCCGGTGGGCATCAAGTCGGCGGTCGGGGACCTGGTGTTCTGGGAGGAGCTCACGACGGCGATGGCCGAGACCAGCCGCGGCGTGGACTTCGTCACGGTGGACGGCGGCGAGGGTGGGACCGGCGCCGCCCCGCTGATCTTCACCGACACGGTCTCGCTGCCGTTCCAGCTCGGGTTCAGCCGCGTCTACGCCGCCTTCGCCGAGCGCGGCCTGGCCGAGGACGTCACCTTCATCGGGGCGGGCAAGCTCGGTCTGCCGGACAACGCCGTGGTGGCCTTCGCCCTGGGCTGCGACATGGTCAACGTCGCCCGCGAGGCGATGCTGGCCATCGGCTGCATCCAGGCGCAGAAGTGCCACACGGACACCTGCCCCACGGGGGTGGCCACGCAGAACGCGTGGCTGAGCCGGGGCCTGGACCCGGCCCTGAAGTCCGTGCGCGCCGCGAACTACGTCAAGACCCTGCGCCGGGACCTGGTGAAGGTCGCCGAGGCGTGCGGCGTGGAGCACCCGGCGCTCATCGACGCGGAGTCCGTGGAGATCCTCACCGGCAGGACCGCCTCGCGTCCGCTGGCGGAGGTGTACGACTACCGGGAGGGCTGGGGCATGCCCTCGGCCGCCGACCAGCGCGAGATCGTCGCGCTGATGACGCGGACGGAGCCCCAGGGCGGGACGGCACCACCGTCGTCGACGGCCGTGGGCGAGGAGCGCTGACCCGACCGGGCCGCACCGACCGGGCCGCACCGACCTGGCCGCAGCCGAGACGGTCGGTGCGGCCCCGGTTCAGCGCGGCGGCAGGTCCCGCTCCGGCTTGCCGTCGTAGGCCGACAGCGGCCGGATGAGGGCGTTGGACTGCGCCTGCTCCATCACGTGCGCGGTCCAGCCGGGGATGCGGGCGGCCACGAACAGCGGGGTGAACGTGGGCGTGTCGAAACCCATGAGGTGGTACGCGGGCCCCGAGGGGTAGTCGAGGTTGGGCAGGATCCCCTTGCGCTCGGCCATCGCCGCCTCGAGCCCCTCGTAGAGGTCGAGCACGTCCCGGCGGCCGTAGTGCTCCACGAGCCGCTCCAGCGCGGCGCGCATCGTCGGCACGCGGGAGTCCCCCCGCTTGTACACCCGGTGCCCGAAGCCCATCACCTTGCGCCGCTCCGCCAGGGCGCGCTCCAGCCACTGCTCCGCGCGCGCCGCGGCGCCGTCCCCGAAGCCGATCTCGGTGAACAGGTGCATCACCGCCTCGTTCGCCCCGCCGTGCAGCGCTCCCTTCAGCGCCCCGACGGCACCGGTGACGGCCGCGTGCAGGTCGGCGAGCGTGGAGGTGATGACCCGCGCGGTGAACGTGGAGGCGTTGAAGGAGTGTTCGGCGTAGAGGACGAGGGAGGTGCGGAACGCGTCGACCACCACGTCGGCCGGGACCTCGCCGAACGTCATCCACAGGAAGTTGGCGGCGTAGTCGAGGTCGTCGCGCGGGGGCACCGGGTCCTGGCCGCGCCGGCGGCGCTGGTCGTAGGCGACGACCGCGGGCACCGCCGCGAACAGGGCGAGCGACTTGCGCCGGTCCGCTTCCGGCGAGGAGTCCCCGGCCGCGGGGTCGAGCGCCCCCATGGCGCTCACCGCGGTGCGCAGCACGTCCATCGGGTGGGCGCTCAGGGGCAGCTGGTCCAGGACCGCGCGCACGGGCGGGGTCAGCTCGCGCTGGGCGCGCTCGGCGCGCTGGAACCCGGCCAGTTCGGCGGAGTTCGGCAGGTCGCCGTGCCACAGCAGCCAGGCGACCTCCTCCATGCTGCAGGAGGCCGCGAGCTGCTGGACCGGGTAGCCGCGGTAGAGGAGGGAGTTGGTCTCGGGGTTCACCTTGGAGACGGCCGTGGTGTCGACGACGACACCGCTGAGCCCCTTGCGGATCTCGGACGAGGCGTGGGTCATGTCGCTCCTTCGGGAGGCGTGGCGGGAGTCGTAGCGGGAGGCGTGGCGGGGGCTCAGCCGGCGACGTGCGCCGGCGGCTGCCCGGTGCGGGCGGCGGTCAGGACGTCGCCGGCGGTCAGGACGGTGGCGTCGAAGTGGGCGTAGGAGGCGTAGTCGAGGAGCGCGTACAGCTCGGCCCGCGTCTGCATCCCGTCCACCTCCCCGCGCAGCCACCCCTCCGTGCGGAGGGTGTCCAGCGCCCGCGCCGCCGCGCCCATCGCGACGCGCAGCAGGGACACCGGGTGGATGACGATGCGCACGCCGGCGTCGGCGAGCTGCCGGGCGCTGAACAGGTCGCTCTTGCCGAACTCCGTCATGTTGGCGAGCACCGGCACGTCGACGGCCGAGCAGACCGCCTCGAACTCCCCCAGGTCGCGCAGCGCCTCGGGGAAGATCGCGTCCGCGCCGGCGTCGACGAGCAGCCGCGCCCGCTCCAGCGTCGCCCGCAGGCCCTCGACCGCGCGGATGTCGGTGCGGGCCATCAGGAGCAGGTCGGGGTCGCGCCGGGCGTCGACTGCGGCGCGCACCCGCCGGCTCGCCGTGGCGTCGTCCACGACCGCCTTGCCGTCGAGGTGCCCGCAGCGCTTCGGGTTGACCTGGTCCTCGACGTGCAGGCCGGTGGCTCCGGCGTCCTCCAGCGCCTGGACGGTGCGCGCGAGGTTCAGCGGTTCCCCGAAGCCGGTGTCGGCGTCCACCAGCAGCGGCAGGTCCGTGGCCCGGGCGATCTGCTGGGTGCGCGCGGCGACCTCGGTGGCGGTGGTCAGGCCGATGTCGGGCAGCCCCAGGTCGGCGGAGAGCACCGCCCCGGAGACGTAGACCCCGTTGAAGCCCTTCTGCTGCACCAGCTTCGCGGACAGCGGGTTGAACGCGCCGGGGAACTGCAGCAGCTCGCCGCCGGCGAGGGCCTGGCGCAGGCGGCGCCGCTTCTCGGCGGCCGTCACGGTGGTGCTCAGCATCAGAAGATCCCCCGGGGGGCGGGCAGCGACTCCAGCAGGCCGGCGCGGGCGGTGAGGTCGAGCAGGGCGACCTCCTCCGGCCCGAGTTCCGGCAGGCGCTGCGCCAGGGCCAGGAAGCGCTCGACCTCCGCGTCGTCGAGGACGCCCTGCGCGAGGGTGCGGAACTTCTCCACGTACTGCTGCCGGCCGAAGGGGCGCGCTCCGAGCGGGTGCGCGTCGGCGACGGCGATCTCGTCGCGGTAGGTGGTGCCGTCGGTGAACGTCACCTCGACGCGACCGCCGAACGCCTTCTGCGCCGGGTCGTGGGAGTGGTAGCGGCGCGTCCACTCCGGGTCCTCGCGGGTGGTGGTGCGCTGCCAGAGCTGGACGGTGTCGGGTCGCTGCGCCCGCTCGGGGGCGTAGCTGTCGACGTGGTGCCAGGCGCCGTCCTGCAGAGCGACCGTGAAGATGTACGGGATGGAGTGGTCGAGGGTCTCCCGCGACGCCCGCGGGTCGTACTTCTGGGGGTCGCCCGAGCCGGAGCCGATGACGTGGTGGGTGTGGTGGGAGGTGGCGATGACGATGGAGGCCACCTGTGCGGGGTCGAGCGCCCGCGGCACGTCGCGCCGCATCCGCCGGGCCAGGTCGATCAGGGCCTGGGCCTGGTACTCCGCGGAGTGCTCCTTGGTGTAGGTGTCGAGGATTCCCCGCTTCGGCTCCCCGGCTGCGGGCAGCGGCACCGTGTAGACGTGCCCCGGCCCGGACAGCAGCCAGGCGATGAACCCGTCCTCGCCCTCGTAGATCGGGGCCGGGGAGGTCTCCCCGCGCATCGCCCGGTCCACGGCCTCCACCGCCATCTTGCCCGCGAAGGCCGGGGCGTACGCCTTCCAGGAGGAGATCTCCCCCTTGCGCGACTGCCGCGTCGCGGTGGTGGTGTGCAGCGCCTGCCCGACGGCCTGGTGGATCGTGGGGACGTCGAGTCCGAGCAGGGTTCCGATGCCGGCCGCGGCGGCGGGGCCCAGGTGGGCGACGTGGTCGATCTTGTGCTCGTGCAGGCAGATCGAGCGCACGAGGTCGACCTGGATCTCGTAGGCGGTGACGATGCCGCGCACGACGTCGGCGCCGCTGCGCCCCATGTGCTGGGCCACGGCCAGGACGGCCGGGATGTTGTCGCCGGGGTGGGAGTAGTCCGCGGCCAGGAACGTGTCGTGGAAGTCCAGTTCGCGCACGGCCACGCCGTTCGCCCACGCCGCCCACTCCGGGGAGACGCGGGCGCCGGGTCCGACGCCGCTGACACCGGCGCCGCGCCCACCGGCGGAGGGCGGGTGCGCCAGTGCCTGCGAGCGCGCGGCCGCCACCGGCCTGCGGGTGAGCGAGGCTGCGGCGACCGCGGCGTTGTCGAGGACGCGGTTGACCACCATGTCGGTCACCTCGTCGTCGACGGGCACGAGGTCGGCGGCGACCTCCGCGATCCGCCACGCCAACTGCTCCTTGCGGGGCAGGTCCTCGTCGCTGCGGTGGACGCGCACCTGGTGCTGCTCCACGGTGGTCTCCTCTCGGGGGTGGCCGGTGGCCGGTTCAGGCGCCCGTCGTCGCGACGGTGGCGCTCGGGGCGTTCGAGGTCTCGTCCAGGTGCCGTTCGACGAGCCGGACGAAGTGGGTCTTGCTCTTGTGCAGGTGCACGTGCGTGGCGTGCGCGGCGAGCCCGGCGTCGCCGGCGGCGATGGCCTCGACGATGAGCAGGTGCTCTGCGGCGGCCTCGCGCAGCCGCCCGGGATCGTGGCGGGCGAGGCGGCGGATGCGCACCAGGTGCGTGCGGGCGGCGCGCAGGGCGTCGGCGAGGTAGGAGTTGCGGACGGCCTCGTCGATGGCGGCGTCGAGGTCGTCGGTCAGTTCGTAGTAGCGGTGCAGGCCCTCCTCGCCGAGGTGGACGAGGTCGCCCGCGGCGGCGAAGCGGCGCGCGAGGTCCTCGAAGACCCGCGGGTCGCGCCGCTGCGCGGCCAGCCGCGCGGCCTGGTCCTCCAGTGCGGTGCGCAGTTCGTACAGCTCGTGCACGCCGCCGGCGGAGAGTTCGGTGACGACGAGGCCGCGGCCGGACTGCGCCGCGAGCAGGCCGTCCGCCACCAGGCGCCCGAAGGCCTCCCGGACGGGAGTGCGGGAGACGCCGAGCCGCGCGGCCTGCTCCACCTCGGCCAGCACGGTGCGCGGCGCGAGGAGGCCGTCGAGGATCTCCTCCCGCAGCCGCTGGTAGGCCCGGTCGCTGGCCCGCATCCGTCCTCCGCTCCACACCGCCCACCTGTGGACGGCGCGAATGTATACACAGACCCGTTCCGACGGCAACACTCCCGACGGTCTTGCCGTCCCATGCGCCCGTCTGTATACATGGGCGTCTCATCCCTCGACGAGGAGGCATGTGATGGAGCACGTCGGCAGCGCCTACCACCGCGTCCACCGGGCCAGCCTCGAGGACCCGGAACGGTTCTGGCTGGAGGCCGCCGCGGCCGTCGACTGGGAGCAGCCCCCGCAGCGCGCCCTGGACTCCTCGCGCGCGCCGCTCTACGAGTGGTTCCCCGGCGCCACGCTGAACACCTGCCACAACGCCGTCGACCGCCACGTCCAGGCGGGGCACGGGGAGCGCACCGCCCTCATCCACGACTCCGCCATGACCGGCACGAAGAGCCGCCTCAGCTACGCGGAGCTGCTCGAGCGGGTCAGCCGCTTCGCCGGGGTGCTGCGCGACTGCGGCGTCACCGCCGGCGACCGGGTCGTGATCTACCTGCCGATGATCCCGGAAGCGGTCGTGGCCATGCTGGCCTGCGCCCGCATCGGAGCGGTGCACTCCGTCGTCTTCGGCGGCTTCGCCGCGCCGGAGCTGGCCGCGCGCATCGACGACTGCACCGCGGTGGCCCTCGTCACCGCATCCGGCGGCCTCGAACCCGGCCGGGTCGTGGAGTACCTGCCCATCGTCGCCGAGGCCCTCGCCCTCTCCGCCGGCTCCGTCCGCTCGGTCGTCGTCAAGGCGCGCGAGCACGTCCCCGGCCGTGCCGCCGACCACGACGCGACGCCCGCGGCCGGCGTGCGCTGGCTCGACTGGGACGAGCAGTGCGCGCAGGCGCGACCCGCCGCGACCGTCCCCGTCGCGGCCGGCGACCCCCTCTACGTGCTCTACACCTCGGGCACCACCGCCAGCCCGAAGGGCATCGTGCGCGACAACGGCGGCCACGCCGTGGCGCTGGCCTGGAGCATGGCCGCCGTCTACGACATCGGCCCCGGCGACGTGATGTGGGCCGCCTCCGACGTCGGGTGGGTCGTGGGCCACTCCTACATCGTCTACGCGCCCCTCCTCGTCGGCGCCACCACCGTCCTCTACGAGGGCAAGCCGGTGGGGACCCCCGACGCCGGCGCGTTCTGGCGCGTCGCCGCCGAGCACCGCGTGAACGTCCTGTTCACCGCACCCACCGCGCTGCGGGCCATCCGGCGTGCCGACCCCGGCCTCGACCTGCTCGCCCGCCACGACCTGAGCAGCCTGCGCACCCTCTTCCTCGCCGGGGAGCGGCTGGACCCGGAGACCTTCGCCTGGGCCGAGCGGGGCCTGCACTGCCCCGTCGTCGACCACTGGTGGCAGACGGAGACGGGCTGGCCCGTCGCCGCCGTCCCGCGCGGCCTCGACTCCCTGCCCGTCCGTGCCGGTTCCGCCGGGCTGCCGGTGCCCGGCTACCGCGTCGAGGTCGTCGACGGGCAGGGCAACCCCCGCGCGGCCGGGGAGGAGGGCAACATCGTCCTGCGCCTGCCCCTGCCGCCCGGGTCGCTGCGCGGGTTGTGGGCCGGGCAGGAGCGCTACCGGGCGGCGTACCTCACCGCGTTCCCCGGCTGCTACGCCACCGGCGACTCCGGGCACTTCGACGAGGACGGCTACCTCTACGTCATGGGCCGCACCGACGACGTCATCAACGTCGCCGGGCACCGCCTCTCGACGGGGCAGTTGGAGGAGGTCCTCGCCACCCATCCCGCTGTCGCCGAGGCCGCCGTCATCGGCGTCCGCGACGAGCTGAAGGGCCAGCGCGCCAGCGGCTTCGTCACCCTCAAGGCCGGGGTGGACCTCGACGAGGCGGACCTGCGCCGGGAGCTCGTGGCGCTGGTGCGCCGGCAGGTGGGGCCCGTCGCCGCCTTCCGCGACGTCCTCGTCGTGCAGCGGCTGCCCAAGACGCGCTCGGGGAAGATCCTGCGCAAGACCATGCGGCAGATCGTCGACGGCGACGAGGTGGCGGTGCCGCCCACGATCGAGGAGCCCGCGGTCGTCGACGACCTGCTCGTCGCCGTCGACCGGTACCGGGCCTCGGGCGCCGCGGGCGGCTGAGCGCCGCGCCGCGCGGCTACCCCAGGTCGACGCCGAGCAGCACCTGCACGGTGCGGCGCACCAGCTCCGGGGCGCCGGTGTCCCCCGCCGCGGGGACGGGGGCGTCGTCCAGGTGGGCGTTGGCCGGGTCCGTGCCGGCCCGCTCCCCCTGCGCGAGCGCCGCCCGCGCCCAGTCGTCCACGGCGGCGAGCGCCGCGGGGGCGTCGAGGTCGTCGGCGAGGCGGGCGCGCACCTGCGCCAGCACCGGGGCGGCGTCGGGGCCGCTGGGGAGGCGGACCGCGCTGCGCCAGCGCTGCAGGCGCTGCGCCGCGGCGCGCATCCCCTCCGCCGTCCACGACCAGTCGCTGCGCCAGTGGTGGGCCAGGATCGCCAGGCGGATCGCCGCCGGCTCCTCCCCGCCCGCCCGCAGCCGCGAGACGAGCACGAGGTTGCCGAGGGACTTGCTCATCTTCTCGCCGTCGAGGGCGACCATCCCGCCGTGGGCGTAGGCGCGGGCGTAGTCGGTGCCGCCGGTGAGGGCGCGCGAGTGGGAGGCGCCCATCTCGTGGTGGGGGAAGGCGAGGTCGCTGCCGCCGCCCTGCACGCTGATCGGGGTGCCGAGCCGGTCGAGCACGATGCAGGTGCACTCGATGTGCCAGCCGGGGCGTCCCCGCCCCAGCGCGCCACCGTCCCAGGACGGCTCCCCGGGGCGCTCCACGCGCCACAGCAGCGGGTCGAGGGCGTCGGCCTTGCCGGGCCGGGCGGGGTCGCCACCGCGCTCGGCGGACAGCGCCAGCATCTCCTCCCGGCCCAGTCCGGAGACGGAGCCGAAGCGGTCGTCGCCCTCCAGCCGGAAGTACACGTCGCCGTCCGGGGCGCCGTCCGCACCGGCCACCCGGTAGGCGCGGCCCTCGGCGAGGAGGCGCTCCACGGCCGCCACCACCAGCGGGATGGTCTCCACCGCACCGAGGTAGGTGTCCGGGGGGACGACGGCGAGGGCCGTCATGTCGTCGCGGAAGAGGTCGGTCTGGCGCCGGGCGAGCTCGCGCCAATCCTCGCCGGTGGCCGCGGCCCGCTCCAGCAGCGGGTCGTCGACGTCGGTGACGTTCTGCACGTAGCGCACCTCGTGCCCGGCGTCGCGCCAGGCCCGGCCCAGCAGGTCGAACGTCACGTAGGTGGCGGCGTGGCCGAGGTGGGTGGCGTCGTAGGGGGTGATCCCGCAGACGTAGAGCGAGGCGGTGCCGTCGGCCTCGTCGGGGCCCGTGGGCACGGCGGCACCGGTGGCGGTGTCGTGGAGGTGGACGCGCAAGCCGCGCCCGGGCAGGGCGCCGGCGCCCGGGAGGAGGTCGGGTCGGGGCGCGGGCCAGGCGTGCACGTCGGGAAACCTACCTGCCGCGCCCGGGGAGGGGCGCCACCGGCCCGCACCGTCGCGGCCGGCGCGAGGCGCCACCTCAGGAGCCGGGCCCAGGAGCCGGGCCCAGGAGGCGGGCCCAGGAGCCGGGCCGCCTCAGAAGGCGGGCCAGGGGATGGAGGGCCAGCCCTGCCCGGGGCGCGGCATCCGGTCGCGGCGCAGCAGCCGCTGGGTGCGCCGGCGCGCCGCCTCCACCTCCGCGGGCTCCAGCAGGCGGGCCAGGACCTCACCGAGGCCGGCGGACAGGTCCGCCTCCAGCCGCTGCAGCACCTCCTGCTCCGCCGGCAGCAGCCGGCTGTCCGCCCAGCCCCACAGCACGGTGCGCAGCTTGTCCTCCACGTGGAAGGTGAGGCCGTGGTCGACGCCGAGCACCGTGCCGGACGGGCCGGGCAGCACGTGGCCGCCCTTGCGGTCGGCGTTGTTCAGCACCACGTCCAGCACCGCGATGCGCCGCAGCCGCTCGTCGTCGGCGTGGACCAGCGCCACCGGCCGACCGCGCTCGTCCGCGGCGCGGACCACGGGCAGCCAGCCCTCGCCGCCCGAGCCGTCCGCCACGACGTCGACCAGCCCCGCGCCCGGCTCCGGCAGGTGCACGGTCAGCGCGCCGTCGGCGGCGTCCGCCTCCTCCGCGCCGCCGGGGTCCACCCACAGCTGCACGCTGCCCGGGCCGTGCGGGCCCTCGCGCAGGACCGTCGGGGGGACGACGTCCCAGCCGCTGGCGGCGGAGACGGCGTAGGCGGCGACCTCCCGCAGCGCCAGGGTCCGGTCGGGGAAGTCCCACAGGGGCCGCTCCCCCGCGATCGGCTTGTACACGCAGCGCAGCGCCCGCCCGCCGTGGTGGACGAGGGCGAAGAGGGTGGCGTTGGAGGCGTCGGTGATGCGGCCCAGCACCTGCAGCTCGCCCGCGGCCAGGTGCTCCAGCGCCCCCGCGTCCCCGGCGAGGGCGGAGGCCTGCTCCTCGTCCTCGGGTGTGCGGCTCAGCGCCGGTAGCCGTTGGCTCGGGGGCAGACGTGCCCCTCCGGGTCCAGGGGCCCCGCGCAGAACGGGCAGGGCGGGCGGCCGGCGGCGACCAGGGCCAGGGCCCGGTCCACGAAGGCCCGCGCCGCCGCACCGGTGATGCCGACGCGCAGCACCGCACGGTCGGGGTCGGGCTCGCCCACCCCCGTCTCCAGGGGGTCCTCGTCGGTGTCGAGCACCTCGAAGCACTCGATGACGACGAGTTCGCGCTCCCCGTCCCAGGCCAGGCTCATCGTCCCGACGCGGAACTCCTCCTCGATGGGCACGTCGAGCGGGTCGTTGTCCTCGCTGCCCGCGGGCGCCACGGCCGGCACGGGGGCCTGACCGCCCGAGCGGCGCACGACCTCGTCGAGCAGCTCCCCGACGCGCTCGGCCAGTGCCGCCACCTGCGCCTTCTCCAGCGCCACGGAGGTCAGCCCGCCACCGCCGCGGGCCTGGAGGAAGAACGTGCGCGATCCCGGCGGACCGACGGTTCCCGCCACGAAGCGCTCGGGCGGGTCGTAGTCGAAGACGGGCATGGCCTCGACCCTACGCCGAGGCGCCGGTGCCCGCCCCGGCGTGGTGGGCACCGCGCGCCGGGCCCGCGCGGGGGGCCGGGCGAGGCGACCGGAGGCGGTTCAGGCGCCGGTCCCGCCGCCGACGACGGCGTCGGTGGCGGGCACCCGGCGCCTGCGCCGCTTCGGCGGCAGCAGGGCCGCGACGTCGCCGCCGGTGTCGTTCATCCGCAGCACGAAGGGACGGGTCGCGGTGTAGCGCACCGCCGAGAGCGAGCACGGGTCCACGCCGATGCGCTGGAAGAGGTCCAGGTGGACGCCGAGGGCGTCGGCGAGGACCGCCTTGATGACGTCGCCGTGGGTCACGGCCACCCACACCGCGTCCTCGCCGGCCGCCTGCGCCACCCGGGCGTCGTGCTCGCGCACGGCGTCCACGGCGCGCTGCTGCATGGCCCGCAGCGACTCCCCCTCCGGGCCGGGGAAGGTCACGGCGGAGGGGTGGTCCTGCACCGCCCGCCACAGCGGCTCCTTCACGAGGCCCCGCAGCTCCCGACCGGTCCAGTCGCCGTAGCGGGCCTCCCCCAGACGCTCGTCCACCAGCGGTTGCGGGCGCGGGCCCGAGGGGCCGGCCACGGCGGTCAGTGCGGCAGTGGTCTCGACGCAGCGCTCCAGCGGGGAGGTGACCAGCGCCGCCAGCGGCAGGGGCCCCAGCCGCTGGCCCAGCGCCGCCGCCTGGGCGCGGCCGTGGTCGTCGAGGTGGACCCCCGGCGTCCAGCCGGCGAGCACCCCGGCGGTGTTGGCGGTGCTGCGTCCGTGGCGGACGAGCAGGAGCGTCGGCACCGCTTCACCCTAGGCCCGCCCCCGCGGCGCCGCCGCCCCGGCGCGGAGGGGCTCCCGGCGCGGGGGAGGATGGGGGGGTGATCGTGGACGTGGCCTCCTACACCGACGGGCGCCGCCGGGACTGCACCGGCGCCGCCGGACTGCCGCAGACGTTGCGGCAGTGCCGCTCCGAGGCGGGCAGCTTCGTCTGGATCGGGCTGAAGGACCCCACCGCGGAGGAGTTCGACCAGGTCTCCGGGGAGCTCGGCCTGCACCCCCTCGCCGTGGAGGACGCGGTGCGCGGGCGGCAGCGGCCCAAGCTGGAGCGCTACGGCGACACCCTGTTCGTGGTGGTGAAGGTGCTCTCCTACGCCGAGGCGGAGTCGGCGGTGGAGACGGGCGAGGTGATGGTCTTCATCGGGGAGCGCTTCGTCGTCACGGTGCGCCGCGGCGACGTGGGCTCGCTGGCGCCCGTGCGCCGCGCCCTGGAGGCGGACCCGGAGCGGCTGGGCCAGGGCCCCACCCACGTCCTGCACGCCGTGCTCGACGCGGTCGTCGACGGCTACGTCGCGGTCGACCGTGAGCTGGAGCAGGACGTGGAGCAGATGGAGGAGCAAGTGTTCTCCCCCAGCCGCACCCGCGACGCCATGCAGATCTACAACCTCAAGCGGGAGGTGCTTGAGGTGCGGCGGGCGGCCTCCCCGCTGCTGGCGGCGCTGCGCGCGCACCTGGGCGGGCAGGACGGGCTGGAGGCGGGCGGCCGCGACGAGATGCGCTTCGCGCTGCGCGACGTCGTCGACCACCTGGAGCGCACCGTGGAGCACGTCGAGGGCTACGACCGGCTGCTGACGAGCATCCTCGACGCCCACCTGGCGCAGGTCTCGGTGCAGCAGAACGAGGACATGCGGCGGATCTCGGCGTGGGCGGCGGTCTTCGCCGTCGAGACGCTCATCGCGGGGATCTACGGGATGAACTTCACGCACATGCCGGAGCTGGACTGGCGCCTCGGCTATCCGGCGGTCCTGGTGCTGATGGTGCTCGTGGGCACGGGCCTGTACCTGCGCTTCCGCCGGGCCGGGTGGCTGTAGGCGCACCCGGCCGCGGCGGGCTCGCTCAGCCCAGCGGCAGGTCGTGGAAGGGCGGCAGGACCGCCGCCGCCACGAGGGCGTAGACGACCGCGGCCAGGACGATGCGGTAGACCACGAACGGCTTGTAGCTGTGGGTGGTGATGTAGCGCATCAGCCAGGCGATGACGGCGTAGCCGACGACGAAGGCGATCGCGGTGGCGACGATCGTGGCGCTCCACGGCACCGAGGCGCCGTCCCTGACCTCCTCGTAGAGCTGGAAGAACCCCGAGAGCACCACCGCGGGGATGGCCAGCAGGAAGGAGTACCGCGCCGCGGCCTCGCGGGTGTAGCCGAGGAGGAGGCCGGCGGTGATGGTGCCTCCGGAGCGGGAGACGCCGGGGATGAGCGCCAGGGACTGCGCCAGGCCGAAGAGGATGCCGTGCTTCCACGTCAGCTGGGTGAGCTCGCGCTCCTTCGCGCCGCGCCGGTCGGCCCAGCCGAGCAGCAGCGCGAAGACCCACAGGGTGGTGGCCGTGAGCAGGTAGCCGCGCAGCACCGTCTCGATCTGGTCCTTGAAGAGCAGGCCGAAGACGCCGATGGGGATGCTGCCGAGGATGACCAGCCACCCCATGCGCGCGTCCGGGTCGCCGCGCGGGACGCGGCCGGCCAGCGACCCCACCCACCGGCTGACGATCCGGGCGATGTCGCGGCGGAAGTAGATGATGACCGCCGCCTCGGTGCCGAGCTGGCTGATGGCGGTGAACGCGGCGCCCGGGTCGCCGGCGCCGATGAGCTGACCGGTGACGGACAGGTGGGCGCTGGAGGAGATGGGCAGGAACTCCGTCAGGCCCTGGACCAGGCCCAGGACGACGGCTTCGGCGAGGCCGATGCTCACCCCGCCACCACCGTCGCGCCGGTCACCGGGGTCTCCGCGCGGCGCGGGAACGGGCGGGAACGGAGGGGGCGGCAGGCGATGGGCACGGGTCACGAGCCTATCGACCGGGCGGCGGCGCACCCCCCGACGTCACCCGTTGGCACCGCAAGTTCGGCCGCCGCACACCGAATGCTCACCGGCGGGGGCCGGCGGACGGGGCGGGGGTCGTCGCCGCGCCGTCCGCCGGTTCCGCGGCCGGCTCAGCGGGGGGCGCGCTCCGCGCCGGTGACGTCCACGACGGCACCCCCGGCGCGCCCGCCGGCGGGGTCGAGCTCGTCCTCGTCATCGAGGTCCTCGTCGTCCTCGGCGAGGTCGTCCTCGTCGTCCTCGTCGTCCTCGTCGTCGAGGTCCTCGTCGTCGACGAGGTCGTCCTCGTCGAGGTCGTCGCCGGCGGACGGGCCGTCCTCGCGCTCGTCCTCCACGTCGTCGTAGAGGACCAGCGGGGTCACCTCGTCGTAGGCGGCGTAGAGGGCGCTGTCGTAGACCTCGAAGGCGTCGGCGAGGCGCTGGTAGGCCCTCTCCACTGCCGGGTCCGCCTCCCCGCGACGGTTGGCGGCGGCATCGAGATGGCCCTCGAGCGCGGCGACCAGCCGGGCGAGCGCGGCACGCGGGTCCGTCGTCATGTTCCGACCGTAGCGGTCAGCGGGCCACAATGGGACCGATGGCAACTCCAGCTCAGCGCCGGCACGAGGGGCAGCCGGCCACCCCCGATCCCGACCGGTACGAGTACCGCCTCCTGACGTTCCCGCGCACCACCTCGCGTGCCGAGGCGCGGCGCCTGCTGACGGAGCACGCGGACTACGGACGCTGGGAGCTGGACCGCGTCCGGCTCACCTTCGGCGGGGTCCGCCGCGTCCGCCTGCGCCGCAAGATCATCCGCGTCGTCCGCACCGCCTGACCCGCGGGTGGGCGCCGCCGGACCGGTGCTGCGGCAGGATCGTCGGGTGCCCGTCGACGCCGCCATGGTCGAGTCCGCCGCCCAGCGCCTGCGCGACGTGGTCACCACCACGTCCCTGGAGCGCAGCGCCCGCCTGTCCGCGCGCACGGGCGCCGACGTCTGGCTCAAGCGCGAGGACCTGCAGGTGGTGCGCTCCTACAAGGTGCGCGGTGCCTACAACCTCATCGCCCAGCTCGGCGGTGACTCCCGCGACGCGGGGGTGGTCTGCGCCAGCGCCGGCAACCACGGCCAGGGAGTGGCGCACGCCTGCGCCCTGCTCGGGGTGCCCGGGCGGGTGCACGTGCCGCGGACCACGCCGCGGCAGAAGCGCGACCGCATCGCAGCGCTCGGCGGGGCGGGGGTGCGCACCCTGGTCGCCGGCGACACCTACGACGACGCGGCGGCCGCGGCGCTGGCCGACGCCGCGACCACCGGCGCGACGCTCGTGCCGGCCTTCGACGACCCCCGGACCATCGCCGGTCAGGGGACCGTGGCCGCGGAGCTCGTCGAGCAGCTGCTGGCGGCGGCCGGGGCGGTGCCGGACGTGGTCGTGGTCCCCGTCGGCGGCGGGGGGCTGCTCGCCGGGTGCCTCGCGTGGCTGCGCGAGCGCCACCCCGGCACCCGGGTGGTGGGGGTGGAGCCGGCCGGCGCGGCGTGCATGGCGGCGGCGCTGGCCGCGGGGCGGCCGGTGCGGCTGGAGCGCCTCGACGGCTTCGTCGACGGCGCTGCGGTGCGCCGGGCGGGGGATGCGACGTTCCCGCTGGTGGCGGACTCCGGCGCGGAGCTGGTGACGGTGGCGGAGGGCCGGGTCTGCACGGAGATGCTCGCGATGTACCAGAGCGACGGCATCATCGCCGAGCCCGCGGGGGCGATGGCGGCGGCCGCCCTGGGCGACACCGTCGTCGTGGAGCCGGGGCAGACGGTGGTGTGCATCGTCTCCGGCGGCAACAACGACGTCAGCCGCTACGCGGAGGTCGTGGAGCGGGCGCTGGTCCACGAGGGCCGCAAGCACTACTTCCTGGTGGAGTTCCCGCAGGAGCCGGGCGCGCTGCGCAGGTTCCTCGACGAGGTGCTCGGCCCGGACGACGACATCACCCTGTTCGAGTACGTCAAGCGCAGCAACCGCGAGACGGGCCCGGCGCTGGTGGGCGTGGAACTGGCCCGCGCCGAGGACCTGGCCCCCTTGCTGGCGCGGATGGAGTCCGCACCGCCCGCGGTGGAGCGGGTCGACCCGGCGAGCCCGCTGTTCCGCTACCTGCTGTGAGTGCGCGCCGGGCCGCGCCGGGCCCGGCGCGCACTCCCGCGGGAGCCGGTCAGCAGCGGGAGCGGTACCCCAGCTCGCGCATCTCGGGGACGTCGTTCCACAGGTCGACCTGGGGCCCCTCCGCCTGGGACCAGACGATGACGCCCCCCTGGAACTCCTGCCCGAAGACACCCTCCTCGAACTCGAACTCCTCGGAGGCCGGGAACCCGAGGCAGCCGCCCTCCCAGCCCTGCCCGGCCCACGCGCGCCGGATCTCGCCGCGGACGGCCTGCGCGCCGGTGTCGTGGGACCAGTAGATCGCCCCGCCCTGGAAGGCGTTGTAGGCGCCCTCGCCGTTCGGGGTG
Source organism: Kineococcus xinjiangensis (assembly GCF_002934625.1). Taxonomy (GTDB): domain Bacteria; phylum Actinomycetota; class Actinomycetes; order Actinomycetales; family Kineococcaceae; genus Kineococcus_A; species Kineococcus_A xinjiangensis. Next base: position 160,698 of record NZ_PTJD01000007.1, on the reverse strand, counting down.
CGGACCTCGGACGTCACGGGGAAGCCCAGCAGGGAGTCGTGCTCGCCCCACCCCTCGTAGGCCTGCTGGATCTCGCCGTGCACCGCGTGGGCGCCCGTGCGCGGCGACCAGTACATCCGGCCGCCCTCGAAGTCCTGCACCGCGCCGCTGCGGGTGCGGGTGCGGGTCTCGTCGGAGGTCGGGAAGCCGAGCGGGGAGCCCTCCCAGCCGAGCCGGCCCCAGCTGTCGCGGATCTGCCCGTGCACCTCCCGGGCTCCCGTCTCCGGCGACCAGTAGATGGAGCCGCGCTGGAACACCACGTACGCGCCGCGCTCGTCCGGGGTGCGGACCTCCTCGGTCACCGGCTCGCCGAGGAAGCCCCGGGCGCCGCCGTAGTAGGCCTCGTAGGCGTGGCCGATGTCGCCGCCCACGCGGGGGTCGGCGGCGGCGGGGACGGTGGTGAGGACCGCGGCGGCGGTGAGCACCGCGGCAGCGCTGCGGCGCAGGGCGCGAGCGTGCGCCTGGACGGGAAGCATGCTCCGACGGTAGGGACGGGCCTGCCCCGCCGGCGGTGCCGCGAGGGCCCGTCACCTGTTCGGCGCTCGCGGCTCACCCGATGCGCCGCGCGCCCGCGGCCGGGCCGCGACGTAGGGTCGCTGCGTGCACAGCGAGCGGGACTTCGACGTCGTCCTCTTCGGCGCCACCGGCTTCGTCGGGCGGCTGACGGCGGCCCACCTGGCCGAGGCCGCCCCGCCGGGGCTGCGGATCGCGCTGGCGGGACGCTCCCGGGAGCGCCTGGCGGCCGTGCGCTCGGGGCTGCCCGCGGTCGCGGCGCAGTGGCCGCTCGTCGTCGCCGACGCCGCGGACCCCGCTGCGCTCGCCGCGCTCGCCCGGTCCACGCGGGTGGTGGTCTCCACGGTGGGGCCCTACCTGCGCCACGGCCTGCCGCTCGTCGGGGAGTGTGCGCGCGCCGGCACCCACTACGCCGACCTGACGGGTGAGGTGCTCTTCGCGCGCCGCAGCATCGACGCCTTCCACGAGACGGCGGCCGCCTCGGGTGCGCGGATCGTGCACTCGTGCGGCTTCGACTCGGTGCCCTCCGACCTCGCGGTGCTGCTGACGGCCGAACGCGCGCGGGCCGACGATGCCGGCGAACTGCTGGACGCCGAGCTGTGCGTGATCTCGCTGAAGGGCGGGGTGAGCGGGGGCACGGTGGACTCCGCGCGCGTGCAGGTGGACGCGGCCCGCGCCGACCGCGGCGCGCGGCGGCTGCTGGGCGACCCGTACGCGCTCAGCCCGGACCGGGCGGGGGAACCGGACCTGGGCGGGGAGCGCGAGCGCTTCGCCCCTGCCCGGCGCAAGGACCTGGGCGGCTGGACGGCACCGTTCGTGATGGCCCCCTACAACACCCGCGTCGTGCGCCGCAGCAACGCCCTGCAGGGCCACGCCTACGGGCGCCGGTTGCGCTACTCCGAGGTGGTGGCCTTCACGGGGCGGACGGCGCCGCTGCGGGCGGCGGCGACCACCGCGGGGATCGCCGCCGTGCTGGGAGCCCTCGCGCTGCCCCCGACGCGCCGCCTCGCCGACCGCCTGCTGCCCGCGCCTGGTTCCGGGCCGAGCGAGCGGACGCAGCGCGAGGGGCACTTCCGGATGCGGCTGCGGGCGCGGACCACGGGCGGGGCCCGCTACGTCACGACCGTCGCCGCACCGGGGGACCCCGGCTACGCCGCCACGGCGGTGATGCTGGGGCAGAGCGCAGTGGCCCTGGCCCTCGACGGCGCGACGCTGCCGGACCGGGCCGGGGTGCTGACGCCCGCCACGGGGATGGGCGCGGCGCTGGCGGAGCGCTTGCGCCGCAGCGGGTTCACCTTCGACGTCGCCTCGGTCGGGCCAGCGCCTCGCTGAGCCCGGGGCGTTTCAGCGACGGATGCGCTCGTACTCGGCGAGCGCGACCCGTCGCTCCTCGGCGTGGTCCACGATCCGTTCGGGGTAGCCGTGGGCGTAGCCGTCGGGCGCGTCCCAGGGGGTGTGGGCGGCCTTGCCGGGCAGGTGACGCAGTTCCGGCACCCAGCGGCGGACGTAATCCCCGTGCGGGTCGGACTTCAGGCCCTGCGTGACGGGGTTGAAGACCCGGAAGAAGGGGGCGGCGTCGGTGCCGGAGCCCGCGACCCACTGCCAGCCGTGCATGTTGGAGGCGAGGTCGGCGTCGCGCAGCCGGTGCATGAACTCCCGCCCGCCGTGCATCCACTCCACGTGCAGGTCCTTGACCAGGAAGCTGGCCACGATCATCCGGACCCGGTTGTGCATCCAGCCGACGGCGCGCATCTGCCGCATCCCGGCGTCCACGACGGGGAACCCGGTGCGGCCCTGCGCCCAGGCGCGGAACTGCTCCCCCGGCTCGTCGTAGGCCAGCGCGGCGAGCTGCGGCCGGTAGTAGGTCCGGGCGGTCTCGGGGCGGTGCCAGAGCACGTCGGCGTAGAAGTCGCGCCAGCACAGTTCCGTGCGGTACGTCGCCGCCCCGCGGCTGGGGTCGTGGGCGAGGTCGGCCAGCAGCGTGCGCGGGTGAACCTCGCCCCACTTCAGCGCGTGGGACAGCTGGGAGGTGCCATCGAGGTCCGGGCGGTCGCGGGCCTCGTCGTAGTCGCCGACGCGGTCGGTGAGGAAGGTGCGCCAGCGGGCGCGCGCGGCGTCCTCCCCCGCCTCGGGAAACCGCAGCTCGCCGAGGTCGGGCTCCTGCGGCCAGCCGGGCCCGTCGACCCCGTCGCCGTCGCGGATCCAGCGGACGTTGCCCGGCCGTTCGGCGGGGGCGTGCCAGCCGTGGGCGTGCCAGGCGCGGGAGAACGGGGTGAAGACCTGGAACGGGCTTCCGGAGCCGGTGCGCAGGGTGCCCGGCCCGACGGCGTAGGGGCTGCCGGTGCGCACCAGCTCCCGGTCGGCTGCGGCGAGGGCCTGCTCCACGGCCGTGTCGCGGCGGCGCCCGTACGGACCGGCGTCGGCGCTGACGTGGACGCGTGCGGCGCCGACGCGTGCGGCGACCCGCGGCACCACCTGCGCCGGGTCGCCCTCCTCGACGACGAGGGAACCGCCGAGGTCGGCGTCGAGGGCGCGCAGGGACCGCAGCAGGTAGGCGCGGCGCACGTCGCCGGAGGGCCCCCACAGGGCGGGGTCCACGACGAAGAGCGGCAGGACCTCCCCGTCCGCGGCGGCCGCGAGCAGCGCCGGGTGGTCGCCCAGCCGCAGGTCGCGGCGGAACCAGAGCACGGCCACCGGGACCGGGGAGGACGAGGAGGACCGGGAGGTCGGGGGCCGGCCGGGGGGTCGCTGCGCCACGGACGGCGACGCTAGCCGAGGGGCCGGGCCGCCGCCCGGCGGCGCAGCGGGCCCGTCGGGCACGGGCCGGCCGCCGCTGCGTTCAGGGCGTCCGGCCGGCGGCCTGGGCGATGGCCTGGGCGTCGAAGCGCAGCTGGCTGGTGGCCGTCCGGGAGACCAGCGGGCGCAGCAGGGAGGCGAGCGGACCGCGGCGGCGGCTCTGGAACTCCACGTGCAGCCGGCATCCCCGCCCGGCGGGCTCCACGCGCAGCGCCTCCAGGCGCAGTGCCTCGACGTCGACCCCGAGGTGCTCCAGCAGTCGCGCGGCGCGCCGGCCGTCGTCGTCGAGCAGCTCGACCAGCAGCGCGCGGTCGTCGCCGCGGGAGGCGCGCCGCACCCGCGCCATCGCGCGGTCGTTCCACGGCAGGGACTGCGCCGCCAGGAACGAGGGCGGGGCGGGCGGCGGCGCCGGGGCGGTGGGCACGTCGACGCCCAGCGCGGCGAGGTCCTGCTGTTGGAGGCGGGCGACGGCCTCGCGCAGCTCGCCCATGCCGACGCCCGCGGCGATCAGCAGGCCCGCGCTGGGGCCGCCCGTGGCCAGCAGCCCGAGCAGCAGGTGCTCGACGTCGACCTCGGGATGGCCGAGCCGGGCCGCCTCCTCCAGCGCGACGATGCTGATGTAGCGCGACTGCCGCAACAGCGAACGCCCGCTCCCCGACTCCGGCGCGGATCCCGTGCTCATCGACCCCTGCCCCCCTGATCCGTTGCGACCTGCTCCGTTCCGGCCGGCTCCGCGACGACGTCCCGCAGCCGCTTGGCGTACTTCTTGTGCACCGCCTGGCGGGTCACGCCCAGGTCGGCGGCGATCTCGGACCACGACGCGCCCTGGTGCAGCGCCCGCTCGACCTGCCGCAGCTCCAGCGTCTCCAGCAGCCGTCGCAGCGCCGCGACCGCGCGCAGGCCGCGGGAGGAGTCACTGGTGTCGGTGGCCGCCAGGGCCAGCTGGGGCGCATCCACGCCCGTCAACCTAGGTTGCTCGACCGGGACGCGTCAACTTCGGTTGCTCGGTGAACCGCCGACGCCGGAGCTCCGCACCCAGAGCGGGGCGACACCCAGACCGGGAGCGACACCCAGGCCGCGGGGTTTCCCCACCACCGGCGAGTTCGACCTCCCCTGCGGCGGGCGGCAGCACTTCCCGCGCTGCTGGATCGAGAGGTGCCCCACGGGCAGAGGGCTTGCTGGCAGAGTTCGGGCATGGTCGACACGAGGCGCCCCAGCCCGCAACCGCTCGCGGCGGCACCCTTCTGGCGCCGCCTCACGGCCCGGGTCATCGACCTGCTCCTGGCCCTGCCGCTCACGTTCCTGCTGATCGTGCCGCTGTCGATCGTCGCCTCGCCCGTGTACATCCCCATGGACAAGAACTCAGCGGCCTACGACACGGTCGTCGCGGTGATGGGGACCACGGCCTACTTCCTGGCGTACGTCCTGCTCGAGTGGTTCCTGCTGGTGCGGCGCGACGGGCAGACGCTGGGCAAGGGGCTCCTGGGGCTGCGCGTCGTGAGTGATCGCGGCGGCGCCACGCTCACCGTCACGTCCTCGTTCGTGCGCCTCCTCGTCCTGTTCGCGCCCTTCGTCCTCCTGTCCGCCGCCGGGAACGACGAGACCGGCGACGTCTGGGACACCCTCTCCGACGTCGGCCTGCTGACCGTGCTGGCCAGCCTCCTCATGGCGCTCGTCCCCGCGGCCCGACGGCGGGCGGTCCACGACCTCGCCGCGGGCAGCCGGGTCGTCCGGGCGCCCGTGCGCGGCATCGCGCTGAAGCAGGACGTCCGGATGATGATCCCGGGCAAGGTCGACCTCACGAAGAGGTGACGGGACCGCCACCCGGTGGTCCGCCCCGCCCGTCGGCGGCGGTTCAGCCGTCGTCGGGCTCCGCACCGGCGAGCCGGTGCTCGTGGGCCAGGGCGACCAGCGCGGCGCGGCTGCCGACGCCGGTCTTGGAGAGCAGCGCGGTCACGTTGTTGCGCACCGTCTTCTCCGCCAGGAAGAGCCGGCGGGCGATCTCGCAGTTGCCCAGTCCGCGCGAGACCAGGTCGAGGACCTCCAGCTCACGCACCGTCAGGCCGGCGGGGAGGACGGTGCCGGCCGGGCCGGGCGACGACCGCGTCAGCAGCCCGGCCATCCGCGCCGCGACGGGCGCGGCCACGAGCAGCTCCCCGCGCGCGACGGCGGCGACGGCCCGCCCGATCGTCTCCGCGGCCGCCTCCTTGAGCAGGTAACCCCGCGCACCGGCCCGCAGGGCGGCGAGGGCGGTGTCGTCGGAGCTGTCCATGGTGAGCACGAGGACCCCGACGCCGGCGTGGTGGGTGCTGAGGTGCCTGGTCACCTGCACACCGGACCGGTCCGGCAGGTGCACGTCCATGACGACCACGTCGGGGAGGTGCTCGGCGACAGCGGCGAGGCCCTCCGCGGCGGTACCCGCCTCGGCGACCACCGTGATGTCGTCCTCGGCCAGGAGCAGGGCCAGGCCCTGGCGGTACACGGGGTGGTCCTCGACCAGGACCACCCGCAGGCCGGTCACGACGTGCTCCCCGCCGGGCGCGGCGCCGCGAGGAGGCTTCCCGGCGCGGCGGGCGCCGTCAGCGGCAGCCGGGCCCGCACGACGGTTCCGGGACGTCGCCCGGAGCCGCCGGATCCGACGCTGAGGTGCCCCCCGTGGCCCTCCACGCGAGCGCGCATGGAGGCCAGGCCGAGGCCACCCGGGCGCGACGTGGACCCCGGACCCACGCCGTCGTCGCACACCTCGACGAGGAGGGCGTCGGGGCACGTGATGCGCACCGCGATCCACTGCGCCGCGGCGTGCCGCAGCGTGTTGGTGAGCGCTTCCGCCACCACCCGGTAGGCGGTCGCCTCCAGGGGCGCCGGCAGCTCGGGCAGGTCGTCGACGTCGAGGTGGATCCGCAGTCCGGCCGCCGCCGCGCCGTCGAGGAGAGCGCGGACCCCGGCTGCGAGGCCCAGGTCGGTCACGGTCGCCGGTGCCAGCTCGTCGACGACGCGGCGCAGGTCCACCACGGCCCTGCGGGTGGTGGTGTCGAGGACGTGCAGGACCTGCAGGGCGGCCCGGGGATCGGCGCGCTCCAGGCGCCGGCGGGCGGTCTCGGCCTGCAGGCAGACCGCGGCGAGCGAGGGGCCGATGTCGTCGTGGAGGGTGGAGCGCAGCCGTCGGCGCTCCTCCGTGCGCGCGTCGAGCAGAGCAGAGCGCGACGCCTGCAGTTCCTCGGCCACGGCCACCGCTGCGACGGTGCCGGCGATCGCCACGGCGAGGTCGTCCAGGAGGCGCAGGTCCGCCGGTGAGAAGGCCTCCCCGGGTGAGCGGGTCCGGACCTCCAGCTCGCCCACCCGACGTCCCGCGTGCTGCAGCGGGACGGTCAGCACCCCTGCCGGGGTCCGTTCCGGAGCCGGGTCCGGGAAGCCGGCGAGCACCCGGCCCCGCCCGAGGATGCGGACTCCCGGGCAGCGCAGGCCGCGCGCGAGGTCCTCGGCGGCGGCGCTGAGCGCCCCGATCGCGTCGGCGCCACCCGCCAGCACCTGCATCGTGCGCGTCAGCGCCGCGTAGGGGTCGCCGCGGTCGCCGTAGAGCCAGCGGGCGACGGCGTCCTGCAGCAGCGCGCGGGCCGGGGCGAAGCCCACTGCGATCACCGCGGTGGCGAGCACCGACGCGCCCACCCCCCGCAGGCGGAACACCGTGGCCGCGGCCTGCACCACCACCACGTAGCTGACGGCGATGCCCGCCGAGAGCAGCGTCCAGGCCACCGCCCGCTGGACCACGATCTCCAGGTCGTACAGCCGCAGCCGGAGGATGCACACCGCCGCCGAGACCGGCACGAGGAGCATCGCGACGTCCTGGAGCACCGTGCCGGCACGGCCCAGCCTCGGAGCCACCAGCACGACGAGCACGACCGCGGCACCGGTGACCACGAACGGAGCGATCTGGCGGCGCTGGCGCTGGTCGGAGCGGAGGAGCCGCACCACCAGGGCCGCGGTCGAGAGGATCGCGCAGCCGACCAGCACGACCACGGCGATCGCCTGCAGCGGCGGCGCCCAGGACGAGGCGAAGGGGCCGGCGACCTCCTCGTGCGGGCCGACCTGCACCCGCGGTGAGGCGGCCGCCGCGCACATCGCCACCAGGATCGCTGCCAGTGTCGTGCGCAGCAGCAGATGCGCCGCCCGTCCCGGCGGCGAATGCGGGAAGACCAGGGGGAGGACCGTGACCGGCAGCACCACTGCCGGGATCCACAGCCAGCCCGCGGCCCACCCGGCCAGCTCCCCCGCCGACCCGGACGTCGAGATCAGCACCGCTCCCGAGCAGACCGAGGCGGCGTCGAACCAGGCGATGGCCGCGAAACAGCGCCCCACCGGGTGGGCGGGCACGCGCTGGAGCAGCACGGCCGCCACGACCGCGGAGGCGACCGCCATCAGCGCGCCGCCCAGCAGGTGCCCGTCGACGAGCACCTCGACGTCCGGGTGCCGCAGCGCCGTCGCCAGTGCCGCGAGGGCCAGCGCGGACGGGACGACAGCAGCGGTGGTGAACCGCCACCGGTCCCGTCGCGCCGTCCGCGCGGCCCCGTGCACCGGGGACTGCTCCATCACTGCACCGTGAGACGCCCGCCGACCGGTGTCAAGGCCTCAGCCGCGCCCGGGATCCTGCCGAGCGGCTGCCCGGACCATGCCCACCGCACCTGCCGCACCGACCACGCCCAGGAGCGCCATCGGCCCTGCGCCCACGGCCGCGGAGACGACCGTGCCGATGACGAACGTCCACGGCGCCCACGCCGGGACGGCCCTCGACCGCGCGACGCCCGCGGTCAGCAGGAGCAGGCCCAGCACGGCGACGGGGATCGCCAGCCAGGAGATCGGCAGGGTCATCGCCGAGCCGTCCATGACCGCCAGCACCCTCAGCACGGCACCGCGTTCCAGGCCGGCGGCGCTCGTCCCCCAGAGCAGGTACCCCCAGGTGCTCAACGAGAGGGCGTTGCTGACCGTGGCCACCACCACGAGGCAGCCACCGACGAGGCGCAGCAGGGAACCCCGACGGGCGCGGAGGCCCCACAGGACGACCACGAACGGCAGGTAGAGCAGCGACGCGACGGCGTAGAGCAGGGTCACGGCGAGCCAGCGGTCGGCCAGCGGGGGCAGCGCCGCCAGCGCCAGCGCCGGCTCCTCCGGCAGGGGCGGCAGCAGTGCGTTGCTCAGCACCACCAGCGGCACCGCCGCTGCCGCCAGGACGGCGAGGGCCGCACGGCGCGCGCCGCGGAAGCGGTCGCCGTCCTCCTCGCGTACGAGGTGGGTCCTGGGGTGTGCCGTCGTTCCAGCCATCGCCGTGCTCCTGTCCTCACCGGCATCCGAGGTGGATGCACCCCGTCCACGGTCGGAGTCCCGACGTCCCGTCCACCAGGGACCGGCGCCCCGCCGGTGTCCACGGCGGCGGACCACCCGGTCGGCGACGCCGTCCCGCCACCGGCGCCGCCACGCGGCGCATCACTAGGGTGGGCCGGTGCCCGCCGAGCCCTTCGCGTCCCTCGACGCCGACAGCGGCGTCCCGCCGTACGAGCAGGTGCGCTCGCAGGTGCTCGAGGCGGTGCGCACCGGCCGCCTGGTGCCCGGCGACCGGCTCCCGCCGGTGCGGACGCTGGCCGCCGAGCTCGGCCTCGCGGCGGGCACGGTGGCCCGCGCCTACCGGGAGCTGGAGCAGGCCGGTGCCGTGGAGACCCGCGGGCGCGCCGGCACCGTCGTCGCCGCGGGCCCCGATGCGCTGCGGCAGGAGGCCGCCCGCCACGCCCGCGCGTACGCCGACGCCGTCACCGCCCTGGGCGTCGGCGCCGAGGACGCCCTCGCCCTGGTCCGCGCGGCGCTGACGGACACCGGCCGCTGAGCCCGGGCCCCGGCCGAGGTCGGCTCCGGAGCCGGGCCGCGACGGCCGGGTCCGGTCAGCTCCGCACCCGGCGCCGGGCGGCGAGGACGAGCGCGAGCAGCAGCACGACGGCGGCGAGCACGACCAGCAGCGGAGCGACCGAGGACACGGTGCGCACCAGCCCCGCCTGCAGCGTCGCCGCGGCCTCCACCACCGGATCGGAGCCCCCACCGCGGGCGAGGCGGATCTCGTACCAGCCGTACCAGGCGACGTAGCCGCCGACGACGACGAGCAGGGCCCCGCCCGCGCGCGTCAGGTGGCGCTGCACCCGCCGCAGCCACGCCGTCGCGCTGGAGCGGGCCAGGGCGACCCCGGCGGCGAGCACCCCCACGACGGTGCCCATCCCGAGCGCGTAGGCGCCGTAGGCGGCCAGCCCGGTGAGGGTGTCGCCCGTCCGGAACGTGGTGGCGGTCACCGCGAGGAACGGGCCGATCGTGCAGCCCAGCGACGCCACCGCGTAGGCGACGCCGTAGAACGCCATCGCGGCGGGGCTGCGGGTGGGGTTGCCGCCGCTCCGCAGCTTCGGCAGCGGCAGGGAGATCGAGCGCCCGAGCAGCATGGCGACGCCGAGAGCGAGCAGGGCCAGGCCGATGCCGACGGTGACCACGGGCAGCCAGCGGTGGATCGCCGAGGCGAGCGGGGCCAGGAGGAGGCCGAACACCCCGAACACGGCGACGAACCCGGCGGTCATCGCAGCCGTCGCGGTCAGCGCCCGCTGCAGCGCCCGGCCCCTGCCCTGCGCGGCTCCGTCGCCGGTGACGAAGAGCGCGAGGTAGGCCGGCAGGAGGGCGAACCCGCACGGGTTGAGGGCGGCGAGAGTGCCTGCGCCGTAAGCGAAGGCGAGCGTCCCGGTCACTTGGCGACCAGTTCGGCGATCTTCTCCTCCAGCTGCTTGGCGCCGAGCAGCCCGCGGACGATCTCCACCTCCCCGGAGTCGTCGATGAAGGCGTGCGCGGGCTGGGCGGTCACGCCGAAGCGCTGCCAGAGGGAGCCGTCGGCGTCCACGAGGTGGGGGAAGGCGCCGACCCCGCCCTGCTCGACGAAGCCCTCCATGTCCGCCACCGGTGCGAGGCCGGCGACGCCGGCGAAGGCGACGTCGTCGGCGTGCGCGGCCTGGGCCGCGGCGAAGTGCTCGGCCTCGAACTGGCACTGGGTGCACCACGGCGCCCAGAACCACAGCACCGCGTCGCGGCCGGCGAGCTCGGAGGCGTCGAAGCGCTCCCCCGCCGTGGTCGCCGCGGTGAAGCGCAGCAGCTCGGGCGCGTCGGGGTTGGCCACGTCCGTGCCCACCTCCGTGCCCGCCTCCGTGCCCGCCCCCGCGCTCGCGGGCGCCTCGGGAGCCCCGGCCGGTGCGGGCTCCGCGCCGCCGCAGCCGCTGAGGGCGAGCAGGACCGCGAGGACGGCGGCCGGCCTGGCGGCGGCGGGAAGGATGGCGGCGCGCACGGGAACCTCCGGGGTGGAGCGGGGGCGTTCCGCGCTGCTGCGTCGGGACACCCCCATCTTGCCGTGCCCGGGCCAGCCCCGGGGACGTTCCGCCCCGCGCGGCCCATCGCACGGCCCACCGCACGGCCCGGGGGCGGCCCGGGGCGGCTCAGCAGGTGGCCACGAACCGCTGCAGCACCCGCACCCCGAAGCGCAGGGCGTCGGTGGGCACGCGCTCGTCGATGCCGTGGAACATGCCCGAGAAGTCCAGCTCCGCGGGCAGTCGCAGCGGCGCGAAGCCGTAGCCGCGGATGCCGAGGCGGGCGAAGGACTTGTTGTCGGTCCCACCGGAGAGGCAGTACGGCAGGACCTCCGCGCCCGGGTCCTCCGCCTGCAGGGCGGCGACCATCCGGTCGACCAGGGCGCCGGCGAACTCCGTCTCCACGGCCTCGTCGACGTGGACGTCCTCCACGTCGACCCGCTCCCCCGCCAGTTCCGCGATCGTCGCGCGCAGCTCCTCCTGCCGCCCGGGCAGGAAGCGGCAGTCCAGCAGCGCCGCGGCGGTTCCGGGGATGACGTTGTGCTTGTAGCCGGCGTCCAGCACCGTGGGGTTGGCGGTGTTCTGCAGGGTGGCCCCGACCCAGCGCGCGGTGGTGCCGAGCTGGGCGAGCAGGGCGGAGGGGTCGTCCTCGTCGAAGGCGATGCCCGTGATCTCGGAGACGCCCGTGAGGAACTGCCGCACGGTCGGCGTGATCTCCAGGGGCCAGCGGTGCTCACCGATGCGGGCGACGGCGGCGCACAGGCGGGTGACGGCGTTGTCGGTGCCCACCTGGGAGCCGTGCCCGGCACGACCGTGGGCGACCAGGCGCAGCCACGCGATGCCCTTCTCGGCGGTCTGCAGCAGGTAGGCGCGCCGCCCCGCGATCTCGACGGAGAAACCACCCACCTCGCTGACCGCCTCGGTCACGCCCTCGAAGAGGTCCGGGCGGTGGTCGACCAGCCAGCGCGCGCCCTGGACCCCACCGGCCTCCTCGTCGGCGAGGAACGCGAAGACGAGGTCGCGCGGCGGGGTGGTGCCGCTGCGGGCGAGGTCGCGCAGCACCGCGAGCAGCATCGCGTCCATGTCCTTCATGTCGACCGCGCCGCGGCCCCACAGGCAGCCGTCGAGCTCCTCCCCGGCGAAGGGGTCGACGCTCCAGTCGGCGGCGCGGGCGGGCACGACGTCGAGGTGGCCGTGCAGCAGCAGCGCCCCGCGCGCGCGGGTCTGCTCGGGGTCGCCGGGCACCCGCACGACGACGTTGCCGCGGCGTGGGAAGGCCTCGACGTACTCCGGCTGCAGGCCGACCTCGTGGAGGAGCGTCATGACGTGCTCGGCGGCGGCGCGCTCGCCGGGGCCGGAGCCGTCACCGGGGTTGGAGGTGTCGATGCGCAGCAGGTCGCGGCAGAGGCCGACGACCTCCTCCTGCGCGCCGGGAGCGGTGGGCGCGGGGTCCCGCCCGTCGCCGTGCCGCTGGCCGTCCTGCCGTCGGGGTCCGCTCGTCGCCGCCACGGCCGCAACGGTATCCGCGCCCCGGCCGCAGCGTCGGGCGCGGTGCTGGGCCGCGGCGGCGGGTGGTGGGACGCAGAGGGTGGCGGAACTGCCGGCAGGCGCGCGGGTGCCTGTACCGTGCCGGAACCATGAGCGCGACCGCCGGGCCGTTCCCGCGCCCGTCCCCTCCCCAGCCGCTGCTCGCCGATCACCGTGGCCTGACCGACGGCGTGCAGGAGGCCCTGCTGGGGCTGCTCATGGACCGGGAGGTGGCACCGGGCGCACCGCTGCGCACGGAGGCGCTGGCCGCCCGGCTGGGAGTCTCGGCGACGCCGGTGCGCGAGGCCCTGGCGCGGCTGGAGTCGACCGGCCTCGTGCAACGCACGGTGCGGCGCGGCTACCGCGCGGCGCCGCTGCTGGGCGAGGAGGAGCTGGCGCAGCTGCTGGACGTGCGGCTGGTGGTGGAGCCGGGCATCGCGGAACGGGCGTGCCGGCGCGCCGGGCCGGAGCAGATCGCGGCCCTGCGGGCGAGCGTGGCCACGCAGCGCTCCTCCCCCACGGGCCCCGGCTACCGGCACTTCAAGGACTACCTGGCGGCGGACTGGTCCTTCCACCAGCTGCTGGCGGAGGCCACGGGCAACCCGTTCCTGGTGCGCACGCTGGACTCCTTCCGCGGTTTCGTGCACCGCCTGCACCAGGACGAGGAGCGCATCGAGGACTCCGTGGAGAGCGTCGCCGAGCACGAGGCGGTCATCGCCGCGCTGGTCGCGGGCTCCCCGGAGGCCGCCGCGCAGGCGATGCGGGAGCACCTGGAGGGTGTGCGGGAACGGGCCCGGGGGCACTGACCGGGCACCGGGGCCGGGGGCGGGCGCGGCGGGGCGGGTCCGTCCGGGCGAGAGGGCGTTGACACCTCGCGCAGGAGGGCTACCCTCATCCTCAGACGCGATTTTCTATAGAGTTTTGCCCGGGCCGATCGGCCCGGCCCTCCCCCCGGACGCGATGGAGCCCTCCGTGAGCAGCCCCACCCAGACGAGCGACAGCCCCGCTCCCGCAGGTCCCACGACGAAGGTCTGGTCCGGCTACCCGGCGGAGCTGACGCGGGAGAACTGGCCGATCACCGTGCCGATGATGATCCACGGCAACACCGTCGCCGACGGCACGCCCGTCCAGGAGGCCTCGGCGGAGCAGTGGGCCGAGGTCCTCGACGTCATGGTCGACGCCGGGTACACCTCGATCGACCCCACCGACACGTGGATCCAGATCGCGGACCTCTCCCCCGCCCGGCTGGAGGAGTTCGCCCGCACCGTCACCGCCGCCGGCCTGACCATCCCGGCGTTCTCCACCTCCCGCCGCAGCGTCGTCGACCCCGACCTCGGCGACGAGCACCTCGCCTACGGCCACCGCGCCATCGACGCCTGCGCCGCCATCGGCATCCCCCTGGTGTCCTTCGGCTTCATGCGCGCCCTCACCCCGGCGCAGGCGAAGGCGATGTGGTTCTGGCACGAGCCCGGCCCCGTCGACGACCCGGCACCCGAGGCCCGCGCCCGCGCCGTCGCCCGCATCCAGGAGCTGGCGCGCCACGCCGCGGAGGTCGGCGTGCAGGTGTCACTGGAGATGTACGAGGACACCTACCTCGGCACCGCCGACTCCGCCGTCCGCTTCGTCGAGGAGGTCGGTCTCGACAACGTCGGCCTCAACCCCGACTTCGGCAACTTCCTCCGCCTGCACCGCCCGATCGAGGACTGGTGGTACGTGGCGGAGAAGACGATGCCGCTGGCGAACTACTGGCACCTGAAGAACTACCTGCGCGACTTCGACCCGGCCACCGGCGCGTACTTCAGCCACCCGGCGCCGCTGGAGAGCGGGACCATCAACTACCGCAAGGTGATCCGCTACGCCGTCGAGTCCGGCTTCCGCGGCGCCTTCTGCGTCGAGCACTACGGCGGCGACAGCATCAGCGTCGGCGCCACGAACCGCGAGTACATCCGCCGCGTCCTGCCGCGCACCATCCCCACGCCCTGACCCGCTGCGGCACCCTGAGCGGCACGCCCAGAACAGATCACCCGCGAAGCCCGGATCGAAGGAGATCGTCCACCATGACCCGCATCTTCGGTGACCCCTCGTCCTTCGTGGACGAGGCCCTGCAGGGATTCACCGACATCTACAGCACCTACGTCCAGCGCGTTCCGGGCGGCGTGCTGCGCTCGACCGCCACCCCCGAGGGCAAGGTCGCCGTGGTCGTCGGCGGTGGCTCCGGTCACTACCCGGCCTTCGCCGGCTACGTGGGCCCCGGTGGCGCCGACGCCGCCGTGTGCGGTGACGTGTTCGCCTCGCCCTCCACCCGCCTCGTCTACGACGTGGCCAAGGCCGCCAACCGCGGCGGTGGCGTCGTCCTCGGCTTCGGCAACTACGCCGGCGACATCCTCAACTTCGGCCTCGCCGCGGAGCGGCTGCGCGCCGACGGCATCCCCGCCGAGCTGCTCGTCGTCACCGACGACGTGGCCAGCGAGGGCAAGGGTGCCAACGGTCAGCGCCGCGGCATCGCCGGCGACGTCGTCGCCTTCAAGATCGCCGGTGCGGCCGCCGAGGCCGGCTACGACTTCAAGGGCGTCCTGACCGTCGCCAACCGCGCCAACGACCTGACCCGCTCCATGGGCATCGCCTTCAGCGGCTGCACGCTGCCCGGCGAGACCGAGCCCCTGTTCACCGTGCCGGACGGCCACATGGGCATCGGGCTCGGCATCCACGGCGAGCCGGGCATCTCCGAGGAGCCCACCGGCACCCCCGACGAGATCGCCGAGCTGCTCATCCAGCCGGTCCTCGACGCGCGCCCCGAGGGCGCGACCGACGGCGGGCGCATCGCCGTGATCGTCAACGGCCTCGGCAGCACGAAGTACGAGGAGCTGTTCCTCCTCTACGGCCGCATCGCCGCCAAGCTGCGCGAGCGCGGCTACGACATCGTCGCCCCCGAGGTCGGCGAGCTCGTCACCAGCCTCGACATGGCCGGCGCCTCCCTGACGGTGACGTGGCTGGACGAGGAGCTGGAGCGGCTGTGGACCGCCCCCATCCAGTGCCCGGCCCTCTCCCGCGGCCAGGTCATCGAGACCACCCCGGCGCCGCGCTTCGAGCCGCCGGCGCAGGAGCAGGCCGACTACTCCGGCACCCCCGCCGAGGCGGCCGCCGCCGGCCAGCGCGTCGACGCCGTGATCCAGGCGGTGGCCAAGGCGCTGCACGAGGCGGAGCCGGAGCTCGGGCGCATCGACGCCGTCGCCGGTGACGGCGACCACGGCGTCGGCATGGCCCGCGGTTCCCGCGCCGCCGCCGAGGCCGCCGCGAAGGCCTCCGCCGCCGGGGCGGGCGCCGGATCCGTGCTGGCCGCCGCCGCCGACGGCTGGGCCGACCGCGCCGGCGGCACCTCCGGCGTCGTCTGGGGCGTGCTGCTGCGCTCCTTCGCCGAGCAGCTCGGCGACAGCGGCAAGCCCGACGCCGCCGCCGTGGCCCGCGGCGCCCGCGCCGCCTTCGACGGCGTGACCCGCCTCGGTGGCGCCAAGCCCGGCGACAAGACCCTCGTCGACGCCCTGGCGCCGTTCGCCACGACCCTGTCGGAGCGCGTGGAGGCCGGCGACGACCTCCTCACCGCCTGGGCGGCGGCCGCCGAGGCCGCCACCGCCGCCGCGGACGCCACGAAGGAGCTGCGCCCGCAGATCGGTCGCGCCCGCCCGCTCGCCGAGCGCAGCCTCGGCCACCCCGACGCCGGGGCGATCTCCCTGGCGCTGGTGACGCGCACGGCCCACGCCGCGCTGCAGTCCTGATCATCCCGGACACCACCGCCCTGCACGCGAGAGCCCCGCAGAGCCCAGACGAGGAACGGACGACATGAGCGAGAACACCCAGCCCCAGTGGCGCATCGTGATCGGCTCCGACGACGCCGGTGTGCAGTACAAGGACCGGATCAAGGCCGACCTGCAGGCCGACCCCCGCGTCGCGGAGGTCGTCGACGTCGGCGTGAACGGCGACGAGGACACCCACTACCCGCACGTGGCCGTCGCCGCGGCCCGCAAGGTCGCCGCCGGTGAGGCCGACCGCGCGCTGCTGGTGTGCGGCACGGGCCTCGGCGTCGCCATCGCCGCCAACAAGGTGCCCGGCGTGCGCGCCGTCACCGCCCACGACTCCTTCTCCGTGGAGCGCTCGGTGCTGTCCAACGACGCGCAGGTGCTGTGCATGGGGCAGCGCGTCGTCGGCATCGAGCTGGCCCGCCGCCTGGCCAAGGAGTGGCTCGGCTACGTCTTCGACCCCACCTCCTCCTCCGCGGCCAAGGTCGAGGCCATCAAGACCTACGAGAACACCGGCTCCGAGGCGGCGGCGCAGTCCGAGGCCGAGTCCGTCGCCGCCTGCTGACGTGAGCACCCCCGATCCGTCGGGAACCGCCGCGGCTCCCGAGGGCCGGCCGCGGCGCCTGGTCGGGGTCAGCCTGAAGATGTACTTCGGGCTGGCCCGGACCCGGGCCTACCTCGCCGACGTCGCCGCCCTCGGCGAGCACGCCGCCGCCTGCGGTGTCGACGCCTTCGTCATCCCCGACTTCGTCTCCCTCGCCACCGGCGCGGAGCTGCTGGCCGGCTCCGGCGTCGCCCTCGGCGCGCAGGACGCGTTCTGGGAGGACGCCGGCGCCTACACCGGCGAGGTCTCCCCCGCGGTGCTGCGCGAGGTCGGCTGCACGTTCGTGGAGCTCGGCCACGCCGAGCGCCGCCGCCTCTTCGGCGAGGACGACGAGGTGACCGCGCGCAAGGCGGCCGCCGCCGCCCGCAACGGCCTGGTGCCGCTGGTGTGCATCGGCGAGACGACCCGCGAGGGCAGCGGTGCGCAGGCCGTCGAGCGCGCCGTCGCCGAGTGCCGTCCCCAGGTGGAGTCGGTGCTCGCCGCCGTGCCCGACGACTCCGAGGTGGTCCTCGCCTACGAGCCGGTCTGGGCGATCGGGCAGCCGGAGCCGGCCTCCGCCGACCACGTCGTGGCCGTCACCCGGCGACTGCGCGAGATCGCCGGGGACCGCGCGGGCACGACCCGCATCCTCTACGGCGGCAGCGCCGGACCCGGCCTCTTCGCCTCCCTCGCCGAGGGCGTCGACGGGCTCTTCCTCGGCCGCTTCGCCCACGACGTCGCGGCCTTCCGCTCGGTCATCACCGAGCTCGGCGCCTGAGCGCCCCGGCAGCACCCACCCCCGCACGGCACCCCCGCAGATCACCCCGAATCCCCGGAAGGGCAGGACCCGCGTGACCACCGCACCCCGCACCGACAAGATCACCCGCGTCGCGCAGATCGGCACCGGCTACATGGGCGGCGGCATCGCCCAGTCCCTCGCCCTGGCCGGCGCCGACGTGTGGCTCGCCGACGCCGACAAGGAGTCGACGCAGCGCAACTACGAGCGCCTCCTGAAGGAGGCGGCGCTCTTCGAGTCGCAGGGGCTCTTCGACGCCGGCAGCACCGACGTCCTCAAGGAGCGCCTGCACCCGGCGGACTCCATCGAGGACGCCGTCGCCGACGTCGACTTCGTCGAGGAGGCCGTCTTCGAGGACCTGCAGGTCAAGAAGGACGTGCTGGCCCGGGTGGAGAAGGCCGCCGCCCCCGGCACCATCATCGGCACCAACACCTCCACCATCCCGGTGAAGCTGCTCGCCGAGGCGTTCGAGGACGCGTCGCTGTTCCTGACGGTGCACTTCTCCAACCCGGCCCCCTTCATCCCGGGCGTGGAGCTCGTCATGGGCGAGGCCACCAACCCCGCCGTGCTGCCGATCATCGACGACCTGCTCACCCGCGCCGGGCGCAAGGGCGCCCAGGTCGCGGACGTCCCCGGCTTCGTCCTCAACCGCCTGCAGTACGTCCTCCTCAAGGAGGCCATGACGGTCGTCGAGGAGGGTGTGGCCACCCCCAAGGACGTCGACACCATCGTCTCCACCACGTTCGGCTTCCGGCTGCCGTTCTTCGGCCCGTTCGCCATCGCGGACATGGCCGGCCTGGACGTCTACGCCAAGGGCTTCAAGGTCCTGGAGGACCACTTCGGCGAGCGCCTGTCCGCTCCGGCCAACCTCACCGAGCTCGTGGCGCAGGGCAAGTTCGGCGCCAAGACCGGCTCCGGCTTCCTCGACCTGGACCCCGACAAGCTCGCCGAGCTCATCGACTACCGCAACAAGGCCTACCGCAAGATGGCCGAGCTGCTGGTCGAGCTGGGGCCGTCCCCGCTGGCCGACTGAACGACGCGGTGAACCCCGGCTGATCCGGGGTGGGCGCGGGGACTGACCCGACCGGGCTCCCCGCGCTCACCCCTTCGGGGGCTCGACGGCCCACCTCGCGGCCGCACGGGACATCATGGGCGGGTGCCCACTCCCGGACGCGTGCTCCTCGCCCTCGCGGCCGGGGTCCTCGTCTACACCCTGGCACTGGCCGGGCTGAGCGCTCCCGGGCTGCCGCTGGTCCTCGACGCCACGCTGGGCAGCACCATCGCCCTGACCGCTGCCGGGCTGCTGTGGTGGCGGGTGGCCGCGGTGCGGGCCGAGCGGTGGGTGTTCCTCCCGCTGGCGCTGGGCGTCACGGCGGGGGTCGTGCAGGAGGCCGCCGTCGACGTGGTGCAGGTCCTCGGCGGCGACCCGCCGCGCGGGCCGGGTGCGCTCGTGCTCCCGCTGCTGGCGGTGCCCTGCTTCGTGCTCGCCGTGCAGCAGTACCTGCGTCACCGGGTCGGTGAGCGGACCCGGGGCGCGTGGCTGGACGCCGTGGCGGGCCTGCTCGTGCTGCTGGCCTGGCAGGCGCAGCTGGCCGGGCCCGTGGAGCGGTTGACCCCCGAGGTGCCGGCCGGCGCGGAGGACGTGCCGCTGGTGGTGCCCGTGGTGTACGCGATCCTCCTCGTCGAGCTGGTCGGGATCGTCCTGTGGTGCGGGCTGCGCGGCGACGTGCGGCTGTGGCTGTGGCTGGCGGCGCTGGCGATGTCCTTCGCGGGGCACCTGGGCTGGGTGCTGCAGCTGCGCGCGGGCACCGACGCCGGGGGCAGCCCGGCCGACGTGCTGCGGGCCGCGGCGGCGGTGACGGTGGCCGCGTCGGCGTGGATGCCGTGGCACCGCCGGCCCCCCATCGTCGTCGGCGTCAGCCGCCTGCTCGTGGCGCCCACGGCGGTGGTGCTCCTGTGCGCGGCGCTGCTGGCGGCGACCGCCGGCACGGGCGGCACCACCCGCAGCGGCCTGCTCGCCGCGGCCGGCCTGCTGCTCGTGGTGGCGCGCCTGGGCCTGGCCCACCGCCAGCTCGTGCCCCTGGCACAGGCGCGGCTGCTGTCCCTCACCGACGAGGTGACCGGGCTGGGCAACCGGCGCGCCCTGCTGGCGGCGATGGCCGAGGCGGACGAGCGCGACGAGACCGCGTGCCTGCTCCTGCTGGACCTGGAGCGCTTCAAGGAGGTCAACGACGCCCTCGGGCACGGCGCCGGCGACGAGCTGCTGCGCTCGGTGGCGCAGCGCCTGGCCGCCCACGCCCGCCCCGGCGACGTCGCCGCCCGCCTGGGTGGCGACGAGTTCGCGCTGCTGCTGCCGCGCACCGGCCTGGAGCCGGGGCTGCGCCTCGCCGAGGCCCTGGCCGGCGACCTCGCCCACCGGCACCGCCTCACCGGCAGCGCGCTGCACGTCCCCGCCCGCCTCGGCGTGGCGGCGCGGCCGGAGCACGCCGCCCGCGGGGAGGAGCTGCTGCGCCGCGCGGACGTGGCCCTGCACGTGGCCAAGCGCGGGCGCGTCGACGTGAAGGTGTACGACGAGTCCGTCGACCGCCGCTCCGGGGACCGCCTGCAGCTCCTGGAGGAGCTGCGGCAGGTCCTCGCCCCCGGTGCCGCGGGCGGCAGCCTGGTCCTGCACTTCCAGCCCAAGATCGACCTGGTGTCGGGCGCGGTGGCGGGCGCGGAGGCGCTGGTGCGCTGGGCGCATCCGCGCCTGGGGCTGCTCGACCCCACGTCGTTCGTGGCGACCGCCGAGCAGCGCGGGCTGATGCCGTCGCTGACGCGGCAGGTGCTGGAGGAGGCGCTCGCGGAGGCCGCCCGCTGGCGGGAGGCCGGTGCGGGTGTCCCGGTGGCGGTCAACCTCTCCGCCACCGACGTCCTCGACGCCGCGCTGCCCGAGCGGGTGCGCCGGGCGCTGGAGCGCCACGGACTGCCGCCCGCGGCCCTGCACCTGGAGATCACCGAGTCGGTCGTCCTGGGCGACTCCCGGCGCGCGCGGGCCGTGGTGGCCGCGCTCGCCGGGCTCGGCGTGCGCCTCAGCGTCGACGACTACGGCACGGGCTACTCCTCCCTGGCGTACCTGCGCGACCTGGCCGTGCACGACCTGAAGCTGGACCGCTCCTTCGTCGCGGAGGTCGCCCACGACGAGCGCTCCGCGGCGATCGTGCGCAGCACGGTGGACCTGGCCCACAGCCTCGGCCTGAAGCTGATCGCCGAGGGCGTGGCCGACGAGGAGGGCGTGCGGGCCCTGCGCTCCCTGGGCTGCGACCAGAGCCAGAGCCACCTGCACTCCCCGCCCCTGCCGGCGCCGGAGTTCCTCCAGTGGCTGCGGGAGCACCGCGCGGTCACTGCGGGCTGAGCGGGCGCGCCGGCGGCTCCACCTGCTGGGGGGCGACCGGCGTGCGGGGCCGGGCGCCGGGGGCCCAGCGCAGCGCCTGGTGCAGCAGTGCCTCCAGCGGGCCGCGCTGGAAGACGCGCAGCCACAGGGCGGCGGCGGTGACGACGGCGGCGCTGACGCCGAGCAGGATCAGGACGGTCGCCGCCGTGCGCGTCCCGCCGTCCAGCCGGGCGGTGAGCCCGAGGCCCCAGCCGTAGCAGAGCGCCGAGGCGAGCAGGTTCTGCAGGACGTAGCAGGACAGGGCGGTGCGCCCGACCTCGGCGAGGCGGCGGCGCGCGAAGGCGCCCAGCGGAGTGCGCGGGATCCGGAGGCAGGCGCCGAGGACGGCGGCGAGGAGGCCGAGGGCCACCAGCGGTGCCGTGAGGTAGCGCGCGGCGATGACGCCCGCATCGCCCCCGGCGGTGCCCAGGAGCAGGTCGAGCGGGAGGGCGAGCGCCCCGACGAGCAGCAGGCGGCGGCGCAGCCGGGTGCCGTCGGCGGTGGCGACGCCGGCGCGCAGCAGCCGCGCGCCCAGGAGGAACAGCGCCACCCCGAGGGCGCCGATGAGGACGGGTTCGAGGCGGAAGAGCACGATGTTCTCCCAGCGCCACTGCACCAGGTCCCACCAGCTGCCGTGCTGCAGCACCCGGGCGGCCGCGGCGGTGCCCTCGTCGTCGCCCTCGCCGCCGGGCTCGTCCGGTACGAGCGCCACCGCCAGCACGAGCAGGGACATGAGGGCGACGTGGCAGGTGGCGGCGGTGACGAGCCAGGCCCGCTGGACGCGCAGGCTGCGGGCGAGGAGGAAGGCGACGAGCAGGCCGGTGACGGCGTAGCCCATCAGGACGTCGAACTCGGCGACGAGGAAGTAGTGCAGCGTGCCGTCGAGGAGGAGCAGCAGGGCCCGCCAGGGGTAGCGCCCCGGCCACGGGTCGCCGCGGCGGGCGGCGGCGGCCTGCTGCAGGGCGAGGCCCATGCCGAAGAGCAGCGTGAGCATGCCGAGGAACTTGCCGTTGGGCAGCTGCTGCAGCAGGAGGGCGGCGGAGGAGGCTGGGGTGTCGCCGTCGAGGACGCCGAGGAGACCTGCGGGTGCCGTGAAGATCCACACGTTGGTCGCGAAGGTGCCGAGGATCGCGATCCCCCGGGCGACGTCGAGGCCGTCGAGGCGGGCGCGGGTCATGCGCCGACCGTAGCCATACGATCGTATTGTCGTCAACGTTCGGAATCGGCCGGCGCCTGCGACGATGCGGGCGTGGCCGGACCATCGGAGCACCTCCTCGACGCGCTCGTCGCGATCGTCGCCGATCGGGGCCTGGAGGGGGTGAGCATCCGCCAGGTCGCCGACCGCGCCGGAGTCTCGATCGGCGCCGTGCAGCACCACTTCCCCACCAAGAACGCCCTCCTGCTCGCCGCGATGGAGCACGTCAGCACGAGGTTCCGGGCCGAGCTGCAGCAGCGCCTGAGCGCCGCCCCCTCCCCGGGCGGCGCCCTGCGGATCCTCGCCCTGCTGCTCGCCGGCGCCGATGGCGCGCCCCGTGCCAGCACCGTCGTCTGGCTCTCCTTCGCCGCGCACGCGGCCGTCGACGAGCAGGTGGCCGAGGTCCACCGGCGGGAGTGGGCGAGCCTGGAGCGGTTCCTGGCGGACCTCGTGGCCGCCGGCGCACCGCACCGCACCGACCCGGCCGGGGACGCCGCGGCGCTGCTCGCCCTGCTGGACGGCCTCGCCGTCGCCGTCGCCCTCGAACCGCAGCGGATGCCGCCGGCGCGCGCCGAGCGGCTCGTGGACGCCTGGCTCGCGGGGCTGGACGCCGGCTGAGCCGGCTCCGCTCGCACGGGCGGTGGCGGTCGGGCGCCGCCCCGTCGACGTCCCCTCCCGCCCGTCCGGCAGGCTGGGCCCGTGCACGGGGCGAGGCGAGTCCGCGGCCGGGCGGGCCGGGGCGTCACCACGTGCGCGCTCGCGCTGCTGCTCGCCGTCGCCGTCGCCGAGATCCCGAACCGGCGGGCCTCCCGCCGCGGCCTCCCGGGCGCGCCACCCGCGGCGGGGCGCGGCCCGGAGGTGGTCCTCGTCCTCGGCCATCCCTGCCGCCGCGACGGCCGCCTGCACCCGATGCAGCGCTGGCGCACCGACATCGCCGTGCGCTCGATGCACCCGCAGCACGGCAGGCTGGTCTTCAGCGGCGCCGGGCGGGAGGGCGGGCCGAGCGAGGCGGAGGTGATGGCCGACTACGCCCGGCGGGCCCTGGCCGTCCCCGCCGAGCGGATCGCGCTGGAGACCCGGGCGCGGTCGACGTGGGAGAACGTGGCGCACTCCCTGCCGCTGCTGGAGGACGCCGCCATCCTCAGGATCGCCTCCGCTCCCCTGCACGCCGCCCGCGCGCGCCGCTACCTCGCGCAGCAGCGCCCGGACCTGGCGCAGCGGCTGGCCGCGGCCGACGACTACCGCTTCGGCGAGTGCTGCGGCTGGAAGCTGGCCACCGTGGCCTACGGCGTCCTCCGGGCGCTGCGCCGCTCGCTCCTTCCGCGAGCCGTGGGACCGCGGGCGGGCGTCGACCGGTCGGCCCGGTGATCGGCTCCGGAGGAGTGATGCCGACGCCGCTCGACGGGGTCGAGAGTGGCGCCATGCGAGCACCCGGGCACGTCCGCACCCTCGGCGCAGCCGTCGGAACCACCGCGCTGACCGCCTACGCGGCGGTGAAGGCGTCGTGGGCGCTGGGCGTCGACGTCGGGGTGCGCAACGCCGCCCAGTGGCACCGGATGCTGGACTCGCTGAGCGACGGGGAGCGGCTCGCGGCGTTGTGGAGAACCGTCGGCCTGGACCTGCTCGGGGTCGCGCTGCTGCTGGTGCTCGCCTCGTCCCGCGCCGGCAGGGCCTCCGCGCCCGCGCGGCTGCTGCGCGCCTCGGGCTGGCTGGCCGGCGCCGCGCTGCTGCTGCCCGGCGCGGCGGGCCTGGCGGTGACCCTGGGTCCGACGACCGGGTTGTGGCCGGCGGCCCCCGGCGATCCCGGGCCGCTGGCGGACTGGGTCTTCGTCGTGGTCTACGGCTCGTTCGCCGCCGCCGGAGCCGGCTACCTGCTCGTCAGCGCCTCGTGGCGTTCCCGCGCGAGCCACGGCCCGGTGCCGGAGCACGCGCGGTCCTGACCGGCGGCGCGGACGGCCCCGACCGCCACCGGCCGGGGGCCGGAACCGCACGGGGAGACGGACCTGAGCCACCGCGCCCAGCCCGCTGCCCTCGTCGTGGAGCCCCGTCAGAACCCCACCGCGGACAGGACGTCCTCAGCGATCTCCGTGGTGAGGCGTCCGGACGGTGAGGGCTCGGTGCAGTTCATCGGGCGGGCCTGCACGATGCGCACCGCGCAGAGTGCCTCCTCCGCGAAGCTGAGGAGGGCGAAGACCAGTTCGCGGACTTCCGATCGGCATTGTTTCGCCTTGAGTCTTCCGCCGTCCGCCCCGATCACGACGTCGAGGCTGCGCAGTCCCGAGCCCTTCAGGGTGGCCGTGAAGAATGCCCGCCACTCCCCGGCACCGATGTGCTCGACGTCGACGGCCTCGCCGTTCCCGGCGGGAAGCAGGGACACCTGCCGCCCCACGACTGTGCTCAGGAACTTCGTGACCAGCTCCACCGGCACAAGTGCGCGCCGCCGTAAGAGACCGCGAGGCTCGGGCTCGAGCCGCAGTGTGAGCCTGCTTCGATAGAAGTACTCCTGGTCCAATGGTTCAGCGGGCTTGATCCGGCAGGTGAGCGCCTGGGGGTCGGGCTCCTCGCCGTTCCACACGTCGCTCAGGGCTGAACCCACCCACTCGAGGGGATTCTGCTCCCTGCCGTACGTGTCCGGCAGGATGTGAACCGGCTCGCCGAGGGTGTAGTACTCCTCACCGACCGCCTGCTCCACACCAGGCAGGGCCGCGAGCACGCACTCCAGGTAGTACGTAACGGCCCCGATGCGGTCCAGCGTCCCGTCGTCCCAGCCGTCGTAGGCGCGCCAGCCGGGCCCGGTGAACCAGGGCGGCAACGTTGCGTCGGTGGGAAGCGGCTCGCCCGGCGGGCGCTTGCGTGCCCGGCGGGCCAGCCACAGCCACACCGGCTGCAACGACTCGACCGTGAGGTCGAGCTCCTCGGCGGCCACCTCGCCGGACTCGACCATCTCCCTGCTCACTCGACGCCAGCGCGCCCGCCCGTCGTCCTCGTAGGTGCGGGTGAAGTCCGGTGCCGGCACGCGCTGGCCCCTCGCCTCAGGCGGCCGGTCCCGGCGTCGCGTGCGAGCGCACCGCCGGTTCCAGCAGCGCCAGCGTCCGCTGCTGCGCGTCGAGGGCGACGCGGACACCGACCGGCATCGGCAGGTTCGGGCCCGCGTGGCCGACCTCGACGCCACCCAGGACGGGGATGTCACGATCACCGAGGACGTCGAGCACGATCTCGGGCAACGTCGGGCCCGCGTCGGGCGCGTCGGGTCCGCCGAGCCCGCCGACCGCGTGCGGAACGCCCACGACCATGCCGGAGATCCGGTCGAGGATGCCGGCGTGCCGCAGCACGTGCAGGTAGCTCCACACGTGCGACGCCAGGCCGCCCGACTCCTCCCAGAACAGCATCGCACCGTCGAACCGCTCCAGCGGCAGCGCGTACCGCGTCGCCTGCACCAGCGCGATGCGGTTGACGACCCCACCGACCAGCGGGCCCTCTGCTCGACCGGGCCGCCAGCACTCCCAGGACGGGCCGGTGGGGAGCGCCCCGATCGGCTCCGTGCCGGTCAGCAACGTCGAGTAGAGCTCCTCCAGCTGCGCCCGGCGCGCTGCGGGCGCGGCCCGCCACGCGCCGCCGAGACCCGGTGTGGCCAGGTCCGCGTGGAAGCCGACGAGACCGGTGCGCGCGTACAGCACGAGGTGGAGCAGCGAGATGTCGCTGGAGCCGAGGATCGGCTTGGGGTCGGCCGTGATCGCCTCGACGTCGATCAGGTCGAGGTAGCCGAGCGCCGTCTGGCCACCGTCGTGCGCGACGATCGCGCGCACCTCCGGATCACGCAGCAGGGCGTTGAGCTCCCCGGCGATCTCTGCCGGCCGCGCCGCGCTCCACCAGTGCTGCCGGCCCGGTGCGAGCAGCGGCGAGACCCGCACGCGGAACCCCATCCCGCTGAGGACGCCCACCGCCCGCTCGAGGTCGGCCTCCTGCTGCCACCTGGCATCGAGCGGCCCGGCGAGCGCCGAGATGGCGACGAGGTCCCCCGGCAGGAGGGCGCGGGGCCGCAGGAGCCCGGGCACGGCAGGGTCGGTCACCGAGGCAGTGTCCCGGTCGTGCACGTCGGGCCGGAAGGCCTCGCTGTGCATCGGCGGCCTTCCGGCTGCCGGTCGCGACGCCGCCGACCCCGGGCTACTCCCCCGCGAAGACGCAGAACTCGTTCCCCTCCGGGTCGGCGAGCACGTCCCAGTCGCGGTCCTCCCCGCGCGGCAGCACCATCCGCGCCCCCGCGGCGAGGAGTTCGTCCCGGTCGCCGTCGACGTCGAAGTGCATGCGGTTCTTCACCGTCTTCGCCTCGGGCACCGGCGCCACCCAGATGAGCGGGCCGACCCCTGCCGGGTCCACGATCGGCACCGGCCACTCCGGAGGGCGCGAGTCACCGGTGAGGGAGTCCCGACGCGCGTAGCCGAGGCAGCGGCACCACCAGTCCGCGAGGGCCTGGTGGTCACGGGCGTCGAGGCAGAGGTCCTTGAACCGAGCGAGTCCGGCCATGGGGCGATCGAAGCGCACCGCCTCGGCGGGGGCAACGCCCGGGGGTGGTGGCCCGGTCCGCGAGGATGACGGCCGTGGACGGCGAACGGGACGGCACGGACGGCGACGGCACCGGCGACGACGGCACGAGCGCTGAGGGCCCCGGCGACGTGCTGCTCGGGATCGTCGCGGCGCCCGGAACCCCCGCGGACCTCGCGACGAGGCTGCAGGCCGACGTGACGGCCGACCTGCAGCGGGAGCTCCCCGCGGCCCGCTGGCGCGTGGAGGTCCTCTCGGACGGCCTCGTCACCCCGCCCGCCGACGACTCCGAGGTGGTCGCGGCGGCCCGCCAGCGCATGCTCGCCCACGACTGGGACCTCACCGTCTGCCTGACGGACCTGCCTCTGCAGGTGGCGCGCCGGCCGGTGGTCGCCCACGCCAGCCCGGTGCACGGGGTGGCCGTCGTCAGCGTCCCGGCGCTCGGGGCCGTCGGGCTGCGCGCCCGGGTGCGGCAGACGCTGGTCGCGCAGGTGCGGACACTGCTGGGCGCGGATCCGGAGGACCCGGCGGATGCGACGGGCGGGCGCCTGCACCGCCGCCTGCGCGAACTCAGCGACGACGACGAGGCCGGCGGCGACGGCGTGAGCTACACGGCCCGGGTGCTGTCGGGCAACCTCCGCCTCCTCGCCGGGATGGTCCGGGCCAACCGGCCCTGGCGGCTGGCGGCTGGGCTCTCGCGGGCGCTGGCCGCGGCGGTCGCCACCGGGGTGTTCGCCCTCATCACCCCGGACGTGTGGCGCCTCGCCGACGCCTTCGGTCCGCTGCGCCACACCGGCGTCGCGGTCGCCTCCGTCGCCGGCATCGCCTGCACCCTCGTCGTCGGGGCCGAGCTCTGGGAACGCAGCTCCTCGCCGCGGGCGCGCAAGCAGGTGGTGCTGTTCAACCTGGCGACGACGGCCACCATCGTCATCGGTGTCGCCACCCTC
Source organism: Kineococcus xinjiangensis (assembly GCF_002934625.1). GTDB lineage: Bacteria > Actinomycetota > Actinomycetes > Actinomycetales > Kineococcaceae > Kineococcus_A > Kineococcus_A xinjiangensis. The sequence continues at coordinate 133,184 of NZ_PTJD01000007.1, read as the reverse complement.
TACGCGGCGCTGTTCGTCCTGTCGCTGCTCGCCGCGGCGGTGCTGGTGGTACCCGCCCTGCTCGCCGGTGAGCTGGGCCACGGCGTCGCGCTGGGCGACTACCTGGAACTGGCGCTGCTGACGAGTTCCCTCGCCACCGTCGGCGGTGCGCTGGGAGCCGGGCTCGAGAGCGACGAGGCCGTCCGGCAGGCCGCCTACAGCCACCGCGCGGGAGGAACGGCCCAGCCCTGAGACCCGGTCCTGAGACGCGGGGCGGGCGTGCGGGGCGGGCGGGCGGGGCGGGCGTGCGGGGCGGGCGGGCGGGCGGCAGCGGGAACCGCGCCGGACAGCCGGGCGTTACCCGCTGGACACGTCCGTGCCGGATGCTGCAGGTGGAGCCGTCCCGAGGGGGTGACGGCCTCGAGGGAGGAGGCCCCGTGGCCCCGTCGGGTTCTCCGGTGCTGGTCGGCATCGACTTCTCCAGCGACTGCGCAGCGGCGCTGCGCTGGGCGTGGGGGCAGGCGCAGGAGCGCGGCGCACCCCTGGTCGCGGTGACCGTGTGGGAGTACCCGCGCAGGCCGCCGGCCGTGGGCGGGGTCCCGCTGGGTGGTTTCCCCTCTCCCGCCGAGCGCCGCGAGCAGGTGGAGGAGGCGCTGGCGGCGGTGGTGCGGGCGGCGGGTCTGCCCGATCCGGTCCGTCGCGAGACCGGTTCTCCCGCGGTGCTGCTGCGCGCGGCCCGGCGCCACGAGATCACGCCGCTGGCGCGGGGCGCCGCGATGCTCGTGCTGCCCGGCGAGGTGCGCGACCAGGACACGGACTTCCTCACCGGGGAGGTCCGCCGGGAACTGGCCTCCGCCTGCGGCTGCCCGGTCGTCCTGGTGTCCGCCGGTTCCCCCGCGGGCACCGGCGAGGTCCCCGCGGGGGAACCGGTCGTCGTCGATCTGCGCAACGACCACCGCGCGGAGCTCGCGGGCTGCTAGGACGGGAACAGCACCATCGGAGGGCCCCACCCGTCGTGGTGCGGACACGGCAGCACACCGGCGTGCTGCCGGGCGTGCGGCCGCGCCGCACCGACGGAAGGAACCCCCGTGAGCACCTCCACCCGTTCCCGCGGCGCCCGCCTCGCCGCCGCCGCCGCCGCCACCGCCCTCGCCGGGGCCGTGCTGGCCGTCTCCCCCGCCACCGCCTCCCCCACCGACCGGGGCGCGGTCGCCGCTCCGGAGGGCCACGGCGACCAGGGCCTGCGCCTGCACCACCTGCAGGTGGTGGGCAGCCACAACAGCTACCACCGGGAACTCCCCCGCGACGAGCAGGCCCTGCAGGTGCACTTCCGCCCCGAGGCGCGGGACCTGTTCTACTCCCACGCCGACATCCCCGTGCAGCTGGAGCAGCAGGCCGTGCGGAGCCTGGAACTGGACCTGTTCCCCGATCCCGCCGGCGGGCTGTACCGGCACCCGCTGCTGCGAAAGGTGGCAGGCAAGGGGCCGCTGGCGGACCCCGCGTGGTCGCAGCCGGGCACGAAGGTCCTGCACATCGCCGACTTCGACTACGGCACCACCTGCGTGACGCTGCTCCGGTGCCTGCGGGAGGTGGAGGCCTGGTCCGAGGCGAACCCGGGCCACGTCCCGCTGCCGATCCTGCTGGAGCTGAAGGAGTCCGACGACGCGGTGGAGGCCTTCGGCGGCGTGCAGTCCCCGCCGTGGGACGCCGCACGGCTCGACGCGCTCGACGCGGAGATCCGCTCCGTCTTCGGGGAGGAGGACATGATCACCCCGGACGACGTGCGCCGGCCCGGCAGGACGCTGAACGAGTCCGTGCTCGCCGGCCGGTGGCCGCGGGTGGCCGAGGCCCGCGGGCAGGTGCTGTTCCTCCTCGACAGCGAGCCCGGCCCCGTGCGGGACGCCTACCGGGCGGGGCGGCCGAGCCTGCAGGGCCGGGTGATGTTCACCAACGGCGAGCCCGGTGCCCCCGACACCGCCTTCCTCCGGCGCAACGACCCCGCGGCCGACGGGGCGGAGATCGCCGCGCCGGTCCGGCAGGGCTACCTGGTGCGCACCCGCGCGGACGTGCCGCTGCGCACGGTCCTCACCGGCGACACGACGCAGCGGGAGGCGGCCTTCGCGAGCGGTGCCCACGTGGTGAGCACCGACTTCCCGGCCGCCGGGATGGCCGCCCGCTACGGCAGCGACTACGTCGCCCAGCTGCCCGGTGGGGCGGTGGCGCGCTGCAACCCGGTGACCGCGCCGCGCCGCTGCGCCCTGGCGGTGCCGGAGCCCTGATCCCGAGGTTGCGGCCCGGGCCGGCGCCCCGCGGGCGCCCCGCGGGCGCGGCGCTGCGTTCAGCCGGCGTCGTGCCCGCGGCGGCGCACCGCCAGCACCGTGGAGTCGTCGTCGGCGGGGCCCGGCACCGTCCGCACCAGCCCCTCCACCCACGCGCGCAGCGGCTGCCCGGGCGCCGGGGGCTCGGACTGCACCCGCGAGCGCAGCAGTTCCAGGGACGCGTCCAGCGGCTGCGCCCGCCGCTCCACGAGCCCGTCGCTGTAGAGCAGCAGCAGCGCCCCGGTGGGCAGGTCCAGGGTCAGGGACGTCGCCGTGCCGGTACCCACGCCCAGCAGCGGCCGCGGCGGGGCGAGCAGCAGGTCGGCGCCACCCGCGTGCAGCATCAGCGGCGGGGTGTGCCCGGCGTTGGCGAGCTCCACGCGGCCGGTGGCGGCGTCGACGACGGCGACGACGGCGGTGGCCATGTCCTCGCCGAACTGGGTGGCCACCAGGCGGTCGAGGCGGTCCAGGCACTGCCCCGCCGGGTGGCCGTCGAGGAGGTAGACGCGCAGGGCGGTGCGCAGCTGCGCCATCGCGGTGGCCGCCTGCACCCCGTGCCCGGCGACGTCGCCGACGACGAAGGCGACCCGGCCGCCCGACAGCTCCACCGCGTCCCACCAGTCGCCGCCGAGCTGGCTGCCCTGGGCGGGCTCGTAGCGGGCGGCGACGTCGAGGCCCGCCAGCTGCGGCGAGGCGTCGGGGACCACCGCGCGCTGCAGGGACTCCGCCAGCGTGATCTGCTCGCGGACCCGACCGACGAGGAGGCTGTTGAACTGGTTGCCCAGCCGCTCGGCCGTCTGCGCCTGCCAGCGGTTCCAGGGCAGGCTGCGCCCGCGCACCACCTCACGCCACTTGTCGAACGACTTGCGCGGGCTCAGGCGCACCCCGGGGCCCTCCGCGGCGGCGAGCGCCTTGTTGTGCGGGTCGCCGCCCCAGTCGACGACCTCCACCTGCTCCGGGCGCAGCCACAGCAGCCACCACTGCCGCCCGAGGCCGATGCGCAGCGCGCCCGCGGCCGTCGCGGCGTGGGCGGCGCCCTGCGGCAGCAGCGAGGCGACGTGGTCGGTGAACGTGGGAGCGCCGTCCGTGCGCGCGAGGACCGCGGCGAGGGCGTGCAGGGCCTCGGCGTCGGGAACCCGCCCCGCCGTCCGCAGCACCTCGCCGTTCCACAGGGCGGCGCCGCGCGCCCCGACGAGCTGCAGCAGCCGCGGATCGGCGAGCAACGACTCCCCCGGCGGCCGCCCGCTGCCCGCGACGTCCGACATCAGCGCGCTCAGCAGGTCGTGCGCCGCGAGGGCCGCCTCGCGCTCCTCAGCGCCCTCCCGGTCGGCGATGAGCTGCGAGGCCACCTGACCGAGGAACTCCGCCGCGGAGCGCGCGTCGTAGGTGGGCCGGTGCGGGCCGGAGTAGTGGTGGCAGGCGATGAGCCCCCACAGCCGGCCGTCGTGCATCAGGGACACCGACATGGAGGCCGTGACCCCCATGTTGCGCAGGTACTCCACGTGGATGGGCGAGACGGAGCGCAGCACCGAGTGCGACAGGTCCAGGGGCGCGTCCGTGGCCGGGTCGACGCCCGGCACCAGCGGCGAGGGGACGTAGCCGACGTCGACGATCAGCCGCGTCCAGTTCACCTCGTACAGGCGCCTGGCCTGCACGGGGATGTCGGTGGAGGGGTAGTGCAGGCCGAGGAAGGAGTTGAGGTCGTTGCGGCGCTCCTCGGCGACGACCTCCCCGTTCCACTCCGCGTCGAAGCGGTAGACCATCACCCGGTCGAACCCGGTGAGGGCGCGCACCTCCGCGGCGAGGCCCCGGCACAGCTCGCCCACGCCCGCGCTCATCGTGAGCCGGGCCATCGCGGCGCGGGTCGCGCGGTAGGAGACGGCGTGGCCGGTGCCCGGGGCCACGGGCTCGACCTCGACGACGAGCCGACCACCGCTGGGGTGGGCGATGACGTCGACCTCCCGACCGGCGAGCTCCCCCGCGGGACCCAGCAGCCGGGTGCGCAGCGGCTCGGCGGTCATGGCCCGCACGGAGGCGGCCAGGACCACCTCGGCGGCCTCGCGGCCCAGCACCTCGGCGAGGGGCCGCCCGAGCAGCTCCTCGGGCCGCACGCCGAGCAGCGCCGTGGCGCTCGCGGAGGCGACGACGACGTCGCCGCCGGCGGGGTCGACGGCCAGCAGCACCCCGTGGGGTTGGACGGCCCCGGGGACGTGGATGGGCTCGCGGTCGCAGTTCGTCAGGTCCACCTGCCCGTAGGCGGGCACGTAGGCGGGCGCCTCCCCCGGCGCTCCCGGGGAGGCGAGGAGGGGCGACGCCTCGGCGCGGCCCACCGGCCGGGGCGCCGACGCTCCGGGGCTCATCGGGCGGCCTCCACGGCCGGGGCGACCCACTGCTCGAACAGCTCGAACGTGGCCAGCGCGGCGGCGGCGGCCTCCGCTGCGGCCCCGGCGGGCAGGGCGTCGACGGCGCGCATCGTCTCCCGCCAGCGGGCCCCCGCTCCCGGCAGGCCCGTCAGCGAGGTGCACGCCTGCGCCGGGACGCCGGAGCGCACCGCGACGTCGCGGATCACCTTGCCGCCCAGCGTCGAGCCGTCCAGCACGTAGCAGACGCCGAGCGCCTGCGCCCGCGAGCGCAGCGGGGTCACCGGCTCGCAGCGCGGCAGCGCCGCCACGTCCGCGGGCGTCGCCCCCAGGGCGATCAGGTCGGCGGCGACCAGGTCGGCGCGGCGCCGCGCGGCGGGGTCCGGCAGGGCCAGGTCGTGCCCGGCCCACGCGGCCAGCGCCGCCTCCAGGGGCTCCTGCACGCCCAGCAGCCGCATCAGCCACATTCGGTGCACCGCTGCGCCCCACCCGGCGGACAGCACGCCGAGGCGTTCCTCCAGCCTCCGGTGCGCCTCGGAAGTGGCCGAGCGCACCGCCGTCAGCGGCGAACGCGGGCTCTGGCCGGTCCGGGGCGAGGGGGTGCGGTGGGACGTGGACTGCACTGTTCCACTCTTCCCCATCAGCCCGCGCGGCGCTCGGTGCGCTCCGCCCGCAGGCGCTCCGGCCGCACCGCACCGGCGCGCGGGAGGGGGCCCCGTGCGCGCGGGCGGCGGCGGCGGGCACAGTGGCGGGCGTGGACCTCAAGCCCTACGCGGACCTGCCGGGGATGCGCGCCCGGCAACTGCTCGGCGACGCCTGCTGCCTGCTGTGGGTGCTGGCCTCCTGCTGGGCGGGCGTGCTGGCCCACCGGGTCGTGTCCTCCCTGGCCGAACCGGCCCTGCACGTCGCCGAGGGCGCGGGTGGTCTCGCCGACCAGCTGCGCGACGCCGCGGGCACGGTCGGCAGGATCCCCCTGGCGGGCCGGGAGCTGGAAGGCGCGCTCTCGGGAGCAGCCTCGCGCGCCGACTCGGTGGCGGCGGCAGGTCAGCAGCAGGCCGAGCTCGTCGCGGACGTCGCCCTGCTCAGCGCGCTGGCCGTCGCCCTCGTCCCGTCCGTGCTGGCGCTGGCGCTGCGGGTTCCGCGTCGCCTGCGCTACGCGCGCCGGGCCGCGGCGGCGGAGGCGCTGGCGCGCCGTGGCGGCGCCGAGCTGCTGGCGCTGCGGGCGCTGGTGGGCAGCCCACCGGAGGCGCTGGCCCGGGTGGGGGCCGACCCGCTGGCCGGGTGGCGGGCCGGGGACCCGCAGGTGGTGTGTGCGCTGGCGGCGCTGGAGCTGCGCCGCCTGGGCCTGCACTCACCGCTGTCCTGACGGCCCCCGCCGGGCCGCCGGGGTCGCCACCGCGCGGGCTCCCCGGGACGGCCGCAGCGGAGCGCCGCGCTCAGCGCACGATGTCCAGCGCGCCGCGCACGCAGCGGACGGTGACCTCGGCGCCCGCGTCGAACTCGTGGACCTCGCCGTCCATCTGCAGCGGCATCGGCGTCTCGGTCGTGAAGACGTACGGCTCGGAGCGGGTGATGAACTCATGCTTGCCGGAGACCACCCGCAGGAAGCTCGCGAGCAGCTTCAGCTTGTTGCGGTGGCGGATGAGCAGGCTCTCGTAGCGGCCGTCGGTGGTGGAGGAGTCCTCGGCGAGGGTCGCGTACTTCGCCATCCGGCCGATGTTGGCGAACACGAGGCTGTCGAGCTTGATGCGGTTTCCGTCGTGGGTGATCGACAGGGGCCGGTAGCGCCAGAAGCTGCGCACCACCAGCAGCGTCTCCTTCACCGCGTCGAGGTCGTGCTGGTTGAGCTCGGCGGCGGCGACGGGGGTGATGCCGAGGCCGACGTAGGAGTGCGCGTAGCGGGGCTCCTTGCCGGGCGTGCTCACCTCCAGCAGGTCCATCGGGGACACCGCGCCGGCCACGACGGCGTCGACGAGGGGGCGGTGCTGCACCGCGTTGGCGTGGTCGTTGGCGTTGCCGGAGGCCAGCACGGCCGCCACCCCGGCTCCCGGCGAGCGGCGGCGGGCGCGCATCACGCCGTTGACGACCTCGTGGTAGCCGCCGTCACCACTGGCGGAGACCACCAGCGTCGCGGGGTTCTGGGCGATCGCCTCCTCCGCGAGCTGCTCGGCGTGCCCGGCGTGCTGCGTCTCCGACAGCTCGACCGCGGTGCCCGGCAGCCGCTCGCTGAGCTGCTCGCACAGCTCGCGGGCGTTGCCCGGGCCGTCGCCGGTGCTGTTCGGGTTGAACACGATCACGACGCGGCCGAAGTTCGTGCTCACGTGCGGCTTCCTCCTGCGCTCCTCCGCCCCGGCGCGGATCACCGCGGGCAGTGGCAGGTTCGCACGGCGGCGGGTCGGCGGCCATCGGGAGGCGCTCGACCGGCGGCCCGCCGACGCCGCGACGGCGGGCTGTCGGAGCCCTGCCGGTGCCCTGCGGGAGCCCCGCCGGAGCCCTGTCGGAGCCCTGCCGGTGCCGCGTCCGCGTGGACGGGCGGGTGCGGGCGGAGCGGAAACTCGAAGGCGCCGCGGGCACCGCGCTGGCTAGCGTGCCCGGGGAGGCGAGCGGGAGGTGCCCGCTGCGCGACTCCGCTGGAGGAGACGTGCGAGCGCGGGCGGGGTTGCCTGGCCGGCGTCGGCTGCGGAACCGCGGGGCCGCCGCCGTGGCGGTGCTGGCGGTGGCCGCGGCGGCGGCGGAGACGGCGGGGGCCGTCGTCGCCGGCCGGCTGGCCACGGGACCGGGCTGGGCGCCGGTGGGAGTGCTGGCCGCGCTGCTCGTGGGCGCCGCCCTGGCCGACACCGCCGGCCGCGCCGTGCTGGCGGGTGTGGTGGGCCGCGCGGAGCGGGCCCTGCGCGCGGACCTGCTCGACGCCGCCGTGCACCAGCCGCTCAGCGTGCTCCACGAGCAGGCCGTCGGAGAGGTCCTCGACCGCGTGGACGACGATCCCGCGCAGGTGGCGAACCTGGCGCGCGGGGCCGGGTGGGAGCTGGCGAGGGCGCTGCTGCGGGCGGTGCTGGCCTGGGTGGTGGCGGGGCTGACGTGGTGGGTGGCGTGGGTGGCCTTCCCGCTCGCCGCGGCCGCGGCCCTGCTGGTGGCCCGGCCCCTCACCCCCGCCGTGGCCGCCCGCAAGGAGGCGGAGGAGGCGGCCTGGTCCCGGCACGCGGCGCAGCTGGAGGAGGCCGTCGCCGGACGTGACGACGTGCGCTCCTCGCTGGGGCAGCCGCTGGTGGTGCGCCAGTACGCGGAGCTGGCCCGCGGGGTGCTGGACCGGGTCCGCGCCACCTGCGCGGCGTCCACGGTGGTCGCCCTGCGCACGGGCCTGGTGCTGCACGGCCTGCTGGCGGGCCTGGTGCTGGCGGGGGTGTGGCTGGTGGGGGCGGGCGGCCTGCGCCTGGAGGAGCTGCTGGTGCTGTGGCTGCTGGCGAGTTCCTTCATCGGCCAGCTCTCGGGGGTGACGCACCGGCTGCCGGAGCTGCAGTCGGGGCTGGGGGCGCTGGCACGGGTGCGGCAGCTGCTGGGCGCGGAGCGGGAGGACACCGCCGGGGAGCCGCTGCCCGCCGGGACGACGTGCGCGCTGGTGGGCCGGTCCGGTGCGGGCAAGTCGACGCTGGTGCGCTTCCTCTCCCGCGCCGTGCAGCCGCCGCCGGGGACGGTGCTGCTTGCGGGGCGGGACGTGACGGGCGTGGCCCTGGAGGACCTGCGCCGGGCGGTGGGCGTGGTGACCCAGCGCACCGAGCTGCTGTCGGCGACGCTGGCGGAGAACATCACCCTCTTCGCCGACGTGCCGCGCGCGCAGGTGGAGCGCGCGCTGGACGCCCTGGGGCTGGGCTCCTGGGCGGCGTCGCTGCCCGCGGGCCTGGACACCCGCCTCGGGGTGGGCGGCACGACGCTGTCGGCCGGGGAGGAGCAGCTGGTGGCCTTCGCCCGGCTGCTGGTGCGGGACGTGGCGGTGGTGGTGCTGGACGAGGCGACGGCGCGGATGGACCCGCAGACGGAGCAGCGGGTGACGCGGGCGGCGCAGCGGCTGCTGGCCGGTCGCACGGGTCTGGTCATCGCCCACCGGCTGTCCACCACCAGGCGCTGCGACGCGGTGGCGGTGCTGGACGGCGGCCGGCTGGTGCAGCACGGTCCGCGCGCGCAGGTGGCGTCGCAGCCCGGGCCGTTCCGCGACCTGCTGCGGGCGGCGGGCCCCGACGCGTCGCTGGACGGGGTCGAGGGGCTGGACGGGGTCGGCGGGGAGCCGGCGCAGGGGCCGGCGGGCCGGGGCGAGGTTCCGGGGGCCGCGGTGCTGGTGCGCTCGGTCCGCCGCCGGGAGCGCAGCAGCGCGCAGCCGCTGCGCCCCTCGCTGGCCCGGTCGGTGCTGCGGTTGCTGGCGGCGCACCCGCAGTGGGGCCTGCTGGGCGCGGTGGGCTTCCTGGCCACCGCCCTGTTCAGCTCCCACGGCGTCCTGACGGGGTGGCTGTGGGGTCGTCTGGTGGCCGGGCTGGACGCCGGGGAGGAGCCGTGGTTGCCGGCGGGGTTGCTGGCCGCGGGACTGCTGGCGGTCTCGGCCGCGACGGCCTTCGCCTTCCGCGTGTACCCGCTGTGGTGGGTGGCATGCCTGCTGCGGATGCGCCTGAACGTGCTGCGCGGGCAGACGATGCAGCGTCGGCTGCGGCGCACCCCGCCCGGTGAGGTGGTCGCGCGGGCGCTGGACTCCGAGCGGTTGGTGCTCTACGCCGACCGCTGGGTGGACGTGGTGATGGGGGCGCTGCTGGTGGCGGGGACGGCCCTGCTGGGTGGCAGCGTGCTGGTGGCGGTGGTGCTGGGCGGGATCCTCGTGGTCTCGGCGCTGGCCTCGGCGGCGGGGGCGCCGCTGGCCGGTTCGGCTGCGCGGCTGGCCGGCGACGAGCGCGCCGAGCTGGGGCGGGCGATGGCCTCGGCGATGGAGGCGGCGCGCACGGTGAAGCTGGCCGCGGCGACCGCGCCGGTGGTGGCCCACCTGGAGGTCGTGGACGCCCGGCGCGTCGCGGCGTCCGTGCGGGAGCACCGGGTGCGCTCGCTCCTGGAGGGGGTTCCGGAGGTGCTGTGCCAGGCGGGCATCGCCGCGGCGTGGAGCGTGCACGTCGCGGGGGTGTGGGAGCTGCAGACGGCACTGCTGGTGACCACGGCGCTGGGCGGCTTCGGCTGGTTCGGCGCGGTGGCGGGTGCGGCGGTGACGGAGGCCCCGGTGGCGCGGCGGTGGCTGCAGGCGGCGTCGGAGCTGGCGGGCGACCGGGACCTGACGGTCCTGCCGGCGGGGGTGGACCTGCCGCGGGGGCGGGCCCCGCAGCCGGCGCGGTCGGCGCGCATCCCGCTGCGGCGGCTGTCGCTGGAGGGGGTCGCGGCCGTCCACGACGACGGCACGGTCGGGGTGGAGGACGTGGACCTGACGGTGGAGCGCGGCTCCCTGGTGCTGCTGGCCGGGCGGGTGGGCTCGGGCAAGTCGAGCCTGCTCGCCAGCCTGGCGGGCCTCGTCGACCACGAGGGGACGCTGCGCTGGAACGACGAGGAGGTCACCGACCCGCAGGTGTTCCTGCGTCCCGGTCAGGTCGCCTACGTCGGGCAGGTCCCGCGGGTGCTGTCGGGTTCGTTCCACGACAACGTCACCCTCGACCACGCCCGGGAGGCGGCTCCCGCGCTGGCGACGGCGCAGCTGGCCCTGGACGTGGAGGGCGCGGGCGGGCCGACGGCGCTGGTGGGGCACCGGGGGGTGCGCCTGTCCGGTGGACAGGTGCAGCGCCTGGCACTGGCGCGGGCGCTGGCGACGGAGGCGGAGCTGATCGTCGCCGACGACGTGTCCTCGGCGCTGGACGCACGCACGGAGCTGGAGCTGTGGGACGCGCTGCGCCGCCGCGGCAGCACCGTGGTGGGCTCGAGCTCCAAGCGCTCGGCCCTGGAGCGCGCCGACGTGGTGGTCGTCCTGGAGGACGGGCGGGTGGCGGCGACGGGGCGCTGGTCGGAGCTGGCCGGGCGCTGGGGGCACCTGGCGGGGTGAGGTCCCCGGCCCGGCTCGCGGGAGCCGGGCCGGGCTGCCTCAGCGGGCGGCCACCCAGCGCCGGGCCCGCCCGTCCCAGCGCAGCCGGGGGGCGTGGTGCTCCTCCTGCGCGGCGCTGCCGTCGTCGGCGTGCCGGGTCGCGGCGGCGTCGTGGGCGGCGCCCCTGCGGTCGCGGGGGGATCCCGGGGCCCGGCCGGTGGGGCCGCTGCCGGCGCGCTCCTCCTGGTGCCGGGCCACCGACGTCCAGGAGACCCGCAGCGGGGAGGTGTCGACCACCTCCAGCCGCCCGTCCCGGGCGAGCTGGCGCACGCGCGCCGGGGACAGGCCGAGGGCGCCGGCCGCCTCGGCGGCGGTCACGGCGGAGCTGACGGGCGCGTCGGGCGTAGCGGTGGTGTCGGGGGGAGCCGGGGTCTCGGAGGCGATCGGGTGGGCGTCGGGTGTGGACGTCACACGCAGATGGTGCCCCTCCCCGCGGCGGATGGGAACCCGAAACCGCCGCCGCCGGTCGCGCCGGTCCGGGCCTGCCGCGAGCGCTCAGGCGGTCCGGGAGCGCGCCACGGTGACCGCGTCGGTGGTGGTGGTGCGGATGCGGTACAGGCTGGTGGTGGCGGTGACGTAGAGGGTGCGCCCGTCGTCGCCGCCGAAGCAGACGTTGGAGACCACCTCGGGCACGGGGATCCGCCCGATGCGCTCCCCGGCCGGGGAGAACACCTGCACGGAGTCGGCGCTGGAGGTCCAGACGTTGCCGTCGACGTCGACGCGGAAGCCGTCGGGCAGCCCCGGCGAGACCTCGGCGAAGGTGCGCCCGTTCTTGCAGTGGCGCCCGGCGTAGACGTCGTAGACGTGGAGGGCGTGCCCGCCGGGCCGGGCCGGATCGACCACCCCGGTGGGCGGTTCCACGGAGGAGTCGGCGACGTAGAGGAGCGACTCGTCCGGGGAGAAGGCCAGGCCGTTGGGCATCTCCACGTCGATGACGACGGGATCGACGTGGCCGGTGGCGGGGTCGAGGCGGAAGACGTAGTGGTCGCCGTACTCGCACTCCCCCGGGTGCCCTTCGTGGGCCTTCTTGATGCCGTAGGAGGGGTCGGTGAACCAGATGGTGCCGTCGGACTTGACCACGACGTCGTTGGGCGAGTTGAACCGCACTCCGCGCCAGGTGTCCACGAGGGTGCTCACGCCGCGGCCGGTGTCGCGCTCCACCGCGCGCCGGCCGTGGGAGCACTGCACCACGTGGCCGTCGAGGTCGAGGGTGCGCCCGTTGGTGAACTCCGCGGCGTCGCAGTAGACGCTGGTCTCCCCGGTGTCCTCGCTGAACTCCAGGATGCGGTTGCCGGGGATGTCGCTGAAGCGCACGCAGCGCCGGTGCGGCAGCCACACGGGCCCCTCGAGCCAGGTCCCGGCGGTGGCGACGCGTTCCAGGCGGGCGCCCTGCGCGAGCGGTCCGGTCGGCTGCGAACTCGCGGAATCCTCTGCGGCGGTGGTCACGACGGACATCCTGCCGCGCCGGGTCCTCCGTCCGGTGCCGGCCCGGCCGCGGTTGCCTCCGGGGCGCTCCGACGTAGGGTCGCGGGGTGGACCCGGACAGCGAAACCCCCGGCGGGCACATCCACTCCGGGCATCCGTTCCTGCGCCCGGAGGCGCTGCGCGACCCGGCGCGGCGGCTGCGTGGGCGCCTGCCCGCACCGGTGACCCTGTGGACCGCCGCGCACGGCGGTGAGCGCGCGGGGCTGACCGTCTCCTCGGTGCTGGTGGCCGAGCCGGGCGAGCTCGTCGGCGTCGTGGGGGACGAGACGGACGTGCTGGACGTCCTGCAGCGCAGCGGCGCGTTCGCCGTCACGGTGCTCGACTGGTCGCACCGCGGCCTCGCCGACGCCTTCTCGTTCCTGGCCCCCGCGCCCGGCGGCCCGTTCACCGTGGCCGACTGGGAGGAGACGGCGTGGGGTCCGGTGCCGGCCGGGGACGTGACCTGGGCGGGTTGCCGGGTGCGGGGTGTGCGCGAGCTCGGCTACGGCCGTCTCGTGGAGGCCGGCGTCGAGCACGTGCACCTGGCGGAGGAGCGGGCCGGGGCCGCTGCCTCCGGCGGGCGGGACCCGCTGGCCTGGCACCGCGGGCGGTACCGGCACCTCGACTGAGGGCCGTTGCGGGTCCGGCCCGCCCGCGGGTTCAGCGGCGGGGTCGCCGGGCGGTGCTCGCCCGCACCACCAGTTCGAGCTCCGGGACGGGGGGGACCTCGGCGCCGCTCTCGGTGATCATGGCGTCGAGGATCCGCACCGCCCGGCGCCCCGCAGCGTGCAGGTCCTGCCGGACCGTGGTCAGCGGCGGGATGGTGAACTCCGCGATGGGCATGTCGTCGAAGCCGACGACGCTGACGTCCTCGGGAACCCGCATCCCCGCCTCGGCGAGGGCGCGCAGCGCACCGAGCGCCATCTCGTCGTTGGCGGCGAACACCGCGCTCACGGCGGGCGAGGCCGCGAGGACCCGCCCGGCGGCGTAACCGCTGGCCGCCGACCAGTCCCCCCGCACCGCCTGGGGCGGTCGCAGCCCCGCGGCGACGAGCTCGTCACGCCAGCCCTCCTCACGGGCCCGGGCCTCCGGCCACGCCGTGGGGCCCGCGATGTGGCCGATCTCGACGTGCCCGAGTTCGAGGAGGTGCCGGGTGGCCAGGCGCGCCGCCCCGTACTGCTCGGTGTCGGAGGGCGAGAGGGCCGTCTCGAGCTCGCCCACGCAGACGACGAGGGGGACGCCCACGTCGTGGTTGCGGACGAGCTCGAGGGCCTCGTCGTTGCCGACGATCATGATGATGCCCTCGACGTGCTGGTTCAGCAGGTGGTCGACCGCGCTGGCCAGCTCCTCCCGCGAGACGGCGTCCAGGCTCACCGAGCTGACGAAGTAACCCGCCTGCCGGGCGGCGTGGTCGACGCTGCGGTGGATGGTGTCCGGCCCCCACAGGCCACCCTCGGTGCCGATGACACCGATGGTGGCCGTGCGGGTGGTGACGAGCGTGCGGGCCGCCTTGTTCGGGCGGTAGCCGAGGCGCTGGATGGCCTCCTCGACCCGCCGGCGGGTCTCGGGCCGGATGTGGTCCTGCCCGTTGACGACGCGCGAGACGGTCTGGTGGGAGACGCCGGCCAGGCGCGCGACGTCCGCCATGACCGGCGGGCGGCGGCCTGCGCCCCCGCCGGTCCCGACGCCGGCCCGCTTCATTGCCGTCGTCGCAGGGCGGCGCGCTGCAGCACGATGAACGCGAGGAGGAGAGCGCCGATGAAGATCTTCGTCCACCAGGAGCTGAGCGTGCCGTCGAAGTTGATCAGCGTCTGGATGGTGCCGAGGACGAGGACGCCCAGGAGGGAGCCCACGACGTAGCCGGCGCCGCCGGCGAGCAGCGTGCCGCCGATGACGACCGCGGCGATGGCGTCGAGCTCCATGCCGACGGCGTGCAGGGCGTTGCCGGAGAGCATGTAGAAGCTGAACAGCAGACCGGCCAGCGAGGCGCAGAACCCGCTGATCGTGTAGACGCCGACCTTCACGCGGGCGGTGTTCAGGCCCATGAGCATGGCCGAGTGCTCGTTGCCGCCGACGGCGTAGACGGTGCGCCCGAAGCGGGTGCGGTGCAGCACGTAGGCCGCGATCGCGAGGACCGTCAGGGCGATGACCACGCCGTAGGTGATGACGATGTCGCCGGGGAGGGTGACCGCCCCGCCGGACATGCCGCGGAACGTCTCGTCCTTGATGGAGATGGACTCGGCGCTGATGAGGAACGCGAGGCCGCGGGCGAGGAACATGCCGGCCAGCGTGACGATGAAGGGCTGGATGTCGAATCGCTGGATGATCAGGCCCTGGAGGAGGCCGAACACCGTACCCGTGGCGAGGACGAGCAGGACGATCAGCGGTGCGGGCAGCCCCGCCTGCAGGCCCCAGGCCGCGACCATCGTGGACAGCGCGACGACCGAGCCCACCGAGAGGTCGATGCCGCCGGTGAGGATGACGAAGGTCATGCCCACCGCGAGGACGATGAGGAACGAGTTGTCGATGAGCAGGTTCGCCACGGTCTGCGCCGTGCCGAAGTTCTCGTAGCGCGCCGCTCCGGTGCCGAACATCAGCACGAAGAGCACGAAGGTGGCCAGCACCGGCAGGAGCCTCGGGGGCACGAGCGATCCCTTGGTGGCCGGCTTGCGCACCGGCGCGACCGGGTCGCTGGTCGTCGCGGGCGTCGGGGTGGTGACGTTGGCACTCATCACTGGCCCACCTTCGAGGGGACGGGAGCGGGGGCGGTCGGCCGGATCGCGGGGGTGGGGGGCTTGGGCCGGCGCACGAAGCGCGCCCGGAACTTCGGCGCCTGCATGAGGCAGACGGCGAGGACGACGGCGGCCTTGAAGACGAGGATCGCCTGCGGCTCGATGCCGAGGTTGTACACGGTGGTGGTCAGCGTCTGGATGACGAGCGCCCCGAGCAGGGTGCCGGCCAGGGAGAACCGGCCGCCCGCGAGGGAGGTCCCGCCGATGACGACGGCGAGGATGGCGTCCAGCTCGATCCACAGACCCACGCTGTTGGGGTTCACCGAGTTGACGTTCGAGGTGATCATGAGCCCGGCCACGCCGGCGCACAGGGCCGCGAAGACGTAGACCATCCACACGATCGTGCGGGAGCGGATGCCGGCGAGGCGGCTGGCCTCGGGGTTGATGCCGACCGACTCGATGAGCATGCCGAGCGCGGTGCGGCGGGTGATGATGACCAGCCCGATGAACACGGCGATGCTGATGAGGATCGACACCGGCAGCAGGACGAACCCGGCGCCGACGACGGAGAACGCCTCGTTGTTCACCGTGATGATCTGGCCGTCGGTGATGAGCATCGCGATGCCGCGCCCGGCGACCATGAGGACGAGCGTCGCGATGATCGGCTGGATGCCGAGAACGGAGACCAGGAAGCCGTTCCACACGCCGAGCAGGGCGCACGCCACCAGCGCGATCGCCATGCCGATGAAGGCGGCCCGGGCGCTGGCGGGGTCCGGCGCCGCGACGATGTAGGTGGTGGTGATGGCCCCGACGATCGCGGCGGTGGCACCGACGGAGAGGTCGATGCCGCGGGTGGCGATGACGAGCGTCATGCCGAGCGCCACGAGCAGGGTCGGCGCGCCGTTGCGGAGGATGTCGATGAGGCTGCCGTAGAGGTGCCCGTCGCGCAGGGTGATGCTGGCGAACGACGGCCGGGCGATCACGTTGACCACGAGCAGCGCGACCAGCGCGACGATCGGCCAGAGCAGGCCGTTGGTGCGCAACTTGCCGAGGGGGGTGCTGGTGCTCACGATGCGTTCCTCTCCAGGGTGGAGCCATCGCTGTGCGACGCGATGAGCGACATGACGTCGTTGACGGAGGCGCTGCGCCCCTCGAGCTCCGCGATCTTCTGGCGGTCGCGCAGCACGACGACGCGGTCGGAGATGCGCAGGACCTCCTCCAGCTCCGCGGAGATGAAGATGACGGCCATGCCCTCCGCGGCGAGCGTGGCGACGAGCTTCATGATCTGCGCCTTGGCGCCGATGTCGATGCCGCGCGTGGGCTCGTCGAGGATGAGCAGCTTGGGCTGGGTGACGAGCCAGCGCGCGAGGATGACCTTCTGCTGGTTGCCGCCCGAGAGGTTCCTGATCAGCGCGTCCGGGTTGGCCGGGCGGATGTCGAGCAGCTCGATGTACTTCTCGATGAGCTCGTCCTTGAGCCGGCGCGGGACGGGGCGCGCCCAGCCGCGGGAGGCCTGCATCGCCAGGACGAGGTTGTCGCGGATGCTCAGGTCGGCGATGAGGCCCTCGCCCTTGCGGTCCTCGGAGGCGAAGGCGATGCCGGCCGCGATGGCGTTGCGCGGGTTGCGGATGCTCACGGGCTTGCCGTCGACCTCGATGGTGCCGCGCTCGGGGCGGTCGGCGCCGAAGAGCAGCCGCACGAGCTCGGTGCGCCCGGAGCCGAGCAGGCCCGCGAGGCCGACGACCTCGCCGGCATGGACGTCGAGGTCCATCGGCTCGATGGACCCGACACGGCCGAGGCCGCGGGCCCGCAGCGTCGGTACCCGGGAGCTGTCCGCCTCGTGGCTGGCGGTCATGCGGGCGAGGGCGTCCATCTCGCCGAGCTCGCGGCCGATCATGGCGGAGATCAGGTCCAGGCGGGACAGCTCCGCGGTGAGGTACTCCCCCACGAGCTTGCCGTTGCGCAGGACCGTCATCCGGTCGGAGATCTCGTAGACCTGGTCGAGGAAGTGGGAGACGAACAGGATCGCGGTGCCCTTGTCGCGCAGCGTGCGCATGATCCGGAACAGCTCCGCGACCTCGTCGGCGTCGAGGCTGGAGGTCGGCTCGTCGAGGATGAGCACGCTGGCGTCGACGGCCACGGCCCGCGCGATGGCGACGAGCTGCTGGACCGCGATCGGGTGGGTGCTCAGCGTCGAGGCCGGGTCGATGTGCAGGCCGATGCTGGTGAGGACCTCACGGGCCCGGGCCCGCATGGCACGCCCGTCGATGGCGCCGGCCTTGCGCGGCTCGCGGCCGAGGAGGATGTTCTCCGCGACCGTGAGGTTCGCGCAGAGGTTGACCTCCTGGTACACCGTGCTGACGCCGGCGGCCTGGGCCTCGGCGGGACGGGCGAAGGACACCGGGGCACCGCCGACGCGGATCTGGCCGGAGTCGATGGTGTAGACGCCGGTGAGCGCCTTGATCAGGGTGGACTTGCCGGCGCCGTTCTCGCCCATGAGGGCGTGCACCTCGCCCGGCAGCAGCCGGAAGTCGACATCCTGGAGGGCCTTGACCCCCGGGAACTCGATGGAGATGCCTCGCATCTCGACGACCGGCGCCCCGGTCGATGACGGCTTCTGCGCCGTCGCAGCCTCGGTCATGGGCCTGCCTTCGCTTCTTCTGGGTATGGGGACGGCCCCCACCACCACGTGGTGGTGGTGGTGGGGGCCGCGTCGGGGGCTCGCTCGTGGTGCGGGGGGCTCAGTGCCCTCGCACTCAGTACTCGCGAGTGGGCAGGGCCTCCTTGGCCTCAGCCTGGGTGAAGACGGTCTCCTCGGTGAGGACCCGCTTGGGGACCTCCTCGCCGGCGACGACCTTCTTGGCGAGGTCCATCAGCTGCGGCCCGAGGAGCGGGCTGCACTCGACGATGTAGTTGATCTTGCCGTCGGCCAGGGCCTGCATGCCGTCCTTGACCGCGTCGACGGAGATGATCTTGATGTCCTCGCCGGGCTTCTTGCCGGCCGCCTCGATGGCCTCGATCGCGCCGAGGGCCATGTCGTCGTTGTGGGCGTAGACCACGTCGATGTCGGGGTGGGACTTCAGGAAGGCCTCCATGACCTCCTTGCCGCCGGAGCGGGTGAAGTCACCGGTCTGCGAGGCGATCACCTTGATGTTGGAGGCCCCGGAGATCGCGCTCTCGAAGCCCTCCTTGCGGTCGATCGCGGGAGCCGCGCCGGTGGTGCCCTGGAGCTCCACGACGTTGGTCTCCTCGGAGCCGACCTCCTGGACCAGCCAGTCGCCGGCCTTCTTGCCCTCGAGCACGAAGTCCGAGCCGATGAAGGACTCGTAGAGGGTCTCGTCCTCGGCGTCGACGGCGCGGTCGGTCAGGATGACCGGGATGCCGGCGCGCTTGGCCTCCTGGAGAACGGCGTCCCAGCCGGTCTCGACCACCGGGCTGAAGGCGATGACGTCGACCTTCTGCTGGATGTAGGAGCGGAGAGCCTTGATCTGGTTCTCCTGCTTCTGCTGCGCGTCGGAGAACTTCAGCTCGATCCCGGACTCCTTGGCGGCCTCCTGGATCGACTTCGTGTTGGCGGTGCGCCAGCCGCTCTCCGCGCCGACCTGGGCGAAGCCCATGGTGATGCCGTCGTCGGCGCCCTTGTTGTCGGACGCGACATCGGGGGAGCTGCTACCGCAAGCCGCCAGCGAGCCGATGAGAACCGCGCTCGTTGCAGCGGTCAGGAACTTCTTGAGCACTGTCTCCTCCATCGCAGATCAGGCGCCGGCACCATGGGCTCGGCAGTGGTGATTGCCTCGCTTCCTGCACGACCGTCGTGCGGGCCGGGCCACCTGATGTCGATTGTGAGCGCTCACAACGCGCGGCGTCAAGGACATCCCGCACATCAGGTGCGTCTTGACCCGAACAGCCGAGCCTCGTATGTTCGCGCTCACATCCAGCAGGCCGGATCGGCCGGACGCGCGACGGCGCCTCCGGGCCCCCACCTCCTGGGCGAACGGATCCGCCCCGCACCCGGGTCGGAGGGGCCCAGGCCGGCAGAGCAGCACGGACGGCACCCCCACCCGCACCCCGCGTCATGATGTCGAGGAGGACATGCATGTCCGCACCGCGCGCAATTACAACGTTGGCACTCGCCGCGCTCGTCACCCTGCCCCTCTGCGCCGCTCCCGCGGCGGCCGAGGCGGCACCCGACTACACGATCACGGCGGACCCGGCGGCCAAGGGCGCCGCGATCGACGACACGATGTACGGGATCTTCTTCGAGGACATCAACTTCGCGGCCGACGGCGGCATCTACGCCGAGCTCGTGCGCAACCGCTCCTTCGAGTTCCTCCCGGTCGACAACCGCGACTACCACGGCCTCACGGCGTGGTCGCCGGCCGCCACGGGCGGCGGCAAGGGCACGCTGAAGACGGTCAACGGCGACGCGCGCCTCAACGAGCGCAACCGCACCTACCTCGAGCTCGGGCTCGCCAACCCCGCCGGCGGGGCGTACGGCGTGACCAACTCCGGTTACAACACCGGCATCGCCCTGCAGGAGGGCAAGAGCTACGACTTCTCCGTGTGGGCCCGCTCCGACGCCTCCGGCGGCACCCCCCTGACGATCTCGCTGCACTCCGAGGCCGGCGCCGCCCTCGCGCAGCCCGTGACCCTGCAGGTCCAGGGCGACACCTGGACGAAGTACACGGGCACCTTCACCGCCACGGCCACCACCGACGCCGCCCGCCTCTCCGTGCTGGGCGCCGGCAGCGGCACCGTGCGCCTCGACATGGTGTCCCTCTTCCCCCGCGACACCTTCAAGGGCCGCGCCAACGGCCTGCGCAAGGACCTCGCCGAGAAGGTCGCGGCCCTCAACCCCGGCTTCGTCCGCTTCCCCGGCGGCTGCATCGTCAACGTCAACAGCCACTACGGCTACGACGCCTCCTCCAACTGGGAGCGGGCGCGCTCCTACCAGTGGAAGGACACCGTCGGGCCCGTCGAGACCCGCGCCACGAACGCCAACTTCTGGGGCTACAACCAGAGCTACGGGCTCGGCTACTTCGAGTACTTCCAGTTCGCCGAGGACGTCGGCGCGATGCCGCTGCCCGTCGTGCCCGCGCTCCTGACCGGCTGCGGCCAGAACAGGGCCACCGAGGACGAGGCACTGCTGCAGCGCCACATCCAGGACACCCTGGACCTCATCGAGTTCGCCAACGGCCCCGTCACCTCCACCTGGGGCAAGCTGCGCGCCGACATGGGCCACCCGGAGCCCTTCGGGCTGACCCACATCGGCGTCGGCAACGAGGAGAACCTCCCGACGGAGTACGCCCGCAACTTCGTGAAGTTCCGCGACGCCATCAAGGCGAAGCACCCCGACATCGTCGTCATCAGCAACTCCGGGCCCGACGACCAGGGCTTCGTCTTCGACGAGCACTGGAAGAACAACCGGGCCAACGACGTCGACATGGTCGACGAGCACTACTACAACAGCCCCGCCTGGTTCCTGCAGAACAACGCCCGCTACGACTCCTACGACCGCAACGGGCCGAAGGTCTTCCTCGGGGAGTACGCCTCCCTCGACAACAAGCTCTTCAACGGCCTCGCCGAGGCCGCCTTCATGACGGGCCTGGAGCGCAACGCCGACGTGGTCAAGATGGCGTCCTACGCGCCGCTGCTGGCCAACGTCGACCACGTGCAGTGGCGGCCCGACATGATCTGGTTCGACAACGACCAGTCGTGGGGCTCGGCCAGCTACGAGGTCCAGAAGCTGATGATGAACAACGTCGGCGACCGGGTGGTGCCGACCCGCGCGAGCGGCAAGGTCGCCAAGCCCAAGCCCATCACCGGCGCGGTCGGCCTCTCCACGTGGGCCACCTCGGCGAAGTACGACGACGTGAAGGTCACGGGGACCGACGGCGCGACCCTCTTCGCCGACGACTTCAACGACGGGAACGACGAGGGCTGGACGAACCTGGCCGGGCGCGGGGCCTGGTCCGCCGCCGACGGCACGTACACCCAGTCCGACGTCGGGGCCGAGAACACGCTGGTGCGCGGCCCGGTCCTGAACGCGGAGAACTACGACATCTCCCTCAAGGCGACCAAGACCGCCGGCCGGGAGGGCTTCCTCATCGGCTTCGGCGTCAAGGACAGCGACAACTACTACTGGTGGAACCTCGGCGGCTGGAACAACACCCGCAGCGTCGTGGAGAAGGCCAGCGGCGGCGCCAAGGAGACCCTCTTCGCCAAGGAGGGCCACTCGATCGAGACCGGGCGCACGTACGACGTCAAGATCGAGGTCCGCGGCGGCAAGGTCAAGCTGTTCCTCGACGGGCAGCTGTGGGGCGAGTTCGCCGACGACGCCGTGACGGAGCCCTTCGCGCAGGTGGTGACGAAGGACGAGGCCACCGGCGACCTCATCGTCAAGGTGGTCAACGCCCAGGACACGCCGGCCGTCACGAAGGTCGACCTCGGGGCCGTCAGGGTCAAGAACAAGGCTCAGATGACCGTGATCTCCGGTGACCCGCTGGCCCACAACACCCGCTCCGCGCAGCCCGTCGAGCCGGTGACCAGCACCATCCGGGGCATCGCCCCCACCTTCACGCGGACGTTCGCCCCGAACTCCGTCACCGTCATCCGCATCGCCACGAAGTGAGGGAAGAGCTCATGTCGCACGACCTGACGTCCGGCGTCTCCCGCCGGCTCCTCCTCGCCGGCGGCCTCGGTGCGGCGGCGGCCACCGGGTTGACCGTGGGGGCCTCGGCCACCGTGGCCGCCCCGCCGAAGGGAGTTCCCCTGACCGACGCCCAGATCTACGGGGTGCCCACCCTGAACCCGCTCGTGGAGAAGCGCGCGGACCCCTTCATCACCCCGCGCACCGACGGCACGTACTACTTCACCGGGTCGGTGCCCGAGTACGACCGGCTCGTCGTGCGTGGTGCTCCCACCCTCGCGGGCCTGCGCGACGCCGAGGAGTCCGTCGTCTGGCGCCGTCCGCTCTCCGGGCGCATGGGCGGTCACATCTGGGCGCCGGAGCTGCACCGCATCGACGGCCGCTGGTACATCTACTTCGCGGCGGGCGACTCCGACAACGTCTTCGCCATCCGGATGTACGCCATCGAGTCCTCCCTCGCCGACCCGCGCGACCCCGCCGGCTGGGGGGACCCCCAGGAGGTCGTGACCCCCTGGGGCTGGTTCAAGCTGGACGCGACCACGTTCGAGCACCGTGGGCGGCGCTACTACGTCTGGGCCCAGGCGGAGCCGGAGCTGGCCGTCAACACCAGCCTCTACATCGCGGAGATGAGTTCGCCGTGGGCCATCAAGGGTGAGCCGGTGCGCATCAGCACCCCCACCCTGTCCTGGGAGATGCGGGGCTTCCGCGTCAACGAGGGCGCCGCCGTGCTGATCCGCAACGGCAAGGTGTTCATCACGTACTCGGCGAGCGCGACCGACGCCAACTACTGCATGGGGCTGCTCACCGCGGACGCCAAGGCGGACCTGCTCGACTTCCGCTCTTGGACGAAGAGCCAGGAGCCGGTCTTCACGACCAACGTGCAGACGAGCCAGTACGGGCCCGGGCACAACTCCTTCACCGTCGCCGAGGACGGCGTCACGGACGTCCTCGTCTACCACGCCCGGGACTACCGCGACATCGTCGGCGACCCGCTGTACGACCACAACCGCCACGCCCGGGTGCAGAAGGTGTACTGGCACCCGGACGGCACCCCGCTGTTCGGCGTTCCGGTCGGCACCGGCGGCCCGATCGTGCGGCTCAGCCCGGCCGACGTGCGCTCGGCCGCCTACGTCCGGCACGCGGAGTTCGTCCTCCGCGTCGACGAGGCGCCGCGGGAGCTGGCCGACAGCCAGTTCCGGTTCGTGCCGGGCCTCGCGGGGGCCGGCACCGAGTCGATCCAGTCGGTGAACTTCCCCGACCGCTACGTGCGGATCGTGGACGGCGAGGTGCGCATCGACCCGGTGCAGCCGGGCGACGCCGCCGCTCCGATGGCGAGCTTCCGCCGCGTGCCGACGAAGTGGGGCGTCGCCCTGCAGGCCGCAGGGGACACCGGCACGTACCTGCGGCACGAGAGCGGCCGGCTCACGGCCGGTCCCGCCGCGGGGGCGCGCACCTCGTTCCGGCTGAGCTGACGAACGACGGGAGGGGGGTCCGGCCATGCGGCCGGGCCCCCCTTCCGCTTGCGGTGCGGGTCCTCCGTCCTGCTCCCGGCTCGTCGGGGGCGGGCGACGCGGTGCGTGACGGGCCTGGTGAACTGCACCCGTGCTCGATGCCCCCGACCGCGACCGGCCGGTGGAGGTCCTCCGCTGGTACCCGGGGTCACCTCGCACCGCCGACCTGACCGTGCTGCTGACCGGCTACCACCTGCGCACGGAGGCGGAGAAGGGCGACGCCCCGGACGGGGTCGCCGGACTGCCCGAGCGCTACCGGCGCGAGGTGCTGGACCCGGCGGCCGCCTACGCCGGCTGCACCGTCGTGCTGGCCGCCGTGGCCGGGCGAGCGGTGGCGTGCGTGGTGCTCACCGCCCCGCTGGACGGGTGCAGCGAGGTCAAGCGGCTGTGGGTGGATCCCACGGCCCGGCGTCGGGGGATCGCCGCGGCGCTCCTGGAGGAGGTCGCCGGTGCCGCTCGTGAAGCCGGGGCGGACACCCTTCGCCTGTCGGTGTGGCGCTGGCGCGGGCCCGCCGTTGCGCTGTACCGGCAGGCGGGCTTCGAGGTCGTGCCCCCCTGGGGCCCTCGTGAGGGCCTGCTCTGCATGCAGCGGCGGCTCTGAGACCGGCCCCCCGCACCTACGTCCCGCGCCCACCGTCCCCCGCGCCTGCAGCGAGCCGGCGGTCGGGCTCAGCCCCCAGCGGGGCCCGCGGCGGCAGTGCCCGCGCGCACCCTGCGCCGGCGCAGGAGCAGCACCGGAGCGGCGAGGGCTGCGCCCACGGCGGCGAACGGCAGGACCGCCCCCGCGACGAGTGCGGTGGTGCGGACGGTGGCGGTCAGGGCGCCCCAGCCGGCGTCGAGGCCGTCGGTGAACCCGGGGACCCCCGCGGGCACCACCGCCGACCGCCCGGTCAGCGTGACCTCCACCGTGGCGAGCGCCACCTGGTCGGCGAGGGCGCGCTGGCGCGCCAGCAGCGCCTCGAGGTCGGCCTGCCGGCGGGCGAGCTCCCCTTCCAGGGCGAGCACGTCCGCGACGGAGGTGGCCTCGGGCAGCCTGGCGCGGAACGTCTCCAGCACCGCCCGCGCCGAGGCCACCCGGCTGTCGACGTCGGCGACCTCGGCGGTGACGTCGGTGGCCGACGTCGTCTGCGCCGTCCGGGTCCCGAGCGCCGCGAGCTCGTCGAGGACCGCGGTGAACCGGTCGCCGGGAACTCGCAGGGTCAGTTCGGCGCGGCCGTTCCCGTTCTCGGTGCCGGTCCGGCTCGCGGTCACCATCCCCCCTGCCGCCGTGGCGATCCGCCCGGCCGCCGCCGAGGCCCGCGCGACGTCGTCGACCTCGACGCCGACGCTCGCCCGGGACACGACGGCCCGGGTCACCACGCCGACGGCCGCCCCGGGGGTGTCGGACGTGGCATCGGTGTCGGACGCGGTGTCGGACACTGCGCCGGCCGCGGCGCCGGTCTCCGTGGCGGCGATGCCGTGCAGTCCGCTTCCGCCGCCGCCCTGTGCGGCGGGAGCGCCCGACTCGGCGGCAGAGTCGCCCGCTCCGCCCGAGCAGCCGGCGGACCCCAGCACGAGCAGACCCGCGAGGAGGGCGACGGTGGTCCTGGCCGCCGGGGTGCGACGGCTGCGGGTGCTGGCTGCGGGCATGGCGACCTCCGGAGGGACTGCGGTCACGGCGACCGTGGGCCCTCCGACGCACCCGGTCGGCGCCCGGTTCCCGGCAGGCGCCGCGCCGCGGCTCCGGCGTGGCGTCAGGCGCCCGCCGTGGAGCCGGCCACCCCGACAGCCAGGCTGCCGAGGAAGGCGATGCTCGCGACGACCTGCACGAGGACGGTGAGCCAGACGAGGGTTCCCAGCCCGCCGATGACGATGCCTGCGATGGCGAGACCGTGGCCACCGGCCTCCCCGCGGCCGGTGGACTTCAGCGCCAGGACGCACAGGACCAGGGCCACCGGGCTGAGGCCGATGAGGGAGAGGACGAAGCCCGCGACGGCCAGGCCGCTGGTCGGGGGCCCGATGACCGCGACCGGGTAGGCGTTGACGACCTGGCCGGGCCCGTAGGCGTGGACCGGCTGGTGCGGCGCGACCGGGGGCTGCTGGTGCGGTGCCTGCGACGGGAACTGCTGGTGGTTCACGGTTGTCCCTCCTCGGACGCCGCCGGGAGCGGCTCTCTGCCACGAGGGTGGGACCCGCGCCCTCCCCGGCGCGCGGTCTGCGTGACGCACTCGCCCGTACGGCGGACGCCCGCACGGGCGCTTCCACCCGAGCGGGTCACGTCGGACGGGGCGGCGCACCGCTCGCCGGGGCGGCTCCGACCGCTGCGGGTTCTCGGATCAGCAACCCGAGGCCGAGTCCGGCGGCGACCACGGCGATGCCCGCCCACACCGCCGGCGCGGGCGCCGGCCCTCCCAGCAGCATCCCGCTGACCGCCGCCGCCACCGGCGCGACGCCGGTGAGCAGGCCGGCGCGAGCCGGGCCGAGTCGCCGGACGCAGGAGTACCAGAGCACGAACGCGACCGCCGTGACGGCGAGCGCCAGGTAGGCGACGGCGAGCAGGTGCCGGCCGGTGAGCCCGGAGGGGGCCCCCTCCCCCGCGGCGACGGCGGCCAGGCCGAACGCGGCCGTCGCCATCCAGGTGGTGTGCACGGACACCCCCCACGCCCCGTGGCGGGCCAGCACGGGCACCGCCAGCAGGGTGAAGCCGACCTCGCAGAGCAGGACGACGAGCGCCCACAGCAGGCCCGTCGCGTCGCTGCGCCCGAAGCCCTGCACGAGTGCGGCTCCGGCCGTGACAGCCAGTGCGGCGAGGACTGCACCCGCGCGGGGCCGCCGACCCTCCAGGAGCGGCCCGGCGAGCGCGAGGGCGACCGGGACCCCGGCCACGGCGACGCCGAACACCGCCGGGTCGGCGTGCCCGGCCCCGCGGACGAGGGCCACGTTGAACAGCAGCAGCCCGGTGCCCGTCACGGCCGCGAGCCACCCCCACTCCGCACCCCGCGGCCGGTGCAGGGGCACTCCGGCGAGCCGTGCGGCGGTCAGGAGCAGGAGGCAGGCGGCCGCGTAGCGCAGGGCCTGCGCCGCGGCGAGGGGGGCGTCCGCAAGTTCCGCCGAGACGCCGACGCTGCCACCGACGAAGCCCATCGCCGTCGCACCGGCGAGCACGGCCACGGCGGCCCGAGCCGTGGCAGGCGGGGCGGTGGGCGGGGCGGCGGGCGGGGACTGGGGGCGGCGGGCCGGGCGGGTGCGGGGCGAGGTGGTCACGCTGCGATGCTCCGACCGCAGCGGTCCGCTAAGAAGGTCCAATGGACGTTGCGCCGACAGGACCACTGGCGCAGCGCGGCACCGGCGCGAGTGCGGCGGGCGGTGCCGACTTCCTGCAGCTCGACGCCGGTGGCGTGCCCGCCCGCGGACTCGCGGACTGGCTGACAGGGGCGGTGCGCGACGCGGTGCTCGACGGCCGGCTCGCGGCGGGGGCGGCCCTGCCCGCCACCCGGGCGCTCGCCCGCGACCTCGGGGTCTCGCGCGGCGTCGTCACCGAGGCCTACCAGCGGCTGGCCGACGAGGGGCTGGTCGCGGGGAGGGTGGGCGCCGGCACCCGGGTCACCGGCACCCGCACCTCGGGCACGCGCGCCACCGGAACCCGGCGCGCCGCCCGCGCGGCAGCCGGGGGCGGGAAACCCGTGGCGGAGCCAGTCCCGGCCCGCTCCCCCGGCGCGCCACCGGTGGACGGCGCCGCGCTCGACCTGTGGCCGGGCGTGCCGGACCTGTCGGCGTTCCCGCGCGCGGCGTGGCTGCGCGCCGAGCGGGAGGTCCTCGGCCGGGCCACCGCGCGCGACCTCGGCTACGGCGACCCGCGGGGCAGTTCGCGGCTGCGGGTGGAGCTGGCGGCCTGGCTGGCCCGGACCCGCGGGGTGCGCACCGCTGCCGCGGACGTCGTCGTCGTGAACGGGGTCGCGCAGGCGCTGGCGCTGCTCGGGCAGGTGCTGCCCCGGCACGGGCACGAGCGCATCGCGGTGGAGGACCCCGGTTCCCGCGGCGCCCGCGACCAGGTCGCCCACTGGGGCCTGCACCCGGTCGGGGTGCCGGTGGACGCCGACGGGCTGGACGTGGAGGCCCTGCGTCGCAAGCACCTGCGGGCCGTCCTGGTGACCCCGGCCCACCAGTTCCCCACCGGCGTCGTGCTGGCCCCGCACCGCCGGAGGGAGCTGCTCACGTGGGCGCAGCAGGTGGACGGGATCGTGGTGGAGGACGACTACGACGCCGAGCACCGCTACGACCGGCGCCCCGTCCCCGCGCTGCAGGCCGCGGCGCCGGAGCTGGTGGCCCACACCGGCAGCACGTCGAAGACGCTGGCGCCGGGCCTTCGGCTGGGGTGGCTGGTGGTGCCGCAGCGGCTGCACGCCGACGTCGTGGCGGCCAAGCACGCCACCGACATCTGCAGCCCCGTCCTGCCGCAGCTCGTGCTGGCGGAGCTGCTGGCGACCGGTGCGCTGGAGCGGCACCTGCGCCTGGTGCGCCGGCGGCAGCGGCAGCGGCGCGACGCCCTCCTGGCGGGGTTGCGCGAGCACCTGCCGGGAGTCCGTGTCCACGGGGTGCCGGCCGGCCTGCACCTGGTCGCGACGCTGCCGGGGCCGGCGAGTGCGCACACCGGGGATGCGGCGGCGCGCGAGCTCCACCTGGCTGCCGCGCTGGCCGCCGAGGGCGTGCGGGTGCAGCCGCTGTCGATGCACCGGCTGACCCCGGGCCCCGCGGGACTCGTCCTCGGCTACGCCGCGACCCCGCCGGACCTGCTGCGCGAGGCCGCCCGCCGCATCGCCGTGGCCGTGGGCCGGAGCGCTGCGCCGGATGGTGGAACCCCACCGGGGAACCCTCCCCCGCCGATGACGTAGCGTGCTCAACTTCTCACGGCGTGCTGAACGCTCCAGCGATCTCATCCCTCCCGAGGAGTCGGCATGCTCGCTAAGCCGGACGGACCACACAGCAGCACTGCCCGCTGGGCCGGGGCCCTGGCGGGCGCCGCCCTGGCGGTGAGCGCGGTCGTGGCGCCCGCTGCCCCGGCCGCGGAGGCGGCGGTGACCACCAACCGCTCGGTCCTGGTCCACCTGTTCGAGTGGAAGTGGACGGACGTCGCCCTGGAGTGCGAGCGCTTCCTGGGGCCGAAGGGCTTCGCGGCGGTGCAGGTCTCCCCGCCGCAGGAGCACGCCGTCGTGGCCGGCGCGCCCTGGTACCAGCGCTACCAGCCGGTCAGCTACAAGATCGAGAGCCGCGGCGGGACGCGCGCGCAGTTCGCCGACATGGTCCGCCGCTGCAACGCCGCCGGCGTCGACGTGTACGCCGACGCCGTCGTCAACCACATGACCGGCGTGTACTCCGGCACGGGCAGCGCCGGCACGTCCTTCACCCCCTACGCCTACCCGGGCACGTACCAGTCGTGGGACTTCCACCACTGCGGCCGCAACGGCAACGACGACATCGTCGACTACGGCGACCGCTACGAGGTGCAGAACTGCGAGTTGGCCAACCTCGCCGACCTGGACACCGGCTCCCCCTACGTCCGCGACCGGCTCGCGGGCTACCTGAACGACCTGCTGTCGCTGGGTGTGGACGGTTTCCGCATCGACGCCGCCAAGCACATGGACACCAACGACATCGCGAGCATCAGGTCGCGGCTGTCCAACCCGAACGTGTACATCTACCAGGAGGTCATCGAGGCCGCCAACGAGCCCGTCAAGGCGAGCGAGTACTTCTCCAACGGTGACGTCACCGAGTTCAAGTACTCCACCGAGATCGGGCGGGTGTTCAAGACCGGGCAGCTGTCCTGGCTGAGCGGGTTCGGCGAGTCGTGGGGCTTCATGCGCTCCGACCTGGCCGAGGTGTTCGTCGACAACCACGACAACCAGCGCGGCCACGGCGGCGGCGGCAACGTCGTCACCCACAAGGACGGGCAGCTGTACGACCTCGCCAACTACTTCATGCTGGCCTGGCCCTACGGCTACCCGCAGGTGATGTCCAGCTACCACTTCACCAGTCATGACCAGGGCCCGCCCAGCTACGGCGGCAACACCACCCGCGACGTGTGGGTCAACGGCT
Source organism: Kineococcus xinjiangensis (assembly GCF_002934625.1). GTDB lineage: Bacteria > Actinomycetota > Actinomycetes > Actinomycetales > Kineococcaceae > Kineococcus_A > Kineococcus_A xinjiangensis. The sequence goes on along the minus strand of NZ_PTJD01000007.1, from coordinate 104,005 downwards.
CGCCCAGCGGATGCAACTCCACCGAGTGGGTGTGCGAGCACCGCCGCACCGGCATCTCCAACATGGTCTCGTTCCGCAACGCCACCGTCGGCACCGGCGTGAGCAACTGGTGGAGCAACGGCTACCAGGCCATCGCCTTCAGCCGCGGCACCAAGGGCTACGCCGTCGTGAACAAGGAGAACTTCGCCGTCAACCGCACCTGGCAGACCTCCCTGCCCGCCGGCACCTACTGCGACGTGATCACCGGCGACATCAACTCCACCCGCACCGGCTGCCTCGGCCGCTCCGTGGTCGTCAACTCCTCCGGGCAGTTCACCGCCGGCGTCGGCGCCGTGCAGGGCCTCGCCCTCCACGCCGGCGCCCGCCTGAACTGAGCACCCCCGCAGCGGGCGTGCCGCCGCGGGGTCCGGGCACCACCCGGACCCCGCTGCCGCACCCGCCTCAGCGCGTCTTGGCGACCAGGGTGAGGACGTCGTAGGTGGCGACCAGCTCGTCGCGCTGGTTGAGCAGCCGCGCGTCCCAGCGGACCTCGCCGTAGTCGGCGTCGACGCGCGGGGCGATCGACTTCGCCGTCAGCTGCACCCGCACCTGGTCACCGGGGTAGACGGGGGTCAGGAAGCGCAGGTCCTCCAGCCCGTAGTTGGCCAGCACCGGGCCGGGGTCGGGCTGGACGAACAGCCCCGCCGCCATCGACACCAGGAAGTAGCCGTGGGCCACCCGCCCCTCGAAGAAGGGGTTCGCGGCGGCCGCCTCCTGGTCCATGTGGGCGTAGAAGCGGTCCCCGGAGAAGTCGGCGAAGTGCTCGATGTCCTCCAGGGTGACGGTGCGCGGGCCCGCCTCGACGCAGTCGCCGACCGACAGCTCCGCCAGCGACAGCCGGAACGGGTGCTCCTGCGGGGTGCTCCTGGGGGCGCCGGGGAACCACGTGCCGGTCACCGCGGAGAGAGCGCGCGGGGACCCCTGCAGCGCGGTGCGCTGCATGTAGTGCAGGACGCCGCGGATGCCGCCGAGCTCCTCCCCGTCGCCGGCGCGGCCGGGTCCGCCGTGGGTCAGGTGCGGCAGCGGCGAGCCGTGCCCGGTGGACTCCTTCGCGGAGTCCCGGTCGAGGACGAGGACGCGACCGTGCCACGGCGCGACCCCGAGCACCACGTCGCGCACGACGTCGGTGTCGGCGGAGACCACCGAGCCGACGAGGCTGCCCTTGCCGCGGGCGGCGAGCTCGACCGCCTCCGCGGTGGAGCGGTACCCGAGGAGGGTGCTCACCGGGCCGAACGCCTCCACCTCGTGGACCTCCGGGCGTCCGGCGTCCTCGGCGAGCAGCAGCATCGGCGGCAGGAACGCGCCGCGCTCGGCGTCGGCGTCCACCAGTTCCATGCGCGTGGGGTCGCCCACCACGATGCGGGCCGCCCGCTGCAGGTCGCCGACGCGCGCGCGGACCTCCTCGCGCTGCTGCAGGCTGACCAGCGCACCCATCGTCACGCCGTCGGCACCGGGGTGCCCGACGCGCACCTTCTCCGCGATGCGGGCCTCCACCGCCTCCGACACCGCGCCGAGCAGCTCCACGGGCACCAGGGCCCGGCGGATCGCGGTGCACTTCTGCCCCGCCTTCGCGGTCATCTCGGTGACGAGCTGGCGGACGAACAGGTCGAACTCCGCGGTTCCCGGCACGGCGTCGGGCCCGAGGAGGGAGAAGTTCAGCGAGTCCGCCTCGGAGGTGAAGCGCACCCCGCCCTCCAGCACGGCGCGGTGCGAGCGCAGCGAGTTCGCGGTCGAGGCGGAACCGGTGAACGCCACGAGGTCCTGGTCGCCGAGCACGTCGAGCACCCCGCGCGCGCTGCCCGCGAGCAGCTGCAGGCTGCCCTCGGGCAGCAGTCCCGACTCCAGCGCCTCCCGCACGACGGCCTCGGCGAGGTAAGCGGTCTGGCTCGCCGGCTTCACGATCGTCGGCACCCCGGCGAGGAAGGCCGGCGCGAGCTTCTCGAGCATCCCCCAGACGGGGAAGTTGAAGGCGTTGATCTGCACCGCCACCCCGTGGCGGGGGGTGTAGACGTGCTGGCCGAGGAACTGCCCGCCCCGTCCCAGCGGCTCGGTCGGACCGTCGAGGTAGACGGTGCCGCCGGGCAGTTCCCGCCGGCCCTTGGAGCCGTAGGTGAACAGCACGCCGATGCCGCCGTCGATGTCGATGAGGGAGTCGCGGCGGGTGGCGCCCGTCCAGGTGGACAGGTCGTAGAAGTGGTCCTTGCGGGCGTCGAGGTGCTGCGCGAGCTGCTTGAGCAGCAGCGCCCGCTGGTGGAAGGTCAGCGCACGCAGCGCCGGACCGCCGACGCGGCGGGCGTGCTCCGCGGCGGTGGCCGCGTCGGGGGTGGTGGCGGCGATGCGGGCGACGGGCTCGGAGGTGGCGGCGTGCAGCAGCGTGGCCGTCTCCCCTCCGGGGGCGCTCCAGCGCCCGGCGATGAAGCTGTCGACGGTGGCGACGTCGCGCACGGCGGTGGCGGTCATCGGGAACCTTCCTCCCAGGAGTAGAAACCCCGGCCGCTCTTGCGGCCCAGCTCTCCGCGCGCGACCTTGTCGCGCAGGAGCTGCGGCGGGGCGAAACGGGGCCCGAGCGTGCGCTCGAGGTGCTCGGCGATGCCGAGGCGGACGTCCAGGCCGACCAGGTCGGTCAGTCGCAGCGGCCCGATCGGGTGGCGGTAGCCGAGGACCATCGCGGCATCGATGTCCTCGGGTGCGGCGACGCCCTCCTCCACCATGCGCACGGCCTCCAGCCCCAGGGCGAGACCGAGGCGGCTGGAGGCGAAGCCGGGGGCGTCGCGGACGACGACGGCCGTCTTGCCGAGTTCGCCGACCCAGCCCCGGGCGCTCTCGACGAGTCCCGGCGGGGTGGACGGGGCGTGCACCACCTCCACGAGGGCGCTGGCCGGCACGGGGTTGAAGAAGTGCAGGCCGAGGAACGGCCGGTCCGGGCCGAGCGCAGCGGCGAGTTCGGCGATGCTGATCGAGGAGGTGTTGGTGGCCAGGACCGCGCCGGGGGCGAGCGCGTCGTCCAGTTCCGCCAGCACCCGGGCCTTGAGGGCGGGGTCCTCAGGAACGGCCTCGACCGCGAGTCCGCACGGCGCGAGGAAGCGCGCCCCGACGCCGACCTCCAGGCGCTGCAGCACCTCCGTGGCGGAGCCCGTGAGGACGCCGCGCTGCTCGCTGGCGCGGACGGCGCGCTCCACGGCGGCGCGGGCCTCCTCGGCGCGCCCGTCCTCGCTCTCGGCGACGCGGACCGCCGCGCCGGCGAGCAGCAGGGCGTGGGCGATGCCCGATCCCATCCGGCCGCCGCCCAGCACACCGCACTGCGCGGGCAGTCCACCGGATCCGTTCCACGCGGGCGCCGGGGCGGTGGTGCCGGCGGTGGAGGCGTTCACGAGGTCCCCCCGGCCGGCCGTCGGCGTTCCAGGAAGGCGGTCATGCGCCGCTCCTTCTCCTCCGTCTCGAACAGGACGGCCTGCGCGACGTCGTCGAAGGCGGGGTGCGCCCCCGGCGGCATCCGCAGCGCCAGTTTCGTCAGTCGCACGGCGAGGCCGCCGTTGCGCAGGATTCGGTCGACGAGCCGGTCCGCGGCGGGCAGCAGGTCCTCCGGTTGCACGACCTCGGTGACGAGGTGGGCCGCGAGGCTCTCCGGGGCGTCGAGGATCCGCCCGGCCAGGAGGATCTCCCGGGCCAGCGGTTCGCCGACGAGTTCGCGCAGCCGCCAGGTTGCCCCGGCGGCGGCCATGATCCCGAGACCCGTCTCGGGGTTGCCGAAGCGGGCGCGGGTCGTGGCGACGCGGAAGTCGCAGGCGTAGGCCAGCTCCGCCCCGCCGCCGAGGGCGTGGCCGTCGACGGCGGCCACCGTCGGCATGGGCAGCTTCGCGACACGGTCGAAGACCGCGGAGTTGATGCCCCGCAGCGCGTCGTCGCGGCGGCGTTCGCGCAGCTGGCGGATGTCGGCGCCGGAGGCGAAGATCCCCTCGCCGCCGGTGAGGACCAGGGGGCGCGGCTCGCGCTCCAGCTCCGCGCACAGGGCGTGCAGGGCGTCGACGAGCGCGGCGTCGATGGCGTTGCGGGTGGCAGGGCGGTCGATGCGCGCCAGGACGCGGTCGCCGAGGTCGCTGACCACCAGGCCGCCCACGGCGGCCTCGCCGTTCTCCCCGGTCCGCGGCTGCCCGGTCACTGGTCGAAGTCCAGCACGACGCGGTCGCTGGTCGGGTGGGACTGGCACGCCAGCACGTAGCCCGCCTCCTTCTCGTACTCCTCCAGCGCGTAGTCGTGCTCCATGCGCACGCTGCCCTCCAGCACCCTCGCCCGGCAGGTGCCGCAGACGCCGCCCTTGCAGGCGAACGGGGCGTCGGGGCGCACACGCAGCACGGCGTCCAGCACGGGTTCGTCCTCGACGGCGAGGTCGAGGGTGGTGCTGCGGCCGTCGAGCAGGACGGTGACGCTGCTCCCCGCTCCGCGGGCCGCGTCCCGGTCGCGCGTCGGCCGCAGCACGGGCTCGGCCCCGGCGACGTGGAACAGCTCCCGGTGCACGCTCGCGGCGGGAACCCCCGACGCGTCGAGCACCCGCCGGCACTCGGCGACCATCTCCTCGGGGCCGCAGAGGAACCAGGCGTCGACGTCCTCCGGGCGCAGCAGGCTGCCCAGGAGCGTGCGCAGCTTCTCCGCGTCGATGCGCCCGGACAGCAGCGGCGCGTCCTGCGACTCGCGGGAGAGCACGTGCAGCACCTGCAGTCGCTCGGGATGGCGGTCCTTCAGGTCCGCCAGCTCGTCCAGGAACATGACGGTGGCGCTGCTGCGGTTGCCGTAGACCAGGGTGAAGCGGCTGCCGCGCTCCACCTCCAGGCCGGTGGCGAGCAGGGACAGGACGGGGGTGATGCCGCTGCCGGCGGCGATGGCGACGTAGGAGCTCGCCCGCTGCGGCTCGAACGTGGTGCCGAACCGGCCGGCCGGCGTCATGACGTCGACCTCGTCGCCAGGGCGCAGCTCCCGCGTGGCCCAACCGCTGAACGCTCCCCCGTCGATCCTCTTGACCGCCACCCGCAGGCGCCCGGAACCGGCCGGGGCGCAGATGGAGTAGCTGCGCCTGGCCTCCTTCCCGTCGACCACGCGGCGCAGGGTGAGGTGCTGGCCCGGGCGGAACTCGTAGGCCGCGCGCAGGTGCTCGGGCACGTCGAAGGAGATGGCGACGGCGTCGTCGGTCAGCCGCTCGACCTCCCGCACGCGCAGGGGGTGGAACGTCGCGGGCATCAGGCGTCCTCGTGTCTCGGCGGTCGGGGCGCGGGCGGCGGCCCGGTGGTCCTGGAGTCGGTGACCCTCGGAGTCAGTGGTCCTTGAAGTGGTCGAACGGCTCCCGGCAGTCGTCGCAGACGCGCAGCGACTTGCAGGCGGTGGAGCCGAAGCGACTCAGCTCCCGGGTGCGGGCGGAACCGCACTGCGGGCAGCGCACGGTGAGCACGAGGCTCACCGTGCCTCCCGCGCGCCGCAGCGGCGGCGCGATGCCGTACTCGGCGAGCTTGCGGCGACCCTCCTCGCTCATCCACTCCGTCGTCCACGCCGGGCTGAGGGTGGTGACGACCTCGACGTGCGGGAAGCCCGCCGCGCTGAGGCGGGAGATCAGGTCGTCGCGGATCGCCTCCACCGCGGGGCACCCGGAGTAGGTGGGGGTGATGGTGACCCGCAGGTGGCCGTCGTGGTCGTCGACGTCGCGCAGCACGCCGAGGTCGGCGATCGTGAGGACCGGGACCTCGGGGTCGGGGACCTGCCCCGCCACGATGCGGGCCAGCTTCAGGTCCGCCGGCGACATCGGCGGCGGCCCGGGGGACGGCGGGGCCTGCTCCGCGGCGAGCACCGTCCCGGTCTCGGCGAGCACCGGCTGCTCGTTCACCAGGTCGCTCCGGGGTGCGAGCGCGCCAGGTGCTGCATCTCCGCGAGCAGGTAGCCGAAGCACTCCGTGTGCAGGCCCCGGCGCCCCCCGGTGGCGACCCGCACGGAGGACGGGCGCGCCAGGCCCGCCTCGGCGAGGACCGCGTCGACGTCGGCGTCCCAGCGCGGGCGCACGCTGGCAGGGTCCACGGCGACCCCGCGCACGGCGAGGGAGCGGACGAGGTCGTCGCTCTCGAACAGCTCCGCCGCGAAGGGCCAGAGCCGGTCGAGGGCCGCCTGCATCCGCCGGGAGCTCTCCTCGGTGCCGTCACCGAGGCGCAGGGTCCACTGGACGGCGTGGTCGCGGTGGTACGCGACCTCCTTCACGCCCTTGCCGGCGACCCCGGCCAGCACCTCGTCGGCGCTGGTGGTCAGGGCCTGCAGCAGGGGCAGCTGGTAGCAGGAGAACAGCAGCTGCCGGGCGATGGTGCCGGCGAAGTCGACGTCGGGCTGCTCCACGAGCTGGCAGTTGAGGAAGTCGCGCTCCTCGCGCAGGAACGCCAGGGCGTCCTCGTCGCGCCCGCGGCCCTCCAGCTCCCCGGCGCGGGCCAGCAGCGGCCGGGCCTGCCCCAGCAGGTCGAGGGCGATGTTGGCCAGGGCCACGTCCTCCTCCAGCTGGGGGGCGCGGGTCAGCTGGGCGCCGAGGCGCTGGGCGAGGACGAGGGCGTCGTCACCGAGGCGCAGCAGGTACTGCACGGTCGCCGCGGTGGTGCCCGCGCCGGTGGCGGGCTGGTCGACGGGGGCGGAGCTCTCGACGCGGGCGGGGGCGCTCACAGGTGCTGCACCCCCTCGGGCACCTCGTAGAACGTCGGGTGCCGGTAGGCCTTGTCCGCGGCGGGGGCGAAGAACGGGTCCCGCTCGTCGGGACTGGAGGCGGTGATGGCGGCGGCCGGGACCACCCAGAGGGAGACCCCCTCCTGCCGGCGGGTGTAGACGTCGCGGGCGTTGCGCAGGGCCATCGTGGCGTCGGGGGCGTGCAGGCTCCCCACGTGGGTGTGTGCCAGGCCCCGGCGCCCGCGCACGAAGACCTCCCACAGGGGCCAGTCGCGGCGCGAGGCGCGGGTGGGCGTGGGTGTGCCGGTGGCGACCCCCTCCACGGGCACGGCGCCGTGGCCGCCCTCGGCGCGCACCTCGGCGCTCACGCCGCCACCTCCGCGCCGGCCCGGGCGGCGTGCTTGGCGGCGTAGGCGTCGGCGGCCTCGCGCACCCAGGCACCCTCCTCGTGGGCGCGCACGCGGTGCTCGACGCGCAGGGCGTTGCAGGGCCCGTTGCCGCGCAGCACCTCGTGGAACTCCGTCCAGTCGATGGCCCCGAAGCGGTAGTGGCCGCTCTCGGCGTCCCAGCGCAGTTCGGGATCGGGCAGCGTGAGGCCGAGCGCCTCCGCCTGCGGGACGGCCATGTCCACGAAGCGCTGGCGCAGCTCGTCGTTGGAGAACCGCTTGATCTTCCACGCCATGGAGCGGGCGCTGTTCGGCGAGGCGTCGTCGGGCGGGCCGAACATCATCAGCGACGGCCACCACCAGCGGTCCACGGCGTCCTGCGCCATGGCGTGCTGCTCGGGAGTGCCGCTCGAGAGGTGGTGCAGGATCTCGAAGCCCTGCCGCTGGTGGAAGGACTCCTCCTTGCAGATGCGCACCATGGCCCGGGCGTAGGGCCCGTAGGAGCAGCGGGTGATGGGCACCTGGTTCACGATGGCGGCGCCGTCGACGAGCCAGCCGATGGCGCCGACGTCGGCCCACGTCGGCGTCGGGTAGTTGAAGATCGAGGAGTACTTCTGCCTGCCGGCGTGCAGGAGGTCCAGCAGTTCGGCGCGGTCGACGCCGAGGGTCTCCGCGGCGCTGTAGAGGTAGAGGCCGTGGCCAGCCTCGTCCTGCACCTTCGCGAGCAGGATCGCCTTGCGTCGCAGGCTGGGGGCGCGGGTGATCCAGTTCCCCTCGGGCTGCATGCCGATGATCTCGGAGTGGGCGTGCTGCGCGATCTGCCGGATGAGGGTCTTGCGGTACGCCTCGGGCATCCAGTCGCGCGGTTCGATGCGCTCCTCGGCGGCAACGGTGCGCTCGAAGCGCTCGGCGAGCGCCGCCTCGTCGGGTTCCACGGCCGCCTGCAGTGCGGGCGACGGGTCGGTGACCGGCACGGCTCCTCCTCGAGACCAACCGAACGTTCGGTTGCAGCGTGGCGCAGCGACCCGCCGTCGTCAAGGGGGGTCGAGGCGGCCGGGCGCGGGCGCGTCAGCGGGCGCGGAGCCCGTCCAGGGCGAGGGCCAGGACGGCGTCGGCGAGGCCGTCGGTCTCCGCCCGCGAGCCCGCGCCGCCGCCACGCGCCGACTTCGGCCGGTACCACTCCACGACGGAGTTGATCATGCCGAAGACGAGGCGCGTCACCAGGGCGGGGTCGAGGTCGGCGCGCAGGTCGCCCTCCTGCGCCGCGCGCGCGGCGAGGGCGGCCACGGCGGCGTCGAAGTCGCGGCGGCGCTGCAGCGCCCAGCGCTCGGTCTCCGTGTTGCCGCGGACCCGCAGCAGCAGCGTGACGTAGGGCAGCTCGGCGACCAGCACCTCCACCTCCCGCCGCAGGACGTGCTCCAGCCGGGCGAGGGCGGGGCCCTGCGTGGCGGCCGGCTCCTCCAGGACGGCGAAGAGCGGGTCGAGGGCGCGCTCGAGGGCCAGGTGCAGCAGGTGCTCCTTGCCGTCGACGTGGTGGTAGATCGACGACTTCGACACCCCGGCCGCGCGCGCGAGGTCCTCCATGCTCGTGCCGTCGTAGCCGCGCTCCGTGAAGACCCGCACGGCCACCGCGAGCAGGGAGGCGGTGTCGTAGCGCTGGACCCGTCGGGCTGTCTGCGGTGCGGCCATGCCGGGAGCATGGCACGGGCGGGACGCGCCACGACCGGTGATCGGCCGGGGTCTTGACGGCGGCGCCCACCAGCGCGTAAACCGAACGTTCGGTCGAAGACGACGAGGAGAGCACCGTGGCCCCCACCGCCCCCGTTCCGGCGGCGCCCCCCGACGTCGCGGCCGGCACGCAGGAGCTCGCCGAGCGCACCGTCGGGGCGCTGCGCGCCGCCGACACCGTCGCCGCGCACCTCGGCATCGAGCTGCTGTCCGTCTCCCCCGGCCGCGCGGCCGTGAGCATGCGGGTCGCGGCGGAGATGACCAACGGCCACGGGATCACCCACGGCGGCTACGTCTTCCTCCTCGCGGACACGGCGTTCGCCTACGCCTGCAACAGCCGCGGCCCGGCGACCGTCGCCGCCGGCTGCGACATCGACTTCCTGGAACCCACCCGCGCCGGGGACGAACTCGTCGCCACCGCGGCGGAGCGCAGCCTGCGGGGGCGCAGCGGAATCTACGACGTGACCGTGACCTGCGCGGGCCGTGCCGTCGCAGAGTTCCGCGGCCGCAGCCGCACCCTGCCCGTCCCGGCCGGGAACGCCCCGGACCCGGCAACCACGAGGGGAGCACGTCAGTGAGCTCGGGACAGAGCACCGCCTACCTGGTGGACGGCGTCCGCACGCCCATCGGCCGCTACGGCGGGGCGCTGAGCGCCGTGCGGCCCGACGACCTGGCCGCCCACGTCCTGCGGGAGCTCGCCGCCCGCAACCCGGGGGTCGACCCCGCCGCCGTCGACGACGTGGTGCTGGGCTGCGCGAACCAGGCCGGAGAGGACAACCGGGACGTGGCGCGGATGGCGCTGCTGCTCGCCGGATACCCGCACACGGTCTCCGGCACCACCGTCAACCGCCTCTGCGGTTCCGGGGCGGACGCCGTGGCGACCGGGGCGCGGGCGATCGTGGCGGGCGAGGCGGACCTCGTGGTCGCCGGCGGCGTGGAGAGCATGAGCCGGGCCCCGTTCGTGATGGCGAAGGCCGAGCAGCCGTTCTCCCGCACCGCGCAGGTCTTCGACACCACCATCGGCTGGCGCTTCGTCAACCCAGCCCTGGAGGCGGCCTACGGCACGCACTCCATGGGCGAGACGGCCGAGAACGTCGCCGCGGAGGACGGCGTCTCCCGCGAGGACCAGGACGCCTTCGCGCTGCGCTCCCAGCAGCGCGTCGCCGCGTCCCGGGCCCTGCTCGCCGAGGAGATCGCCCCCGTCAAGGTCCCCGGCCGCCGCGGCGCCACCCTCGTCGAGCACGACGAGCACCCCCGCGAGACGTCCCTGGAGGCGCTCGCCCGGCTGCGCCCCGCCTTCCGCGAGGGCGGCAGCGTCACGGCGGGGAACTCCTCGGGGGTCAACGACGGCGCCGCGGCCCTGCTGCTGGCGTCGGCGGACGCGGTGCGCCGCTACGGCCTGCGGCCGCTGGCGCGGGTGGCCGGGACCGCCACCGCGGGCGTGCAGCCGCGCACGATGGGGCTGGGACCGGTGCCGGCCACCGAGAAGCTGCTGGCCCGCCACGGCCTGGGCGTCGGCGACCTCGACGTCGTGGAGCTCAACGAGGCGTTCGCCGCGCAGGCGCTCGCGGTGCTGCGGCGCCTCGGCCTGCCCGACGACGCCGAGCACGTCAACCCCAACGGCGGGGGCATCGCGCTGGGGCATCCGCTGGGTTCCACCGGGGCGCGCCTGGTGCTGACGGCCGCGCGGGAGCTGGACCGCCGCGGCGGCCGCCACGCCGTCGCCACGATGTGCGTGGGCGTCGGGCAGGGCGTCTCCGTCCTGCTGAGCGCCCCGTGATGCGCGGCAGCGTCGAGGTGCGGGAGGGGGAACGGCGATGACGTCGGTGGAGGGCAGGCAGGTGGACGGCACGAAGGTGGACAGCACGCCGGCGAGCGCGAGCGTCGCGGAGGACGGCGCGGTCGCGGTCCTGACGCTCGACCGGCAGGCACGGCGCAACGCGCTCGACCTGCCGGCCGCCGCGGAGCTGGCCCGGGCGCTCGACGGGCTGGCCGAGTCGGTCGCCGCCGGCCGGATCCGCGCGGTGGTCGTGACCGGTGCGGGCGGCAGCTTCTGCGCGGGCCGCGACATCGCCGGCGTGGACCCGGCCGCGGAAGACGCCGGGCAGGTGCTGGCGGACGTCTTCAACCCGCTGGTGCGCCGCATCGCGGACCTGCCCGTCCCGACCCTGGCCGCGGTGGAAGGCCCGGCGCTCGGTGTCGGCCTGGGTCTCGCCCTGGCCTGTGACCTGGTCGTGGCCGCGGAGGACGCGAAGCTGGGCTCCCCCTTCGGCCGGATCGGGGCCGTGCTCGACAGCGGCGCGCACCTGTTGATGGCCGAGCGCATCGGGCGCCCCCGCACCCTGGAACTCGTCTACACCGGCCGCCTGCTCGACGGCGCGCAGGCGGCCGCGTGGGGGCTGGTCTCCCGCGCGGTGGCCCCGGGCAGCGCGCTGGCGGAGGCGCTGACGACGGCGCGGGCGCTGGCGCAGGGGCCGACGCGGGCGTTCGCCGCGAGCAAGCACCTGCTGGCGCGCATCCGCGACGAGGCGCTGCCCCTGGCGGAGGTGCTCTCCCTGGAGGCGGCGGTGCAGCGCGAGCTGAGCGCGGGAGCCGACTACCGCGAGGGCTTCGCGGCGTTCCAGCAGAAGCGGTCGCCGGTGTTCCGCGGCGCCTGAGCACCGGTGTGGTCGGCCCGCGCCGGACCTGGGATCATGCAGGCATGGGGTTGGGCGGCGGACCGAGCGAGTGGGACGAGTACGAGTGGTTCCGCCTCGCCGACCTCCCGCCGGCCCCGGAGGCGGCGCAGGCGACGCCGGACCCGTTCGGCGAGGTCCTCTGCGGCCTGGTGCAGGGCTACCCCGTCTGGGCCGACGCGCCCCGGGTGCTGCTGGTCGACCTCGACAACCTGCGGGCGGCGCCCGGGCGGCTGCGGGCGCGGATGGCCGTGGTCGTCGAGCTGGCCCGGCAGGCCGACCACGTCGCCCTCGCCGGGCAGGTCGGGGCGGTCGCCAGGGCCCGGCCGTGGCTGGCGGAGTTCGCCGCCCGGGCGCAGGCCGTGCCCGACGGCGCCGACGTCGCCGACCTGGTGCTGCTCGCCGCGGCGCAGGCCGTCGAGGGTCCGATCGAGACCCTCATCGTCAGCAACGACGGCATCTTCGCCGAGCTGGCCGAGCGCGGGGACCTGACCGTGCTGTCGCCGGGGATGGACGCCCTCAGCGACCGGCTCTACGGCGCGGCGAGCCTCCTGATCGACCTCGCCGCGCTGGAGCGGGAGGCCGCGGCCCTCGTCGCCGAGGAGACCTCGGGGGCCCGCACGCGCTGACCCGCAGCGGTCACCCCCCCCCGCGACGAGGGGCGCCGGCGGGCACGGACGCGGAGGGCACCCGAGTCACCGCGGCAACCGTCACAGCAGGGCGGGCCCGGACGGGGTCGGCCGGGCCGCCGGGGCGCGGCCGGGCGGCTGCGGGGGCCGTGGCAGCAGCGGCGCCCGCGGGAGCACCGGCAGCGTCAGCGGGACGCCCGCTTCGACGGTGACGTCCTCCCCCGCGTGCCGCAGCCGCAGACCGGCCACCCCAGCGCCGTCGGAGCCGTCGGAACCGTCGCGCAGCAGGTACGTCGCCCGGTCCGGTTCGACGTCGACGCTGAGCCGGCGACCGTGCCAGCGCAGCGTGAAGCGGAGCCGGTCGATGTCCTGGGGCAGCCTCGGGTCGAAGGAGAGCGTCCCCCCGTGGTCGCGCAGGCCGCCGAAGCCGTTGACCAGCGCGATCCACGTCCCCGCCAGGGAGGCGATGTGCAATCCGTCGCGGGTGTTGCGGTGCAGGTCCCTCAGGTCCACCAGGGCGGCCTCCCAGGTGTAGTCGTGGGCGAGGTCGAGGTGGCCCACCTCGGCCGCCACGACCGCCTGCACACTGGCCGAGAGGGAGGAGTCGCGCACGGTGCGGCGCTCGTAGTAGTCGACGTTGCGCGCCTTGTCCTCCCAGGCGAAGCGGTCCCCGAACCACACCATGGCCAGCGCCAGGTCCGCCTGCTTGACGACCTGCCGGCGGTAGAGGTCGAAGTACGGCGCGCTGAGCAGCAGCGGGTAGTCCGCGTGCGCGGCGAAGTCCCACTCCGGCAGCCTGGTGAAGCCCTCGTGCTGGGGGTGGACGCCGAGCTCGGGGTCGTAGGGGACGTGGACGGCGTTCGCGGCGTCGCGCCAGGAGGCGCCCTCCTCCATGTCGACCCCGAGCATGCGGGCCAGGTCGGGGTTGCGCCGCACCGCCGCGGCCGCCGCACGCAGGTTCGCCGCCGCAGCGAGGTTGGTGAAGACGTTGTCGGCCACCACGGCGGTGTACTCGTCGGGCCCGGTGACACCGACGACGTGCCAGCGCCCGTCGCGGTCGTGGTGGCCGAGCGACATCCACAACCGCGCGGTCTCGACCAGCAGCTCCAGGCCGCCCTCGCGCTCCAGCGAGTCGTCGCCCGTCACGGTGCGGTAGCGGTCCACGGCCAGGGCGACGTCGGCGTTGAGGTGGAAGGCCGCCGTGCTGGCCGGCCAGTACCCCGAGCACTCCGCCCCGCCGATGGTGCGCCACGGGAAGGCGGCGCCGCGGAGGCCGAGCTCCCGCGCGCGGTGGCGCGCCTGCCCGAGCGTGGCGTGGCGCCAGCGCAGCGCGTCGGCGGTGGCCTCGGGTGCGGTGTACGTGAGCACGGGCAGGACGTAGGCCTCCGTGTCCCAGAACGTGTGCCCGTCGTAGCCGGGCCCCGTCAGGCCCTTGGCGGGGATGCAGCGGCCCTCGGAACGGGCACCGGCCTGCAGCACGTGGAACAGGCCGAAGCGCACGGCCTGCTGCACGACCGGATCGCCCTCCACCTGCACGTCGGCGGCGTCCCAGAACTCGTCGAGGTAGGCGCGCTGCTCGGCGAGGAGACCGTCGAGGCCGCTGTAGCGGGCGCCGGTGAGCGCGCTGGCGACCTGGTCGCGCAGCGCCTGCTGGGAGCGGCGGCTGGACCAGCCGTAGGCCAGCGTCTTCTCCAGCCGCACCCGCTGCCCCGGCTGCAGGACGGTGACAAAGCTGGTCCGGGCCCAGTCCTCCGCGGCCCGCGTCTCGGCCTGGACGCGGCCCGGCGACTCGAAGCGGTGGTCCATCCCCGCCGCCATCTGCCGGCCGCTGGCGCGCGTGCGGTGCACCAGCACCGCCCTGAGGTCGGCCGCGTCCTGCTCGACGGGAACGAGGGGCGAGCGGAGCGCGGCGGCGGCGCGCGGGTCGCCCGAGCCGGTGGGAACCGCCTCGTTGGCCACCAGGAGGGACTGGATGATGAGCCGGACGGGCGCGTCGACCGCTTCGACGACGTACTCCAGCGCGGCGACGGCCCGCTGCGTGAAGGAGACCAGGCGCACGGTGTGGACGCGGACGCGGCGCCCGGCGGGCGAGATCCACTCCACGTGCCGCGTCAGGGTTCCCGCGCGCAGGTCCAGCACCCGCTCGTGCGCGACGAGCTGCCCGTAGCGCACGTCGAACGGCTCGTCGTCGACCATCAGCCGAACGAGCTTGCCGTTGGTGACGTTGACGATGCTCTGGCCGATCTCCGGATAGCCGTAGCCGGCCTCGGCGTGCGGCAGCGGGCGCTCCTCGAAGAAGGAGTTGAGGTAGGTGCCAGGCACGCCGTGCGGTTCGCCCTCCTCCAGGTTGCCGCGGAAGCCGAGGTGGCCGTTGGACAGCGCGAAGACCGACTCGGACTGCGCCAGCACGTCGAGGTCCAGGCGCGGCTCGCGCACCTGCCACGGGTCGATGCCGAACGTGGAGCGGCCGATCACCCCGCGGCTCCGTCCAGGAGCTCGGCGAGGTCGGCGACGACGAGGTCGGCCCCGTGCCGGCGCAGCTCGTCGGCGTGGTCGACGCGGTCGACGCCCACAACGCAGCCGAAACCGCCCGCGCGGCCGGCCTGCGCACCGGCCAGGGCGTCCTCGAAGACCGCCGCGCGCTCCGGGGCGACGCCGAGGGCCCGGGCGGCGGCGAGGAACCCGTCGGGTGCGGGCTTGCCGCGCAGGCCCTGCTCGCGCAGCGTCAGGCCGTCCACCCGCAGCTCCACGAACTCCGCGAGGCCGGTCACCTGCAGCACCTGGGCGGTGTTGGCGCTGGAGGACACCACGGCCCGGCGCAGGCCGGCCTCGCGGGCGGCGGCGAGGTAGCGGCGGGAGCCCTCGTAGACCCGCACGCCCTCCTCCTCGATGCGGCGCAGCAGCTCCACGTTCTTGCGGTTGCCCAGGCCGTGGACGGTCTCCGCGCCCGGCGGGTCGTCCGGGCCGCCCTCGGGCAGGGCGAGGCCGCGGCTGGCGAGGAAGTCGCGGACGCCGTCCTGACGGGGTTTGCCGTCGACGTGGCGGGCGTAGTCCTCCACCGGGTCGAACGGCACGAACGGCTCCCTCGTCCGGTCGGAGCGCTCCCGCAGGAACGCGTCGAACGTCGCGGTCCAGGCCGCGTCGTGGACCGCCGCGGTGTCGGTGAGCACGCCGTCGAGGTCGAACAGGCACGCCTCCACGCCGTCGGGCAGTCCCAGCACGTCGCACCGCCTCCGTCGTCGCAGTGGTCGGGGTGCCGACCCTAGGACTCCCGCACGGCCGGGGCGAGCCGCGTGCCGGCGCCGGGCTCACCGTGCGGGGCTCCGCCCGGTGCTCGCCCCATCGCCGCGGCGAGGCCCCCGGCCGCTGCGGCGAGGCGCGCGCCCAGGCGCCCCTCGTCCAGCGCCGCACCGTCGATGTAGACGACGGCGAGGGCGCAGGGTTCCTCCAGGTGCGCCGGCACCGGCACCGCGACGGCCCGCAGGCCGGGGATGACCTCGTCGTGGGAGGTGGCCCATCCCCGGCGGCGCACCTCGGCGATCTCGCCGGCGCGCGGGCCGCCCGCGGCCCCGGGGCGGGCCGCGAGCAGCGCCAGCCCCGGAGCGCCCCGGTCCAGCGGGTGGACGGTCCCCGGGCGCTGGGCGAGGCTCGCGCCGGCGCGGCGCGGTTCCACGCTGGCCAGCGTGACGCACTCCTCGCCGCGGGCGACGACGAGGAAGGCGGTGACGCCCAGGTCGGCGGCGACGGCCTCGAGGACCGGCTCGGCAGCGGTTCGCAGGTCCGGCAGGACCGAGCGCGACAGCACGGCCAGGCCGACCCCCGGGCGGTAGCGCCCGGCCGCGTCACGCTCGACGAGGCGGTGGGCCTCCAGCGTCCGCACCAGCCGGTAGGCGATGGAACGGTGCAGTCCGAGACCGGCTGCGACGTCGTCGACGCTCAGGGCCCCGCCCGCCGCGGCGAGCAGTTCCAGGACCTGCAGCCCGCGCGACAGCGTCTGCGACAGCACTCCCTCGGTCGCCACGTCTCCTCCTCCTCGCGCCGGTTCCGCGCTGGTTCCCGCAGCGGCCTGGACCGCTGAGCCCGCCCCCGTGTCCGTCGGCCTTGACGGCTCCACCACGCCTGCCTAGCGTTGCTCTGCTTGCGAATTCAGAATTCTAATACAGAACGCGTCCTCGACGCGGGGTTCCACAGAGAGGTGGGCAGATCCCGTGCAGTTCCACCACCACGGATACGTCTCCGGCGACCCGCGGATCGAGCCCGCCGCCGGCACCGGCCTCAACCGGCCCGACGACCTGCCGGACGAGGTCGACGTGCTCATCGTCGGCACCGGCCCCGCCGGGATGATCACCGCCGCGCAGCTCGCGCAGTTCCCCGGCGTGGTGACGCGGATCGTCGAGCGACGCGGCGAACGCCTCGCCATCGGCCAGGCCGACGGCATCCAGGCGCGCAGCGTCGAGACCTTCCAGGCGTTCGGCTTCGCCGGGCGGATCACCGCCGAGGCGTACCGGATCACCGAGACGGCGTTCTGGAAGCCGGACCCCGCCGACCCGTCCCGCATCGTCCGCACCGCGCTGACCCCGGACGACCCCTCGGGCATCAGCGAGTTCCCGCACCTCATCGTCAACCAGGCCCGGGTGCTGGACCA
Organism: Kineococcus xinjiangensis; assembly: GCF_002934625.1. GTDB lineage: Bacteria > Actinomycetota > Actinomycetes > Actinomycetales > Kineococcaceae > Kineococcus_A > Kineococcus_A xinjiangensis. Next base: position 87,222 of record NZ_PTJD01000007.1, on the reverse strand, counting down.
CTTCGCGGAGTTCATGGCCTCCTCCCCCACCCGCATGCGCCCGGACTACGGCTACGAGTTCGTCGGCCTGCAGGTCCACGACGGCCGGGAGCACCTGGTCGAGGTGACCCTCGCCCGCACCTGCGGTGAGCGCGCGGGCGAGACGCGCACCGTCAGGGCGAAGTACGTCGTCGGCGCCGACGGCGCGCGCAGCCGGGTGCGCGCCTCGATCGGCTGCACCCTCGCCGGGGCGTCGGCCAACCACGCGTGGGGGGTGATGGACGTGCTCGCCGTCACCGACTTCCCCGACGTCCGGCGCAAGTGCGCCATCCAGTCCGCGGCGGGCAGCATCCTGCACATCCCGCGGGAGGGCGGGCACCTGTTCCGGATGTACGTCGACCTCGGCGAGGTCCCCGAGGGCGGCAGCCACGCCGTGCGCAGCACGACCCTGGAGCAGGTCATCGCCAAGGCGCAGCAGATCCTGCACCCCTTCACCCTCGACGTGCGCGACGTGGCCTGGCACAGCGTCTACGAGGTCGGCCACCGCCTCACCGACCGCTTCGACGACGTGCGGCCGGAGGAGGCCGGCACCCGCACCCCGCGGGTGTTCATCATGGGCGACGCCTGCCACACGCACAGCGCCAAGGCCGGGCAGGGGATGAACGTCTCCATGCAGGACGGCTTCAACCTGGCCTGGAAGCTCGGCCACATCCTCGAGGGCCGCAGCCCCGAGGAGCTGCTCACGACCTACTCCAGCGAGCGGCAGGTGGCCGCGCAGAAGCTCATCGACTTCGACCGCGAGTGGTCCACCCTCATGGCCAAGAAGCCCGAGGAACTGGCGGACCCCACCGAGCTCGAGCGGTACTACGTGCGCACCACCGAGACCCTCGCCGGCATGGCGACGCGGTACGCGCCGTCGCTGGTGGTGGACGAGCCGGTCCACCAGGACCTCGCCGCGGGCTTCCCCGTGGGCATGCGGTTCAAGTCCGCGCCGGTCGTGCGCGTCTGCGACGGCAACCCCGTGCACCTCGGCCACCAGGCCAGGGCCGACGGCCGCTGGCGGCTCTACGCCTTCGCCGACGCGGCGGCACCCGGGCGGGCCTCGGCGGTCGACGAGCTCGCGCGGTGGCTCACCGGCGCACCGGACTCCCCGGTCGCCGCCACGCCGGCAGGCGCCGACCCCGACGCGTGGTTCGACGTCAAGGTCGTCTACCAGCAGGCGCACGCCGAGGTGGACATCTCGGCGGTGCCGCAGCTCTTCACGCCCCGGGTGGGGCCCTTCCGGCTGCTCGACCTCGAGAAGGTGTACGCCGCCGACCCGGAGGCGGACGTCTTCGACCTGCGCGGCCTCGACCGGCGCGGTGTCCTCGTCGTCGTGCGCCCGGACCAGTACGTCGCCGCGGTGCTGCCGCTGACCGCGCGGGAGGAGCTCGCCGCCTTCTTCGCCCCGCTCCTGCGCCTGCCGCGGGGCGCGGGGGTCTGACGTACCGGCTGGCCCACCGTCGAGGGAGGACGTGTCATCCTCGCGCCCTGACGAACGCCATGGTGAAGTTGGTGAACCACGTCTCGCCGTCGTCGAGGGAGAAGGCCTGCTCCCAACGGGCGGTCGCCGGACCCGTCACCGTCCACTCGAAACGGACGTCGACGTCGCGCCCGTCGATGCGATCACGTCCGTGGAAGAGGCCACGTGCTTCCTCGAACCGGCCGGCCAGCGGCGAGTCGAGGTGGCCGGGATTGCGGTTCGAGGCCCACCAGATCCGCCAGGTCCGGTCCCTGGGGTCGAAGAGGCGCAGCGAGAACCCGACGAAGGGCTGACCGTCCGGCCCGGTCGCGGTCTCGCAGGAATCGGTGTTGCCCAGGCCTCCCAGGAGGGGGCGCGCGCGCTGGGTCATGAGGAACTCGTGCCAGTCGTCGCAGCGCGGGTCGAGCATGTCGTGAGCCCGGCGGGCCCTGACCTGCCAGTCGCCGAACAGGAAGTCGAAGTCGGCGCGCCCGTCGGCGGGCGGGGCGTCCACGAGGGCCCGCGCGGCCGGGTGATCTGCGGTCGGCACATCTGCGGTGGGGTGCTCAGCGGTCATGGCGCCAGCCTCCCGGCAGATGCTGACAACCCGTGTCAGCGATGGCTGGGAAGATCCCGGGATGAGTTCCAGCCGCCTGCTGTCCCTGCTGATGCTCCTGCAGGTCCACGGCAGGCACACCGCGGCGCAGCTCGCCGCGGCGCTCGAGGTCTCGGTCCGCACCGTCTACCGCGACGTCCAGGCGCTGCAGCAGACCGGCGTGCCGATCACCGCTGAGCCGGGCCCAGCGGGAGGCTTCGAGCTGGTGCAGGGCTACCGCAGCGGCCTCACCGCCCTGACCGGGCCGGAGGCGGAGACGCTCTTCCTCACGGGCCTCCACGGACCCGCCACCGACCTCGGGCTCGGAGCCCAAGTGCGATCGGCGCGGCTCAAGCTCGAGGCGACGCTGCCGGCCGAGTTCCAGCAGCGGGCCGTGCGGGCGCGCCGCACCTTCCACCTGGACCCGGCCGGCTGGTACCACCAGGCCGACGACGTCCCCTGGCTGACCGCTGTCGCGGAGGCGGTGCGGCGAGGCCGGCGGATCCGCGTCGGCTACCGGAGCTGGCGGCACCCGGAGGGGATGGTCCGCCTGCTGGACCCCTACGGCTTGGTGCTCAAGGCCGGCACCTGGTACCTGGTCGCCGCCTCGACCAGCGCGTCGGCGGCTGCTTCGACACCGCGCACCTACCGGATCAGCGAGATCAGCGAGGTGACCCCGCTCGACGTCCCCGCCGACGTCCCGGGCGGATTCGACCTGCAGGCCCACTGGGAGGAGCACGTCGCGGGCTTCCTGGCCCGGCTGCACCCCGACCTGGCCGAGCTGCGGCTGACGCTCGCCGGGGTTGCGCTGCTCCAGCGACTCTCCGTCGCGGCCGCGCCCCTGCTGGTCGACCTGGTGCACGACGAGGACGGGTGGGCCCGCACCACCGTCCCGGTCGAATCCGGGGAGGCCGGAGTTCGGCTGCTCCTGCAGCTGGGACCCGACGCGGAGGTCCTCGCACCCGTGGACCTGCGCAGCGCGATCGCCGATCGGACACGACGGATGGAGGCGCTCTACCGGTCGGGATCGTGACCTCGGCGGCGCCCGGCCGTTGCAGAGAGCCGCCGGACGGGCGCTACCTCGCGGCTGCGTGCACCGCGACGATCTCCTCCTGGTGGGGTGCGACGACCGTCGCGCTGACCCGGCAGTCGAGGAGGAACACGCCCTCGCGCCCGGCGGCGACCCAGTCCGCCAGCGCGTCGAGGTCCTCCAGCGTGCGCGCCACCGCGGCCTCGGCGCCCACGGCGCGGGCGAGGGCGGCGAAGTCCACCTCCGGGATGAGCATGGGGGCGATCGCCAGCCCCTGGCGCCCGTACAGGCTCACCTCCGCGTTGTACGCGGCGTCGTTCCACACCACGACCACTCCCCGCCGAGTCTCCCGCACGACGCTCTCCAGGTCCGCCAGGGCCATCAGGCAGCCGCCGTCGCCCGTGGACAGCACGATCGTGGAGTCCGGGCGGGCCTTCGCCGCGCCCACGGCGCTGGCCAGCCCGAGCCCGATCGTCTGGTAGGCGGTGCCCACCATCTGCATCCGGTGCGGGCCCGCCACCGGCCAGTAGGCGTTGGCCCAGCCGATGAAGTGCCCGCCGTCGGAGACCACGACCCTGTCCTGCGGGAGGATCTCCGCCAGCCGGGTGGCGACGCTGCGCGGGTCCAGCCGCCCGTCGGGCGCCACCCTGACCCCGGGGTCGCGGCGGTGCAGGCCGCGCCGGGTCAGCTCCGCCGCCGCCGCCCGCCAGGCGGGGTCGGCGTTGCGGCGCGCCGGCAGGGCGGCGCAGAGAGCGTGCACCGCCTGCGCCGCGTCACCGCGCACGAAGTGCGACACCGCCGGGTGTGTCGGGGCCTCCGACTCGTCGACCTGGACGACCTTGGTCCCGGGACCGAAGAGCCGGCCGAAGCGCGACGTGAACTGGTTGAGGCCCGCGCCGACCACGAGGACGACATCGGCCTCCCCCACCAGCGCCATCGCCTCCTCGTGGCCGAAGCCCCCGGTGACCCCCACGTCGTAGCGCGCGTCGGGGAAGAGGCTGCGGGCGATCGCCGTGGTGCCCGTCACCGCCCCGACGGCGTCGGCGAGCCCGCCGAGCGCGGCACCTGCTCCGGACAGCACGGCGCCGCGCCCGGCGAGGAGGAACGGGCGCCGCGCGGCGGCCAGGTCCGCGGCCGCGGCGGCGACCGCCGTCGCGTCCGGGCGGGGGCGCGGGGGCGGTTCCAGCGCCAGCGGTGTCGCGGGAACCCCGGCCTCGCGGGCGGCGAGGTCGTACGGGATCGCGACGACGACGGGGACGCGCGCGGACAGGGCGTGGTGCAGGGCCGCCGTCGTGACGGTGGCGGCGTCGTCGGGGCCGACGACGAAGGTGCGCACGCCGACCGCGGCGGCGATCGCCGCCTGGTCGACGTCCCAGGGCCGCGGCCCCGGGGTGGGCCGGTCACCGGTGACGAGCACGAGGGGGACCCGCGCCTGTGCCGCCTCCGCGAGCGCGGTGATCGTGTTGGTGAATCCCGCGCCGTACGTGGTCGTGGCCACGGCGAGGCGGTCGCAGGCGCGGAAGTAGGCGTCGGCGGCGGCGACGGCGGCCGCCTCGTGCCGCACCGCCGTGAACCGCACCCGGCCCCCGGTGTGGAGGGAGTCGAGGAAGTGGGCGTTGCCGTGGCCCATGACGCCGAACGCGTCGGTGGCGTGGGGGGTCAGGGCGTGCGCGACGTGCGCGGATACCGAGGACATGCGAACTCCGCAGGATGGTGTGAGCGGCTTCCGTATGTGTCTCGCGCACCATCGCTTCGTGCCCCTTTTTCGGGCACCGGGAACATCGTCCGGACCCGACCATCGTAGGACAGGGGGCGCCTCGCGGGTACCCCGCGAGGCGGGGGTTCCTCCTCGCGGGGTACCCGCGCACCGGCTGCGCCACCGGACGATCAGCGACCGGTGGCGCAGCGGCTCACACCTGGTGCCCGACCTTGAACCCCTGCTCGACCTCGTCGCGGCGGGTGTACGAGAACCCGTCCGCGCCGATCGTCACCTCGGCCTCGCGCGCGTCGCGGCGCTCGACCACCGGGCGCGGGTCGCCGTCGAGGTCCAGCACCGTGGAGGCGTTCGCGTACCAGGAGGGGACGACGGGGTTGCCCCACCAGTCGCGGCGCTGGTTGTCGTGCACGTCCCAGGTGATGACCGGGTTGTCTGGGTCACCGGTGTAGTAGTCGTGCGTGTAGATCTCGATGCGGTGCCCGTCGGGGTCGAGCAGGTACAGGTAGAACGCGTTCGACACCCCGTGCCGGCCGGGGCCCCGCTCGATGTGGTCGGAGCGGCGCACCGCCCCCAGGTGGTCGCACAGGTGCAGGATCTGGCTCCGCTCGTGGGTGGCGAAGGCGATGTGGTGCATCCGCGGGCCGTCGCCGCCGGTCAGCGCCACGTCGTGGACCGTGGGCTTGCGGTACATCCACGCGGCGTAGACCGTGCCCTCGGAGTCCGCGATGTCCTCCGACACCTTGAACCCGAGGCCCTCGTAGTAGCGGCGGGCGGCCGGCACGTCGGGGGTGACGACGTTGAAGTGGTCCAGCCGCGAGATGGCACCGGCGCCGTGCAGGTCGTAGCGCTGGGTGAAGCGCTCGACGTGCTCGGCGTCGTGGAAGAACTCCACCGGGAAGCCGAGGGGGTCCTCGACCTGCACCGCCTCCCCGATGCCCTTCGTGGTGCCGGCCGGCACCCGGCGCACCGGCACCTCCAGGGCCCGGTAGTACTCCTCCGCCAGGTCCAGGTCGCGCGGGGTGCGCACGCGGTACGCCAGCTTCGCGCAGGCGGCCACGGGTCCCCGCCGGATGACGAGGCTGTGGTGCAGGTACTCCTCGAAGGCCCGCAGGTAGAGCGCGTCCTCGGTCTCGGCGGTGACGACGAGGCCGAGGAGCTCGGTGTAGAACCAGCGCGACCTCTGCAGGTCGGTGACGACCAGTTCGGCGTAGGCGCAGCGGATGACGTCGGGCGGGGTGGGCAGCTGGGCGGCCGCGGGCGGGATGGAGGCGTTGTCGGCCACGGGGTTCTCCTCGTCGAGAGCGGTGCGGGGACGTCGCGGGTCAGACGTCGGTCTCGGCGGCGGCACGGGCGCCGAAGCGGGCGGTGTGCACGTCGCCGAGGGTGATGTGCACGGCCTGCTGCTCGGTGTAGAAGTCGATGGACCGGTAGCCGCCCTCGTGGCCGAGGCCGGACGCCTTCACCCCGCCGAACGGGCTGCGCAGGTCGCGCACGTTGTGGGAGTTCAGCCAGACCATGCCCGCCTCGATGGAGTGCGCGACGCGGTGCCCACGCTGCAGGTCCGAGGTCCACACGTAGCCGGCCAGGCCGTACTTCACGTCGTTGGCCAGCCGGATCGCCTCGGCCTCGTCCTCGAACGGGGTGATGGCCACGACGGGGCCGAAGATCTCCTCCTGGAAGATCCGGGCGGTGGCGGGCACGTCGGCGAAGACGGTGGGGGCGAGGTAGTTGCCGACGGGAAGGTGCTCGGGGCGGGAGCCGCCGGCGACGAGGCGCCCCTCGGTCTTGCCGATCTCGACGTAGCCCATCACCCGCTCGTAGTGCTCGGGGTGCACCAGCGCCCCGACCTCGGTCCGCGGGTCGTGCGGGTCGCCGACGACGATGTTGCGCGCCCGGGCGGCGTAGCGCTCGACGAACTCGTCGTAGATCTCGCGCTGGACGAGGATGCGGGAGCCCGCGGTGCAGCGCTCGCCGTTGAGGGAGAACACCCCGAAGAGGGTGGAGTCCAGCGCCGCCTCGAGGTCGGCGTCGGCGAAGACGACCGCCGGGGACTTGCCGCCCAGCTCCATCGACATGCCCTTGAGGGAGCCCGCGCAGTTGCGGAAGATGAGCTGCCCGGTGGTGGTCTCCCCCGTGAAGGAGATCAGGCGGGTGCCGGGGTGCTTGACCAGCGCGTCGCCGGCCTCCTCGCCGATGCCGTTGACGAGGTTGAAGACGCCCTTCGGCAGGCCCGCCTCCGTGAAGATGTCCGCCCACAGGCTCGCCGACAGGGGCGTGAACTCCGCGGGCTTGAGCACCACCGCGCACCCGGAGGCCAGCGCCGGCGCCAGCTTCCACGACTCCAGCATGAACGGGGTGTTCCACGGCGTGATGAGACCGGCGACGCCGACCGGCTTGCGGTTGACGTAGTTGATCTGCTTGCCGGGCACCTTGTAGGCGTCGTCGGTCTGGGCGACGACCAGGTCGGCGAAGAAGCGGAAGTTCTCCGCGGCGCGCTGGGCCTGCCCGAGCGCCTGGGTGATGGGCAGGCCGGTGTCGAAGGTCTCCAGCTCCGCCAGGCGGGCGTCGGAGGCCTCGACCAGGTCGGCGATCCGGTTCAGGACGCGCGCGCGGCCCCGCGGGGCCGTCGTGGGCCACGGGCCGTCCTCGAAGGCGCGCCCGGCGGCGCGCACCGCGGCGTCGACGTCGGCGGCCTGCCCGGCGGCGGCGGTGGCGTAGGTCTCGTTGGAGACGGGGTCGAGCACGTCGAACGTCTCGCCGCCGATCGAGTCGCGCAGCTCACCGTCGATGAAGTGCTGCAGGTGCGTCGGCAGGCCCTCGGGCACGTGCCGGCCGGCGGTGCGGGCGGTGGTGTCGGTCGCGGTCATGCTGGTCACCTCGAGGCGGGGGCGGGGACGTCGGCGGGGGTGAGGTACTGCTCGGCGGCGGCCGCGAGGGCGGCCACCTTGCGCCGGCCCGCCTCGGTGAGCGGGATGAGCGGGGAGCGCACGTGGTCGGAGGCGATGAGACCGCGTTGCTGCAGCAGCCACTTCGCCGGAGCGGGGTTCGTCTCGACGAAGAGCAGGTCCACCAGCGGGTGCACCCCGTAGTGGATCTCCCGGGCGCGGGCGGCGTTCCCGGCGGTCGCCGCGTCGTACATCTCCGCCACCGCGGCCGGGGCGATGTTGGCCAGGGCGGAGATGAACCCCACCCCGCCCAGGGACAGCACCGGCAGGCACAGCAGTTCGATGCCGGACCACACGAGCAGGTCCGGTCCGCAGGCGGCCAGGACCCGGGAGAAGTGCTCGAAGTCCTTCGTCGTCTCCTTGATGCCGACGAAGTTGTCGTGGGCGCGGAAGAGCCGCGCGACCGTCTCGGGGGCGATCTCCACCGCGGTGCGCGAGGGCACGTTGTAGGCGACGATCGGCAGGTCGGGGAACTCCCGGGCCACCGTGGAGTACCAGACGTAGAGCGCCTCCTGGGTGGGGCGCGCGTAGTACGGGGTGATGACCAGGGCCGCGTCGGCGCCGGCGTCGCGGGCGGCGGCGGTCAGCTCCAGGGTTTCGTCCAACTTCGCGGAGCCGGTCCCCGGCACCAGCGGCACGCGGTCGCCGACCTCCTCGGCGACGACGCGGATGGCCGCGGCGCGCTCGGCGACGCTCTGCGAGGACGGCTCGCCGGTGGAGCCGCCGATGGAGACGCCGTCGGAGCCGTTGGCCAGCTGCCAGCGCACGAGGCGGCGCAGGGAGTCGTGGTCGACGTCGCCTGCGTCGGTGAACGGGGTGATGACCGGGGCGAGGGATCCCCTGATCTGCGCGGGGTCGGAGCGGAACTTCACGGGGGTCCTCCTGTCGGTGCGCCGGCGCACCGTGCGGATCGGTCGGCGGGCGGGTCGGGCGGTGCGGGGTCGGGGCGGGGTGCGCGGTGTCAGGCGTGCTCGTGGTCGAGCACGGCGCGCAGGGTGGCGGAGCGGTGGGCCCTGGCGGCGCGCTCGACGTCCTCGGGCGCGGCGCCGGAGGCGATGAGGTCCAGCAGCGCGTCGTGCTCGGCGACGGACCGCGCCGTGCGCTGCGGGACCAGGGAGAAGACGCTGGCGCGCAGCAGGGCGAGCCGGCCCCAGCCGCGGTCGACCAGTTCGAGGAGGTGGGGGTTGGGGCAGGGGGAGGCGAGCAGGCGGTGGAAGCGCTGGTTGAGCGCGGTGAAGCGCTGGGGGTCCAGGTCGTCCAGCTCGGCGCGCATGAGCTCGTTGAGCCGGCGGGCCTCGGCGAGCACCGCGGCGTCGAGGAAGGGCAGCGCCTGCGCCACCGCGGCGCCCTCGACGACGGCGAGGGTCTCCATGGTCCAGCGGTACTCCACCGGGTCCAGGCCGCGGACGGTGGCGCCGACGTTGCGCTCGACCTGCACGAGGCCCTCGGCCTCCAGCCGGCGCACGGCCTCGCGCACGGGCACGGAGCTGATGCCCAGCTCCTTCCCCAGCAGGCCCAGGACGAGGCGGTAGCCGGGGGTGTACTCCCCCGAGACGATGCGGGAGCGGATCAGCCCATGGGCCAGGTCGACCTTGGAGACGGCCGCACCCGCCTCAGGCGCCGGGCTCACGCGCTCCCCCGGCCTCGGCGTCGTAGCGCTCCCGCCACGCCCCGCTCAGCGGGTACAGCCCGTCGACGGCCTCGCCCTCCGCGACCCGGGCGGCGATCCAGCGCTCCTCGGCCTCCTGGCGCTCGGCGTCCGCGAGGACGTCCTCCACCAGTGCGGGCGGGATGACGAGGGCGCCGTCGTCGTCGGCCACGACCACGTCGCCGACCTGCACCGTGGCCCCGCCGCAGGCGATCGTCACGTCCGTCTCCCACGGCACGTGGCGCCGGCCCAGCACCGCGGGGTGGACGCCGGCGGCGAGCACGGGCAGCCCGGTGGCGGCGACGGCGGCCGAGTCGCGGACCGCGCCGTCGGTGATGACCCCGGCGGCACCGCGCACCTTGGCGCGCAGGGCGAGGATGTCACCGAGGGTCCCGGCGGTCGGGTCGCGGCGGGCGTCCATGACGAGGACCTCGCCGGGACCGACGGCGTCGACCGCCTGCTTCTGCGGGGTGAACCCCGCGCCCCTGTCCTGGAACAGGTCCGGGCGGAAGGGCACGTACCGCAGCGTGCGGGCGGTGCCGACCAGGCGCGTCCCGGGCGTCAGTGGCCGCACGCCGTCGATGCTGACGTCGTGGTAACCGCGCTTGCGCAGCTGGACGGACAGCGTGGCGACGGCCACGTTCCCCAGCCGCGCGCGCAGCTCCTCGTCGAGCCCCCGGGCGGGGTCCGGCTCGGGCGTTCCCCAGGCGTCGGCCCGCACGGCGTCGTCGACGCGCGGGGGCGTGCCGACGTCCACCGGGGCGGGCCCGTCGACCACTCGGGTGCGCAGGCGCCCGGTGGTGGCCGCGCCCGCCAGGTCGGAGACCTCGACCTCGACGACCTGCCCGGGCTCGGCCACCGAGGCGCCGGCCGGGGTGCCGGTGAGGATGACGTCACCCTCCTCCAGGGTCAGCAGCCGGGCGAGGTCCGCGACGAGGTGCCCGAAGCCGAACAGCAGCGCCCCGGTCGTGTCGTCCTGGACGAGCTCCCCGTCGAGCCAGGTGCGCACCCGCAGCGCGGCGGGGTCGAGGTCGGCGGCCGGCAGCAGCACCGGACCGAGCGGCGTCATGCCGTCGCCGCCCTTGGAGCGCACGTTCGAGCCCTTGTCGGCGGCCCGGAAGTCGTAGAGCCCCAGGTCGTTCGCGGCGGTCACCCAGCCGACGTGGTCCCAGCCCTGCGCCGCCCCGATCCGGTCCGCGGGCCGCGCTGCGCGGCCGATGACCAGCGCGATCTCCCCCTCGAAGCCGAGCAGTTCCACGCCGGCGGGGCGCACCACGTCCCCGCCGCCGGTCAGCGACGAGGACGGCTTGAGGAAGTAGGAGGCGGCTGCGGGGGTGCGCCCGCGCTGCGCCGCGCGGGAGGGGTAGTTCAGGTGCACGGCGACGACCTTGCCCGGGCGGCGGCCGGTCGCGGTCGTCACCGCGTCCGCCAGCACCTCCGGGGCCCGGCCGGTCGTGGGGGGCACTGCCGCGTCGGTGCTCACTCGATCTCCTGGGACGCCGTCGACTCCGGATCGTATACGTTGTCGAATACGGTAGGTGGCGCGGCGCGTCCGGCGCAAGAGCCGCCGGGACCCGGGACGGCACGACGCGCAGGGGCCCCGCCGTCGGGTGGCAGCGGGGCCCCTGCGCGGACGGTCAGACTCGGCTGAGCGTGCGTTCCCGCGCGTGGTTCCGGCTCCACCGCAGCACGAGCGCACCGGCGACCAGCGATCCGAGCATGCCGGCGAAGAGGTCCACGACCGTGTCCGTGTAGCCGACGATCATCCCCTGCGGCGCGATCTGCTCGACGATCCACTCGTAGAACTCCCACACCACCGCGACCGTGACCCCCACACCGGTCACCCACGCCACCGGGGCCCACCCGCGCAGCCCTTCGGGGAACTCGCGGCCGTCGGGGAGCAGTCGCATCTGCACCAGCACGAAGTACGCCACCGCCGCGACGCTGCCCGGGGTCAGGAAGTGCACGAGCGCGTCGAACTGCGGCAGTTCCCGGTACCAGTGCTGCGCCGACGCCCACATCGCCAGCAGGATGAAGACGGAGAACGCCGCCCCGAAGGGCGCCGGCACCTCGGCGCCGCGCGCCGCGCCGATCGCGGCCGTCACCAGGACGAACCGGACCGTCTCCTCCCAGCGGCCCGCCAGGGCCATGACCACGGCACTGGCGAGGGCCCCCAGCAGGGCCAGGTCCAGGATCCAGCGCCCGGCCCGCCGTGCACCACTGCCCTGCGTCGAATCCATCCTCACGCCCTCCGTTCGCTTCGTCGGCCCACCTCTGGAACCGATCCTCGGGATCCCCTCATGCGGTGGCCCGGCCCGGCTGCACGCGGGCCACCCACCGTTCGACGTGCGATTCGACGACGTGCGGGTCGGTCAGGGGCAGCATGTGCCCCTCCCCCCGCAGCGTCACGAACTCCGCGTCCGGGAGGTCGGCCAGCAGTTCCCGCACCTCACGGCGGGGCACCTCCGGATCGCGACTGCCGTGCAGCACGAGCGCGGGCACCGCGAGATCGGGCGCCATCCGCCGACCGTCGTGGCTCACGCTCGCCAGCGTCGTCCCGGCGAGGGCCTGGGGCCGGGTGCGGAGGAAGTCGTCGCGCACCTCGGCCACGAGGTCGCGCGGGGCGTGGGAGGTGAAGGCGCACCGTCGCACGATGCGGTCGGAGACGCTCTCCACCGGTCGCAGGTGACGCCCGGCCCTCGCCACGAGCAGGAGCGCCTTCAGCCACGCGGTCCGCACCGCCGCCTCGACGCGGTCAGGCAGCCGCCGGGCTGGCAGGCCGGGCACGGTGACCCCGGAGGCGCCGGAGCCGGCGAACACGACGCCCGCCATCCCGCGGGTGCCGCAGTGGTGGGCCCGGGCGACGATGACGCCACCGCCGAGGCTGTTGCCCACGAGCACGGCGTCCCGCCCCTCCGGCACGACCTCGCGCAGCACCGCGTCGAGGTCGAGCGCGTGCGCCCGCATCGAGTAGTCGCCACCGCTCGCAGGCGCGCTGCGTCCGTGCCCGCGCAGGTCGTAGGCGACGACCCGGTGCCCGCCCGAGAGCGGTCCGGCGACGCGGCGCCAGGAGTCCGCCGACAGGCCGAGGCCGTGGACCAGCACCACGACGGGAGCGGCCTCCGGGCCCCGCGACTGCACGGCCAGCCGCGTCCCGTCGAAGGAGGTGATCTGGGACATGCGCACTGGGGCCCTCTCGTCGTCGGCACGGTCACGCACCCGGCGCCGGGCCCGCGAACCCTGCGCGAGGGAACGCCGAACACCGGGTCCGGTGCAGCCGACGCTACCGGGGCGGCCCCCGCGCGCCACCGGACGCGAACCACCTGTACCACCTCGGTCCGCTGCCACGAAGAAGTTGCCCCGCAACGACTTCGGCCGCCGCGCCAGCCGCGGCCGGACCGCCGGCGCCGCCATGACAGTTCCGTGACAGTACGGCGGGCGGCCGGGCGCGCAGCGGCCCCGCCCGGCGGTGCCGGACCGGGCCGCGTCCTCGCGGACGGGGTCCTACGCCTCCCCGAGCGCCACGACGGGGTTCTCCACGCAGTCGGCGACGTAGCGCAGGAACCCGCCGGCGACGCCCCCGTCGCAGACGCGGTGGTCGAACGCCAGGCACAGCTGACCGACCCGGCGCACCGCCAGCTGCCCGTCGACGACCCACGGCCTGTCGATGATGCGCCCGACGCCCAGGATGGCGACCTCGGGGTGGTTGATGATGGCCGCGGAGCCGTCGACCCCGAACGAGCCGTAGTTGTTGAGGGTGAAGGTGCCCCCGGTCAGCTCGGCGGGGCCCAGTGTCCCGGCGCGGGCGGCGGCCGTCCGCTCCGCCAGCGCCGCGGAGAGCCGCCGGGCCGGCAACCGCTCGGCGCCGTGCACGACGGGGACCACGAGCCCTCGTTCCGTCTGCGCGGCGAACCCGAGGTTCACGTGCCCGGGCAGGACGATCTCGTCCCCCTCCACGCGCGAGTTCAGCTCCGGGTAGCGCTGCAGGCCGAGGACGCAGAACCGCGCCAGCAGCGCCAGCAGGCTGACGGGGTCCTCCGGGTCGCGGGCCGTCAGCGCCGCCCGCGCCGCCAGCAGCGCCGTCGCGTCGACGTCGACCCAGACGGTGGCCTCGGGGATCTCCCGGCGGGAACGGCTGGTGGCCTCCGCCACCCGCTTGCGCAGGCCGCGCAGGGGGATGCGCTGCTCCCCCGCCCGCGCCGCCGGGGCCGGCGCCTGCTCCGCCGGGGCCGGCGTGCCCCCGGGCCGGGCGGGCTGCGGCTGCGGGGACGTGGCGACCTCCGAGAGCGCGAGCTCGACGTCGCGCCGGCGCACGAGCCCGGCGGGCCCGCTGCCGTGGACGCGGTTGAGGTCCAGACCCGCGTCCCGGGCCAGCTTGCGCACCAGCGGCGAGATGACGGGAACGCTGCGGCCGCGCTCGGCGGCGCGCTCGGGCGCGCGGTCGAGGGCCGGCGTGCGGCCCGGCGCGGTGGGCGGCGCCGCCACCGGTGGCCGGCGCCGGGCACCGCGGCGGGCGCGCCGCGGTGCGGTGCTGGTGCCGTAGCCGATGAGCACGCTGCCGCTGGAGTCGGCCTCGGCCTCCGCCCCGTCCCCGGGCGCCGCCGCGGCGGGAGCGGTGGCGGGCGACGGCACGGCCACGCCCGGCTCGCGCAGGCCGGGAGCCGCGGTCGCGGCCTCGGCGCCGACGCTGATGAGCGGCGCCCCGACGGCGAGCACCTGGCCGGGCTGCGCGTGCAGGGCGGAGACGACGCCCGCGTAGGGAATCGGCACCTCCACGGCGGCCTTGGCGGTCTCCACCTCGACGACGGGCTGGTCGACCGCCACCTCGTCGCCCACGGCGACGAGCCAGCGCAGCACCTCCGCGTCCTCCAGTCCCTCGCCGAGGTCGGGCAGCAGGAAGTCAGGCACGACCCTCCCCCGTCCCCTCGAACCGCTCGGGCTCGTCGTCCCACTGCAGCCGGTCGATCGCGTCGAGGATGCGGTCGACGGTGGGCAGGTGGTGCTGCTCCAGCTTCGGCGGCGGGTACGGCACGTCGAGGCCGGTGACGCGCAGGATCGGCGCCTCGAGGTGGTGGAAGCAGCGCTCCGTGAGGCGGGCGGCGACCTCCGCGCCGTAGCCGGCGAAACCCTGCGCCTCGTGCACGACGAGCGCCCGCCCGGTGCGGCGCACCGATTCCGCGACGGTCGCGTCGTCGAAGGGGGCGAGGCTGCGCAGGTCGACGACCTCCACGTCCCAGCCCTCCCCGGCGGCCGCCTCCGCCGCCTCCAGGGCGGTGCCGACGGTTCCGCCGTAGGTGACGACGGTGACGTCGGTGCCACTGCGGCGCACCACCGCACGGTCGATCGCCGGGCCGTCGGCCGTCAGCGGCGCGGTCTCCTTCGCCCAGTAGCGCCGCTTCGGCTCCAGGAACACGACCGGGTCGGGGCACTCGATGGACTGGCGCAGCAGGCGGTAGGCGTCGGCGGGCGTGGCGGGAGTGACGACCCGCAGCCCCGGCGTGTGCGCGTAGTACGCCTCGGAGGAGTCGCAGTGGTGCTCCACCCCGCCGATGCCGCCGCCGTAGGGGACGCGCACGACCACCGGCAGGGCGACGCGGCCGCGGGTGCGGTTGCGCATCTTCGCCAGGTGGCTGGTGATCTGCTCGAACGCCGGGTACGCGAAGGCGTCGAACTGCATCTCCACCACGGGGACGAGCCCGTTCATCGCCATCCCGATGGCGGTGCCGATGATCGCCGACTCCGCCAGCGGCGTGTCGAAGACGCGCTCGGCCCCGAAGCGCGCGGCCAGGCCGTCGGTCACGCGGAAGACACCGCCCAGGGTGCCGACGTCCTCGCCGAAGACGACCACGCGCGGGTCGGCCGCCAGGGCGTCCGCGAGCGCGGTGTTGAGCGCCCCGGCCATCGTCACCGGCCGGGGCGCCGCGGCGGTGCCCGCCGGACCCGGTTCGGTGCCGGGCCGGGTGCCCGCGGTGCGGGGTTCCAGGGTCGCGGTCACGACTGCTCCTCCTCCGCCAGTTCGTCCAGCAGTCGCGCCCGCTGCTCCAGCAGGTTCTCCGTCGGCTCGGCGTAGACGTGCTCGAAGAGCGCCGCCGGGTCCACCTCGACCTCGGCGGAGAGTCCCTCGCGGGCCTCGGCGGCCACCTGCTCGGCCTCCTCCTGCACCGCCCGGGCACGTTCGTCGTCCAGCAGCCCGGTTGCGCGCAGGTGCTTCTCCAGCCGGGCCAGCGGGTCGCGCGTCAGCCACGCCTGCACCTCGGCGTCGTCGCGGTAGCGGGTGGGGTCGTCGGCGCTGGTGTGCGCGTCGACGCGGTAGGTCAGCGCCTCGATGAACGTCGGCCCACCGCCTGCGGTGGCGCGCTCGACCGCACAGCGCACGGCAGCGAAGACCGCGGCGGCGTCGTTGCCGTCCACGAGGAGGGAGGGCACGCCGTATCCGACGCCCTTGCAGGCCAGGGCCGGCGCGGCCGTCTGCTTCGACAGCGGCACGCTGATGGCGTAGCCGTTGTTCTGCACCAGGAAGACGACGGGCGCGTTCCAGACCCCGGCGAAGTTCAGCGCCTCGTGGGTGTCGCCCTCGCTGGTGGCGCCGTCGCCGAGCAGCACGAGGGCGACGGTGTCCTCGCCCTTGAGGCGTGCGGCGTGTGCGAGGCCGACCGCGTGCAGCGCGTTGGTGGCGAGCGGCGTGCACTGCGGCGCCACCCGGTGCTCGTAGGGGTCGTAGCCGCAGTGCCACTCTCCCCGCATCATCGACAGGACCTCGACCCCGCCCACGCCGCGGGTCAGGACGGCCACGGAGTCCCGGTAGGTGGGGAAGAGCCAGTCCTGCTCCCGCAGCGCCAGCGCGACGCCGATCTGACACGCCTCCTGGCCGCGCGAGGAGGGGTAGACGGCGAGGCGGCCCTGGCGCGCGAGCGCGGTGGCCTGCGTGTCGAAGCGGCGGCCGACGACCATGCGCCGGTGCAGCTCCAGCAGCGCCTCCGGCGGCGGCGGGTTCAGGACGCCCCCGGCGTCGGTGGGCTGTCCGTCGGCGTCGATGAGGCCGAGGGGGAAGCCGCCGGGAGGCAGCAGTTCGGCGATCCGGTCCGACACGGCGGTAGCGGGCATGGCCACGGCGGCATCCCTCCATTGGGCTGTTGGCGCAGATTGTCCGCCCGCTCCGGGCCATGCGTCCATCAGGGCCGGTGCGATCGAGACGAACGGCCCCACCAAGCGCTACGGTCCGGTGCCGTGGATCCAGAGGAGCCGGCGGAGCCGGGTAGCGGTGGACGAACGGCTCCGCTCGACGCGGTGGACCGGCGCATCGTGGCGGCCCTGCGGGCGGACGGGCGCCTGTCGATGCGCGCCCTCGCCGCGGCCGTGCACGTCTCCCGCGCCAACGCCTACAGCCGGGTCGAGCGCCTGCAGCGGGAGGGCGTCATCACCGGCTTCAGCGCGCTCGTCGACCCGCAGCGCTACGGGCACGGCCTGTCCGCCTACGTCTACCTGACGATCGCGCAGCAGTCGTGGAAGGCGGTGCGCCGCCAGGTCCTCGACATCCCCGAGGTCGACCACGCCGCCCTGGTCTCCGGGGAGCACGACATCGTCCTGCTGGTCCGCACCCGCGACGCCGCCGCCCTGCGGGACCTGGTCCTGAGCCGGTTGCAGGACATCCCGGAGATCCGCTCCACCCAGACGGTGCTCATCCTCGACGAGACCGGCCCGCACGCCGCCGGGGGCGGGCCGCCGCGCTGATGCGGCGCGCTCCGGCGCCCGCTTAGGTTGGCGGGGTGCCGGACGGCGGACGCACCTACGCGCAGATCCTGCGCGCCAACCTCCTGACCTTCTTCACCGTGGTCCTCTTCGCCATCGGCATCGCGCTGCTCGCACTGGGGCGCACCGGCGACGCGGTCGTCAGCGCCGGCCTCGGCCTGCTCAACGCGCTCATCAGCGCCGCGCAGGAGATGCGCGCCAAGCACCGGCTCGACGCCCTGCGCCGGCGCTCCGCCGATCCCGGCGTGCAGCCGCGGCCCCCGGCGACGACCGGGCCCGTGGGCACCGGGCCTGCCCGGCGCTCCGCCCGCACGCCCCTGCAGCACCAGATCGACGTCGTCATCCGCGCCGTCGTCCTCGCGGTCGCACTCATGAGCACCGCCATCCTGGGGCAGGCGGCGTTGGAGGGGCTGCCCGCCGTGCGGATGGCGCAGATCAGCGCCGTGCTGTCCGGGCTCATCCCGTACGGCCTCTTCCTCCTCGTCACCCTCGCCTACGCCGTCGGCGCCGCCGGCATCGCCCGCCGCGGCGCGCTCGTGCAGCGCGTCAACGCCGTGGAGTCCCTCAGCAACGTCGACGTCCTCTGCGCGCGACTGGGCGGCGGCCTGGCCGACGACGACGGCCGGCTGCGCCCCGGCGCGGCGCAGGCCCTGGCGGACCTGCGCGAGCGGGGCATCGAGGTGCGGTTGCTCGACGAGCGCGACGCGGAGCACGTCCGCGCCGCCGCACACGAACTCGGCCTGCCGGCGGCGGACGTGCTGGTGGCCGGCGAGCTGGAGGGGCTGGGCGCGGA
This sequence comes from Kineococcus xinjiangensis, assembly GCF_002934625.1. GTDB lineage: Bacteria > Actinomycetota > Actinomycetes > Actinomycetales > Kineococcaceae > Kineococcus_A > Kineococcus_A xinjiangensis. Next base: position 69,265 of record NZ_PTJD01000007.1, on the reverse strand, counting down.
GGACCTGGACCGGATCGTGCGCGGGCACGCCCACCTGGCCGGCGCCGACGCCCGGCTGGCCGAGCAGGTCGTCGACTCCCTCGTGCGCGCCGGGCGCTACGTCGCGATGGTCGGCGGCGGCGACGGGGACGTCCCCGCCCTGACCCTGGCCCACGTCGGCGTCGCCGTCCAGAGCGGCGGCACCGGCGCCCGCGACGCCGCGGACATCGTGCTGCTGGAGGACTCCTTCGCCGCCCTGCCCGTCGCCCACCACGAGGGACAGCGCATCATCGGCGGGGTCTCGCCCGCCATGAAGCTGTTCCTCACCCGGGTGGCGACCTCGGCGGGCGTCATCCTCGGCGTCGCGGTCCTGGGCCTGGGGTTCCCGTACGAGCCCGCCCAGGGGTCCCTGACCATCTTCACCGTCGGCATCCCGACCCTGTTCCTCACCGCGTGGGCACGCCCGCAGCGCTGCGACCCGCACCTGCTCGGCGACCTCGCGCGGTTCGTGGTGCCGGCGGCCGTGGTCACCGGCGGCTTCGCCATCGCGATCTACGCCGCGCTCCACACCCTGCTCAGCCGCGCCCTGGGCGAAGGCGGGGTCCTGCCACCCCAGGCGATCGCCGACTTCGAGGAGTTCACCGGCGTCGCCAGCGCGGATCCGCGGTTCGTGGAGCTGGCAGCCACCGCCGTCGCGCAGACCAGCCTGTCGATGTTCACCTCCGTCACCGGCCTGCTCCTCGTGCTCTTCCTGGAGCCGCCGGCACGCTTCTTCCGCGGCTGGGCGCCCGTCAGCCCCGACAGGCGTCCCGCCGTGCTGGTGCTGGTGCTCTTCGCCACGTTCGTCGTGGTCCTGCAGACGCCCGCGCTGGCCCGCTACTTCGGGCTGCACACCCCCGGCGGGTTCGAGGCTCCCGTCGTCACCGCCGCCACGGTGCTCTGGTTCTTCCTGCTGCGCACGGTCTGGCGCCACGACCTGCTGCGCAGGGCGCTGGGGCTGCACTCCGCGCCGCGGGGCTGAGGGCCGCCACCGGTCCCGACCTCAGGAGCCCGCGCCCGCCAGCTGCTCGGCGAGCAGGCGCTCCGCCTCGGCCGCGACGAAACCGCCGACCTCCTCCTGCAGGAAGACGCCGCCGCGTTCGCCGACCTGACGACTCAGGGTGGCCGACAGGACGTCCAGGCCGGCGCTGATCCCGATCCATCCCGTGAGCCCGGGCAGCACCAGCGCCGTGAGCAGGGCGAGGAACGGCACCACGGAGCGGCGGGTGCGCACCGCGGAGACGAGCGCCACCACCAGGGCGAGGAAGACGAGGAGCGCGGCCGCACCGGCCACCGCGGCCCACTTGAAGAAGGGACCCAGGGGGTTGACGGCGACGAGCGGCACCCCGGCCAGGGCGAGGTAGCAGCTCGCCCCGAACCCGAGCGCCCCGGTGACGGCCAGCACCAGGGCCGCCCACCCCAGGCGCGCGGAGGGCCCGCGGGGCGCGGGGACGGCCGCCGCGGGCGCCTCCGCCGGGGTCGACGGACGCCGCACCCGAGGGATGCGGATCCGCTCACCGAGCATGCGTGCCCCTCCGTCGGGCCGGGGACGCGGCCGGACCGGGCGGACGGCGCGTGGACGTGACGGCCGGAGGTCCCCCGGCCCGCGTCCGAGGGTAGTGAGGGCGGGGACGCGGCAGGGGCGCGTCGGCGGGAACCTCGCCCGAACGGTGGCAGCCGGGCACGACGCGCACCGGGCACGACGCGCACCGGGCACGACGCGCACCGGGCACGACGCGCACCGGGCACGACGCGCACCGGGCAGGACGCGCACCGGGCACGACGCGCACCGGCCGCCGCATCGCGTCGATGCGGCGGCCGGTGCCTGCGCCGACGGGGCGGGCGCGTTGGGGCGCGATCAGCGCAGCGCGGCCGCCGCGGAGGTGGCGGTGTGGCGCAGGACCTGCTGGGCGTAGCCGTCGATGCGGCCCTGCCCCGGAGGCTGGTCGAGCTGCCCGAGGAACCGCTCGAGCTCGCGCAGCCCCTGCTCCGTGCGGCCCCGCTCCAGGTGCCGCTGGGCGTTGTCGGCGTGGGCGCGCAGGGTGTTGGCCAGCGGGCCGCTGACCCTGCCCGCGGCGATCAGCTCGGCGAGCCGGCTCGCCAGCACCTGCGCCGTGGGGGCGACCAGGTCCGGCACCGGCACGTCGCGGAAGTCGGTGTCGGAGGCGAGGTAGAAGCCGGGGTAGGCCGGCTGGTTGTACGAGGTCTGCTGCCGGGTGACCTCGGCGCGGTACTGCGGGTCGTGGAGGAGCGTGTACATCTTCCGGTCGGTCACCTCGGTGCTGAGGTGGATCCGCAGCGCCGAGCTGTCGGCCGTGCGCACGACCAGCTCCTCGCGCCAGTCGCCGAGGATGTCGGCGACGAGGGACGGGTTCCCCTTCGTGTGGTTGTTGGTGAGGGTCCCCGTGGCGGTGAGCAGGACGCCACGCTTCCAGTCGCGGATGACCGGGGTCTCGCTGCGGGAGCCCTCGACGATCTGGGTGGTGCCGTCGGCGGCCCAGCGGATGGACATGTTGGTGCCGGGCGTCGACGTGCTGAGCTGGGTGCCCTTCGCGCTGAGCAGCCCGGAGCCGTCGCTGCCGCCCGGCATCGACGCCCACACCTCGATGCCGCGGGTACCGGCCTCCACGTCACCGATCATGCCGCGGCCGGTGTCGCGGCCCGAGTAGCTGCCGAAGATCGTCTCGCCGGTCGCGGCGTCGCGCAGGACGTTGCCGAACGGCGCCCAGCGACCGCCCTCGTGGACGGAGAAGATCTCCAGCCCCGGACGGTCGGGGTCGATGTCGGTGACGTGCATGGCGTCGCCGTGCCCGAGCCGCGCCTGCTCGCCGGGCATCGCGGACTGCGGCGGCATCGTGTCGAAGGAGGAGTACAGCAGGCCGCCGTCGTGGTCGATGGTCGCGCCGCCGTAGACGATCTCGTGCTTGCCGTCGCCGTCCACGTCGGAGGCGCTCAGGGAGTGGAAGCCCTGCGTCGTCAGCGTTCCGTAGACGGGATCGGTGCCGTCGCGCCCGTGCGGGCTGTCGTTGAACGGGTTGGTCAGGGGCGCGTGCCCGCTGTCGACGAACCAGCGCTTCGAGAGGCGCTCGCCGTCCCAGTCGTAGGCGGCGAGGGTGGTGCGCGTGTAGTAGCCGCGGGCGAACACCGCCGAGGGGCGCTGGCCGTCGAGGTAGGCGACCCCTGAGAGGAAGCGGTCGACGCGGTTGCCGGGCTCGATGCGGCCCATCGCGTAGTCGCCCCACATGAGTCCGTCGTCGCCGCGGCCGGGTTCGTAGGCGACGGTCTGCAGCTCGCGGCCGGTGCCGGCGTCGAAGACGGTCAGGTACTCCGGCCCGCTGAGGACGAAGCCCTCGAACTTGCGCAGCTCGTTGCGGCTGGAGCGGCCGGGGGCGTAGACGTCGATGAAGTGGTCGGCCAGCGCGCCGGCGTCGGCCTCCGACAGCGGGTAGGCGTACTTCGGCTCCATGCCGAGGGCCTGCTCGACCGTGGCGGGCCAGTTCCCGGCGACGACCTCCGGGTGGGCGTGCCAGCCCTGCAGCATCCCGGCGAGGTGGTCGCGGTACTGCGGTGCGCTGAGCCGGTAGTCGTCGGAGTGGCTGACGCCCGCCGCGACGTCCTCCGGCAGCAGGGTGATGGGGGCGGTCGTCGCGGCCCTGCCGTCGACGTAGCGGGTGCTCTTCGTCCCGGGTGCGGTCTTGACCATGAGCTCGGCGCGGCCGTCGCCGTCGAAGTCCTGCACGAGGGGCTGGGCGTAGTGCGCGCCGGCGCGGATGTTCACGCCGAGGTCGATGCGCGCGAGCAGCGTTCCGTCGAGCTCGTAGGTGTCCAGGTAGACGGTGCCGGTGTAGCCGCGCTGCGAGACGTCCTTGGAGTTGGACGGGTCCCACTTCACGACGAGCTCCAGCTGCCCGTCCCCGTCGACGTCGGCCGCGCTGACGTCGTTGGCGGAGTAGGTGTAGGCCTCCCCAGCCGGGGTGACCCCGTCGGCGGGCTTCTGCAGCGCGACGTCGAGGGACGCCCCGCGCCACGGCGTCGTCTCGCCGCTGGGGCCGCTCTCGCGGCCGTCGACGACGGGCACGACGCGGTAGCGCGACGACGGCGCGCCCGCGGGGTCGAGCCAGTTGGTGCTGTCGGTGACCGTGGCGACCAGGCTGCCGTCGCGGTAGACGCGGAAGTCCGGCCCGGTCATGCCGTCGGCGGTCGCCCCGGTGACCTCGGTGGCGAGCAGTCGCCACGAGAGGAAGACCCCGCGGTCGGTGGCGGCCGCGACGAGCCCGCGGTCGAGCCACTCCAGCAGGACCCCGCCGCCGGAGCCGCCCGCCGCGGTACCCGCCCGGGCTCCGGTCGGCGCGCTCGCCACCGCCGCGGAGCTGGTGGCCATGCTCAGCAGGAGCGCGGCGCTCACGCCGCCGCACACGAGCGCGCGGCCCGTCGCTGCACGAGGAAGAAGCTTCATCGTCGAATCCTTCGTCCGAGGGCGGGCCCTCTGTGCGCGGCCTCGTCCTGGAACGATTCAAGTGCCCGCGGCCCTCCCGTTGCGCCGACGGTAGGAGGTGTCGGGGGCCGTTGGCAAGCGCTTGCCTGCCACCCCCGCCCGGTGCTACGCGCGTCAGCCGCACCCGCCGGGGCGCGCGAGCCCGGTCGGCCTCGACCTCGACGGCGCCCCGCGGACGGGTTAACCTCTCACGCGCCGCCTGTGACCGGTTACAGGGTGGTCCGCCGACTGCTGCCGCCACCAGAAGAACGCGCGTCCGGGGATTCCGGACGGCGCTGCCCCACGTTCCTCACCGAGGAGGACGAACCATGCCCACCGCCCTGCGCAGAGTCGCCAGCACGCTCGCGGCGATCTGCCTCGCCCTCGCCGCCCTCATCGCCACGACCGCGGAGCGGGCCGCCGCGCTCGACCCCTTCACGGGGTACCTGCTCGCCCACTTCACCGGGGACACGGGCAACGGCGAGCAGATCTACTTCGCGCACAGCTCCGACGGCATGCGGTGGACCGACCTCAACGGCGGCGCGCCGGTGCTGCTGTCCACCGTCGGCACCCGCGGGGTCCGCGACCCTGCCCTCGTGCGCTCCCCCACGGGCGACAAGTACTGGATCATCGCCACCGACCTGCGCATCGCCAGCGGAACCGTCTGGTCGGACGCCACCGAGCGCGGCAGCACGGCCCTCGTGGTCTGGGAGTCCACCGACCTGGTCACCTGGAGCGCCCCGCGGCTGATGGACGTGGCCAAGGACATCCCGGGAGCCGGGGACGCCTGGGCCCCCGAGGCGATCCACGACCCCAGCACGGGCGACTACCTCGTCTACTGGGCGACCAACGCCACCCTCAACGGCGTCCGGCACCACCGCGTCTACTCGGTGCGCACCCGCGACTTCCGCACGTTCACGACCCCGCAGCTCTACATCGACCGCCCGCAGGGGATCATCGACACCCAGATCATCGAGGTCCCCGGCAGCGTGGGCGGCCACCGCTACTACCGCGCCTCGGCCGACGGCCAGATCACCGTCGAGGGCAGCAACTCGCTCCTCGGCACCTGGACGCGGATCGGCGACCTCTCCCACCTCGGCATCTCCAACGGCGCGACCGGCGGCAACGTCGTCGAGGGGCCGATGTGGCAGAAGCTCAACGGGCGCACCGAGTGGAACCTGTGGGTCGACCAGTACGCGTCCAAGCGGGGCTACATGCCGCTGACGTCGACCGACCTGGGCAGCACCCGCAACTTCCGCACCCGTTCCTCGTCGGAGTACTCGATGGGCACCTCCACGAAGCGACACGGCTCCGTCCTCAACCTGACGGCGGCCGAGGAGGCACGCGTCCTGGCCCGCTGGGGCACGGCGCGCCCCGCGATCCGCCTGCAGTCCCACAACTACCCCGACCGCTACGTCCGCCACCTGGACTTCGACGTCCGCCTCGACGCGGGCGTCTCCCCGCTGCAGGACTCGCAGTTCAGGCTCGTGCCCGGCCTCGCCGGCGCCTCGGGGACCGTGTCCCTGGAGTCGGTCAACTTCCCCGGGCACTACCTGCGCCACTACGGCTTCGACCTCGTGCTCGCCCGGGACGACGGCACCTCGGTGTTCGGCTCGGACGCCACCTTCACGGAGGTCCCGGGCCTCGCGGACGGCTCGGCGGCGTCGTTCCGCTCCTACAACTACCCCGACCGCTACCTCCGGCACTTCGGCTTCGAGCTGAGGCTCGACACGGTGAGCACGAGCGTGGCCCGCGCCGACGCGACGTTCCGCGTGGTCCGCTGAGGCGAGGGACGGGACCGGGTGGGGCGGGAGCTCCCCGCCTCGCCCGGTCGGGCCGTTGCCGTTCGCCCCGCCCGCGAGGAGGGCCTCACGTCCACTCGGCGAGAAGTCCCTGCGTCAGCTCGCGGAGTTCGCGCTCCGCTCCGTCGCCGCCGTTGCAGGACACCGCGACCGCCATGCGCCGGTCAGGCGAGACGGTGAACGTGGTGAGGTAGCCGGCTCAGGACCCGGCGTGGCCGAGCCCGCCCGAAGGGGTGAGGATGATGCCCGCCGCGTACCGGTCCCCCGCATCTGCCGGAACGGCGCCGTGCAGCTGGGCGTCGAACAGCCGCAGCCCGCCGAGCCGGCCGCCAGCCGCCCCTCCCTGCGCGGACCCTAGCCGAGCGCCGAGGAGAGCAGGAGGCTGCTCTCGGAGTTCTCCACGCCCTCGGTGGAGCGGATGCTCGACAGGACCTCGTTGAACTCCGCGAGCGAGGCGACGCGGATCTCGGCGACCAGGTCCCAGGCGCCGTTCGTGGTGTGCAGGGCGACGATCTCGGGGAGCCCGCGCAGGCGGCGGATGACCTGGTCCGCGGACCGCCCGTTGATCTCGATCATGGTGATCGCCCGGATGTCGTCAGCCACGTCCTCGCGCACGCGCGTCGTGAAGCCCAGCACGACCCCCGTCGCCAGCATCCGGTCGATGCGCTTGGTCACCGTCGCCCGGGTCACCCCCAGCTGCCGCGCGATCGACGCCGCCGGGGTTCGCGCGTCCACCCGCAGCAGCGCCAGGATCCGGCGGTCGAGGTCGTCCAGGAGGGCCATCGAGCACATCGTAAACATCAGTTGGGCAGGGTGCCCAGGAACAGCACAGATGTTGCGCAGAACGCCGCTTGTGACCGCTCGCGCACCGCGCCTAGCGTCCTGAACAGCGCAGGGCCACCACCGCAGCCCCGGCGCCCCGCACCGACCACCCCGAGGACGGACGCAGTGCAGTTCACGAGTGTCACGAACATGGCCGCCTGGGCGCGGGACGCCGGCCCGGCACGGATCGTCGCCGACCTGGTCGAGGCCCTCGAGGTCGACTTCCGGCGCTGGCCGGCCTTCGACCTCGTGCCGCGACTGGCCACCCACTCCAGCGACGGCGTCATCGAGCTGATGCCCGCCAGCGACGGCGAGCAGTACGCCTTCAAGTACGTCAACGGGCACCCCGAGAACCCCCAGCGCGGACTGCAGACCGTCACCGCGTTCGGTGTCCTGGCCGACGTCTACTCCGGCTACCCGACCTTCCTCGCCGAGATGACGCTGCTCACCGCGCTGCGCACGGCCGCGACCTCCGCACTGGCGGCGAGGTGGCTGGCTGCCCCCGGCTGCCGGACCATGGCGATGATCGGGGCCGGGTCCCAGGCCGAGTTCCAGGCCCTCGGCATGCGCTCGCAGCTCGGCATCGACCGCCTGCGGGTGGTCGACGTGGACCCCCGCGCCACGGCCAAGCTGCAGCGCAACCTGACCCCGCTCGGGTTCGAGGTCGAGGTGTGCGCCACCGCCTCCGCTGCGGTCGACGGCGCCGATGTGATCACCACGTGCACCGCCGACAAGGCGAACGCCACCGTCCTGCACCTCGGCGACGTGCGCCCCGGCGTCCACGTCAACGCCATCGGCGGCGACTGCCCGGGCAAGACGGAACTCGACCCGCGCATCCTCGACGCCGCCACCGTCGTCGTCGTCGAGCACACCCCGCAGACACGCATCGAGGGGGAGATCCAGCAGAAACCCGCCGACTTCCCCGTGACCGAACTGCACGAGGTGATCCGCGGCCTGCGCCCCGGCCGCACCGCCGCCGAGCAGATCACCGTCTTCGACTCCGTCGGCTTCGCCCTCGAGGACTTCACCGCCCTGCGCTTCGTCCGCGACGCCGTGCGCGGGACGCGCTACTCGGAGACGCTCGACCTGCTCACCGACCCCGAGGACCCCAAGGACCTCTTCGGGATTCTCGGCGCCCCCGCCCCCGTCGCATGACCGGGGCGCGGACCGCTCCACCGCCCACCCGGGCGGGCGAGGCGTCGGCCGGTGACCTGCAGCGACCTCGGGCGGTCGTCATGGTCCGCCCCCACCACTTCCGCCCCAATCCGCTCACCGCGCAGGACAACGGGTTCCAGGCACCGGTTCCCAGCCTGGACGACGTCGCGGCGGCCGCCCACGCGGAGGTCACCGCCGCGGCCGCAGCACTGGAGCGCCACGGAGTGCGCGTGCACCTCTTCGAGGACCTCGCGGCGGACCGACCGGACAGCGTCTTCTGCAACAACTGGTTCACGACGCACCACGACGGCACCGTGGTCGTGTACCCGATGCACGCAGCGAACCGCCGGCGCGAGCGGCGCCAGGACGTGCTCGACGCGCTGTGCGCGCACTACGGCGTCACGCGGGTCGTCGACCTGGCGGCGGACGTGCCCCCGGGCCGCGCGCTCGAGGGCACCGGCGCGATGGTGCTCGACCACGTCCACCGCGTCGCCTACGTCTGCCGCTCCCGCCGCACGGACGAGCGCCTCCTGCGCCGGTTCTGCGACGAGGTCGGCTACCGGCCGTTCGCCTTCGACGCCTACGACCGCGGCCGGCCGATCTACCACACCAACGTGCTGATGGCCGTGGGGGCGACCGCGGCCGTCGTCGGTGCCGACCTCCTCCCGGACCCGGACCAGCGCCGCGCCCTGCTGCGCAGCCTGGCGGACGGCGGGCGGGAGGTCGTCCTCCTCGACCGGACGGAGATCCGCTCCTTCGGCGGGAACTGCCTGGAACTGGCCGGCACCGAACCGCTGCTGGCCCTCTCCGCGACCGCCCGGCGAGCCCTCCGCCCGCGCACCCTGGCCCACCTGGAGCAGCACGTGCAGCTGCTGCCCCTGGACATCCCCGTGCTGGAGCTGGCCGGCGGGTCGGTGCGCTGCATGCTCGCCGGCATCCACCTGCCACGCGGCGGGGGGACGTCCTCCGCGGGGCAGGTGACGCCGTAGTCCCCGCCCCCGGGGGCACCGCCACGCACGGGGAGAGCGCCGCGGGACGGGCCGAGCGCCACGGTTGCCGCCCCCCGGTGCCCGTGGCAACCTCGTCCCGAGGCTGGCTCACCGGCCCCACGCCGACCCGCGGCTGCCCCGGCAGCCGGCCCGGACCTGGAAGGGGCTCATGCCGCTGCTCCCCTCGCACCCCGCGGCTGCCCCGACCGGGCAGCCACCGGACACCGAGGCCGTCCGCCGGCACCTCGCCTCACGGGCGCTGCGCCCGGGCCGCACGGGTGTGGTGGGGCTGGAGCTGGAGCGGCACGTCGTCGACGTGGCCGAGCCGTTGCGCCCGGTGGACTGGCGACGCCTCACGGGCGCCCTCACGGGCCTGCAGCCACCCGCCGGCTCCAGCGTCACGCTGGAGCCGGGCGGGCAGGTGGAGCTGTCCACCCCGCCGGCCTCCGGCGTGGCCGCCGCCGTGGAGGTCCTGCGCCGCGACGCCGCGGTGGTCGACGCGGCCCTGGCCGAGGCCGGCCTGGCGCTGCTCTCGGTGGGCGCCGACCCCGTCCGCGCACCGGTGCGGATCAACCCGGGAGCCCGGTACGCCGCGATGGAGAGCTACTTCCGCGCCGTCGGCCACGGCCGGGACGGCGCCGCCATGATGTGCTCGACGGCCGCGCTGCAGCTCAACGTCGAGGCGGGCCCGGCCGGGCGCCTCGGCGACCGGCTCACGCACCTGCACCGACTGCTGCCCGTCCTGATCGCGCTCGCCGGCTGCAGCCCCCTGCTGGGCGGGCGCGACACGGGGATGCGCTCGGCTCGTCAGGGCGTGTGGCAGCGGCTCGACCCGGGCCGGTGCGCCCCGTGGCTGCGTGACGGGGACCCGGCCGCGGCGTGGGCGGAGTTCGCGCTCGCCGCCCCCGTCATGCTCGTGCGCAGCGAGCGCACCGGCGCCCCCCAGCCCGTCCACGCGCCGGTGCCCCTGGTCGACTGGGTGCGCGGCCGCCACCTCCTCGACGGCAGGTGCCCGACCCTGGCGGACGTCGACCTGCACCTGAGCACCCTCTGGCCGCCGGTGCGGCTGCGGGGCTGGTTGGAGCTGCGCGTCCTCGACACCGTCCCGGCCGCCTGGTGGCCGGGCCTCGCAGCGGTGGTGGCCACCGTCCTCGACGACGTCGCGGCTGCCGACCGCGCCGCCGAGGCCGCCGAGCCCGTCGCGCAACGGCACGGGGTGGCCGCCCGCGACGGCATCTCCGACCCCGCCCTGGGGAGGGCCGCCCGCGGGCTCGTCGCGGCCGCCCTGCCTGCCGTGCCGGCGGTCCTGCGCCCCGACGTCGAGCGCTGGGCGGAACTCCTGGACTCCGGGCGCACCCCGGCCGACCTCGTCCGGAACCTGGCCCGCCGCACCGACGCCGCGGGCTGCCTGCTGGCGGAGGAGCTGAGATGACGACGCACACCGACACCGCCGTGGCCGCCCTGGAGTCCGCGCGGCGGCAGACCCTGGCCCTGACGTCCTTCGACGACGCGGAACTGCTCGCCCAGCACTCCCGCCTGATGAGCCCGCTGGTGTGGGACCTCGCCCACGTCGGCCAGCAGGAGGAGTTCTGGCTGCTGCAGACCGGGCGGGGCTCCTACTGCCCGGTCTTCCACCCCCGCGTCGCCACCCTCTACGACGCGTTCGAGCACCCCCGCGCCACCCGGCCCAGCCTGCCGCTGCTCAGCCCCGCCGAGTCCCGCCGCTCGCTGGCCGACGTCCGCGGCCGCGTCCTCGACCTGCTGGAGCGCTCCCCCGCCGACGATCCCCTGTTCGCCGTCGGGATGGTGGCCCAGCACGAGCACCAGCACGACGAGACGATGCTGGCGACCCACAACCTGCGTGCCGGTGCGCCGCTGCTCACCCCGTCCCCCACGCCGCCCGGACGCCCGGTCGCCCGCGACGCCGTGCTCGTGCCGGGCGGCCCGTTCCGGCTCGGCGCCGACCCGGCCGTGGAACCGTGGGCGCTGGACAACGAACTGCCGCAGCACGAGGTCCACGTCCCTGCGTTCCGCATCGGCCGGGTGCCCGTCACGAACGCGGAGTGGGCGCAGTTCTGCGCGGCCGGCGGCTACGAGGACGAGCGTCTGTGGTCTGCCGAGGGGTGGGAGCACCGCCTGCGCACCGACCTGCACGCCCCGATGTCCTGGCGACCGGACGGCACCGGCGGCTGGGTCCGCCGCCGCTTCGGCCGCACCGAGGCCGTCCCGCCGGACGAGCCGGTGCAGCACGTCTCCTTCCACGAGGCCGAGGCCTACGCCCGCTGGGCCGGCGCACGGCTGCCCACGGAGGTGGAGTGGGAGAAGGCCTGCGCCTGGGACCCGGAGCCGGGCCGCCGCCGCCGCTGGCCCTGGGGCGAGGAGCCACCGACGCCGGAGCGGGCGAACCTCGGCGGCACGAGCCTCGGGCCGGCGCCCGTCGGGGCGTACCCGGCCGGCGCGTCGGCGTACGGCGTCGAGCAGATGGTCGGCGACGTCTGGGAGTGGACGTCCTCGGTGTTCGCCCCGTGGCCCGGTTTCCGGCAGATGCTCTACGCCGACTACTCCGCACCCTTCTTCGACGGCACGTACCGCGTGCTGCGCGGTGGGGCCTGGGCCACCGCCCCGGACGCGGTACGCCCCTCGTTCCGCAACTGGGACTACCCGATCCGGCGGCAGGTCTTCTCCGGGCTGCGGCTGGCGTGGGACGCGTAGGTGTGCAGGCACCTCGCCTGGCTCGGCGCGCCCCGGTCGCTGGCCGCGCTGCTGCTGGAACCGGAGCACGGGCTGCTGCGCCAGAGCTGGCAGCCCAGGCGGCAGCGCCACGGCACCGTGAACGCCGACGGCTGGGGTGTCGGATGGTGGTCCCCGGCCCATGCCGAGCCCGCGCGGTGGCGCTCGCCGAGACCGCTGTGGGCCGAGGCGTCCCTGCTCTCGGTGGCCCCGCACGTCGCCTCCACCTGCGTCCTCGCGGCGGTGCGCAGCGCCACGGAGGGCATGCCCGCGGACGAGACGGCGTGCGCCCCGTTCGCCCGGGGGCGGTGGCTGCTGTCCCACAACGGCCGGGTGGACCGCGCGGTCCTGCCCGCCGCGGCGTGGCCGGCGGCGGAGTCCGTGTGCGACAGCGCCGTGCTCGCGTCCTGGCTGCTGGAGGACCCGCTGGACCTCGCGGGCCGGGTTCGCACCCTGGGCGCCGCCGACCCCGACGCCCGCCTCAACGTGCTCCTCGCCGACGGGGACCGCCTGCTCGCCACCACCTGGGGAGACACCCTCAGCGTGCTCGCCACCCCCGAGGGCGTCGTCCTGGCGAGCGAGCCCTACGACGACGACCCCCGCTGGAGCGACGTCCCCGACCGTGTCCTCGTCACCGTGACGCCGGACGGCGTCGCCCTCGAACCCCTGGAACTGCCGTGACCCCACCCACGCCCCCCACCCCCGCGCCCGGCGGTGCCGATGCCGGCGCCGCACCGTCCGTGGTGGTGGAGAACCACCTGCCCGCCGGTGCGCTCGCGGGGGCGCTGCGCGCCGACGCCCTGGCCGGGCTGACCGCCACCCCGAAGCGGCTGCCGCCGAAGTGGTTCTACGACGAGCGCGGCGGCCGGCTCTTCGACGAGATCACCCGCCTGCCGGAGTACTACCCGACCCGCCGCGAGCGCGAACTGCTGGCGGCCGTCGCGGCGGAGGTCGCGCAGCTCACCGGGGCGGACACCCTCGTCGAGCTCGGCTCCGGCACGAGCGAGAAGACGCGGCTGCTGCTGGATGCGTTGCGTGACAAGAGGACCCTGCGTCGGTTCGTGCCGTTCGACGTCGACTCCGCCACCCTCACCGCGGCCGGCGCGGCGGTCGCGGAGGCCTACCCCGGCGTGGCCGTCCACGCCGTGGTCGGCGACTTCGAGCACCACCTGGACGTGCTGCCCGCCGGCGGCCGCCGCCTCGTCGCCTTCCTCGGCTCCACCCTCGGCAACTTCGAGCCGGAACCCCGCGCGGAGTTCCTGCACGCGGTGGCGGCCACGCTCGGGCCGCACGACGCACTGCTGCTGGGCACCGACCTCGTGAAGGGCCCGGAGCGCCTCCTCGCCGCCTACGACGACAGCGCCGGGGTGACCGCGGAGTTCAACCGCAACGTGCTGCACGTGCTCAACCGCGAGCTCGGCGCGGACTTCGACCCCGACGCGTTCGACCACGTCGTGACCTGGGACGCGGAGCGCGAGTGGATCGAGATGCACCTGCGCGCGCAGGACGCCGTCGAGGTGCGGGTGCCGGCGCTGGACCTCACGGTGCGGTTCGCGCGCGGGGAGACGATCCACACGGAGGTGTCGGCGAAGTTCCGCCGCGAGACCGTCCAGGCCGAGCTCGCCGCGGCGGGCCTGGAGCTCACGCACTGGTGGACCGACCCCGCCGGGGACGTCGCCCTGAGCCTCGCGGTGCCGCAGGAGCGGACCTGACCGCCCCCTTCGACGTCGCGCGGGCCCGCCGCGAGACCCCCGGGTGCGCCCACGTCGCGCACCTGGACAACGCCGGGGCGGCGCTGCCGCCCGCGGTGGTCACCGAGGCCGTGGTGGCGCACCTGCGGCGGGAGGCTCGCACCGGGGGGTATGCGGCCGCCGCGGCGGCCGCGGGCGACGTGGAGCGCACCTACACCGCGATCGCCCGCCTCCTCGGCTGCGCGCCGGAGGAGATCGCCCTCACCGACAGCGCCACCCGTGCGTGGCAGGTGGCCTTCCACGGCCTGGTGTTCCGCAGCGGACAGCGGATCCTCACCGGCCGGGCGGAGTACGCGAGCAACGTCATCTCCCTCCTGCAGGTCGCCGCGCGCAGCGGAGTCAGGATCGAGGTGGTCGACGACGACGAGCACGGCCAGCTCGACGTGGCGGACCTGCGTCGGCGCCTCGACGACGACGTCGCCCTGGTGGCGGTGACGCACGTCCCGACCAGCGGTGGTCTCGTGAACCCCGTCGCCGACGTCGGCAGGGCCTGCCGCGAGGCGGGCACCCTGTTCCTGCTGGACGCATGCCAGTCGGTCGGGCAGATGCCGGTGGACGTGGCCGAGATCGGCTGTGACTTTCTCGCGGCGACTGGCCGGAAGTTCCTGCGTGCCCCGCGGGGAACGGGGTTCCTCTACGCCTCGCCCCGGACCCGGCACGTGGAGCCGCCGTTCCTGGACCTGCGCTCCGCGGAACTCGCCGCCCCCGACCGGTACGTGGTCCGCGGCGACGCCCGGCGCTTCGAGACCTGGGAGAGCGACGTGGCGGGTCGGATCGGCCTCGGGGTCGCCGTCGAGCACGCCCTCGGCTGGGGCCTCGACGTCATCCGCGACCGCGTGCAGGAACTCGCCGCCGGGCTCAGGGCACGACTGCTGGAGCGGCCCGGCACCGCGGTCCACGACCAGGGCGTGCGCCGCTGCGGCATCGTGACGTTCACCGTCGACGGCGTCCCCGCCGCGCAGGTCCAGGGCGAGCTGAGCGCCGCGGGCGTCAACACCAGCGTCGCCGCCGCCGCCTCCGCACGCCTCGACCTCGGCAGCCGCGGCCTGCCCGACGTGGTGCGCGCCTCGGTGCACTACTACAACGACGAGGAGGACGTGGAGCGCCTGCTCGCGGCGCTCCCGGCGGCGCGGTGAGCGGGCCAGCAGCGGGCCCGGCGTTCGCGCCCACGGGTCACTCGGTGCCTTGAACCCGCCCGGGGTGCACGACCGTCACGGGGACGGCCCGCAGGTCGGGGTCCACCGGGTGCCCGGCGAAGGCGAGGAGGAACTCCGCTGCCGCGCGGTCCTCGTCGGTCAGCCCGGCGAGCGCGGCGGCGACCAGGTGTTCCTGCACGTCGCTGCGGACGTGGTCGATGATCTGCTCGGCGAGAGTCGTCGCGGAGTCGGCGGGCCCGAGCAGGGAGACCGACTCCAGGTGGCGGCGGCGCACGTACGCCGACCAGTGCTGCCATCCGTAGGTGCTGCGAGGTGCGTGCGCGGCGGCCGGGGCGGACCTGAAGCGCATGAAGTTTCCGGAGGTCTGGTCGGCGCGGCCCTTGACCGGCATCGTCGCAGCCCACCAGACACCGCGGACGAAGAACACGATGACCACCTCGTGCCTGGCTTCGACGACGAAGGCGCGCTCCCCCGCGTCGACGAGGGTGCGCAGCAGCACCACGGGATCGCGCTCCGCGCGCAGGCGGTCGTCGCTGAGGCGCTCGACGCGCTCGACGAGCCAGGTGTGGTCCGCGCCCCGGATCTCCGGCCCCCCGGACTGCCCGCCGGCCACGCTCACGACGTCCATGGTAGGCGCGGCCGCCTGTGCTGGGGCGGTGGAGTGGAGGACGGGCCGATGCGCGGACCCGTCGACGCCTCCGTGCATCGCTCGCGCAGCCCCCACCACACCTGAGCGTGGGCGGCGGCACGACCGGCAGTGATCCACTCACCGCAGGAGGCGGATCTCACCTACCATGGGGGGGTAGTGGTCGAGGGGACGAGGGAGACGAGCGTGGGCCGGCGCGAGGATGCCCTGCAGGATCACGGACCGCGGGCCGGGAGCGCGGCACCGCCGCCCCCCAGCGCAGACGCCACTGAGGCCCGGTGGTCCTCGGAGGCACTGGCGTCGAGCGTGGCGGCGGCTTCCGCGGCGGCGCAGGCACTCGACGGGGGCTCCGCGTCCCGGCCCGCTCCCGCAACCGCCGACGGCTGCCCCACCGACTGCGCCGACGACGCTCGGCCGATGATGGATCCCGAGCGGCGCAAGGACGTCCTGCTGCGCCTGGCCAAGGCCGCGGGGCAGGTGCACGGTATCGCACGCATGGTGAACGAGGACCGCTACTGCGTCGACGTGCTCACGCAGATCTCGGCAGTCCAGAAGGCGCTGGACGGCGCAGCGCGGGTGATCACACGCAACTACCTCGAGCGCTGCGTCACGGACTCCATCACCAGTGGCGACCCGCTGATCTACGACGAACTGATGAAGGTCATCGACCGCCGTCGCTGAGCGATCTCCACACGCGCGTCTCCGCAGAGCTCGGGCGGCCCTTTCCGTCGCTCGTCCGCTGGCGGTCGCAGCAGGGCGTCTCGGGGTCAGGACCGTCCGGGTGCGGTCGCCCCGGCGAGGTGGCTCTCCATCACCTCGATCTCGGCCGCCCGCTCCGCGCCCATGCTCGCCGCCAGTTCCCGCAGTCGCGGGTGGGTGGCCCGGCGCTGAGCTTCCTCGGCCATCTCCACACCCAGCCGATGGTGGGCGACCATCATCCGGAGGTACATCGCCTCCGCGTCGGCCGACCCGCCCATCATGCGCTTCCCCATCATGGAGCCGCCCATCATCGGCCGGTCCATCATCCCCTCCCCCGTCGGGAACGTCGGGGGCAGATCCGGATACCACTCACCGCGCCAGGACAGCATCCGGTCCAGCTGCGCACGCTGACTCGTGAGCATGCCGGCCGCCAGCTCCCGGAGCTCCGGACGGGCGGAGTCGGCGATCATCGCCTCGGTGGACATCAGCGCACCGCGGTGGTGCACGGACATCTGATCCAGGAACTGCGCGTCGAACGGCTGTTCCGCGCTGAAGGCACCCATCCGGGGATGCCCGTCTCCGCCCATCATCGGCCGGTCCATCATCGGCCGGTCCATCATCGGCCGGTCCATCATCGGCCGGTCCATCATCGGCCGGTCCATCATCGACGGCGAGGGCGACGCCGCCTCGGCGTCAGAGCGGTGTCCGGCGTAGGCCGCCCCGGCTCCGACACCAGCGGTGAGGGTCGCGGCGGCGAGCACTGTGAGTGCGCGCCGGGTGGGTGTGCGGGGCATGGTCGGTCCTCATTCCTGATCAGGGACCCTCGGGGCGGCTCCCGCTCACGCGTGCAGCCGTGTGGCTGGAGGGTCGGGCAGCGGTGACGCGAAGCTGCGCCAACCGCTCACGGGCCTGGGCCAGATCCCGGTCGACGGAGTCGATCTCGTTGCACGAACGACCTGCACCGGCAGCCATGGCCATGGCGCATCGGCCCCGGCGCATCGGCCGGAGGCAGAAGAAGTACGTCGCGCCGAGCACGGCGATCAGGGTGGTCGCCGGCAGCAGGAGCTCGGTCATGCGGGGTGGTTGCCTGCGGGCTCACTGCGGCGGTGGGTGCGCTCCGCCTCCAGCTGGTCGATCTCCGCCTGGAGGCGCATCAGCTCCACCTGCTTGCTCTTGACGTCTGCCGGCGTCTGTTCGGGCTGTCGCATGCCGCGGACCAGGAACCACATCACCAGTCCCATCCCGACCGGGCACGCCAGCAGGGCGAGGGCGTACAGGGCTTCACTCATGTGTCCTCCATCGGCTCGATCTTCCCTCATCGTAGGTCAACCCCCTGGGGGTAGCAACGCGAACAGCCTGGAATCGCCAGTTTGGGACGCACATCGACGAAGTGGCGTTCGCTACCCCCCGGGGGGTAGCGTTGTCGAGGCCGCGGCGAAGAGGCACGTGAGGCCACCGAGCAGGCGTTGCCGCCGCGGAACCCGCCCGTGCCCCCTGAGGGCGGGTGACCGCGGCCCACCGCCGGCAGAACTCCCGAGGCAGGACGACGATGGACATGAACGAGCACGGGGCGGGACTTCCTGCGTGGGTGTCCCCCCTCGCGTGGGCGTACATCGCACTGACCGCGATCTCGACCGCGACGATGCTCTACCTGATCTTCGTCCGGGGCCCACGACAGCGCTCGCGCATCATGGAGCTGGCATGGCTCCTCGGCGCCACGTACCTCGGCCCCGTGGCCCTCTGGATGTTCCAGCGGGCCGGCGAGCCCCGACCACCCGTGGGGCCGGGGATCGACGCCTCCCCGGGGACCGGCCATCACGCGACCCGACGGCACGACTCGGACACCGCGAGTGGTCAGCGGGCAGCCGTGCGCGGTGGCCTGCTCGGCGGGGCGGCCTCGGCGATCGCGCACCTCGTCGGCGTACCCCTCGTCCTGCTCACCGGGCTCACCCTCGCCGGCGACGCGCTCTGGGCGATGATCGCCGTCATCACGCTGCTCGCCGTCGCCGTTCTCACGCTGATGGAGCACTCGCTGCGACAGCGCCGAGCGTCCACGGCCGGCGGCGCGGGGAGCGCAGTGGCCGTCGCCTTCCTCACCGTGCTCGCCTTCGACGTCGGCATGCTCGGCTGGATGCTGGTCCTGCACTTCGCCGGGCTCATGCCGCACCCCACCGACGTCTCCTTCGTGTTCCTCATGCAGGTCGGCCTGGTGCTGGGGCTGATCGCCGGGTACCCGGCGGTCTCCGTGCTCCTCCGGCGAGGCCTGAAGACCCCCGCGTGAGGTGACCGCCGCCCCGTCGGCGGGAGGTCGCCCGACACGGCGGCCAGGACACCGCGAAGCGTCGCGGCTTCGCCGCCGCTCCCTGCTGGGCCCGGGTGGCGATCATGCTGGAGGGCCGCTCGCCGGAGGTCGGGGCGCGGGGTGCGGGCCGCCCCACACCGGACCGCCGCTCACCTAGAGTGAGGTGCTATGACTGATGGTGCGGGGATCGGGCGGCGGGTGAGGGAGCACCTCGCCCGCACCCGCGCACGGCTCAGCGCCCGAGCGCGGGCTCGACCGAAGGGGCCGGCCGCTCGGGACGCACGCCCCGACACCTTCAGCACCGCCATCCTCGAGGCGGTCAACGTGGGGGTGCTCGCGTGCGACGCCGACGGCAGGATCGTCCTCCGCAATGCCGCGCAGCGCCGCATGAGCGGAGTGTCGGGCGGCGACCTGCTCGAGCACGATCACGTCTGGACCCGGCTGCGCATCGTCAGCGCCGAGGGCGCGGAGATGGAGGTGACGTCGTCTCCGCTCCTGCGGGCGCTCGACGGCGAAGAACTGCAGGACGTCTCCCTCCGCTTCGGTCCCGCAGGGTGCGCCGACCACGAGCTCCGCGACGTCCTGGTCACCGCTCGTCGCATCACGGCCGAGGACGGCACCCTCCTCGGTGCCGTCGCGGCGGTCACCGACGTCACCAGCGAACGGCGAGCACAACGGGAACTGCAGGCCAGCGTCGCCTTCCACGACGCCGTCCTCGCCGCCACTCCCGACCTGATCTACCTCGTCGATCCCGCGACGAACGCGATCCTGTGGATCTCCCGCAACGTCTTCGAGGGTTACGGCTACACGGCCGAGCAGCTGCGCGACATGGGCAGCGACATTGTCGCGGCGATAGCCCACCCCGACGACATCGAGACGCTCACGCGCGCCAACCGGCAGATCCGTGAGGTCGCCGACGGCGAGGTGGTGCGCATCCGCTTCCGCGTCAAGGACGCCGGCGGGGAGTACCGCTGGCTCTCCCGTCAGGTCACTCCCTTCGCGCGCGACGCCAGCGGTGCCGTCACCCAGATCCTCGGCATCGCACAGGACATCACGGAGGCGGTCACCGCCGAGGAACGGATCCTCGCCGCCAGCCTCCACGACGACCTCACCGGCCTGCCCAACCGCCGGCTGCTCCTCGACCGCCTGACCAGCGCGCTCTCCAGGGCGGCCCGCAACGGCGCCCACGTCGCGATCCTCTACTGCGACCTCGACGGGTTCAAGCGCGTCAACGACACCTCCGGCCACCGCGGTGGCGACACCGTCCTCATCGCCACCGCCGAGCGCCTCCGCGCCACCCTGCGGCCGGAGGACACCATCGCCCGCCTCAGCGGCGACGAGTTCGTCGTCGTCCTCGAACCCTCCCCGCAACGGACGCCCGACCAGGCACGCATCGACGCCCTCCGCGCAGCGGACCGCATCCAGGGCGCCGTCCGTGAACCCGTCGCCGTCGACGGCGTGCAGCACTACGTCACCGTCTCCATCGGCATCACGTTCGCCGACGCCGCCGCCGACCCGGCCGAGGCGCTCCGCGACGCGGACAGGGCGATGTACCGGGCCAAGTCCCGCGGCAAGAACACCAGTGCCGTCTACGACGACACCTTCACCGCGACCATCGCCCGGCGCGCCCACATCGAGGGCACCCTGCGCGCTGCCCTGACGCGGCGAGCAGGCGCACTGCGCGGCGCAGCCCGCCCGACCGGGGTGACCGTCCCTGCGGGCGCAGGTGGCGACCCGTCAGCCCTCACGGTGGTCTACCAACCCATCCTGGACCTCACCAGCACGCGGGTCGTCGGTGTCGAAGCACTGGCCCGGCTCCACGACGACGCCGGCGAGGCCATCGGCCCCGACCAGTTCATCCCCCTCGCCGAAGAGGTCGGGCTCATCGCCGAGCTGGGCAGACACGTCCTCCAGACCGCCTGTCAGGACCTCGCCGACCTCCACGCCGTCACGCCCGCCTGGCGCCACCTCAGCGTCTCCGTCAACCTCAGCGCGCGCCAGGCCGCCCGCAGCGACCTCGTCCACGACCTCACGACCGCTCTCACACGCAGCGGCCTCGCACCCCACCTGCTCACCCTGGAGCTGACCGAGACGGCACTGCTCGACGCCGGCCCCGCGACCATGGCCGCCCTGCACACGATCCGGGCCCACGGCATCAAGATCGACATCGACGACTTCGGAACGGGTTACGCGAGCCTGCGCTACCTCGCCGAACTCCCCGTCACCGGCGTCAAGGTCGACCGCTCCTTCACCGCGGGCCTCCCCCACGACCGGATCAGCGCCAGCATCGTCACCGCGGTGACCGGCCTCGCTCGCGACCTGCACATCGACTGCGTCGTCGAAGGCATCGAGACGGAGGAGCAGCTCCAAGCCCTCCCCCCGGGAGTCAACGGCCAGGGGTTCCTGCTCGCGCGCCCCATGCCCCCTGCCCAACTCGCCCGGTTCCTCCAGCACCACCACGCACGGCAGTGAGGAGGCGGAACGTCGTCGAGCACATCGGCCAGGACGCCGCGGGGGCACGCTGCCGCCCGCGACGGAGCGAGAAGTTCAGGAGAGTGGACCAAGAAGAACGGCCCGGGTCATGACCCAGGCCGTGAGTGTCCGAGGGGGGACTTGAACCCCCACCCTCTTACGAGGACTAGCACCTCAAGCTAGCGCGTCTGCCAATTCCGCCACCCGGACGAGTGGCCCGACCGACCCTTCCGGGCCGTTCGAAGCGAGCATGACTCTAGCACGGGGACCGTGATCGCTCGTCCGCCGGGGCGGTCCCCCGGGCTGCGCCGGACGGGCCACCGGCGGTGCTCCAGACGGTGGACCGGGCCCCGCTACGGGTGAGGACCGCGGCGGTTCACGCCCATGCTCGAACCGTGGACACCACCCCCGCCGCAGCGGCACGGGCCCTCGTCGACGCCGTCGAGCAGGTCGTGCGGGGACGCCGCGCCGCGGTGGAGCTGGTCGCCACGGCGGTGCTCGCCGGCGGCCACGTCCTCGTCGAGGACGTGCCCGGCAGCGGCAAGACCACCATGGCCAAGGCGTTCGCCCGCGCGGTCGGCGCCGGCTTCGGCCGGGTGCAGGCCACCTCCGACCTGCTGCCCGCCGACATCACCGGCGGTGGCGTCTGGGACGCCGGCCAGGGGGCCTTCCGGTTCGTGCCCGGCCCGGTCTTCAGCCACGTCCTGCTGGTCGACGAGCTCAACCGCACCTCGCCGCGCAGCCAGTCGGCCTTCCTCGAAGCCATGGAGGAGGGCGCCGTCACCGTCGACGGCGTGCGCCACCCGCTGCCGGACCCGTTCGTCGTCCTGGCCACCCAGAACCCCGTGGAGCAGGTCGGCACCTACCCGCTGCCCGAGGGCCAGCTCGACCGCTTCGCCGTGCGGGTCGTCCTCGGCCCCCTCAGCGCCCGCGACGAACGGCAGGTCGTCCGGGAGCAGTTGCGGGCCGCCACGGTCGACCACCTGCCCCCCGTGACCGACCCCGCCGGGCTGCGTGCGCTGCGCGCGGCCGTGCGCGACGTCCACGTCGCCGACGCCGTCGTCGAGCACGCCGTCGACGTGGTCCGCGCCACCCGCTCCGACGCGCGGGTGCTGCTCGGGGCCAGCGCGCGCGCCGCCATCACCCTCGTGCGGTGCGCGCAGGCCCGCGCCGTGCTCGAGGGCCGCGACTACGCCACCCCCGGAGACGTGCAGGCGCTCGCCGTGCCCGTGCTGGCGCACCGCCTCGTCCTCGCCGAACCCCAGCACGGCACCCAGGCCACGGCCCTGCTCCAGCAGGAGGTCGTCGCGCGCATCGTGCAGCAGGTCCCCGTCGCGCTGCCCCGATGAGAGGACGCACCCCCAGGCGGACCGCCCGGGCCGGCGGGCTGCGCCTGACCGTCGGGGGCAGGTGCACCGCGTACGCCGTGGCCGCCGCGGGCCTCGTGACCCTGGCGCTCGGAAACCCCTGGCTGGGAGCCGTGGCCGCCGCGGCCGCCGCGGTGCTGCTCACGGGACTGCTGCTGCGCCCGCGCCTCGACGGCCTCGTCGTCGAGGTCGACGGGCCGCTGCGCACCGTCGCGGGCGCCACGGTCGAGCACCTCGTCACCGTGCGCGCCACCGCCGGCCACCGCGCGCGCGGCACGGGCGCGGCCCGCCTGGTCCTGCGCACCTCCGGCCTCGCCGACGCGGAGGTCGCCGTGCCCGCCCTCGCCCCCGGCGCCTGCGCCGCCGTTGCCGTCGCCCGCCTCGCGGTGCACCGGGCCGCGACCCGGCTCGGGACGGTCCACGTGCTGGCCACCGACCCGTTCGGAGTCGTCGCGCGCGAGGCCCTGCACCCCGTCGCGCACCGCGTCGTCGTCCACCCGAGCGCGCCCGACGGCCCGCGCGCACCCCTGCCCACCGGGGAGACCCGGGCGGCGGCGTCCCGGCCGGCCGGCCATCCCGATGGGATCCGGCCCTGGCGCAGCGGCGACCGGCCCGCCGACGTGCACTGGCGCAGCACCGCCCGCCGGGGCGTGCCCGTGGCGCGCGAGCGCGAACCGGCCTGCCTGCCCCGCCTCGCCGTCGTCCTCGACGGTCCGCTCGGCACTCCGGCCGGCGCGCACCCCGACGCCGCGCACGGGGAGGTGCTCCTGGGCCGGCTGGGACAGGAGCTCGCCGGGCAGGCGCGCACCGGGCGGGAGGTCGCCGTGCTCGCGAACATGCCCGGCGGGGCCGTGGTCACCGCGGGCCTGGATCGCGCCCCCGCCGGGGCGACGGAACTGCTGGACTGGCTGGCCGCGCTCGGGCCCGCCACGTCCGCCGACGAGGAGCTGCTCGCACGGGCGCGGCGCTGGGCGGGCCCGGGCGGCACCGTCCTGCTCGCCTCCTGCGCCGAGGTGGGGGTCCTCCCGCAGCCGGTGCCGGCGTGAGCGCACCGCACCCGGACTCCCGGGGAGCGGCTGGCGACGGGACCGGGGTGCTGCGGGGCTGCGCGCTCGTCACCCTGCTCTGCGGCCCGTGGGCCTTCGCCGCCACGGGCGTGCTGCCGGTGTGGGCGGCCCTGCTCGCGGCCGCCGTGCAGGTCGCAGCCGCCGCCTCCTGCCTGCTGGCCGCAAGCCCCGCCGGCGTCCGGACCCGCCAGCGCGCCGCCTGGGTGCTGCTGGCGCTGTGCTGCCTCCTCACCTGGTGGCTGGCCGGCAGCGGCGGGAACCCGCCGACGGGGCTGCCCGGCCTGCCCCTGCTGGTCCTCGGCGGAGGGGCCAGCTGCGCCGCGGCGGCCACCACCGCCCGGCACCTGCGCGCCCAGCTCCTGCTCGGCACGTCCGCGACGGTGCTCGCGGCGGGGCTGCAGCCCGGCCCGGCGCTGGCGCCCGTGCTCGTGGTGACCTGGCTCGCCCTGACCGTCGGCCTCGTCCGCGCCCACGCCCCGGCGCTGAGCGCCGCGGCCGTGGCGTTCCCGGTGCGGCCCGGCGACGGCGCCGACCCCGCGCAGCGGCGCCCCGCCCGCGCCGGCACCCCCGTGCTGACGGCCACCGCCCTGGCCCTCGCGCTGCTCCTCCTCGTCCCGGTGCCCAGCGGCGGCGGGGCGCTGGAGGCCCTGGCGGAGCGTCTCGCCGGAACCGAGAGCGCCGCCGCTACCGGACCGGGGAGCGGCGGGCAGCGGCGGGCCGCCGCCTACGCCGGCGGCCGCATGGACCTGAACTCCCGCGGCGCCCTGGGCGACGAGCCGCTGCTGGCCGTGCCCGCCGACTCCCCGGCGTGGTGGCGCTCCGGCGTCCTCGACACCTACGACGGGCGGGGGTGGACGGCCTCGCGCCCGAGCACGTCCTGGTACGCCGACGCCCAGGGCTATGTCGCCGTGGACGCGGACGTGCCGCAGGCCGCGGCCGAGCGCACCGACCAGGTCGTCACCCTCGGCGACTACCCCGCGGCCGTCTTCCCCGGCTTCCCCCGGGCGGCGCGCGTCGACTCCCCGGTCGGCGTCGACGGCTCCGCGCTGCTGCTGGTGGCCGGCACCGCGGGCAGCTACACCGTCGTGGCCACCGAGGTCCCCGGCTCCGGGGCGCGGCCGGGGTCCGAGCCGGGGGCAGCCGCGCACCCCGCGGACACCGCGTCCGCGCTGCACCTGCCGCCGGAGCTGCCGCAGCGGGTGCACGACCTCGCGGCCCGGCTCGCCGCCGGGGCACCGGACCGGTGGGCCCACGTGCGCGCCGTCGAGGAGCACCTGCGCGCCACGGCCCGCTACACCCTCGACGCGCCCGTCCCGGCGCCCGGGCAGGACGCCGTCGACGCCTTCCTCTTCGACCAGCGGCTCGGCTTCTGCGAGCACTTCGCCAGCGCCGAGGTCGTCCTGCTGCGCTCCGCCGGGGTCCCCGCGCGCATCGTCACCGGCTTCGCGGGCGGCGAGACCCGGGATGACGGGCGCCGGGTGCTGCGCGCCCGAGACGCCCACGCCTGGGTCGAGGTGTGGATCCCCGGCCAGGGCTGGACGACCTCCGACCCCACGGCCGGCAGCACCGCAGCCCCCGCCACGGCGTGGGCCGCGGCCGGCTCCTGGCTGCGGCAGCTCCCGCCCGACGGATGGCCGCTGCCGGCGGGTGTCGCGCTGGCGGTCGCCGCCGGCCTGCTGCTGCGCCGGCGCCGGCGCCCGGGCCGACCCATCGGGCCCCCGGCGCCCGCGGCGGCCCCGACCGCACTGCTGGCAGCGCTCGCCGACCTCGACGCGGCCCTCGCCCCGCACCGGGCGGCACGGGGGCCGGCGGAGGACCTGCGCACCTTCGGGTGGCGGCTGCGCGCTCTCGGGGAGCCGGCCGCCGCCGAGGCCGTCGCCGTCGCCGAACGGGCCTGCTACGCGCCCGCGCCGCCCGCCGCAGCGGAGACCGCCGCAGCACGTGCGGCCCTGGCGGCGGCGGCCGCGCGCTGGCGGTCGGCCGGCGCGCGCGTCCCCACCCCCACCCGTGCGGGCGGCGGCGCGCCGGGCCCCCGCTGAGGGCGACGGGCCGAGGGGGCGGTTGCCGGTTAGCCTTGCCCTCCACATCACCTCGGCACCACGGACTTGGGGACGCCCTTGAACGGCAACTCGCACGGGAGCTCCACGCCCAACGCGCAGCGCGCGGGCCGCGCTGGAAGCACCCTCTACCGGCAGAGCAACGCCGCGCTGCTGTCGATCGCGAGCCTGGAGGCGCCCGTCGTGGTGCCCTCCTCCTACTTCGACGAGGTGCTCGCGCCCACGCTGGAGCGGCTACGGCTCAGGCCCGGCCTGCTGGAGAAGGTCGCGGGCGTCTCGGAGCGCCGCTGGTGGTCCAGCGACAGCGGCGCACCCGAGGCCGCGGCCGAGTGCGGGCTGAAGGCGCTGTCCGAGGCCGGGGTCCAGCCCGGCGACGTCGGCCTCATCATCAACACGACGGTGACGCGCCCCCACCTGGAGCCCGCCGTGGCGACCGCCGTGCACCACGCGATGGACCTGCCCAGCTCGGCGCTGAACTTCGACATCACCAACGCCTGCCTCGGCTGGGTCAACGCCCTGCAGGTCGCGGCGACGATGATCGACGCGGGGGCGGTGCGCTACGCGGTCGTGCTCGGCGCGGAGGACGTGCGGCCCATGCACCAGGGCACCATCGAGCGCCTCTCGCGCCCGGAGGTCACCCGCCGCGACTTCCTCGACCAGTTCGCGACGATGACCCTGGGCTGCGGGGCCGCCGCCGCCGTGCTCGGCCGCCTCGACGAGCACCCCGAGGCACACCGCGTCGTCGGTGGCTCCGCCAAGGCCGGAACCGCGCACCACGAGCTGTGCATCGGCGACCTGAACCACATGCGCACCGACGCCAAGCTCATGCTGACCGAGGGCATCGAGATCGTCGCGGACGCCTTCGCCGACGGCGACGCGGAGTTCGGCTGGGCCGACGCGGACCGCTTCGTCATCCACCAGATCTCCAAGGTGCACACCGACACCGTCGTCAAGCGCCTCGGCATGGACCCCGACAAGGTCCCCGTCACGTTCCCCCGCTGGGGCAACGTCGGGCCGATCTCGCTGCCGATGACCCTCGCCGTGACGGCGCCGGAACTGGCCCGCGGGCAGAAGGTCATCGCGATGGGCGTCGGCTCCGGACTGAACTCCGCGATGATCGAGATCGCGTGGTGACGTCCGCGCGGGGAACCGCCCCCGCCCAGCTGCCCCCGGCGGGGCTGCCCGGCCTGCGCCCGGAGTGGTCCCGCCTCGTCGAGGGCCGCGACGCCGAGGGGCAGGTGCGGACCTGGCACGTGCTCGACACGGGATCACCCGAGGACAGCCGGGGCACGCTGCTGTGCCTGCACGGCAACCCGACGTGGTCCTACCTGTGGCGGGACCTGCTGGCGCGGGCGGAGGGCTGGCGGGTGATCGCCCCCGACCACCTCGACATGGGCTTCTCCGAGCGCACCGGAACCCGGCGCACCCTCGCGCAGCGCATCGGCGACGTGCGCGGCCTCGTCGCGGCGCTGGAGCTGACGGGGCGGGTCGTCGTCGTCGGGCACGACTGGGGCGGCGTCATCGCCATGGGCTGGGCGGAGTCGGTGCACGGTCCCGGCAGCCGCCCCGACGGGATCGACCTCGACGGCATCGCGCTGTGCAACACCGCGGCCTCCCACCCCGCGGGCGCGCCGCCGCCCGGGCCGCTGCAGGTGGCGACGGCCCCCGGGGTGCTGCCCCTGGTGACGAGCCGCACCGACGCGTTCCTGCGCACCGCCCTGGCGCTGACCCACCCCCGCCCGCCGGCGGAGGTGCAGGAGGCCTACCGGGCGCCGTACCGCACGCCGGAGCGCCGCCAGGGCATCGAGGCGTTCGTCGCCGACGTGCCCACCGGCGTCCACCACCCCACCCAGGCGCGGCTCGACGAGCTCGCCGCCGACCTGGTGCACCTCGCCGACGTGGACGCCCTGCTGCTGTGGGGACCGAAGGACCCCGTCTTCACCGAGCACTACCTGCGCGACCTGCGCGCCCGGCTGCCGCACGCGGTGGTGCACCGCTTCGAGGGCAAGGGCCACCTCCTGCCCGAGGACGCCGACGTGGCCGGTGCGGTGCTGACCTGGCTCGCCGAGCGCGGTCGCGAGCGGGCGCAGCCGGGCGGGGTGCCGAGCGAGTACCGCCCCCTGTGGCGCTTCCTCGAGGAGCGCGCCGACTCCGACGCCGACGTGGTGGTGGAGGTCCGGGGCGGCGACGACGGCCCGAGCGTGCGGCGCATCTCGTGGCGGCTGCTGCATCGGCGCACCACCGAGCTCGCCGCCGGCCTGGCCGCGCACGGCGTGCTGCCCGGGCAGCGGGTGTCGCTGCTCGTGCCCCCGGGTGCGGACCTGACGGCGGTGCTCTACGCCTGCCTGCGCATCGGTGCGGTCGCGGTGATCGCCGACGCGGGGCTGGGCGTGAAGGGGCTCACCCGCGCGGTGAACGGCGCCGGGCCCGACCACGTCATCGGCATCGAGCGGGCGCTGCTGGCCGCCCGCGCCCTGCGCTGGCCGGGCCGCCGGATCGCCGCCGGGCCGATCTCCGACGCGAAGCTGCGGCTGACGGGCGCGACGACGACGCTGCTGGAGGTCGCCGAGATCGGCGCCCGCCTGCTCGCCGGCCGCGACCCCGCCGACGTGCTGCCCCCGGAGCCCGACCCCGAGGCGCACGCGGCGATCTTCTTCACCTCCGGCTCCACCGGGCCGGCGAAGGGCGTCGTCTACACCCACCGGCAGATGGCCCTCTTCGCCCGCGCCATGGGGCAGGTCACCCGCACCGGGCCCGACTCCGGGCTGGTGACGGCCTTCGCGCCGTTCGCCCTGATGGGCCCCGCCCTCGGCGCCACCTGCGTGGTGCCGGACATGGACGTCACGAAGCCGCGGACGTTGACGGCGGCGGCCCTCGCCGACGCGGTCGTGGCAGGCGGCTCCTCCTCCGCATTCCTGTCGCCGGCGGCCATGGCCAACGTCATCGCCACCGCGGGCGACCTCGACGCGGCGCAGCGGGAGGCGCTGGCCGGGGTGCGCACGCTGCTGTCCGCCGGCGCCCCCGTGCACCCGCGCCTGCAGCAGCGGGCGAAGGAGCTCATGCCGCTGGCCGAGCCCCGCACGCCGTACGGCGCCACGGAGGTGCTGCCGGCCACCGACATCTCCCTGGCCGAGGTGCTGGCGGCCGGGGAGGGCGAGGGCATCTGCGTCGGCCTGCCGCTGCCGGGGGTGACGACCGCCGTTGCGCCGCTGGACGCCGACGGCGCCGCCGCGGAGGAGGTCGTCACCACCGCCGGGGTGACCGGTGAGGTGTGCGTGCGCGCCGAGCACGTCAAGGACCACTACGACCAGCTGTGGCTGACGCAGCTCGCCAGCACCCGCGTGCGGGCCCCGCAGGACCTCGGGGTCGGCCGCTGGCACCGCACGGGCGACGTCGGCCACCTCGACGAGCAGGGGCGGCTGTGGATCGAGGGCCGCCTCGCCCACATCGTGGTGACCGGCGACGGCGTGGTGACCCCGGTGGGCATCGAGCAGCGGGCGGAGACCGTCGACGGGATCGCGCGGGCCGCCCTGGTGGGCGTGGGTCCGCGCGCGGCCCGCCAGCTGGTGGTCGTCGCGGAGGCGAACGAGCCGGTGGCCCGCACCACGGTGGCCGCCCCGCCGCTGGCCCGGGCGGTGCGCGCCGCGACCGGCCGGGACCTGGCGGCGGTGCTCCTCGTCCCGGCGCTGCCGACCGACGTGCGGCACAACTCCAAGATCGACCGGGCGCGCGTGGCGGAGTGGGCCGAGCGGGTCCTGGCCGGGGAGCGGGGAGAGCTGTGAGGGTTCTGGTCACGGGTGCCAGCGGGATGCTGGGCCGGCGCACCGCCGAGGCGCTGCTGGCGCGCGGCGACGAGGTGCGGGTGCTGCAGCGCCGCCCCGCGGGCATCGACGGCGCCGCCGAGGTGCTGGGCAGCGTCAGCGACCGCGCGGCCGTGGACCGGGCAGTGCGGGGCGTGGACGGCGTGATCCACCTCGCGGCGAAGGTGTCCATCACCGGGCCGCTGCCGGAGTACGTCGAGGCGAACGTGC
Source organism: Kineococcus xinjiangensis (assembly GCF_002934625.1). Classification (GTDB taxonomy): domain Bacteria; phylum Actinomycetota; class Actinomycetes; order Actinomycetales; family Kineococcaceae; genus Kineococcus_A; species Kineococcus_A xinjiangensis. The sequence goes on along the minus strand of NZ_PTJD01000007.1, from coordinate 39,726 downwards.
GGGGCACCACGACGGTCGTCGACGCCTGCCGCAGGGCGGGTGTCGGCCGCCTGGTGCACGTCTCCTCCCCGTCGGTGGCACACACGGGCTCGGCGATCGTCGGCGAGGGGGCGGGGCCTGCGCAGCCGGAGCACGCCCGCGGCAACTACGCCCGCACCAAGGCTCAGGCGGAGCTGCTGGCGCTCGCGGCGGACTCCCCCGGCCTCGCGGTCACCGCGATCCGCCCGCACATCGTCCTCGGACCGGGTGACACCCAGCTCGTGCAGCGCATCGCCGACCGGGCCCGCGCGGGCAGGCTGCCGCTCCTCGACGACGGCACCGCCCTCATCGACACCACCTACGTCGACAACGCCGTGGACGCCCTCCTGGCGGCGCTGGACCGCATCGAGCACGCGCGCGGGCAGGCGCTGGTCGTCACCAACGGCCAGCCGCGCACGGTGGCGGAGGTCTTCTCCGCGATCTGCGAGGCGGCGGGGGTCCCGGCCCCGGCGCGGCGGGTGCCCTCGGCGGTGGCGAAGTCGGCCGGCGGCGTGGTGGAGCGCGCCTGGACGCGGCTGCGCCTGCCGGACGAGCCGCCGATGACGAGCTTCCTCGCGGAGCAGCTGTCGACGGCGCACTGGTTCGACCAGCGCCACACGCACGAGGTCCTGCAGTGGTCGCCCAGGGTGGGCATCGACGAGGGGCTGCAGCGGCTGCGAGAGGGCTTCGCACCCGCCTGATCCGGGCCGGCTGCGGCACCGGCCGAGGTTCCGGCGGTGCCCTGCGGGCGCCCGGGGGCACTTCGAGGTGACGTCGCGCCGTCAGCGGGTAGCGTTCCGGACATGACCTCCGGAACCACCAGCACCGGCCCGGCTCCGCTGCGCCGCCTCCCGGAGCACGTGCAGGAGCGGCTGGCCCGCCACTCCCCCGAGCTCGACGCGGACCTCGCGGACCTCACCTCCCCCCTCGAGCCCGGGGAGCACGGCCTGCACCGTGCCGCCCGCATCGAGGACGCGCTCAAGGGTTTCCTCGGCGGGCGGCTGCGGGCCCGGGGATGGCGCTCGCGGGTGCTGGCCTATCCCGGCTACGGCGGGCCCGGCTGGGTGCGGGTGATGGGCCGGGTCCTGCTGTCGCAGCGGCCCACCTCGCCGCTGCGCCAGGAGTCGGCTGCGGAGCGCGCTGTCCGCGGCTGGCGCAACTTCATGACCGTTCCGGTGGCGGGTGCCTCCGTCGTCGTCCAGTTCCCGGGTGCTCCGGGCGTGCCTCCCCGGGTGCTCACGACCGACCGCGGCGGCTACGTCGACGAACGCATCGAGGTGGACCTGCCGCCGGGGGTGCACCAGGTGCACCTGTCCCTGGCCCGCCGGGGCGGGGAGCGCCGCGGCGGCGCGCACCGGTTCGACGCGGCCCCGGAGTCGAGCGGTGAGGCCGCGGTGATCGTCGTGGGGCCCGAGCCCGTGCGGGGCCTGCTCAGCGACATCGACGACACGGTCGTCGTCACCCGCCTGCCGCGTCCCCTGCTCGCGGCGTGGAACACGTTCGTCCTGACGGAGAAGGCCCGTGTGCCGGTGCCGGGCATGGCCGAGCTCTACCACGAGCTGCTCGCCCGCCACGACGGGGCGCCGGTGGTGTACCTGTCGACGGGCGCGTGGAACGCCGCCCCGGCGCTGATCCGCTTCCTGGACCGCTCGGGCTACCCCCCGGGGCCCCTGCTGCTCACGGACTGGGGCCCGACGAACACCGGCTGGTTCCGCGACGGCAGCACCCACAAGCGGACCACGCTGGAGCGCCTCGTCGAGGAGCTGCCCAACGTCACGTGGCTGCTCGTCGGCGACGACGGCCAGCACGACCCGGCGATCTACGGCGACTTCGCCGCGGCCCACCCGGAGAAGGTGGCTGCGGTGGCGATCCGGCGGCTGACGCCGACGGAGAAGCTGCTCGCCAGCGGCCTGTCCCCGACGGAGCCGCTGTCGGTGCCCGCGGGGGCGGAGTCCGTGACGCGGGTCTCCGGCGGCGACGGGTTCGAGCTCATGCACCGCCTGCGCGGGGCCGGTGTCCTCGACGACTGCTGAGGGCGCCCGGACGAACGACGGCGGGGCCGCTCCTCGAGAGGACCGGCCCCGCCGGAGCGTCGTCGACGCGTCGCTGGATGCTCAGAGGCGCACGCGACGCGGGTTCGCCACCGACGTGAGGCTCACCTCGTCGCTGGTGCTGCTCTGACGGTCCTGGGCGGTGACGGTGACGTCCATGGTGACCCCTCTCGTTGCATGAGCCGCGCTGGTTGCGCGGCGGGAGCTCGACTCGGCCTGGACTGCACTGTCCACTCACCCCACGGGGGTGACGGGCCTTCCACCGGCGGATGGCAGATGCCTCACACCGGTGGCCAGAGTCTAGGGACTCCCGACAGCGTCGGCCTCTCGAGAAGGCGGAACTTGAGGCTGCAAATTCGTGACATGCGTCACGTCGGCTCAGGCGGCGCGCCAGCAGGCCCGTCCGGCGGCCTTCGCACGGTACATCGCCTTGTCGGCGGCCTGCAGCAGCTCCTCGGCGTCGAGGCTGCCGTCCGTCATCGCCGCGCCGACGCTGCCGGTCACGAGGATCTCGCCCTTGTCACCGAGGTCGACCGGGATCTGCAGCGCGTCGCAGACGCGGGTCGCGAAGGCCGCCAGCGCGAGCGGGGCGGTGATCTCCTCGCAGACGACGATGAACTCGTCCCCGCCGAGGCGCGCGGCGGTGTCCCCGGCGCGCAGCACCCCGGTGAGGCGGTCGGCGACGTCGCGCAGCAGGTCGTCGCCGGCCTGGTGCCCGAGCGTGTCGTTGACCTCCTTGAAGCGGTCGAGGTCGACGAAGAGCACCGCCACCCCGCCGCCGCGGCGACGGGTGCGGGTGAGGGCGTTGCCGAGGCGCTCCTCCGCCCCGGCGCGGTTGGGCAGTCCGGTCAGGGCGTCGTGCATGGCCGCCCTGATCAGCTCCTCCTCCTCGCGCTTGCGGACGGTGATGTCCTCCACGAACGCCAGGAACGCCAGCTGCCCGTCGCTGGTCGTCGTGGCGGAGATGTGCAACGCCCCCCAGGCGACGTTGCCGTCGGGCATCGGGAAGCGCCGCTCGCGGCGCACCACGTCGGCGCTGCCGTCGAGCAGGGCCTGGAAGTCCGCGGCCGCGGCGCGCAGCGCCTCCTCGTCGGCGTCGGTCAGGGGCTGCCCCTCGTCGCCGAGTTGCACGACGGGGTCGACGAGCTCGGCCGCGGGCGCACCCACGAGTTCGGCGCGGTCGCGCTGCAGGAAGGCGCAGAGGGCGTCGTTGACCTCGTTGATGTAGCCGTCGAGGCCGTAGAGGAGCATGCCGACGGGCCCACGGGCGAAGACCTCGTGGAAGCGGCGCTCGGAGGCGGCCAGGGCGTCCATCGCGTTGATGGTCTCGGTCATGTCCTGGGCGATCCCGACCGCGCTGACCGGGCGGCCCTCCACGTCGCGGTCGGAGACCGTGCTGCGGGCGTGGATCCAGCGCCAGTCCATGCCGGCGGAGATGCGGTACGTGCACTCGACGATCCCGGCGTCCGGCGCGGTGCGCAGCTGCCCGACGGCCCGGGCCAGCGCCGGGGCGTCCTCCTCGTGGACGATCTCGGCGGCTCCGGGCGCGTCCTCGGGGGGCATGCCGAGGACGGAGACGGGCCCGGCGTTGGACCACTCCACGACGGCGCTGGTGAGGTTGACGCGGAAGATGGTGTCGGGGCTGGCGGCGATCACGGCGTCCTGGCGGGCGATGGTCTCCCGTGCCTCCCGGGCCGCGCGCCGCTCCTCGGTGACGTCGCGCAGGACGAGCACCGCTCCGGCGGCGAGGGGGGCGACCCGCACGTCGAGCAGGAGTCGGGCACCCGCCGCGGTCGCCTCGACGTCGAGGCGCAGCGGTTGCGCGCTGGCCGCCTCGACCAGCCACGCGCCGTGCGGGGCCCCCGTCGTCAGTCCGGGGGTGAGGTCTCCCCACGGCTGCTCGGCGGCGGCGCACAGCCACCACTCCAGCCCGCTGCCGGCGAGGAGGTCCTCGGTGTCACGGCCGAGCAGGCGCGCCGCTCCCGGGCTGGCGAAGGCCGGCCGGCCGTCGGGGCCCAGGACGAGCAGCGCCTCCCCGGTCGCGTCCAGGAGCGGGAGGAGTTCCAGGTCGGCACCCGCAGGGCCCTGCACCCGCGCGCCCACGTGCGCGGTGGTCACTGCTGCCGCTTGCGCACTGCCCCCTGGAGGGCGGTGATCGCGTCCTCGCTGGCTGCAGCCGCGGCCACGTTGGCGTCCCGCACGGCGTCGTACACCTCCTGGCGGTGCACCTGGACGTCCCGCGGGGCCTCGATCCCGACGCGCACCACGTCACCGCGCACCTCGAGCACGCGCACGACGACGGCGTCCCCGATGACGAGGCTCTCTCCTGCCCTCCGCGTCAAGACCAACATGGAGTCAGCATAGGGTGACGATGCGTCATGCGCCGCCGCTCCCACCAGGCGTGTCCGGCGGCGGGCGCCCGCCCCGACGAGGCGGCCGGGTCAGGCAGCCGGGTCAGGCGGCCGGGTCAGGCAGTCGGATCGATCGCGTCGCTCCGGCGGCGCCCCGCCTTGCGCAGGGCGTCACCCGAGCCCCCCGCACCGGCGGCCGGCTCGGCGTAGCCGAGGAAGATGTTCCGCACGAGCCGTCCGCCGACCGCCGCGACCAGCAGCGCCAGCGCGAGGTGCAGCAGTGCGGTGTCGACGTCTCCCGTGCCCGTGAGGGCGGCGAACAGCGACGGCGAGGCCATGAGCAGGCCCGCCAGGACGACCAGGCCGGTCATCGGACCCCTTTGCGTCGGTTCTCGATCTGGAGGCGCAGCACGTAGCGGCGCAGGTGGTCCGCCTGCTTGACGGGTTCCACGAAGTTCAGGATGGCTTCGAGCAGGCCGTCCGCGGCGTGCGCGGCCGGCCGGGTGCGCAGGACGGTGACGAGCTGGGCGACCTCGACACCGTCGAGGGTCGCCCGCAGCTCCGCCTGCGTTCCTGCGGGCAGGTAACCCTCCTCGACCAGGACGACACGGGCGCCGCCCTCACTGAGGTCGACGAACCGTGCGCGCACCGGCTTCAGCGGTCCGCCGGGGACGGCCCCCTCCTGGACATCGGCACGCTGGCCCCGGGACTGCAGCGCCTGCACCGGAACGGGCACCGGCACCGGGTTCAGCACCGCGACACCCGTCAGGGCGGCCCGGACGTAGCGGCGCCGCTGCTCGGTGGTGACGGGGGCGAGGGGCGCCAGCCGCCACACCGGGATCGGCGAGCGCTGGACGTCCACGATCTCGAGGCGCTGGTAGCACGCACCGCGATCGCTGCCCCAGGTCAGGAGGACGCCGCGGCCGGGCCCGGCCCAGTCGAGGTCACCGGAGAAGCGGGGCGCGGCGACGATCAGCGTGTCGTCCTCGACGTCCTCCACGCGCGTCGGTGCCTCGACGTCGGGGGCCGACTCGCCGAAGCTCATCGTCACGGTGACCCGGGCGTTGACGGCGGGCCACGAGTCCGTCCAGCCCGCGACCCGCGCCCCCTTGTTCACCGGGCTGCCGTGCCGTCCGCGGGCAGCGCCGCGTCGAGGAGCAGCCCCACCCATGCGCCCGTCGTCGCGGGACGCCCGTCGAGGTAGCCCACGGGCACGCCCAGGGACAGCACGTCCAGCGGGTCGGTGCTCTCCACCGAGCGCGTCACCGCGACCCGCTCCACGGGCGCGCCGGCCTGGCGCAGCGCGGTCACGAGCTCGGTGGCGGTGCTGGCACGGCGGGTGGCGTCGACGGCGACGACGACCGCGGTGGGGCGGAACTCGGCGGCGAAGCGGGCGGCACGCTGGGCGTCGGCCGCGGTGGGCCGTGCGGGGATCGTCACCGTGAGGGGTGCGCTCCAGCCGCGGGCCTGCTCCAGGCGGGCGGCGAGGTCGCCTGCACCCACGCTGGTGTGGCCCTCGGCGCGGCCGATGACCACGGGGGTGTCGGAGCCGATCTCGTCGGCCACCAGGAGGCCGGCCGTCACGACCGCGTCGGGCTCGCCCACGACGAGCACGAGGTCACCCGGGCCGGCGCGCAGCGGAGCCGGGACGGGGATGTCCTGGGCGATGCGGATGGCGGCCTGGGGGTCGATGTGCTCAGCAGCGGCAGCGTGCCCGGTCGGCGCAGAAGTCTCGCTGTAGGTAGTCACGCCATTACCGTACGACGAATCCATGATCTGCGCGCCGGAAGCTGCGTGGTCGCCGACGACGGCCGGGGCGGGCTGCTGCGACGACACCGCGACGGGGGCGGCGACGGGAGCCGCGGACAGCGCCTCCTGGTGCGCGACGGGCTGCACCACCACGGGAGCGGGCTGGATGATCACGGGAGCCGGCTGCACCACGACGGGCGCCGGCTGCACGACCTGGGGCTGCTGCACCACCGGCTGCGGGGCGTAGTGGACGGCAGGCTCCGGCTGCACCACGGGCTGCGGGGCGACGGGCTGCTGCACCACGGGCTGCGGGGCGTAGTGGACGGCAGGCTCCGGCTGCACCACGGGCTGCGGGGCGACGGGCTGCTGCACGACGGGCTGCTGCACCACGGGCTGCGGGGCGTACTGGACGGCAGGCTGCTGCACCACCGGCTGCTGCACCACCGGCTGCTGCACCACCGGCTGCTGCACCACCGGCTGCGGGGCCTGCTCCTGCGGGGCCTGCGCCACCGGCTGCTCCTGCGGGGCCTGCGCCACCGGCTGCTCCTGTGCGGGCTGCTGGGGGGCCTGCTCCTGCGGAGCCTGCTGGGCGACCTGCGGCTGCTGCTGAATGATCGGCTCCTGCTGAACGATCGGCTCCTGCTGGGCGGGCTGCGGCGGGGCGGCGTGCGCGGGCACGGAGGCCTGCGGCTCGACCTGCTCGGGGGCCGCCTCCGGAGCGGAGTGCGCGGCGACGGGCAGGGCGGGCTCGGCGGCCGGTTCAGGCTGCGCCACGGGGGCGGCGTGCGCGGCACGGGGCGCCTCGGGCGCCACCTCGACGTGCGCGGGCGCCGGCTGGGCGGCCTCCTGCTCGCGGGCCGCGACGGGCTGCTCCGGGGTGGGAGCGGCGGCCTCCTCGGCGGTGGCGTAGCCGAGGCCGGTCGTCGGGAAGGTGCGCTCCTGCTCTCCCGCGAGGCCGTGCTTGGAGGCGTACTGGATCGGGGTTCCGTTGGGCTCGGTCACGGCGTCCTCCTCGGGGTGCCGGCCACCGGCGGCCGGCAGGTCGGTGCCCGCCTGCGCTGCGGAGAGCGCGGGGTCGACCGGGAGGGGCCGTTCCGCGGAGGGCGCTGCCTCCGCGGGAGCCGCCTGCTCGGCCGTAACGGAGGGTACCGCGGGAGTGACGTTTGGTGCAGAAGAAGGCATTCCGTCGGTCAGGTGCCGGCGCATGGTGGCCAGGGTGAAGGCGAAGTCGTCGCCCTCGGTGGAGATGGGGCGGTGCGGGGTGGTGACGCGCGGCGCCTCGGCCGCAGCCGCGGCCGCGAGCACGGGGGCGGGGACGGAGGGAGCAGCGGCCACGGGAGCGGCGGCCACGGGGGCCGGCATCGCGGGGGCCGGCATCGCGGGGGCCGGCATCGCGGGGGCCGGCATCGCGGGGGCCGGCATCGCGGGGGCCGGAGCCTCGGGAGTGCCGCGGAAGGCGGCGGCGGTGAAGCCGCCGGCGACGGGGGCGGGGAGGACGGGCGCCACCGACTCCGCCGCGGCCGCGAAGCGGGCGGCGGCGAGGGCGCGGGCGGAGGGCTGTTCCCCGGACTCGGCGGCCGGCGCCGCGACCACACCCACGAGGGAGGCGAGGCGCTCGGAGCCGTCGGCCGCGTCGGCGGCGGCGAGCAGGTCACCGAGGCTGCGCGGTGCCGGCACCTGGTGCACGGGCGCCTGCTGGACGGGCGCCTGCTGGACGGGCGCCTGCTGGACGGGGGCCTGCTGGACGGGGGCCGGGACGGCGGGCGCGGCGGGCCGTGCGGCCTCGGCGGCCTGGGCCGACAGCGGAGCCAGGATCTCGCCCGGCTCGGGAACCTCGACGGTCACCTGGTAGTGCTCCTTCGCGAAGAAGCCGCCCACGCCGCCGGAGCGGACGCGCTCGGCACGGACGATGCGTGCCCCCTCACCGTGCTCCTCGCGCGCCTGGGCGAGGAGGGCGTCGAGGTCAGAACCTTCAAGAAGCAAGTGCGTGGACACTCTTCACCGATCCGATGGTCTCGATGCGGGCGTGGGAGCTGACTTCGCTGTACGAGAGGACGTGCAGTCGCGGCAGCGCGACCTTCAGCAGGCGCCGCAGCGGGGCCCGCAGCGACGGGGCGCAGACGAGGACCGCCTGCAGGCCGGCCTGCTCGACGCGGGCGAGGCAGGTGCTGGCCTCGGTGACGAGGTGGTCGACCGTCCCCGCATCGAGCGCCAGGTTGCTGCCCAGCTCCCCCGGCCGGAGCGCGTCGGCGAGCGAGTGCTCCAGCAACGGGTCGAGGGTCAGGACGTGCAGGACGCCGTCCTGCTCGTGGACCGCGGCGACCGCGGCGCCGAGGGCGACGCGCGCCGACTCGACGAGCCCGTCGAGGTCGGAGCCCTGCTTCGCCTTCAGCGACAGCGCCTCGAAGATGCGGGCGAGGTCGCGGATCGGCACGCCCTCGTCGAGCAGGGCCTGCAGGATCCGCTGGACCTCACCGAGGGTGAGCAGCGCCGGCGTCAGCTCCTCGACGACGACGGGGTGGGTGCGCTTGAGGGTGTCGACGAGGGAGCGGACGTCCTCGCGGCCGAGCAGGCGCGGGGCGTTGCTGCGGACGATCTCGCCGAGGTGGGTGATGAGGACGCTGGCGCGGTCGACGACCGTGGCGCCCATGAGCTGGGCCTGCGCCCGCAGCTCGCCCGGGACCCACTTGCTGGAGAGGCCGAACACCGGCTCCACCGTTGCGCGGCCGGGGAGGCCGTCGAGGTTGTCGCCGAGGGCGAGGACCTGGCCGGGGGGCGCCATGCCGCGGGCGACCTCCACCCCGGAGATGCGCACCGCGTAGGTGGACATCGGCAGGTCGAGGGAGTCGCGGGTGCGGACGGGGGGCAGGACCAGGCCGAGCTCCAGGGCGACCTTGCGGCGCAGGGCGCGCACCCGGTCGAGCAGGTCGCCACCGCTGGAGGTGTCGACCAGGTCGACGAGGTCGGCGGCGAGGACGAGTTCCAGGGCGTCGACGCGCATCTCCTCCAGCAACGTCTCCGTCGGGTCCGGGGCGGGGCCGGCCGGGGCGGGGGCGATGGCCTCGGCGAGGGCGGCCTTGGCGTCGCGCTTGGCGATGGTGGACGCGGCGACGAACGCGAGGACACCGACGATGAAGAAGGGCAGCTTCGGCATGCTGGGGATGAGGCCGAGGACGATGGCCGCGCCGCCGGCGATCTGCAGGGCGGCCTTCTGCTGGGACAGCTGCGTGATGACCTCGGTGCCCATGTCACCGGTGCCGGTGGAGCGGGTCACGATGAGGCCGGTGGCCACCGAGAGCAGCAGCGCGGGGACCTGCGAGGCGAGGCCGTCGCCGATGGTGAGCAGCGCGAACTTCTGGATGGACTCCGCCGGCGCCAGGCCCTGCTGGACCATGCCGATGGTGAAGCCGCCGATGAGGTTGATGATCGTGATGATGATCGCGGCGATCGCGTCGCCCTTGACGAACTTCGAGCCACCGTCCATGGCGCCGTAGAAGTCGGCCTCGGCGGTGACGTCCGCGCGGCGGCGGCGGGCCTCCGCCTCGTCGATCAGGCCGGCGTTGAGGTCTGCGTCGATGGCCATCTGCTTGCCGGGCATCGCGTCGAGGGTGAAGCGGGCGCCGACCTCGGCGACGCGCTCGGCACCCTTGGTGATCACCACGAACTGGATGACGATGAGGATGAGGAAGACGACGAGTCCGATGACGAGCGAGCCCGAGATCACGAAGTGCCCGAAGGCGTCGATGACCTTGCCCGCGTAGCCGTCGGAGAGGACGAGCCGGGTGGCGGCCACGTTGAGGCCGAGTCGGAACAGCGTCAGCACGAGGATGAGCGACGGGAAGACCGAGAAGTCCAGGGGCCGCTTGACGTACATGCAGATCAGCAGCGCCATCAGCGAGCAGACGATGTTGATCGCGATGAGGAAGTCGAGGAGCGCCGCCGGCAGGGGCACGACCAGCAGCATCACGATCCCGACGACGCCGATCGGCATCGCCAAGTGGCTGAGGTTGCGAGGTTGCACTGCACCGTCCCGGTTCCAGCAGCGGTCCCCCGGGGGGTTCCACCGTCCGACAGGCCCGTCCGTGGCCCTGGTCGCCGTCCTGGCTTCCCCTTCCTCGGCACATGGCCCCGCGGACTTGAGCCTCCCCCGGGGTGGCGCCACCGGCGTGGCGACCGCACACGGAGCGCGACGGGGCGGCGGGCGGGGCGCGCGGACGCCCCGGGATCCGCGGCAGGGCGGTCCCCGGGGCGTCCGGGAAGGGGTGGGGCCGGGGTCTCAGCCCGGGACGGTGTGCGGGTCGCTGCTGGCGCGCAGCGCGCCGCGGGTGCGCAGGTTCATCACGAACGCCAGGACCTTGGCGACCGCGGCGTAGAGCTCGACGGGGATCTCGTCGCCGATCTTGACGTCCTTGTACATCTGGCGGGCGAGGGGGACGTCGCGCACGAGGGGGACGCCGTTCTCCCGGGCCTTCTCGCGGATCTTGTCGGCGATGATCCCGGAGCCCTTGGCGACGACGCGCGGTGCGCCGTTGGCGGGGTCGTAGCGCACGGCCACGGCGATGTGGGTCGGGTTGACGATCACGGCGTCCGCGCTGGCGACGTCGGCCATCATGCGGTTGCGGCTCATGGCCATCTGCTTGGAGCGGATGGCGCCCTTGAGCAGCGGGTCGCCTTCGGAGTTCTTGTGCTCTTGCTTGATGTCGTGCTTGCTCATCTTCAGCTTGTTCATGACGCGGCGGCGGGCCATGGCGTAGTCCGCGGCGGCGATCAGCAGGCCGACGACGACCACGACGATGATCATCGTGCTGATGGAGGCGGCGGTGGTGGCCAGGATCGTGGTCAGCGGCAGGGCGGCGGAGCCGACGAGGGCGGGCGCGAGGCCCTTGACCACCGACCACAGGACGAGGCCGAGCAGGACCGCCTTGAGCAGCGTCTTGGTGCCCTCCCAGATGGCCTGGGGGCCCCAGTGCTGCTTGAAGCCGTTGATCGGGTTGAGCATGGAGAGCTTGGGCGTCAGCTTCTTCGTGGCGAGCTTGGTGCTGCCCTGGGCCGCGCCGGCGACGAGAGCGGCGAGGACGGTGGCCAGCGCCACCGGCGCCACGACGGCGGGGACGCCGGCGAAGGTCTCGACGAGCAGGGCGAGCACGCGGGCGGGCTCCGGCTGGGCCGCGACGTCGGGCAGGCGGCGGAAGACGCGGGTGGTGAGCTCCTGACCGGCGCTCAGCGACATGGGGATCATGAGCGCGCCGGCGCCGGTGCACAGCCAGGCGCTGAGGTCCGGTGTCCTCGGGGTGTTGCCCTCTTTGCGGGCCTCCTCGAGCTTCTTCGGTGTCGGCTTCTCGGTCTTCTCGCCGCTCATGGCTCACCTCCTCCCCTCGTCGTCGCTGCTCCCGGCGGTGCTGCCGGTGCCCGTGCTTGCGGGTGGTGCGTGTGGTGCGGTGGTGCAGTTGCCCGGCGTCAGCTGACGGCGCGCCCGATGCTCTCCACCGCGGTCTCGACCAGCTGCGGGTGCACGTGGGGCAGCAGCGCCATCGCGAAGCCGCCGAGGGTCAGCGTCACCAGGATCTTCAGCGGGAAGCTCATCGCGAACACCTGCAGGGCGGGGGCGGCGCGGGAGAGCAGGCCCAGACCGACGTCGGTGACGAAGAGCACCGCGATCAGCGGGGCGGCGATCTGCAGGGCGGAGGCGAAGAGCCGCACGACTCCATCGGTCATGAGCGCGGAGATCGCGCCGAGGGAGACCGCCTGGTTCAGCGGCACGACGTCGAAGGTGCCGAGGAAGCCGTTCAGCACGATCAGGTGGCCGCCGGTGGTGACCAGCAGGGCCGTGCTGACCCAGCCGTAGAGCTTGCCGAAGACCGCCGTCTGCGACTGCTGCAGCGGGTCGTAGGCGGAGGCGAGCTGGAAGCCGCCGAAGAGGTCGATCAGGTCGCCGGCCGCCTGGACGGCCGCGAAGACCAGTGCGCAGAGGGCGCCGAGCGCGACGCCGACGAGGACCTGCTGCGCCACGGCGGTGACGATCGCGGCGGGGTCGCCCACCGGTGCCTGGCCGCGCAGGCGCTCCGCCATGGGCAGGGCGATCGCGAGGCCCAGCATGGCCTTGACGCGGGCGTTGACGGCGCGGTTGGAGAAGGGCGGCGCGAAGACGAGCCAGGCGGTGATCCGCACGGAGGCCAGCAGCAGGGCCAGCAGCAGGTCCAGCGGGACGTGCACCTGCTCCACGCTCAGCCTCCGCTGACGAACTGCGGGATGCGCTCGTAGAGCGCTGTCGTGAAGGACGTCAGCTCGTGCAGCATCCACTTGCCGCAGACCACCAGGGCGATCCCGCAGGCGATGGTCTTGGGCACGAAGGACAGCGTCTGCTCCTGCAGCTGCGTCACGGACTGGAAGAGAGAGATCACGAAACCCACCGCGAGGGCGGTCAGCAGCAGGGGCGCAGCCAGCTTGGCGGCCAGGATGAGTGCGGTCGTCACGATGTTGACGACGGTCACGTCGGTCATGCGGGCGCTCCTCGGTCGGCGGGTCGGCGGGCGGGTGGGTGTCAGCCGGGGTAGCTCGACACGAGGGCCTTGATGATCAGACCCCACCCGTCGACGAGCACGAACAGCAGCAGCTTGAAGGGCAGCGAGACCGTGACCGGGGGCAGCATCATCATGCCGAGCGACATCAGCGCCGCGGAGACGACGATGTCGATCACCAGGAACGGAATGAAGATCACGAAGCCGATGATGAAGGCCGAGCGCAGCTCGGAGAGGGCGAAGGCCGGCACGAGGGTGGTCAGCGGCACGTCCGCGCGGGTGGCGGGCAGGTCGCGCTTGGCGGCCTTCGTCATCAGGGCCAGCTCCTCCTGGCGCGTCTGCTTGAGCATGAACTCCTTCAGCGGCTTCGACCCCTCGTCGAACGCGACCGTGGCGGTCTTCTCGCCCTTGAGGTAGGGCTGGATCGCGATGTCGTTGATCGCCGTGAACGTCGGCGCCATGATGAACATGGTCAGGAAGAGCGCGAGCCCGGCCAGCACCTGGTTCGGCGGGGTGCCGGTCAGGCCGAGGGCGTTGCGGGTCAGGCCCAGCACCACGAGGATCTTGGTGAAGCTGGTGGTCAGCAGCAGCAGTGCCGGCGCCACCGACAGCACCGTCATCGCGATGATGATGGTGATCGACTGGCTGGGCTTGCCGTCGGTGCCGTTGATGCCGTTCACGGTGACGTCCACACCGGCGGGCCCCTCGGGGGCGCCGGGGCCTGCGGGGCCCTGCGGGCCGGTCGCGGCGGGCAGGACGACGGGCAGCGCGGCCGGGGCGGCGGCGGTGATCCCCGTGCTGATCCCCGTGCTGATCCCGGTGGGAACCGCGGCGCCGGCCGGGGCCGCGCCGAGGAGCAGGCCACCCGCGAGGACGGTGGCCGCCACGGTCCCGCGCAGCAGGCGGCGGGCGTTGGTGCTGGTCACCGGCGGATCGTCCTCTCGCGCAGAACTCGCAGGGCTGTGGTCCAGGTGGCGGGCGAGAGGGCCGACCCGGCGAGGGCCGTCTCACGCTGCCGGGGGTGCTCGGTGGCGCTGTGCAGCAGCTCCGGCTCGTCCGAGGTGGACGCCTTCTCCAGGGACAGGGCCTCGTCGAAGGCGGCCGCCGACTGGGTCGGGATCCGGATGGTGCGGGGGGCTCCCTCGCCGCGCTCGTCCCGGCCGGCGGGGAGGACCTCGTCGAGGTCCACCTCCGACAGGAGGCTGACCTGGTGCTCGGTGACCCCCACGACGAGGGCCCGTCCGCCGACCTTCACGACCGCGACGCCGGCCTTGTGGCCGATGGCGGTGCGGGAGATCACGCTGACCTCCCCGCCGGCCACGGCGCGCGAGCGCCGCAGCCAGCGGGTGATCAGCCAGACGAGGCCGAGGACGGCGATCAGCGAGACCGACATCCGCCCGAGGGCGGCGAGGGAGTCGATCAAGAGATGGGCTCCGCGCCCGGCACGACGATCTCGGTCACGCGGATCGCGTAGTCCTCGTCCACGACGACGACCTCACCGCGGGCGACGAGCTGGCCGTTGACGAGGATGTCGGCGGGGCTGCCGGCCGCGCGGTCGAGCTCGACGACCGAGCCGGGCGTGAGCGCCAGCAGGTCGCGCACGGTCATGTGCGTGCGGCCCAGCTCGACGGTGACGTCCATCTGCACGTCGCGCAGCAGGTCCATCGTGCGGGGGGCGCCGGTGCTGGAGGCGACCGGCGCACCGGCGGCGGGAACGGGGGTGGAGGCGGCGCGGGCGGCCGGCTCGGTGGTCATCGCGAGGCCGATGAGGGCCAGGGTCTCCCCCGCCGCGTCGACGACCGCGACCGCTCCCCCGGCGCCCTGCAGGGCCGCCATCGCCTCGGCGGGCTCGCGCTCCACGCCGGCCTCGAGGGTGCAGCCGCCGAGGGTGGCGACGGCGGTCTCGAGGGCCGGGCGCAGCGCGTCGACCGGGTCGAGGGCGCCGACGGGGCTGGTGAGGAGGGCGTTGAGCGTCTCCTCGCCGATCACGACGACGACGGTGCCGTTGTAGGCGCCGGCGAAGCGGGCGGAGACGGCGGTGGCCTCGTCGCCGAGGTCCGGGGCGGCCGAGGCGGGCACGACGTCGGTGATGCTGCCCGGCGCGGAGAGGGGCAGGACCGACAGCGCCGCCTCGGCGGCCTGGCTGACGTACGTCCGGGCGTCGGTGCTGACGGCGGTGCTCATCGGGTCTCCTCGGTGTTGGGAACGATCAGGCAGGCGAGCCGCGGGCCGCGGGCCCCGGCGACGGCGAGGCCGACGCGGGCACCGGAGGCCACGACGTCGAGGGGGGTGTCGGCGCGGTGGCGCAGGCGCAGCAGGTCGCCGGGCACGAGGGAGAGGATCTGGTCCGGGCGCAGCTGGGTGGCGTTGAAGCGGAAGGAGACCTCGACGGGGATGCTCTCGACGTGGTCGTCGAGGCGGTCGCGCATCTGGCGGCGCATCCGCAGCTCCTCGGGGCTGGCGACGCGCAGCTCCGCGGCGGTGAGAGCGGCGGAGAGGGAGTCCAGCGGCATGGCGAGGGTCGCGGCCCCGTGCTTGCCGGCCATCTCCAGCTCGAAGTTGGCGACGATCATCACGTCGGTGGCGGCGGCGGCCTGCGCGAAGGCGGGGTTCTGCTCCATGCCCGTCACCTTCGGCTTCAGGTCCATGAGGGTGCTCATGGAGCCGGCCAGCTCGGTGAGGGTGCGCTCGACGACCCCGCGGGCCAGGGAGGCCTCGATGTCGGTGAGGGTGCGCGCGGGCTGCTCGCCGGCGCCGGTGCCACCGAGCATGCGGTCGATGCAGCGCAGCAGCATCTGGCTGTCGAGGTGGAGGATGCCCGACCCGGCCAGCGGCTGCGGGTCGAAGACGGCCATGACGGTGGGCGTCGGCAGGGACGCCGCGTACTCGTCGTAGCTGTACTGCTGGATGCCGTCGAGCTGGACCTGCACGGTGGTGCGCAGCGTCGAGGACAGCAGCGTCGCCCACTGGCGGATGAAGCTCTCGTAGGTGATCTCCAGCACGCGGGCGTGCTGGCGCGACAGCTTGGTCGGCCGCCGGAAGTCGTACGGGACGGGGACGCCGCGACGCCGTGAGCGTCGGCCGCCGGTCCGCTCGGCGCTGATGGAGGTCTCGGGTGCCACGCTGCTTCTATCGGCACGAACGGCCGTCACCCTTTAGCGCTACGCCGGGTGGGTGAGCGGCGGCGTCCCCGGCATCGCGACCGGCCGGCCCGTCCCCCGGGGGGACGGACCGGCCGGTCGCCGTGGATCAGGGGGTCAGCGGGTCTTCTGCATGACGAACTGGCTGAAGTAGATGCCCATGACCGTCTTGTGCATGGTGCCGTCCTCGGCCTTCTCCTCGTAGGCGTGGACGATCTTCTCCTGCAGGGCGAGCTTGTGGGCCTCGCGCTTGGCAGGGTCGGACAGCTCCGCCATCGGCAGGCCGCTGAAGTGGCTGATCACCAGGTCGAGGGCCTTGTTGCCGTCGGGGCCGGAGGAGCCGCCGTGGGCGCCGGCGGCCTCGGCCTTGACGCCCTGCAGGGCGATGCCGATGCGCAGGTAGCCGTCGGCGAGGTTGAGGCTGACGGGGTCCAGGGCGGTGACGTCACCGGGGACGAGCACCTCCTCGGCCTTGACGGCCTCGGCGGCGCTGGCGCTCTTGGTCATCATGAAGACCCCGCCGCCGGTCCCGCCGGCGAGCAGCACCGCGGCGACGGCGCCGATGATGATCATCTTCTTCTTCTTGGGCGCGGCCGCGGTCTCGTCGGCCTTGCCGTCGTCCTTCTTGCCGGCCATCTCAGTGGCCTCCTGTCGCGGTCTCGGTGGAGTGGGTGTCGGGAGTGCTGTGGGCGGTGGTGCTGGTGTGGGTGGCGCCGGCCACGACGGGCTCGGCGAACTCGGGGGCCAGGTCCAGGACCAGGTCCGGCGCGGCGTCGCCGGTGGTGGCCTCGGCCTCGGCGGCCTGCTTCGCCTCGGCGTCGGCGGGGGTGTGCAGCTCCGCGGGCCCGTCCGTGGGCAGCGACGCGGCCACCTCGGGCAGGAGCGCCCGCACGGCGTCCGAGGAGGGCGAGGCCACGACGAGGTCGACGCGGCGGTTGCCGGCCAGGGCGGCGGGGTCGCCGTCCGGGTACAGCGGGCGGGTCTGCCCGAAACCGGTGGACGACAGGCGCCGCTCGGCGAGCTGATGCACGCCGATGAAGCGCGTCACCACGCTGTTCGCGCGGCCGGAGGACAGGTCCCAGTTGTCGCGGAAGCGGGAGGTGCTCTTCAGCGGCAGGGAGTTGGTGTGCCCCTGCACGGCGATGTCGTTGGGCAGCCCGGCGAGGATCGGCCCGATCGCGTCGAGCACCTCCAGGCCGGTCCGCTCCACGTCCGCACTGGCGTTGGCGAAGAAGACCTTGTCCGCGACCAGGCCGACGATGAGCCCGTCGGCGGTGATCCGGTAGGTGACCTGGTCCTGGTTGCCGTCGGCGGCCAGCGCCGCGTCGATCCGCTTGATGATCTCGCGGTAGTTCTCGACCTCGGCGCGCGCGGCCTCGAGGTCACCGGCGGCGAGCTCCTTCTCCTCGACCAGCCGTGCCTCCTCGATCATGCGCTCGACGGACTTCGGCTGGAGCGGGTCGCCGACGTCGAACATCTCCAGCGACATCGGGTCCTGCCCGTTCTGGGCGTCGTTGATCCCCTCCTCGCCGGTGATCGCGACGTTGGTGGTGGAGAAGCCCTCCGTGAGGCCCGCCTTGAACTGGGCGAACTTCAGCTGGTCGACCTGGCTGAGGGCGAAGAGGACGATGAACAGCGCCATGAGCACCGTCAGCATGTCCGCGTAGGACACCAGCCAGCGTTCGTGGTTGACGTGCTCGTCGTGCTCCTCGTGCTTGTGGCGGCGCTTCCCGCTGGACATCAGGCCGCCTTCTTGTCCGGCACGACGGTGCCGGGCGGCAGGAGGCTCTCCAGCTTCTTCGCGACGGAGCGGGGGTTCGAACCGGCCTGGATGGCCAGGATGCCCTCGACGACGAGCTCCATCTGCGCGACCTCGAGGCCGGACAGGCGCATGAGGCGGCTCTGCAGCGGCAGGAAGAGGAAGTTCGCGCTGGCCACGCCCCAGAAGGTCGCGACGAACGCCGCACCGATCATCGGGCCGAGGGCCGCGGCGTCGGTCAGGTTCTGCAGGACGACGACCAGGGAGATGACGGTGCCGCAGATGCCGACGGTGGGCGCGTAGCCACCCATGTCACCCATGATCTTGGCGGACTGCTTGTCGGCGGCCTTCTTCGCCTGGATCTTGCCCTGGAGGATCTCGTAGAGCTCGTCCGGGTCCGTGCCGTCGATGGCCGTCTGCAGGCCGTCGCGGAGGAAGTCGTCCTCGACCTGCTTGATGGCGTCCTCGAGGGCGAGGAGGCCCTCGCGGCGGGCGCGCTCGGCGAGCTTGACGATGACCCCCACGGTCTCGGCGGCGTTGGTCGCCTTGCCGAGGAAGGCCTTCTTCGTGGTGCCGATGACGGCGAGGCCGTCCTTCAGCGTCCCACCCATGAGGCCGACGCCGATGGTGCCGATGAACACGAGGACGAGCGGGCCGGGGAGCATGATGTCGCCGACGGAGCCGCCCTCGTGGGCCTGCATCCAGAGGACGGCTGCCGCGGCGACGACGAGCCCGACGATGCTGGCGATGTCCATGGTCACGGCCTCCTGCGGTGCAGCGGCACCGGGGCGGGCAGCTCGCTGTCGGTGTCGGCGGCGCTCTCGGCGCCGTTGTTCGGGGTCTCGGCGACCGGGCGGACCAGCTCGAGGCGGTCGGCCGGGCCCTGCTCCTCGAGCGCGTGGGCGGTCGCGACGACACGTGCCCGGAACGCGAGGACGCGCTCCACGACATCGGCCAGGGGCTCGCTGATGACGAACTTCGCGCCGTCGACGAGTGTGATGACCGTGTCGGGGTTGGCGTCGACGCGCTGGATCAGGTCGGGGTTCAGGGCGAACACCGACCCGTTGAGGCGGGTCACGAGTATCACGGGATACCGTCCTTGGCGGTGGGGGGCCCTTCCGTGGGCCGCTGTGCTCCCTTCCATCGGCCCCCCGCGCGGGGAGCTGAGCGGAGGTTGCCAGCGCCACCCGTTCGTGCTAACGGCAACTGTGAGCGACGACGGTTCGTGCTCGGGAGCGCCGGCCGCTGGGCCGTTCGGGTGCCTCCTCCCTGTTCCCCGGGCGACCCCTCCCCCGGCGTCCACGGGGTCGCACCGCCCTCCCCCTCCCACCGCAGGACGCCAGGCCTCCGCTGCGGCACAGCGCCTTGGGGCGGCGGCGGACACGGGAGCGGAACCAGGGCGGGGCCGCGCGGCGTGGCGACGCTCCGCCCGGCCCCGAGCCCGCCGGGGGTCCCTCCCCGGCAACGCCGACGCCCCCGGTCCGCGCGGGGGCGCGGTCCGGGGGCGTCGGGTCAGGCGGCTGGCGTCAGCGCTTGAGGTTGACGAGGTCCTGGAGGATCTCGTCGGAGGCGGAGATGATGCGGGAGTTCGCCTGGAAGCCGCGCTGGGCGAGGATCAGGTTGGTGAACTCCGCGGACAGGTCCACGTTGGACATCTCCAGCTGGCCGGCACCGAGGGTGGCTCGCCCGGCTGCACCGGGGGCGCCGACGTTCGGGACGCCCGAGTTGGTGGTGACCGTGAACATCGAGCCACCGGAGCGCTCGAGGCCCGCGTAGTTGTTGAACGTGGCGACCGCGACCTGCCCGAGGGCCCGCTTGAGCCCGTTGGAGTAGGAGCCGGTCAGGACGCCGTCGGTGCCGAAGGCGAAGGACGTCAGGGTGCCGATGGGCGCGCCGTCCGCGGTGGAGCTGATGGTGCTCGCGCCGTTGCTGCTCACGGAACCCGTCATCTTGGACAGGTCGATGCCGACCTCGCGTCCGTTGAAGTCGAATGCCGTCGGCAGGGTGCCGGTGGGGGCCCCGTTCGCGTCGAAGGCCATGGTGGCGGCGGGCGTCGTCGACGTGATGGTGGCGCTCGGGTCGAGCGGGTCGGGCCACGAGAAGGTGACCTGCCAGGAGTCGCCCGGCTGGTAGGCCGACGCCGGGGTCGCGGTCGCCGAGCCGCCGGCGGCCGGGTCGTTCTTGAACGTCGCGGTGACCTTCGTCCTGGCGCCCTGGGCGTTGAAGAGGTCGAAGGAGGTGGTCACGACCGGACCGCTGTAGGTGGTGCCGTCGGCGTTGAGCACCGGCTTGCCCGTCTTGTCCAGGTTGCCCTTGAACGTGCCCAGGGTGGTCTGCGCGGCCGGCATCACGGTGTCGGACGGGACGATCAGGGGGGTGGTGGGCCCGTTGACGTTGATCTCACCCATGGCGTCGGCGCGCCAGCCCTGCACGTAGGCCCCGTCTGCCGTGGTGACCGCACCGGTCTGGTCCAAGGTGAACGCGCCGGAGCGCGTGTACAGGGTCTGCTCGCCCTGCTTCACGACGAACATGCCGTCACCGTTGAGCATGAGGTCGGTGGCCCGGCCGGTGGACTGCGAGGAGCCCTGCGTGAAGTTCTGCGAGATGCTGTTGACCCGCACGCCGAGGCCCACCTGCGCCGGGTTGGTGCCGCCCTGCCCGTTCTGGGGCGCGCCGGCGGCCTTGGTGAGCTGGCTCATCGTGTCGGCGAAGACCACGTTGGAGCTCTTGTAGCCCGTGGTGTTCACGTTGGAGATGTTGTTGCCGACGACGTCCATCATGGTCTGGTGCGAGCGGAGGCCGCTGACGCCGGAGAACATGGAGCGGAGCATTCGATCTACCCTTCGGTACGACTGGCGGGGGGTCCTGCAGTGCGGTTCGCGAGGTGTTCGGTGCTAGGGGCCCGGCGTCAGGCGGCCGGCGGGGTGGTGCTCGTTGGGGCGTCGACGCTCACGACCTTCGAGAGCGCGATCTCCTTGCCGTCGACCTTGAGCACGGGCTCCCCCGTCCCCGCGAACGAGGCGGAGGTGACGGTGCCGGTGACGATGCCGTCGGCGCCGGGGTAGCTGACCGACTGGCCGACGAGGCTGCTCGCCTGCAGGCGCAGCTGGGCGGCGAGCATGGAGGTGTTGTTCTTGCTCATGCCCTCCAGCGTCTCCAGCGACGAGAACTGCGCGGTCTGCGCGATGAACGTCGAGGAGTCGACCGGCTTGGACGGGTCCTGGTAGCGCAGCTGCGCCACCAGGAGCTTCATGAAGGTGTCCTTGTTCTTCTGGGTGTCCCCGGACGCCTTCGTGCCGCTCGGCCCACCGGTCCTGGCCACGTCCCTCGCGGCCTGGGCCGCGTTGGAGGCGTCCAGGAGCGATCCGTGGCCGGACGCGCCGCTCGCCGCATCAATGCTCATGGCTTGTCCTTCGGTCGTTCGGGGGAGGATCTGTAGCCCGTTCGGGGTGCTTCCTGCTCCGGCCGCTTCAGCGCGCGGAGCAGTGGCCGGTCAGGCGTGCAGGTCCAGGCGGCCGGCGGCGGCCGCGACGGCGCTGCGGTGGGCGGCGCGCTGCTCGTCGGCGGCGTAGAGGGAGCGGCGGTCGGCGCCGGGGCCGGTGCCGCCCTGCTGCCCCGAGCCGCCCTGGCGGTGCCCGCCGCCGGAGTGGGCGTCGCCGGCGCCGCGGGACTGCTGCTGGGAGCCTGAGTCGGCGCGGACGTCGACCGTCGTCTGGTTGAAGGTGCTGCCCGCGAGCTCGCGGATCAGGTCCGGCACGGCCAGGCGCAGGGCCTGGCGGGCCAGGTCGGAGGCACCGACGAGCTGGACGTGCAGGGACCCGTCGAGCACCTCGGCGGTGACCTTGACCGGGCCGAGGCCGAGCGGCGTGACCTCGACGGTCATCCGGTGGTTGCCGTCGGCGGGGGGCAGCGCCTCGAGGCGGCGGCCGAGTCCGCCGGCGAAGGCGGCGGGGTTGGTCAGCGGCAGCGGCACGGGCGGGGTGGACGTGGCCGGTGCGGCGGGTGCGGCGGCCGCGACGGAACCGGTGGGCGTCGTCGTGGCTGCGGTGACGGGTGCGACGTCCGTGGCGGCCTCGGCGACGGCCTCGGCGACCGCGGCCTGCAGCAGGGTGGCGCCGGCGGGCTGCGGCACGACGGGGCTGGCGGCGAGGATGACCGGGGCGGGGGTGGCGACCGCGCCGGCGACCTGCGCGAACGCGGGTGCCGGGGCGGGTGCGGCCGTGCGCGGTGCCTGCTGCTGGGCGGAGCCGTCGGAGGACTGCCCGGAGCCGTCGGGGGTGCTCCCGCCCGCGCCGCCGGAGGACGCGCCGCCGGTGACGGCCGCGTTGGGGCCGGCCGGGGCGGGGGTACCCGCCGTGGGGTCCTGGCCGGTGACGGCGGAGGCCGACGTCGCCGTTCCCTGGACGGCGGCCTGGGCGCTCGCCTGGGTCGTCGCGGCGGCGGTGCCGAGCTGGGCGGCGTCCGCGTCGGCGGCGACGGCGACGGCGACGGCAGCGGCCTGCTGGGTGGCCTGCCCCTGCACCGCAGTGATCGGCGGAGCCGCGGTGGCGATGGCAGCCTCGCCGGTGGCGGCGGTGCCGGTGCCGGTGGCGATGCCGGTGATCCAGGGCATGGTGGTCGCCGAGGCCTTCTCGGTGGCGAGTTGCGCCGGGCGCACGAGGTCCCCGGCGGCGGGAGTGGGGGTGGTTGCCGGTTGCGCCGCCAGAGCCGACTGCGCATCCGTCACAGCGCCCCCGCCGGTCGCGGGGACCCCGGGAGCACCGGGCACCACGGCAGATCCGGACGCGATGCCGGCAGCGGTCTCGCCGCCCCCGCCGGTCACCGCGGTCGGCACGGCGCCGGGCATGAGGTGTGCCAGCGGCAACCCCAGCAGGGCCGGGTCGACGACGGCGGTCACGGCCGGGTCGGTCCCGCCGCAGACGCCCTGCGGCGCAGCGCCCTGTCCGCCCTGCTGGCCGGGGGCACCGGAGTCGGCGGTGCCCTCCTGCCCGAGCTGGGCGACCGCCTGGCCGAAGGACTGGGCGAAGCCGGCGCCGCCGTCGGCGGAGCCGCGCGACGCGGAACCCTGACCGGTGGTGGGGGCGACCGGCAACGTCGCGATGGTCGGAGTGCTCACGCGGACCTCCCGAGGGTTCCGATGATCTTCTTGACGTAGTTCTGGGTCTCGTCGAACGGCGGGATGCCGCCGTGCTTCTTCACG
Organism: Kineococcus xinjiangensis; assembly: GCF_002934625.1. Taxonomy (GTDB): domain Bacteria; phylum Actinomycetota; class Actinomycetes; order Actinomycetales; family Kineococcaceae; genus Kineococcus_A; species Kineococcus_A xinjiangensis. The sequence goes on along the minus strand of NZ_PTJD01000007.1, from coordinate 16,940 downwards.
TTGCCGGGGCCGGCGTTGTAGGCGGCCAGCGCCAGCTCCAGCGACCCGAAGGACTTCAGGTGCTTGCTGAGCAGGCGGCCCGCGCCGTCGATGGCGGAGGCGGGGTTCAGCGGGTCCACGCCCATCTCCCGGGCGGTGCCCGGCATGAACTGCATCAGCCCGAGTGCTCCGACGGGGCTCTTGGCGTGGGGGTTGTAGCCGGACTCCTGCTTGGCGACGGCGGAGAGCAGCCCTGCGGGCAGGCCGTACTTCTGCTCGGCGGCGGTGAAGGCGGCGTCGTAGGGCGCGGACTTCGAGCCGACGGGGCCGCTCGGCGCGCCGGCCAGCGCGGGCGGGCGGACGTACTCGGAGGCTCCGGCGGAGGACGCGCCGAGGGCGGCACCGGCCACCGCCCCCCCGGCCACGGCGCCCGCGGCGACGACGCCGGCGGTGACGCGCCGGATCGCCGTGGGCGTCTCCCAGATCTTGGCGATCTTCACGACTCCGCCCGTCCTGGGGGCGTGCAGCATCTGCCCGTCCCCCGCGTAGATGCCGATGTGGCCGCCGTTCTCCAGGACGACCAGGTCCCCGGGCTTCGCCTGGGCGAGGCTGGGCACGGCGGTGCCGGCCTGCGCCTGCTGGGCGGCGGTGCGCGGCAGCGGGATCCCGACCTGCTTGGCGGCGAGCTGGATGAGGCCGGAGCAGTCCAGACCCGTGGCCGGGTCGGTGCCGCCGTAGACGTAGGGCACGCCGAGGTGCTTGCGGGCCGCGGCGAGCAGCGCCTCCCCGCCGGCTGCGGAGCCGGGCGCGGACGCCGTCGCGCCGCTCGTGGGGACGGGCGCGAAGGTGGAGACGCGGCTGGCGCGCCCGGGCTCGCCGGCGGAGGTGAGGGCGCTCGCGAAGTCGGAGCCGGTGGAGGCGCCCGCCGCGGACGTCGCGGCGCGGGCCTGCGTCGCGGGGGCCGCGGTGTCGAGGGCGGCGATGCGGGAGCGGATGTCGGCGATGCGCTCGCTGATCTCGGCGACGGGGCTCATTCCTGTCCTCCTTCGAGCTCGGCGCGGCGGCGCGCGCGGGCGGCGAACTCGGCCACCGTGCGGTCGTCGAGCGCCTTCTGGTCGGCGGCCAGCGCGGCCTTCTCCTGGGCCTCCTCCTGCCGCTCGACCACGCGCTCCAGCGAGCGTTCGGCGCGGCGGGCGCGGGCCCAGGCGGCCTGCTTCTCGGTGAGGCCGGCCTCGGCCAGCTCGGTGAGGGCGCGGGCGGCGTCGAGGTCGGCCATCAGCGCGGAGCGGCGCAGCACGCCGATGGTCCACGCGTTGTGGGTCTCGTCGGAGAGGTGGGCGTCGCCGAGCTCGCGCTGCACGCGGGCGGCGCGCTTCTGCTGGTTGCGCACCAGTGCGTTGGCGGTGGTGACCTCGCCCTTGGCCTGCTCCTGCTGCAGCCGCCGCAGCTTGAGCACGGCCAGCAGGGAGCGGGCGATCACGCGGGGCCGCCGAGGTGGGCGACGAGCTGGTCGAGCATCGCCCACGCCTGCGGGGCGGGGGTGATCTCCTCGATGTCCTGGCGCAGGAAGGCGTTGATGGCGGGCATCGCGGCCACGGCGGCGTCGACGTCGGGGTTGGCGCCGGGGGCGTAGGCGCCGACCTCGATGAGCTCCTTGACGTCGCGGTGGGCGGCGAGGACCTGCCGCAGCCGGGTGGCGACGGCCCGCTGCTCGCGGGTGGTGACGCGGGAGGCGACGCGGGAGACGGACTCCAGCACGTCGATCGTGGGGAAGTGCCCGGCGGTGGCCAGCTTGCGGTCGAGGGTGACGTGGCCGTCGAGGATGGAGCGGGCGTTGTCCGCGATGGGCTCGTTGTGGTCGTCGCCGTCGACGAGGACGGTGTAGATGCCGGTGATGGAGCCGGTGATGCCCGGTCCGGCGCGCTCCAGCAGGCGCGGCATGAGCGCGAACACCGACGGCGGGTAGCCGCGGGTGGCGGGGGGCTCGCCGACGGAGAGGCCGACCTCTCGCTGCGCCATGGCGACGCGGGTGAGGGAGTCCATCATCAGCACGCAGTCGGCGCCGAGGTCGCGGAACGACTCGGCGATCGAGGTGGCGGTGAACGCGGCGCGCAGGCGCAGGGCCGGGGCCTCGTCGGAGGTGGCGATGACGACGACGGAGCGGGCCAGGCCCTCGGGGCCGAGGTCGTCCTCGAGGAACTCCCGGACCTCGCGGCCACGCTCGCCGACGAGGGCGAGGACCGAGACGTCGGCGGCGGTGCCGCGGGCGATCATCGACAGGAGGGACGACTTGCCGACGCCGGAGCCGGCGAAGATGCCGAAGCGCTGACCGCGTCCGGCGGGCACGAGGGTGTCCAGCGCGCGCACGCCGAGTCCGAGGGGGCTGTCGACGCGGGCGCGCTGCATGGCGGGCGGCGGCTCGGCGTGCAGGTGGGCGCGCGGCGCGGTGACCAGCGGCGGACCGCCGTCGAGGGGATTGCCGAGGGCGTCGACGACGCGCCCGAGCAGGGTGGGGCCCACGGGGACCGTGGAGGGCTTGCGGGTGGCGACGGCCGGGGCGCCGGCGGCGAGGCCGGTGAGGTGGCCGAGCGGCAGGCAGCGCAGCCGCCCGCGCTCGGCGGCGACGACCTCTGCGGGGGTGCGGTGCCCGGCGGGGTCGCCGAGGAGGATGGTCTCCCCCACGGCGGCCTCGACGCCGGAGACCTCCACGGAGAGGCCGATGAGGGACGTGACGCGGCCGCTGACGAGGGGCCGGGCCGCGTCCACGGCGCGGGAGACCTGGGGCCGGAGCAGCTCGCGCACACCTGCCGCGAGGCTGCTCGACACCAGGCTCACTCAGCCCGCCCGAACCCCTCGTTGCCCGCGAGGGCATCGAGGGCTCGGGACACGCTGGCGCGCAGGCTCGCGTCGACCTCGGTGTCGCCCTGTCGGGCGATGGCGTCACCGGGCTGAAGGCTGCTGTCGCTCACGTACGTCACGAGCCCTGCATCGGCAGGTGCGCCGTCCTCCTTGAGGCCGTCACCCACAAGGACGCTCAGGTCCGCCGGATGGACACGGACGGTGACCGGCTCGGAGGGGGCCAGGGGGCGCAGGGCGCGCCGGACCGCCTCCAGGACCGGATCGGCCATCAGGGACACCTCCCGGTCGAGCACGGCGCCCGCGAGGTCGCAGGCCAGCTCCAGGACGGTGTCGGCGAGCGACGCGACCTCGGGGTCGCGGCGGTCGCGCAGGTCGTCGGCCGCGGCCAGGACGGCCAGCTCGAGGCGGCGCAGGACGGCGGCGCGCTGGGCGTCGTGCGCCCGCTGGGACGCCTCGGCGGCGGAGCGGTCGGCGGCCCGGTCCAGCGCGGCCTGCTCGGCGGCCTTGCGCATGCCCTGCGCCCAGCCCTCGGCGAAGCCGGCGGTCTTGGCGGACTCGCGCAGCTTGGCCGCCTCCTCCGCCGCGGCGCCGGTGGTGGGCAGCTGCATGCCGTTGAAGGCCTGCGGGGTGCCGCCTCCCGCGGGTGCCGCGACGAAGGTGCGCGGCGCCGGGGCGGGGGCGGTGTCGGCGGCGACGAACCCGGAGCGGACGTGCAGCGGGAGGAACTCCCCCGCCGGCGCCTGCCGGGCGAGATCAGGAGACGAAGTCATCGTCACCGCCGCGCGTCAGGACGATCTGGCCGGACTCCTCGAGGCCACGGATCACCGTGACGATCTTGGACTGGGCCTCCTCGACCGCGGACATGCGGACCGGGCCGAGCATCTCGATCTCCTCGAGGAGGTTCTCGCGGGCCCGGGAGGAGACGTTGCGCAGGATCTTGTCGCGCACGACCTCCTTGACGCCCTTGAGGGCGGTGGCGAGGTCGGCGGTCTCCACCCCGCGCAGGACGAGCTGGATGGAGCGGTCGTCGAGGTTGGTGATGTCCTCGAAGACGAACATGAGGGCGCGGATCTCCTCGGCGAGCGCGGGGTTGAGCTTGGCCAGGCCCTCGAGGACGCTGCGCTCGGTGCCGCGGTCGGCGCGGTTGATGATCTCGACGAGGGGGGCGACGCCACCCACGGCGGTGTTGTTCTTCTGCTGCAGGACCGTGGAGGTGCGCCGCTGCACGACGTCCTCGACCATCCGGACGTACTCGGAGCTCGTGGACTCCATGGTGGCGATGCGGTAGGCGATGTCGGCCTGCATCTCCGGGGAGAGCCCGGACAGGATCATCGAGGACTGGTCGGGCCGCAGGTGGGCCACGACCAGGGCGATGGTCTGCGGGTGCTCACCGGTGAGGAAGGTGAGGATCTGCTGCGGGTCCGCCTGGTGCAGGAACGCGAAGGGCGCGATGTGCTGCGTCTCCGCGACCCGGCCGAGGACCGCTGCCGCACCGTCCGCGCCCAGGGCGCCCTCGAGGAGGGCCTGGGCGAAGTCGAGGCCGCCGCTCCCGCCGCGCAGCGGCGAGACGATCATCTCGTGGAACTCCTCGAGGACCTTGCCGGCGATCTCGGGGGCCACGGAGCGGAGGCGGAGCAGCTCGGCGGTGAGCTCCTCGATCTCCGCCGGGCGCATGTGGGAGAGGACCTTCGCGGCGTTCTCCTGACCGACCTGCACGAGCAGGACGGCGGCCTTCTGCGCCCCGGTGAGGGGGACGACGGCGAGTTCGGTGGACGACAAGGCTCAGGACCTCCGGTCGGCGAGCCAGCCGCGGAGCAGCTCCGCGACCTCCTCGGGCTGGCGGGAGACGAGTTCCACGACGGTGTCGCGGCGGAAGGCGGCGGCCTCGAGGGCCGGGTCCACCGGAGCGGCCGGGAGGGCCGGGACGGGCGGGGCGGGCGGGAGCACCGGCTCGTGCAGGGTCTCGTCGGTGATGTCGCCGAGGTGGATCGGGAGGCTGGCCACGTCGATCTCCTCCACCTTGCGGCGGCGGAAGGACAGCAGCACCACGATCAGCATGATGAAGACCAGCAGGGCCAGGGCGGCCGTCTTGCCGTAGCTGAGGAGCTCGTCCTGCTTCTCGGCCTCCTCGGCCTCCTTGAGCGCCTTGGCGGCCTCGTCGGCGGCGGAGGTGTCGAAGGCGGTCTTGATGACGTTGACCGTGTCCCCGCGGTTGGGGTCGATGCCCACCGCGCTGGTGACGATCGCCTGGACCTGGGCGACGTCGGCGGTGCCGGCCTTCTGCGCGTCGAGGACGACCGCGACGTTCTTGCGCTTGACCGAGCCGGGGGCGGCCTTGGTGGTGGTCTTCTTCGTGTCGAGCTTGTTGTCCACCGTGCGCTCTTCGCTGCGGTACTGCGAGGCGCCTTCCTGGCCGGCGGGGGCCTGGATGTTGTCCGGGCCGAGGACGCCGCCGACGGCGGGGGCGCCACCGGTGTACTCCTCGATGCGCTCCGTGGAGGCGGCCGGGGGGATGTCCGTCGGGCGGGTGAACTCCTCCGACTCGATGATCCGCTCGTCGAAGTCGAGCTCGGCGGAGACGGTGGCCTTGACGTTGCCGGGGCCGAAGACCTGCTCGAGCATCGCCTGCAGGCGGGTGCTCTCGGCGTTGTTGTACTCGTCGGCCTGCTTCTGCTGGGTGCCGCCGCCCTGGCCGTCGGTGGAGAGCGTGTTGCCCTTGCCGTCGACGACGGAGACGTTCTTGGGGTCCATGCCCGCCACGCCGCCGGAGACGAGGTTGACGACGGAGCGCACCTGGTCGTCGGTGAGGCTGGTGCCCGGCTTCAGCCCGAGCAGCACGGAGGCCGTCGTGGGCTGCTGCTCCGCGATGAAGACGTCCTTCTTCGGGATCGCGAGGTTCACGACCGCCGTGTTGACGCCGTCGATGGACTCGATGGTGTCCTCGAGCTCGTTGGCCAGGTCCTTGCGGATCGCCTCGTTCTGGATCTCCGCCGAGGTGGTGACGCCGGCCTTGTCCAGCAGGGAGGCGGACTCCGACTCCTGGATGAGCCCGTCCTTGGCGATCTCCAGGCGGGCCTCGTAGACGTTGGCCTGCGGCACGGAGATCGTCGAGCCGCCGTCACCGAGCTCGTAGGGGGTGCCGGACGCCTTGAGCTTCTCCACGACCGCCGCGGCGTCCGCGCCCGAGAGGTTGGTGTACATCGGCGTGTACGAGGGCGTGGAGGCCCAGCGGGAGAAGGCCACCCCGCCTGCGATGAGCGCGACGACCACCGCGATGACGACGGCCTTCTGGCCTGCCGTGAACTCCCCGAAACCCGTGAGGAAGCGCTTGGCGCCCTCGGCGATCGCCGCCGGGCCCTTGTTGGCGTTCGCCATCAGATCTGCATCCTCATGATCTCGTTGAAGGCCTCAACGGCCTTGTTGCGGACGGCGACGGTGAGCTGCGTGGCCAGCTGGACCTCGTTGCTCGCGATCATGTAGTCGTGCACGTTCGTGAGGTTCCCGGTGGCGGCCTTGATCGCCAGGTCGTCGGACCGGGACTGCATGCCCTGCAGGCGGTCGAGGCCGCCCGAGAGCAGGGAGGCGAAGTCCCCGGCGTCACCGGCGGTGGCGGCCTCGGGGGCCGCGGTGCCCCGCACCCCGCCGACCTGGCCGACGCCCGCGGGCGGGATGGTGGCGGTGTCGGTGACCCCGCGCGTCATCTGCGCGTTGTCCATGTTCCCCAGGCCCACTCCGTACCCGAAGGCGGAGGTCCCGGAGGAGGCTGCGGTACCGCCGATGCCGGCGATCGACTCGATGCTCATCAGTTCTTGCCCAGCTGCAGGGCCGCCTGGTAGGCGTCCTTCGCACGGTCGACGACTGCGAGGTTGGCCTGGTACGCGCGCTGCGCCATGAGCAGGTTCGTCATCTGGGTGCCCATGTCGATGTCGGGCATCTTGACGTTGCCGTCGGCGTCGGCGAGGGGGTGGCTCGGGTCGTAGACGATCCGGCCCTCGGTGCCGCCGAGCGCGATGCCGCCGACCTGCACGCCCTTGCCGTCAGCGGCCTCCTGGGCGACGACGTAGCGCTCGCGGAAGCCGGCCTCGTTCGTGCGGCTGGCGGTGTTGAGGTTGGCGAGGTTGTCGCTCACCGCGTCCATCCACTTGCGGTTCACCGTCACTCCCGTGCCGGCGATGCCGATCGCTTCGAAGATGCTCACAGTTCAGGCTCCGTGCTCGTGGTTTCCGCGGCTGACAGGTTCGTGGTGAGGATGCGAGGGCTGCGCGTCACTGACCGGAGATGGCCGTGCGCAGCAGGGAGTACTTCGAACCGAGGGCGTTCAGCGCGGTCTGGTAGCTGAGCCCGGTGGAGATGTTGGAGAGCGTCTCCTGCTCGAGGTTGACGTTGTTGCCGTTCTCGCGCGTCGGCTCCAGCGACTTCCGCGTCGCGATGCCCGACGTCGCGGCGGCGGCCGCACTCCCGGAGCGCACCGCACTGGCCAGGGAGTCCTCGAAGGACACCTTGTTGGCCAGGTAGCCGGGAGTGTTGATGTTGGCGACGTTGTCGGCGATGGCGCGCTGGCGTGCCTGCAGACCGTTGAGCGCCGTGTGCAGCGCCACGCTGGTGAGATCGGACACGGGGCCACCCTCCGACGGGCCTCGGCGGCGCTGGGATGCGCCGACAGCTTCTAGTGGTCTCGGCCGGTCCGTGGCCTGTCCTGCACGGCGCTTCCTGCGCCACACCACTCCATTCGGCTCAACGGGCCGCGGGCTTGAGCCTCGGCCCGTCGCTGAGGGCGTGTCGCCTGTCCGCGCGTCGCCGTTCACCCGTGCGGAGCAGCGCGGGACGGTGCGGGGTGGACAAGGGGGTGACGGGTCCCCGACGAGCCGCCCCTCGCCGGTGACGCTGGGTGAGCGCCGGCGGCCGCCGGGGTCGCCCCGGCGGCCCGTCCGCCGCCGGAGGTGGCGCTCGGGGTGGTGGAGGTCCGGCGGCGTGCAGCCCCGCGCCCGCCCCCTCTCGACGGAGAGGGCCTTCCCCGTCGCCGGTGGGACTCACCCGCCCCACGCACCACAGGCGCCCCACCTCGGGGGTGGGGCGCCTGTGAGTGGTGCGCCTGTCGGGGCAGCCGGTGCTGCTGTGAACTCAGACCCTGTCGAAGATCCCGCGCTGGCGCGGCAGCCGAGCGGTCGTGGCGACGGGCTGGTGGATCGCCAGGAGCCGGCTCGGCACCCCCGGCAGCTCGACGCCGCCGTGGACCGCACCGGGGGCGGACCGGGCCGCGCGGCCCCGGTGGAGCAGGCGCGCCGAACGGTGCGTTCCCCGGACCACGTCGTCGACCCGCACCGACAGGGCCACGGCATCTCCCGCCGCCGCCAGGTACGACCGCAGCTCCTCCACGGACGCGCTGGCCCGCTCCCCCGCCAGGACGCACAGCGCCCAGTCGGCCCGCACGTGCGCCAGCGCCGCCTCCTGGGCCCGGTCGCGGTCCTCCGCCCAGGCGCCGCTCACCACGGTCACCCCCGGCCGCAGGGCCGCCTCGAAGACCGGTGTCCCCGGCGCCAGGTGGTCGGCGGTGTCGTACACCACCACCTCGTCGGCCACGGCGGCGAGCGCCCGGACATCCGCGTCGAGAGTGGGCAGCGCGTCCCCCTGCACGACGAGGCAGGCGGCGATGCTGGTGGCGGGGCTCGGCATGGTCGTCTCCTGACGCTCCGGGGGCGGTGCTTCCACCAGTGGCATCGGCAGGAACGGGGCGCGGGTTACGTGCGACGTGCCAGGTTCCCACGGCGGTGACCCCGTCGTGACGGGGCCTGGCGGGCCGTCCCGCGAGCGGGGTGCCCCGCGGCTGCCGCGGCGGGACGCGCTCCGTCCTCACCGGTCGTGGGCCTGCCTGCGACCCGGGAGACGGGTAACGTGTGATCAATCCGTTGCAGTCGGTAGCGGCGCCGAAGACATGTGAGGGCTCGGGCACCATGCGCGTTGCGGTTGTCGGGTGCGGGTACTGGGGGGCCAAGCACGTGCGCGTCCTCAGCAACCTGCCCCAAGTCGAACAGGTCGTCGCCGTCGATCCCGACCGCATCCGGACCGCCGAGCTGCAGCGGAGCCATCCGGATCTCGTCACGCGCGGGACGGTCCGCGAGGCCGCGCCGCTCTTCGACGCAGCGGTCGTCGCCACTCCCCCGGGCAGCCATGCGGCGGTCGCCGGCGGGCTGCTCAACGCCGGGAAGCACGTCCTGGTGGAGAAGCCCATGGCGACCCGGGTCGTCGACGCCGAACGACTGATCACCCTCGCCGCTGGCCATGGGCTCACGCTCATGGTCGGCCACACCTTCGAGTACAACCCGGCGGTCGCGGTCCTCCGCGAGGCGGTCCGCACCGGTCACCTGGGGCGGATCCGCCACATCGAGACCGCCCGGCTCAACCTGGGCCTCTTCCAGCGCGACGTCAACGTCCTGTGGGACCTCGCACCTCACGACCTGTCGATCCTGGGCTTCCTCCTGGGTGAACAGCCGGACAGCGTTCAGGCATGGGGCCGCCCCCACGTCCACCCCGTGCTGGAGGACGTGGTCCACCTGAACCTGCACTACCCCACCGCCGATGTCACGGCCCACGTCCACGTCAGCTGGCTGGACCCCTGCAAGGTCCGCCGTGTCTCGGTGGTGGGCACCAGGCGCATGGCCGTGTACGACGACCTCCTGGAGGAGGGTCGCGTGCAGTTCCACGACAAGAGCGCGACCTCGGTGGACCCGAGGGGAGCCGAGCCGGTGGTCTACCGGGACGCCGGCGTCGACGTGCCGGCCGTCGACTGGAGGGAACCGCTGGAGGCGGAGGTGGCGCACTTCCTGGAGTGCTGCGCGACGGGGCGTGCTCCGAGGAGCGGAGGCAGCAGCGGCCTGGCCGTCATCAGGGTGCTGGCCGCTGCCGAGCGCTCGCTCCGCAGGGGGGCGGCCGTCGAGCTCCGCGAGATGGCCCCGGCGGCCTGACGTGCCGGAGATCCCCTTCTCGACCCTCGCGCCGACCACAGCGGAGGTCCGCGCGGAGGTGGAGGCGGGCTGGCGGCGGATCCTGGACGGCGGATCGTACGTGGGCGGCGTTGAGGTGGACCGGTTCGAGCACAGCTTCGCGGGCTTCTGCGACCGCCGGCACGCCGTGGGCGTGGCCAACGGCACGGATGCCCTGCATCTGATCCTCCGCGGCCTCGGGATCGGTCCCGGCGACGAGGTCCTCGTTCCGGCCAACACCTTCATCGCCACCGCGGAGGCCGTTCTCCTCGCAGGGGCGCGCCCCCGGTTCGTGGACGTCGACCCCCGCACGCTGCTGATGAGCGCGCAGGCCGCGGCCGACGCCGTGACACCCGCGACCGCCGCCGTCATCGCGGTCCACCTCTACGGGCACGTGGCGGACCTGGGCGGTCTGCGGGAGGTCGCCCACCGGTTCGGACTGGCCTTCGTGGAGGACGCCGCCCAAGCCCACGGCGCGTCTCGGGACGGGACGGCGGCGGGCGCCGCGGGCGTCGCGGCGGCCTTCAGCTTCTACCCCGGCAAGAACCTCGGCGCCTTCGGCGACGGGGGGGCCGTCGTGACGGACGACGCTGCGCTTGCGGACCGCGTGCGCTCCTTGGCGAACCACGGCCGCTCCGAGGTGGATCGCTACATCCACGAGCGAGTAGGGATGAACAGCCGGCTGGATGCCCTGCAGGCGGTCGTGCTCAGCGCGAAGCTGCGCCACCTGCCCGCCTGGACCGCGGCCCGCCGCACGGTCGTCGACGCCTACCGCGAACAACTGCGCGACGCACCGCTGCGGCTGGTCGAGCCTGAGCCGGGCGTCGTCAGCGCCTGGCACCTGCTGGTCGCGCGGACATCGAGCCGCGACCACGTGCGCCGGGAGCTGGCCGCCTCCGGCATCGAGACGGGCATCCACTACCCCCTCCCCTGCCCCGCGCAACCGGCGTTCCGGCAGTGGTCGGACGGGAGCTTCCCGGTGGCGACCGCCGCGGCGGCGGAGGTCCTGTCGCTGCCGTTGCATCCGCACATGACCAGCGGGGACGTCGCAACGGTCTGCGCGGGTCTGCGTGCAGCGCTCGCCTCGGAGGATGCCGGTGCCCGTGCCTGAGCAGCACGGCGCGGACGGGAACCGGGTCCTCGGCGCGGCGGAGCTGGTGACCGACCGGGGGGTCGAGGTCGGCTACCCCGCCGAGCGCGGCGGCGGCGGGCCGCTGGTGCTGGGCCCGCGCGCCCGGCTGCGCTCCGGGACGGTCCTCTACACCGGGAGCACGATCGGGGCGGACCTCAGCACCGGGCATGGCGTCGTGGTCCGCGAGGACTGCCGTATCGCTGAGCGCGTCTCCGTCTGGTCCGGGACGGTCGTCGACTACGCGTGCGACATCGGGGACGACGTCAGGATCCACTCGAACTGCTACATCGCGCAGTTCACGGAGATCGAGCGGGGAGCGTTCCTCGCACCCGGCGTGAGCCTCGCCAACGACGTGCTTCCCGGTGACGCCGAGTCCGCCCGGCTCATGATGGGCCCGAGCATCGGCGCTGGAGCGCAGCTCGGCGTGAACGTGACGGTCCTGCCCTACGTCCGCATCGGGGAGGGCGCCGTGGTGGGCGCAGGCGCGGTCGTCACGCGGGACCTGCCCCCGGGCTGCTTGGCTTACGGCAACCCGGCGCGGGTGGTGGGGCCCCGGCCCGGCAACGCCGACGCGATCCGGGCGCGTCTGGCCGCAGCGCCGGCTCTGCTGGCCAGGTTGGCCCGGTGGGGCCGGGTCCTCCGCGTTTCCGACGAGGACTGACGCCGACCTCCTGCGCTGCGGCCGGCCCTAGCCGGCGATCAGGGCGGCGGTGAAGCCCGGCGCGAACTGCCGCAGCTCCTCGACGAGGGCACCAGCGGCGTCGTCGTCCACCCGCGCGAGCAGGGGTTCGAGCAGTGGGAGGGCGGCCTCCTCGCCGATCTCCACGAGGGCGGCACCACACATGATCCTGGTGCGGTCGTCACGCTCGGTCGAGCGCAGGATCCGCCACAGCGGGCAGTGCTCCCCCAGCCCCGCCTCGCGCATCCGCAGCGACCACAGGAGCGCCTTCTCGAAGGGCAGCGAGCCTCCGAGGCCGCTGATCGCGACGAGCACCGCCGTCCTCGCGCGACCGGCGTCCCACATCGCCTCGAAGAACGGCTCGCCGTAGGCGAACCCCGTGGCCTGCAGCTGGCCGACGTAGGGCAGGACCAGCGACTCCGGCAGTGCGTCCACGAGGCGCCGCGAGTCGGTCCGGGACTCGTGGACGCGCGCGAGCACCACCGCCGCGGCGATGTGGGACTTGCCGGTGGCGAGGTGGTCGAGCAGCAGCTCCACGGACTCCTCGTGGCGGTCCTGCAACCAGAGGCAGTCGATGAGGGAGTCTGTGAAGGAGAGGTCCGTGAGGACCACCCCTCCCTGGTCGCCGGACTCGACGTAGGGCCTCAGGAGCGCTTCGGCGCGCTGGAGGTCCCCGGTCGCCATGGCGAGCTGCCCCTCCATCGCGCGGAGGACATCGGGGGATTCGCCCCACTGCGCCATCGACGCGAGCCAGTCCAGGCCGAGCGCCATGTCGGCGTTGGCCACGGCGATGCCCAGCGCTGTGTGCCCTGCGAGGATGCCCTGCTGGGGGGCGACGGCTGCGCGGTCCACCAGGGCCAGCGCCTCGAGGGAGCGCGACGGATCGCCTTCGAGCTGGCCGGAGCGGGCGACGTTGATCAGGAACCGCCACGTGTCTGAGGCACCGCGGGCCAGGGCGTCCGCCAGTTCCCGCTCGGCGACCCGCAGGTTCCTACCGCCCTTGTTCCGCTCGCGGGTCCGGACCGGTGTGTAGCCGGAGTGGTCGAGTTCCAGGTCCGTGGTCTGCTCCCCCGACAGCTCGCCCCAGCGCCCGACGACTCGCTCGTGGATGGCGCCCTCCCAGCGGCACCGGGCACGTCGGAAGACGCGCACGGACCAGACCGACAGACCCACGCCGGCCCCCTGCCAGGTGTGGGACACCTGCATGACCGAGAGCGCGTCGGCCGGGGTGAGTCGCAGTCGGCGGCGCAGCGCCCGGGGGTTGCCCCGCGCCACCTCGTCGGCGTCGACGATGACCACCCACTCCCCGGCGCAGTGCTCGAGCGCGCGGTTGCGGGCAGCGCCGAAGTCGTCGTCCCAGTACCCCTCCACCACGCGTGCTCCGTGGGCGCGGGCGACGTCGCGCGTGGCGTCGGTGCTGCCCGTGTCGTAGACGACCAGCTCGTCGACGAAGGGACGCAGTGCGTCGAGGGATCCGCCGAGGAGCTCCTCCTCGTCCTTGACGATGTAGCTGCCGCTGATGAAGACCTCGTCCCCGTGCACCGGCTCCTCCTCCTGCGATCCGACTCACCGCGGTCCCGACGCCAGGACGTCAGCTCCTCACCCGGCGCTACCGCGATCTCACTCTAGGTCCAGTGCGCGTCACAGGCCGGGCGGAGAACGCACGAGGCGGACGCCGGACCCAGAAGTCCGGCGCCCGCCTCGGCGAGTGCTTCGCGCAGTGGTGCGCTCAGAGCGGCCGATCGAAGTAGACGGGTCGGTGCTCCGCCTGCTCCAGCTTCGCCATGGCCCGCCGCTGCGAGCGTGCCTGGACCATGGCCTCGGCGAGGCGCTCGCTGACGTCCATCTGCCGTTGCAGGAGACGGCGTGCGCGCTCTGCGAAGTCAGCCGGCAGTGGCGCGAGCATGCTGGGCTCGATCCAGTCCTGCGGGACCGGCACCTCGGCGACGTCCGTGTCGACGCCGGCGTGCAGCCGGGCGAGGAGGTCCTCAGCGGCCTCGACGTCGAGCTCCACCGCATGCAGAGCCGAGCTCCACGCGTCGCGCCAGCCCGGTTCCTGCGTCCGCTGAGGGGCGGCGGTGGAGTGGCTGCCGATCACCTGCCACCGGTGAGGTGCTCGGTCGCGGCCTGCCGCCACGCCTCGGCCAGCGGCTCCACCAGCTCCACGCGGCAGGCAGCCGCACGCGCAGCGTCCTGGGTGGTGTTCGTGGCGATGAGCTCCTTCATGAGCCAGGAGTAGAGGGACATGAGTCCCGGCCCGCCGTCCCATGCGTCGACGCGGAGGCTGTTCTGCAGCTCCAGCACGATGTCCTGGGCGTGGGTGAGGCTGGTGTGGGCCGTCTCGCGGTCGCCCGCCTCCAGGGCCTGCTCGGCGCGCTGGAGGTCGATCACGAGGCGGTCGTAGAGCATGACGAGGAGCGCCGCAGGACTGGCCGTCGCGAGGCTCTCAGCGACGTACCGGTTGGCCTTGGAGCGACGGCCGTGGGTCATGGAGCTCATTCAGTGGTCCTCCTGGTTCTCGGGCTCCCCCCTCCATCGGCAGGGAGAGCCCGGGTCGGAGCGGTACGGTCGCCGCAATCCGTTTTCACCTGACCGGGCGCCGCGTCGCCATCGATCGCGACCTCTGCCTCCCCCACAACGCCGGAAGGGCCGGTCCCGGTGCTCATGGCACCGGGACCGGCCCTTCCGGCGTTCGGCGGTTCAGGCCTGGAGGCTGGCGAGCTGGCCGGCGAGCCAGCTCGACTGGCTCTTCAGCTTGCCGAGCGAGACCTCCATCGCACCGTAGTACTTCTGGTACTGGGCCTTCTTCTGCTCGAGCCGGACGTCCCAGTCGGCGATGCGCTTGGTGAGGTCCGAGATCGAGTTGTTCTGGCCGGAGATCGCCGCGGTGAGGGTGCCCCTGGTCGGGTCCTGGACTCCCGTCGTGCTGTTCTTGCCGGTGCTGACCTCGCCCAGCATCTGCAGGCGCGTGGCCAGGCCGTCCTTGCCGTCGGCCGGCACGGCCACCGACTTCGTGGCCACGAGGTTCTTCACCCCGGTCGGGTTCGCCTCGTAGGCCGAGAGGAACTTGGCCTTGTCGAAGGTGATCTTCCCGTCGCGCGTGGACTGCACGCCGATGGTCACCGCCGAGGTGGCCGTGCCCGTCGCCGTGATCGCCGAGGTCACCGCGTTGATGATCTGGCCCTGCAGGCTGCGCAGGCCGCTGTCGCCGCGCAGGGAACCTCCGCCGGTGAACGATCCGTTGGCATTGGGGGTGCCGGCGCGGGTCTGCAGGGCGATGTCGCTCAGCACCGCGTTGGCCGCGGTGACGAGCCCCTCCATGGCCGAGGCCACAGCGGCGCTGTCCTGGGTCACCGAGATCTTGACAGGCGATGCCGTGACCTCCGAGACGGTCAGGGAGAGCCCCGTCATGATGTTGGCGAAGGTGTTGGTCTTCGAGGTGAAGTCGGGGTCACCGGTGCCGGTGTTGATCGAGGCGTTCGTCGCGGCGGTGCTGGTGTAGCCGTTCCCTGCACTGACGTCCGTCACCGAGGCGTAGTCGCTGCGGGTCAGGCCGTCACGACCGTTGCTCACCACGCCGCCGTGAGCAGCGATCTTGAACTCGCCGACGTCCGTTCCGGTCCGGGTCGAGGTGATCTGCAGGCGGTACTTGTTCTCCCCGACACGGATCGCCACGGCCTTGATGCCGAGGTCCTCGGCGCGGTTGATCGCGTCGGCGACGTCGGTGAGGGTTCCGGAACTCGGCGTGATGGTGACGAACTTGCCGTCGCTGCGCATGACGTCCAGGGGCGAGCCGCCGAGGACGGTCGACAAGCTGGTGACGCCCGGCTCGTGCACACCGCTGGTGGTGGTCTTGCCCTTCGCGATACCGGTCACCGTCACGTTCACCGAGCCCACGGCAGCGCCGGATCCGGCGCTGACGGCGACGCTGGCGTGCGACGACGTCGCCTTCGTGGGGTTCCAGGACGTGGCGTCCTGGAGCTTGGCGGCGGCGTCCTGCATGGCGAGAATCTTGGTGTTGATGGACTGGAACGCGGTGACCTTCAGCTGCGCCGCACTGACGCTGCTCTTCATCCGCGTCTGCGGAGCGGCGTCCGCGGCGATGAGCGAGGTGATGATGCCGCTGGTGTTGAGGCCGCTGACAAGTCCGTCAACGGCAGACGACGAGATGCTGGACATCACGGCCTCCTTTCGTGTAGGTGGAGCTCGAGAACGGGACGGGCGGGGGTCCGGGTTCCTCCGGGCCCCCGCCCGGTGAGGTGCGGCTTCTTCGCGTCAGCCGACCTCAGGAGTGGTTCGATCAGCCGCGCAGCAGGGAGAGGACGTTCTGTGCGGCGGAGTTGGCCTGGGCGAGCATGGAGGTGCCGGCCTGGGTCAGGATCTGGTTGCGGGTGAACTTGGTCATCTCCGCGGCCATGTCGGTGTCGCGGATCGCCGACTGCGAGGCGGTGATGTTCTCGATCGAGACGTTCAGGTTGTTGATCGTGTGCTCGAAGCGGTTCTGCACCGCACCCAGCGTGGCGCGGGTGGAGGAGATGGAGCGGATCGCGGCCTCGACCTTCTTCAGGGCGGTGGCGGCGTTGGCGGAGCCGTCGGCGGCGTTGCCCACCAGCGACAGCCCGCTCGTGCCCAGGGCGGAGGCGTCCATGTCGTCGATCGACACCGTGATCGTGTCGTTCGCCGTGCCGTTGGCACCCACCTGGAACGTCTTGCGCTGCGCCACCGTCTCGGTGACCGCCGCGGAGGTCAGGTTCCCACCGAAGATGGCAGCGGCGTCGGTGCCCGCGACGGCGAGGGAGTCGCTCGTGGAGGAGGCCTTGGAGCTGAGGGTGATCGCACCGTCGCTGGCGCTCACCGAGACGTTGACGTTGGCGAGGCCGGCGGCGTCGAGGTCCTTGCGCAGCGCGTCCTGGACCTTGGTGGCGTTGGCCGAGCTCCACGCACCGGCGAGGTCGACCGTGGTGAGCGCGCCGAGGTTGGTCAGGGTGACCGTCTTGGCGCCGGTGGCGTTGATGTTGACGGTGAAGCTCTGGGTGGTGGTGAGGCCCGCGGCGGCGGTGGTGGTGAGGGCGGCACCGGCGGTGGTGGCCACCTTGCCGGCGAAGCCGCCGTAGGTGCCGTCGAGGAGCTTGGTGTTGCCGAAGGAGGTGGTGTCGGAGATGCGGGTCAGCTCGTTGTTGAGCTGGTCGAACTCCGTCTGCGCCGCCGCCTGGGCGGAGGGGTCGGACGAACCGGTGTTCGACGCCTGCACAGCCAGGTCACGCATGCGCTGCAGGATCGTCGTCGCCGTGCCGAGGGCACCGTCAGCGGT